>CBFHQJ010000005.1:0-86973 GCA_965657795.1 Akkermansiaceae bacterium
AGAAGGGAAGCTTCATGACCTAAAATCACTCAAATTCACTGATTTTCAAGGGTTTTTAATTTGTCCACACAGCCTAGAAATCCAAAGTCCTTTGGAGAATTTTCACTTTTGAAACCAGCCCTGCGCACAAAATGCTCCACCCGTCTTTCGTCATCCCAAATGATAAGCACTTCCTGGTCTGCAATCCGCACCGGCTTGCTGCCATGCCGCCACGCAGTGCAGCAAGCCGAGCCGGGGCCCAAGACGCCGAGGAAGGCAATGAGAGGCAGCAGAAATGACTTTAAAGACATGAGTTCGCTTTCAAAAATTTTCCTCAAAAGAATCTAAACCAGCTGGAACCGATAACTCCAACTCCCAACCCGGCTTCACAAAAAGGCTCCTCCGGAAAACCAGCGGAGCCTCCGAAAATTTAGCTTCAATAGAGAGCGACCTAATGGCGCTTCCTTTTGACAAGTCCGAGCATTCCAGCCAAGCTGGAAGGTTCGGGGATCTCGGCGTTCGCAAAGGCATAGGCATGGAAAGTCTGGCCATCCAGGGAACTGATTGTGATTTCCTCGGTGGACCCATCCGCGATGAATTCGTAGTCAACACGGGTTCCGTTGTTGTTCCCGAGTCCGCTGACATCGACGGTCAGGCGCTCATCACCGTCCCCGAAAGTCGAGTTCCGTCCGGGAGTATTGTCCCAACCCACCGTGAAAATCGAGGTGCGGTAGAGCCTTCCGTCGGTGAGTCCTTCGAGGGTCAAAGTGGCGTTTTGATTGTTGTAAATAAAACTGTTGGCAAGAGAGACACTGTCTCCCGTGACATTGTTGGCGTCAGCCCCAAAGCCGGTGGGAATATCGAGGGAAAAACTTCCTGCTACCGAAGGGCTCCCTCCAACGATTCCGGTGAAATTGACACCATTGACAGTCGTATTGGTGGCGTTATTTCCGAAGTTAAAGGCATGGGTGTAATTGAGAGTGCTCACGAGCCCCGAAGTGGCATCTCCGTTCCAGGCCGAAGCAGTGAACTTTGGAGCGGCGGCAGCAATGGTGAAATCATCGAGAAGAAGGGTATTATCCGTTGCCGAGGTATTACTCAGAGCCAGCGAAGCAGTCGTGGAGGTCGCTTTAAAATTCACGCTGACATACTTGTATGCGTTCGTTCCACCTACCGAAGTGACGTTATTAGTCACCAACGCCTGCCCATCGACCGAGAGAGTCATTCTCGGCACTTGGTTGCCGCGGGCATTCACGCGGAAGGTCAGATTGTAAGTCTCTCCCGGAGTCAAATCAGTGATCCCGGCATTGCTGGTCAAAGTAGTAGTGCTGTTGTTGGCCTGAATAAACCCAACCTGGGTTCCTTCCGGAATGACTCCATTATTGGCGAACGGGCTTCCTCCTCCCGGATTGAGCCCGGCGTTGGCGTCGTTGCTTGAAGACCACCCGGTAATAGGACCGTTTGTTGCGCCGAAGATGTAGCCGGGGAAAGTAGTAAAGATGTCGGCTTCGAAACCGGGATCACTGAGCAGGGCAGCTTGAACCGAAGGGCTCAACACCAAAAGGCTCAACGATAAGAAGGAGAACTGGGCTTTAGGGGTCATAACAGTGATTGGTATCTTGAGCCACGAATCGAGAATTACTCAAAATCCGCCAGCTGGGCTGATTATTGAATCTATTCTCTTCCTGTAATAATATTGTCTCTTGGACGATTTGAGGGAAAATTTTCAACCCTATTTCTTTTGAAACAGGGGGCTGAGAGCCACCTCGCGAATGAGGTCCCGCAGTCGATAGCGCCCGCCCTTCGCGTTCGCGAGGATGGCCTCGACATCATTGGCGTCGGAAAACTCAACCGTCCGGCCAAGCGCGTATGACAGAATGGATTCCGTAAGCTCTTCGGCCAAAGCATCTTCATTTTTCAAAAGAAGCGCTTTGAGCTCGCTGACGTTTTTAAATTCCCCACCCCCTGGCAGAATTCCGCCCGTCCGGATCGGGACGCTTTTACGACCCTGCTTCTCCTCCTGGCGCCACCTCCCAATGGTATCAAAGTTCTCAAGCCCGAAACCAATGGCGTCCATTTTCACATGGCAGGAGGCACAGGTGGCGCGCTCCTGATGCAATAGCACCAATTGACGATTGGTCATGGGCTTATCCGATGCTTCATCGAGCTCGGGAACATTGGGCGGCGGAGGCGCAGGCTTGTCGTGAAGTATTTTCTCCATCACGAGGGCGCCCCGGATGACCGGTGAGGAACGTTCTCCGTTTGACCCCGTGGTGAGAAAAGCAGCCTGAGTCAACAAACCTCCCCGGTGTGATCCTCTCGGAAGTTTGACCTTCTGAAAGGTACCGTTCTTCAGAGCATGATTGGGAAGGTCGTAGTGGGTCGCGAGAGAGTCATTGACCACCACGAAATCAGAATCGACAAGATGCGAAACCGGCAGATTTTCCGTCATCAAAACCCCGAAGAATTCGCGGACCTCTTGCTTGGCATCCTGTTGTACGCCTTGGTTAAAATAGAAGTGCTCCTTACGGTCCACGGTGATGGCATCATAGCGATCAAGCTCCATCCACTGTCCCACAAATCCATCGCGGAAGGCCTTGGATTTGGGATCGGCCAAGAGACGGTCGACCTGCTTGCGATAAATCACAGGATTGGAAAGATCTGCCGCGTAAAGTTCCTCATCGGGAGGACAAGCCCAGAGGTAGTAGGAAAGGCGGATTGCCAGTTCACGCCGACTCAATTGACCATGCGGTTTGTCCTGCTCCGGCACTCCTTCCTGGATGAAGAGAAAACTTGGCGAAGCGAGGACAATGCCCATCACTTCGGTCATGGCCTCGCGATAGCTTTGACCAGCCTGCCGCAGGTCAAGAAAGGTTCGATGAAGCGCATCCAGATAAGCGGGTTCTGCCTTTTTACGGCGGAAGGCCAAGGTGGTGAACTTCACAAGAAACTCACGCGCCGTGGCATCGACGTTGAAATAGGGACTCCCCTTCCCGGTCGGTTTCCCTGGATAAAGTAAGTTCTCAAACTCCGGACGCTCCTTGGGATAAAATGGCCCTTCGATTTCCAGCCAGTCGATCCAAACCGCCGCACGCGGTTCTCTGACCTCACCGGGTTGCCCAAGCTTCCGGAGATAACCCCGCATGGTATTGATCGTGTTGTCAGGCTGGTTTTCACGGACATTGATCGAGAGAAAGTGCTCGCCCATTTGCCGCCGTATTCGATGGGTGACCGTTTTGGGAGCATCAACCGTGCCCTCAATTTTTAAGGTCCCGTGGATTTCATTCCGATCATAGAGCCGGACAATTTTTCGTAGATCATGGGGCTCTCCAACAATACCTCCATGGATGTGGACATGATACTCCCCACGGATATCAACGTGCTGATTGATCGAGACCCACTTGGCAACATCACAGTTGTAGACCCCGGTGCTGATCTTGGGATACTTGAGATAACTTCGCGGAAGCTCGGCGCGATTCTCCCATTGACTAAAGATAATTTGCTTCTCGCCCTCATCCTTAAAACCGGCCTCCTTCCAATTCTTCCCTGCATCGGTCAATGCCTTCTTGCGATCGAGATCAGCAAGTTTTTCACGTAACTTACGATTAAGTTTCTTTTCAGGATCCACGCGTTGTTTTTCGACTTCCCGTCTTGGCCGCGTGTTGAAGGAAAAGGCCTCGGCCGCCACCTTGCGCCCCAGATCGAGATACTTTTCGAAATGGGCCGAAGTGAAGAACTGTTCGTCCCCAACCGTGTCAAAAGTGGCGATTTCTCCGTCCTCGGGAATCTCGTGCAAGGTGACATCGAATCCAAAGATGTCGCGGATGGTATTGGAATATTCACGCTGATTGAGCCGCCGCATTTTGATCTCACCGCCGTGATCGGTGAGCCTCTTCCGCGCCTGCACCACCGACCCCGTGAGAGATGCCAAAACCCCGGCCAGCTCTTTGATGGAGGGCTGCGTTTCATCCTCGGGCGGCATGTCACCGCCGTTCAACTGATCAAGCACATCCTGCCACCTCTGGGCCGAGTCGTTGTCATTCATGGTCCAATTTGCTTCATCAAATCGCACTTGTCCCTTCTGCTTTTTGGGGCCATGGCACTTGATGCAATAGCTCTCAAGAAAAGGTTGCAAATCCTTGCTGGAGACAACGGTGTCCTTTGGCGCGGCGGCGGCAGCGATGATAAGCAGGACGAAAAGAATAGCAGTTAACTTCATTCGACTTAGCTCAAAAGCTCCGGAAGAATACCAGTGCTGTGGGAAAATTTCTCGGTCTGTATTCCACCCTGCTGCATCAGAGTAAGCCAATAGTTGGCCAGCGGGGTGTTCTCTTTTGGCAAGACAATATGGCGCCCGTGCCGGATGCTCTTTGCTCCGCCACCGGACACGATGGCTGGAACATTTTTGAGTTCATGGCCGGACCGGAGGTTGGAGCCGTAACTCACGATGCAGTTGTCAAAAAGACGGGAACCATCCGAGTCTTTCGCCTCTTTGAGGCGGTCAAGGAAGTGAGCAAAAAGACCGGAGCACTTTTTGTCCCGTTCCCGTGAAGCCAGGATTCTCGGCTTTGAGAATCCGTAGTGGCTCAGCGAGTGGGCTTTGAGCTTCATTCCCATGCCCTCGAGAAGCGAACAAACCGGCTGACGATAGGTAATGACGTTGGTCATACCGGTCTGGAGCGCGACAATCATCATGTCATACATCAAGTGAATCGCCTGCTCACCGGTGATGCCCTCCGCTGGAGCCTGAAATGGCGCTTGCGGTTTCGGGACATCCGCCCACTTGGCCTGCCGCTCAAGCCCCTTCTCCACTTGCCGAACACCGGTGAAGTATTCATCCAGTTTTTCCTGATCGCCCTTGCTCAGGGTTCGCTTCATGCCTCCGCCATCGATGCGAACGAGATCGAGGATGCTTTGCTTCTTCTTGAGGCGGGTATCGAGCTCAGCCCGGGAATCGCCGGGGTGAGCGAAGAGTTGATGAAAGAGATCGAGCGGACGGTTGATGCCGGGAATGGGATTTCCGGACTCGTCCCAAGAGAGCGAGAGACCCTGGCCGTGTCCGGAGTTCTGTCTGCCGTCGGATTCTTTGGCCGACAAAACCAAAGCGGGAAACCGGGTCTCCTTACCCAACTCACGCGCTGCGATTTGATCGCACGAAATGGAGTTATGGAAGCGCTTGCCCGGAGTTCCGGCCACATTGGCACCGGTGAGATAGGACGTGGATCCGCCGTGAGGGTCGGACGCGCCGAGGTTGGTAAGATTCGTCACCATCGTGATATCTTCCTTGTGACGTGCCAACGGCGCGAGGCCTTCGGTCATGCCAATCTCTTCAAATCGCCCCGCCGTCTTTGGATAAAAGGTATCCTTGGTAAAGCCGAAGCCTCCCCCCAGAAAAATCATGCGCTTCGGAGGAGCCGCCGCCGCAACCTTGGGCACGGCAAAAGTCTCCAAAAACGGAAGCGCCAAAATCGAACCTCCGATACGCATAAAGGATCGGCGGGTAGTGGAGTTGGTTTCAAATGACATGATTGAAGTTCAATCAATTACACAAATGACACTCCCGATCTTTCGCCGCACACCAGCACGACTTCCCCTTTGAACGATTCTTCAACAAATCCCAATTCCAGGTGTTTGCGAAGACCAACTGGCATGCCCTTCGACATTCCGCGGTTTTTGGGATCGAATTCCAGCTCGGTTTAGCGCAAATCTTCAAATATACCTGATGACCGACCCGCTCCCCATCCTCCCGCTGACCCGACCGCTCGATGCGTTGATCGAACTTCCCGGTTCGAAGAGCATCACTAATCGCGCCCTGATCTTGGCAGCTTTGGCAAAGGGGGAAACGACGCTGAAGGGCGCTCTTTTCTCGCGGGACACGCGGATTATGATCGCGGCCCTGAAATCCGTGGGATTTGAGATCACTTTTTCAGAGGATGCAAAGACGATCACGGTCGCAGGTGAAAGCGCGCACATTCCGGAAAAGGAAGCCGAGATTCACGTCGGAAACGCAGGCACAGCGGCGCGATTTTTGACAGCATTCCTGGCCTTGGAAGCAGGTGGAATTTATAAAATGGATGGAGATCCGGCCATGCGCGAACGTCCGATAGCCGGACTACTCGACGCTCTTGTCGATCTGGGCGCGGCGGAATTTGAATTCCATGGTAAGGAAGGCTTTTTCCCCTTCACCCTGCACGCGAAAGGGTTTTCAGGAGGAAGTGCAAAAGTCGACGCCAGCGCAAGCAGCCAAATTCTTTCCGCCCTCCTCCTCGCAGCCCCAGCCGGATCCGGTCACACCGAGCTCGACTGCCCCGGCGTGAGACCCGCTTATGTCGCCATCACCCTGAAAATGCGCGAAGCCTTTCACGCGAAACCATCAGCTCCGCAGGAAGGAATTTATGAACTCAACGAGATCTCGTACTTGACACCGGAGGATGGAGCCTACCACATCGAGCCTGACCTTTCCGCGGCCAGCTATTTTCTGGCCTTAACTCTGACTCAAGGAGGCGCACTCCGCATTCCCAACATCAGCACCGCCCCATTGCAAGGAGATGTGAAGTTCGCTGCAGTCCTGGCTGATCACGGGCTTGAATATCCGGTGATAGAAGGAGCCTGGCATTTAAAACGCGAGACTCTTAGGCCGACCGGCGACCGGGAAATCGACTTCAATCTCTTCTCGGACACCTTCCTCACTTACGCCGCAATTGCGCCCCTCTTTGATGGGAGCACCAAGATCACCGGAATCGGGCACACCCGGAATCAGGAGACCGACCGGATCGCGGGAATGGTCAACGAGCTTCGGAAATTGGGTGTTAAAATCGAGGAGGAAGAATGCTCTCTGACCATCCACCCTGACCTGGAGGGCATGAAGGCCCACGTTGGCGCGAACCGCCCGATTGAGATCGAGACTTATGAAGATCATCGATTTGCGATGAGCTTCGGCATTCTGGGAAGCTATGATCTCTTTGGAGACGGGCAGCCCTGGTTGTCCATTAAAGACCCACAGTGCTGCGGGAAGACTTTCCCGGAGTTCTTCGATGTCCTTGAGAGCCTGCGTTAGGAACGCCGGGCATTAGCCGCTTCTTGTAGAAAACTACTCCTGAAGGTGCCACTCGAACGCCGGCAGCCCGCCCTCTTCAACCAGCCTCTCAAATTCAGCTCTGGCAAAAGGTCCAATGGGTGTTCCCTCCCCGTTTGAGTTTCTGACGATGTAGTAGTGCTCCGAGGAATCGATGCGAAAGACGACATGCGCTTCGTCGGCTCCGGCAGCGGTCACCGTCGCCTCAGAAAGCCCCAAAACGCCACCATCTCCTTTATGATAACCTAGGATGATCTCCCGAGAATGAGACCTGGAATAGACACGATAGTTCCCATCTTTCCAATGCGTGTCCGGATCTCCGCAAGAGATCAATGCACCGGTGAGGGCGAGGAGAACCACACGGAAAATCATGGGGAGGCAAAGGTGATTATTTCTTCGCTCTCTTTTTTGCCTTCACGGTGTGGGGAATGACCGGGCGTTTCATCTTGGAATCCGGAGTTCGAAACACCCACGGCGTCCACATTTCTCTGACTCTTTTCCATTCCTCAAGAGTCCGGGTAGGATACCAGGATGGAAATCCAACTTTTAAAAAGTCATAACTCTTTGAGTTCTTAATTACCCATTCTCCAACCGTGGTTTTAGGGCAGGTTTTAGGGAAGGCATCCAGAGCCCGGAAGTTATCAGAAACGCCTTGATCCTTGATCACTTCCGCCCGCCATTTGTTGAGTTCCGCCAGGAGCGATTTTTTCACTTCAACATAGGCCGGATCATCGGCGACATTCTTCACCTCGTGGGGATCCTTCTTGAGATCAAACAACTCGATTTCGGGTTTGCTGGAGGCCATGAAAAGAGACTGGGCTTCGTTAAGCTTCCCTTCCAGATGGAGGATATTCATTTCGGCTAGAGCGGGATAGGCACTCTCCTTGTATCGGGAGAACTGGCAGTAGGGCCGCTCGGGCATGAGGTTAAGGATGAGCTTGTAATCCCGGCTACGGATCGCACGCATGGCATCGTGGGTCTGGTCCATTTTGTCACGAGCAGCAAAGATATACTTCCGCTCTTTGACCTCATCACTGAAGAGGCTCTTGCCGTGTATGGGCACCGGAGCCTCGATTCCGGCTGCTTCCAAAATGGTTGCACAGATGTCGATGGAGCTGACAAGGCTGGTGCTGACCTGACCCGCTTTTACCTTACCAGGCCATCGCATGATCATGGGAATACGAATGCCGCCATCGTATAGAAATTGCTTCCCCCGGATGTGGCAGCGACCGTGATCGCCAATGAAGAAGACAATGGTATCATCGTCGAGGCCCTCATCAGCCAGACGCTTCAGGAGTTCTCCGACCTGACGATCCACAAGCTGCATTTGCTCGAGACCATTGGCCCAGTCACGGCGGATGAGCTCGGTGTCGGCATAGTAGGGCGGAATCTCAACATCCTTGCTGGCGATGGGGCGCTGAGGATCGCGATTCCAAAGGCGGTGGGTTCCCCCAAAAGTGATGCGCGCAAAGAACGGCTGACCTTCTTTCCGCTGTTTCCAGTCCGTCCCCTGAAAGAGCTTACCTTTTTTTTCGGGAAGGAAATTACAATCAGTCTTCCAGCTCATGAGAGAAGTGTGATAGCCGGCCTTTGCGAAGAGATGTGGGATCGGTTTGATGCCAAACGGGAGGGCCTTCTTGTTCTCGGTCCGATGTTGGTGGGCTCCAATATAGTTCTGATGAAATCCAGTCATCATGGCCGAGCGGGACGTTGAACAAACCGGCGAAGTCGTGAAGGCCCACTGGTAGCGAACACCCTCGGAAGCAAGCCTGTCAACGTGAGGCGTTTTCAATCCCTTCGTTCCATAACAGGAAAGGTCCGGCGACCAATCTTCGATGGTGATCCAAAGGATATTGGGGCGATCAGCTGCGCCTGCGGACTGAACCAGAAGAAGAAAAGCGAACAAATATTGAAACATGAGGTTCGTTTTCTAGTCATAAGTGCTTCGGAATGGCATCTAATTTTTTAAGGGACTTCGGGCGTAGCAGGGTATTGAATCGGCGTCATGAAGATCCTTTTGACGCTTTTATCCATCGTTCACCTTGTTTTTGCGGAGGCCAAGATTGCCGTGATGGAGATCGCGTTTGGAAACCGTTGTTCGGTCGAAAGCGTTCGCTTGGCCAAGGAATCGGGATATGCGGGAGTGCAAATTCACACCGGGAAGCTCGAAAAAAACGACCTAATGACCATCTCGGATCCCAAGCTTCAAAAGGAGTTTCTCGCCGCCTCTAAAAAACATGGCGTCGAGATCGTCTCGCTCTGCGCCGGGGCGATGAACCGGATCGATGTCACCAAGCCGGGAGAGTCCCGTGAGCGCGGACGGGCGGTGATGATTCACTCCATGAATGCCTGCCAGAAACTGGGATGCAAAACCCTTCTCTTTCCCTTTTTTGGACCCTCTAATTTCCAAAAGAGTGACGAAAAACTGGAAGGCGTGGCAGAATTCTTGAGAGAACTTCGACCTTCGGCAGAACACTACGGGGTAACCATCGGGATCGAATCACCCGTCACTCATGACCGGATCAAACAACTGCTCAAGCTCATTTGGAATCCCGAGTGCGTGAAAATGTACTACGACACCGGCAACATGGGGCGCAAAAATGAGGACATTCACAAGGCCCTTAGATCCTTCGGTAACGAAGGGGTTTGCGAAATTCACTTGAAGCCCAAAAAAAGGAATTCACTTTGGGAAAAATGACGGAACTGATCTCACAAAGCTTGCCGCCACGCTGGACGAGATCGGCTACGAGAGATGGTTGGTTTTTGAGCAAGGCGGGGGCGTCAAAAAGGGAGAAACCCAACTTTCCAAAGAGAACCTGAAGGGAGTGAAAAAACTGGTTTCACTGCGAAGGAAAGACTAGGTGCCCACCCTTTTAACTTGCCGGCCCATACCGTTTTATCCGCGTAAGCATCTGTCCTACAACACTCAAATTCCTCTCATCAAATTGACAGCCGATCCCCTTCACCATAGAGCGGGATCTCACATGATCAATAAAACTCGTTTTACACTGGCCGCGGCAATTTTGGGCGGAATCGTAACCCAAAGCCAGGCCCTCGACCTCCTCGGCTATTGGGATTTCAACAATCAAACCGACGACCAAAGCGGTAATGGCAATGCCGCCGTTCTGGCTGATGGAGCTGTCATCTCGCCTGACACCGAAGGATTCAGTGGAACCGCAGGCGACTACGCTTTGGAGCTGGGACCCTCAGGAAACTCAGCCCGGGCCGATATCAACCTCGACCTCTCAGCCTCCACTTCGGCAAATGCCATGGCTGTCAGCTTTTGGCAGTTTGACATTGGGGATGGCTTCGGAGCGAATGCACCCACGACTTCGTTCGGAATGCTGAGTTCCACCGGTGGCGGCACGCGGGGATTCCAGAGCCACTCACCTTGGAGCGACGGCAATATCTACTTCGACCATGGTGGCGCATGCTGCGGAGGGGGAAATCGCCTCAGAGGACAAATCGGGACCTCCGTCATCAATGGCTGGCATCACATTGTCCTGCAGGTGGATAACGGAAGCAAACAGATCTGGATTGATGGTGAGCTCTTCCTCGAACAGCTCACCGGAGCGGTTGTAATTCCAACCTTCAACAACCAACTCATGATCGGAGCCCAACCCGATATCACCGCCAATGGCTTCGGAGGCAGGATCGATGAGTTCGCGGTCTGGGACGACGTTTTAACCCCGCTTCAAATTACGCGTCTGTTTAACGGCGAATCTTCCACCGTGCTCGTCGATACAACTGATAGTGATGGAGACCTTCTCCCCGATGTCTTTGAGCAGCTCATTATCGACGCGGATCCCGATGATGCCATTGCCTCACTCGCTGAGGTCCTGCCCGGTGATGACTTTGACAATGACATGCTCACCAATGCCGAAGAACTTGCTGCCGAGACCGATCCAATTGATCCCGACACCGATGGTGACTCCCTCCTTGATGGGATTGAATCAAACAGTGGCACTTTTGTCTCCGCTGACTCGGACACCGGCACCGATCCCAATAATGACGACTCAGATGGAGATGGCCTCTTGGATGGCGTCGAAAACCCCACCCTTCCCTTTGTCGATGCCGCGCAACCGGGCACCGATCCAAACAAGGCTGATACCGACGAAGATACCTTCGGAGATCTCCTCGAAATCGAAAATGGATCAAACCCAACAGACCCTGCAGACGTCCTCGGAAACGATGAACTCGAGCTTCTGGGATACTGGGATTTCGACAATAACTCAGATCCGGCTTCGGCACCCGACCTCTCTGGAAACTCTCCCGCTGCAACTCTGGTCAGCCCAGCGGTATTTTCCGAGGCAGGACTTGGTCACAGTGGAGCGGGGAACGACCGGTCACTTGATCTCGGAGCATCTAACAATGCTGCTTACGCCCAAGTCCCAGCCGGGGACCATCTCAAGACCGCCCAGTTTAATAACTCGATGTGCGTGAGCTTCTGGCAGCTCAACACGGACACGCTGGTTCAGAGCAGCAGCTTCTGGATCACCAGCGGTCGGGCTTTCCAGGCTCACGTCCCCTGGAGTGACGGCACTCTCTACTTTGATCACAACAACACACTCACCGCCGGAGGACGATTAACCATTCCAGATGCCCGTGGAGCAGGGCTGGTGGTTCAAGATCAGTGGCAACACATCCTTCTTCAAAAAACAGCGGAAGGAAACAAGGAGATCTACATTGATGGAATTCTCCAGGGTTCTCAGCTAACAGGCGAAGCCTTTGCCATGTCAAACCTCGATGGCCAGGTCGTAATCGGGGCAGAAGGCCTGTCCTTCATCAATAGCTTCAGCGGCCGAATCGATGAATTCGCCATCTTCAGCAAGCCACTCGATCAGGAGCAAATCACCCGCCTCGCCGAAGGCACGCCTGCAATCGAGATCCTGGGGCCACCGGTCCCGCTTGCGATCACCTCTCTTGAGGTTGGCGAGGACGGAAGAACGACGATCGTCTTCCCCGCCAAAGCGAGCACCACCTATGCGGTAGAGGTTTCCAACGATTTAGAAACCTGGACCGAGTTGATCGACGACCTGCAGTCGGACACCGGCGAGGCCAGCTTCACTGACTCGATTACCACTCCGAATCAGCCCAAACTCTTCTACCGCATCATTGAATTGTAGGCCTTTATCAACGTATTGTGAACATTTGAGCCTTACACTGATCCACTGATTTAAATCATTCTTATCTCCTGAACACACGAACCATAAATAAACTCATACCAACAATCGCCTTTCTCGCAGTCGGCTCCGCCGGAGCTGCCGTGACAGCCGGTAACCTCCTCGCCTTTTATGACTTCAATGGCAATGCCAACGACGGAAGCGGTAATGGAGCAAACGCAACTCTGAACGCTGGGGCTGTGATCTCGGCTGATGGAGCTGGATACAGCGGGAACGCCGGGGATTCCTCGCTCGATCTCGGAGCTTCCGAAAATTCCGCGAGAGCAGATGCCACTGTCGACTTTTCAAGCTCCACCAGTGGAAACATCATGTCAGTCAGCTTCTGGCAGTATGATGTTGGCAACGGTGCTGGCGCAAATGCTGCTACCACTGCCTTCGGATTACTAAGCAGCACTGGTGGAGGCAATCGTGGCTTTCAGGCCCACACACCATGGAGCGATGGAACAGTCTACTTCGACCATGGTGGAGCCTGTTGTGGTGCGGGAAATCGGCTCACAACCGCCGTTGGCACCTCCTTGCTCGATTCCTGGACACATTTCGTCTTTCAGGTTGATAACGGGAACAAGTAACTCTGGATCAACGGGGTTCTTGAGGCCGTACAAGTAACTGGGGCCGTTGCAGTCCCTACTTTCACGGGAGCACTCATGATCGGGGCACAACCCGATATTACCGCAAATGGCTTGGGAGGCCGAATCGACGAGTTCGCCGTCTGGAACACCGCTCTTTCTCCCGATGACATTTCAGTTCTCGCCGGTGGAGCAGGAACTCAAACAATCCTCGTACCCGAACCCTCCGGCAGCATTCTCATGCTCCTTGGCGGCCTTGGTTTGCTTAGACGCCGCCGCTAGATCGCAACCTAAATCGTTTTACCAAAGAACGCCGCCTCTTCGGAGTTGGCGTTTTTTTGCATCCTTTCCCAGCAAGCTCCCATTCATCCAGATGACTCCTTTTGTATCCGGGAAGAATCAGCCTCCGAATGCTATAATCCTCCAACCACCTTAAGCCGGGCAAATTTTCGCCCCCCTTCGGCAGCGATCGAGCGAACAACAACTTCATCATTGCCACCAGCTACCGGCGTCCGACTCACGATGACTCCCGAAGTCCAGTTATGAAGATCGTCCGAAAATTCAGCCACCACCATCACGCCACAAGCTGATCTCGCCTGCTCGAAACTGAATACGAATTCACCACCGACGGTGGAAACTGTGATCGGGTTCTCATTGCTGGCATTCGGATCCGAACCCGTCACAAATTCGATAATCGCAGGCAGACCATCGCCATCGTTATCGGTCAGCTCATCTCCCGGAAAGAGTCCATGAATCGTGAGCCAATCATCCAGAGAAACACTGTCGCTGGTGCCCGGAGAACCATCGAGAGAAACGCTGGCACGCCAGGAAGCAGCGTCCGAATGATCAATCCCACTCGCCGGACATCCCATGGTCAGGGAGTATCCCACGCCATCTGCCGATTCCGGCCATGGCAGATTGTCATCGTAAACAAATTCATGGATCGCCGTTCCCAGACCAAGGGAAAGTTTCAGATTTTCTCCCCCATTACTGAGACGATCCCCCGATTCCCACTGACCAGCGATGGGGAGACCAGGACCATATCTCGCTTCAAAGGTGGCAATATCAGCAACCACCAATAGATAAGCTCCGGCGGCAATCGTGGTCCCATCGGCAAAATCAAAATCGACTCCCTTGGTAAAACGAACACCGGTGAGATCAAGAGTGGAACTGCTGACACTTTGAACCTCTATGAACTCCAGAAGCTCGTCTCCCGCAGGATGATACATAATCTCGCTAATCACCAACCCGTCACGGAAGGGCGTGACATCCGGATCACCGGCAATGAACTCGATCGCCTCTGACCAATGACTGCCCCGCCCCGTGTCGTCAAAGTGCCGCACCCGGACGCGATAGGTTCTACCGGGGCGCAAGACCGAATTCGGAATCGAAACATTGGCGCTGCCACCCGATGACCAAACCTCCTCAATCTCATACTTCCAGGGATCTCCGTCCATATAGCCCGGAATGCTTGGATTGTAGACCTCCCCAACTCGCCACTCCATCGAAGCAAAGGTCCCGCTCCCCTGTGGGTCGGAAAATGCAGTGCTTTGAAAACTCAAACCATCAGCCGGGAAACCCCCGACTCCGGTGTAAGTTACAATGGGGCGATCCGGAATGGCACTGTCAGCGGCTTCCTGAGCGAGGTAACCCCAGCCGTAACCATCCTCGTCCTGATCGTTGACCGCGAAAGGAGTCGGATCAACGTCGTACATGTAGTCGATGATACTCTCCTGAAACCCTTCGTGATCCGCAGTCGAAATCGTCCGGGAGTAGTTGGTCTGCAATCCTGTTTCAAATCTCGAAAGCTGATACCAGGGACCGCGATGTCCGCCTCTGGTTCTCGGGTGATAGGACCACATGGATTCGTCGGCATCAACCAGAGTCAGAGGAACTCCTCTCGGATTTACAAACTGGGAAATCTCTTCCACCAACTGCGCGGCGTGCCCGCCATCGCGACCGATATCCGAAAAGAGCAGGTCTCCCAACTCCCGACAACGATTACGGAATTCAAGGCTGATCTCTGGGTGATCGAGACAACGGTCGGCACGAATGACACCGCTCCAGACGTGCTTTACCGGAGCGTACATCATATCGAGATCCCACGGGATGACCCGCCATTGATCGGCCGTGGGCTCATGATAGAAGTAGTAGTTGGTGGTGTCACGCAGATCGACGTTTCCAGTCGCCCGGTTGATCGCTCGAAATCCATAGTAGCTCTCAAGGTGGAATTGATCACGCCACCACGCGACCGTATTCAAGTTGGCGCTCGCGGCGTAGAAAGCATTCCAATCCGAGGAATTCTCAACCTGGGTCGGCCCCTGGTTCTTCTTGTCTCCCCCGCCACCCTGGATTTTGTAAACATTGCCATCGGGGAGATCTTTATCATCCAAAAACCGCCCGTCGGGATGCTCGATTGCTTGATAGAGCCCCCAAAAATCCCCCTCATACTGATCGGCTGGAGCTTCCACTGCCCCGTCAACAACCCGGAAATGAACGTGGTGGGTATTGGAACCAGTGACACCGGCCAATTGATAAAGGCGATGTGGCACGACCTCGTTCAGCCCGGCGATTCCACGTTGGGAAGAGAGCCAAGGCGAGGCACAGGAGTTAAAGTTTAGAGTCCTCCAAGTCGTTTTGTATCTCTTACCATAAGCATCCCGCGCCCTGAAATCATGAGTGCGGTTAAACTTGAAACGCCATTTGTTTTTTCCACTCACGTAAGTCGAAGCCTCACCGCGATTGTAAAACTGGATATGATCATAAACGCGGCCTTCATAAACCATCGTTCCCCACATGCGAACACCATCGGAGCCGTTTGAATACTGGCTGTTGGTGACATCGCTCGAGTTCGCAACCAAGTGATAAACCGGTTGGGCATTCCCCATAACCTCGGCTGGAATCGTTTGAGCTGCCGTTGAACCCGGTTGCTTTGCCCCGGTCCACGCGGGAACTCCATCGTAAACAAAATAAGCAAAATTGGGCTGCTCATCATCGGCATAGGGAACCTGGATTGCGTTCCCAAGAGCGTCTTCCAACTGAATCCGGTAACGAACAAGCCGCCGATGAACTTGCAAGGTTGCGGGAAGCGTAACAGTGAAAATTGAATCCGCGGCGGAGACGTCTCCCGCCGTGCCGTCATCGACCATGGGGACATCGACCCAGCTGGTTTGGTAGGCGGCATCATTCTTGCGAATATAGTTTCCGGGATCCACAAGTTGATAACTCAAAGTCACCGGACCAACACCATCGACATCGGAAATTAAGGACGTGATTTTGACCTCTTCACCTCCACCCGGCTGATCGGGAGTATGATTGACCTGACGGATAGCTGGAGGAGCGGCACTCAAAGTGGGAGCAGCCACGCTATTGGCCACACCGGGTGTTGGATTACCGGTCGCGGTTGCAGCGTCAGGAGTTTTGAGTTCGACATCGATCGAGAAATCGCTGCTTCCCAAGGTGGCATTCAGCGCATGGACCGCCACGACATTACTGCCTCCCACGAGAACGTTGCTGGCATTATTGACAATGACTTCTTCCCAGACCGCCTCGTGATTCGTTCCGGTGTCATTGAACGCTTTGTCCCCACCCGTTACCGAGACGCGTGCCACCTCCTGGCCATTGATCCAAACGATGGCACCGTCGTCACAATAGACCCGAACAAGAAGGCGAGACGGAATTTCATCGGCAGCAACCGTGAAAGTTTTTCGAAGATAGACGGTCGAGTATCCATTCCTCATGTCACCCAGCACCGTGGCATCATCGCCATCACCATAGCCAATGGGAGTGATTCCCGAAAGCCAGCTGGCGTCTTGAGAGAAGCCCAACTCACGCCAGGCATCAACCGGGTTGGAAGCCTCACTATCTCCCTTTCGATAGCTCCAACTGGATCCCGAAGGTAGATAAGTGACACTCGGTCCTACCGGCCCCGTACCGGCACTCCGCCACGATCCACCAAGATCATTATCGAGTTCGGGGTGAATGAGTTCCATCGATCCGCCATTTCCGCGCGCCGAGGTTGGCCAGGGGAAACCTGCCTTATAATCAACCCGGTCGACCTCTCCCCCTCCGCTATCAAGAAGACGCAAATCATCTCCATTCACACTGAGATTTCCGGAGTATTGCAGAGCTGTCGTGACTCCAAATTTCGACTGCATTGTCGAGAAGTCTTCAGCAATGACAAGATACCCTCCCGGCGCAATCGAGGTGCCATCAGGAAAAACAAAATCCCCAACTCCTGAGAGAGACCATCCCGAGAGATCAAACGAAAGATCGCCGGCATTATAGAGTTCCACAAATTCCGCCGGCTCGGTTTTTGGTTCGGCATCATAGTGGACCTCATTGATCACCACTCCCAAGGCTGCTGCAGCAGTGGTGGTGAAGGTTCTGGAATCCGCCGCCCAAGTGATCCCTGCGCTATTCTCAGCCCGCGCGCGGAAATAATAAGTCGTTTCGGGAATGAGCAAACTCACCGTCTTGGAAAAATCCCCATTGTCAGACCCGGCGCTGGCGCTTTTCTCCCAGGCGGTAGGATTTATCCCTCCGTCCTTGGTACCATAATAGAAAGTCAGGTTGGGAGTATCGCTCCCGGTATCGGTCACCGTTCCTTCCAATCGCGCGGACGAACCGCTCACATTTGTGGCATCCCGATTGACGATACTGGAAGGAGCGGCAACCGGGGTGGTGAAGCTTCCACTGGAACCGGCCCAGCTTTCACCTCCGGAGTTGACGGCATAGGATCGGTAAAAGTAAGTCGTCCCATCACTCAGTCCAAACACAGCTGATGTTTCACTTCGACTGACTTCCCCAAGAACAATGCTGCTTTGCCAACTTCCGATAACGCTCGCACCGTCGGTCGTGCCGTAATATATGGTCACGTTTGGATTCTCTCCTCCGGTCGCTGTCACCTGGGCTCCCAGGGTCACCGAGTTCGCTTCGATATCCTGCGCCGCCAAATTCGACATCGTCGGTGCCAAAGGAAGAGTGGTGAAACTTTCCGTTTCAGATGCCCAACTGTCGCCTCCGGCATTGGTTGCCTTGGCTCCATAAAAATACGTGGTGGCGGGCAACAGTCCGGTAACGTTGGAAGAAAAACCCGCTGTTTGCGTTCCCGCGAGAGTCACCGCAGAATCCCAGGCACCTTCAGTCTGACCACCGTCTTCTTTACCATAGTAAACCGTCACCGTGGGTGCTCCGATCCCGATATCCGTCACCGCACCATTCAAGGTGGCACTTGATACCGTCACCGAACTGGCCGGAGTCACACCCAACGCTGCAAGATCGGTAGTGGCTCCACCAAGATCAGTTGCGGGCGCTCCCTCCGCCAAGGTTGCGATTTCCGCCGGACTTAAAAAGCTGGCCCAAACCGCGAACTCATCGATCCGTCCCCCGAAGCCATTGTTGGTCCCGGCAGGCTCGGCTCCGATCATGAGCTGGCCTGTGAAGGAAGAAATCGTCGCCGCCCCGGAGGCCTGTTCATCAAGCTTCACCCCGTCGATCCATATTTGCTTCTGCCCACCCGACACCTGCAACACGACATGCTTCCATTGGTTCAAGGTCGAGGTTCCAATCGAAACACTCCGGCGATTGGACCCACCACAGCACGCCCCACCGTGATCAAAGTAGGCATTGCCATCGCCCCAAGGAACGTGCGCTTGGAATCCTCGATTTCCACCACCGCTCGATGCCACAATTCCAAAGCTCGTACTTGAAGCATTCCCTCCTCCACCATTCCCAATGTCATACTGCCAAAAGCTCACCGCCATCGCGTCATTGGCGGTCGCCAACGAAAAATCCACGGTAGCATCTGCTCTTGCGCCATTGCCGCTTACACCGACATTCAGGGCTCGATCGCCTACCGCGCCACTAAAACCTTCGGTGTCTCCACTGATTAAGCCTCCCCCATTCAAGCTGGCATCCGCTCCATTTCCCGATTGGTCCGTGGTCTGGCCATTAAAATCGTAATAAACTAAAAGCTCAGCCGCTCTGGTGGCAGGAACAACAAGGACGAAGGCCACGATCAGGGAAAGCAAGCGCGGGATTCGGAGGAATGATTTCATGCAAAAGTTCAACATTTGGTCGATGAAACGATCACCAACCCTGACACACAGAAACAACTTTCCCATCACAAGTTCCACTATGGTGGAAGGGGCAGCCGTCACTTTCCAATCCTAGTAGGCCCCGTTTTTCCCAAACATTTCCTTTTTCGATGCACGGGGCCGTCGCCGCACCGAGTGATCGGGGTCTCCTGTTTCCCGATCAAATTCATCCGGGGTACGTTTTGAAGGAACATAATCGTTTGTCCTCTTAAATTGGATTTTGAGAAACTCCTTCATCTCCTCGAGCCTCACCTCGTGCTCCTCGTTGGACGCCAGATTGATGAGTTCGAAGGGGTCATTCTTAAGATCATAGAGCTCAAACTCAGCCCGGGGTTTGTTGAGGCAGCGGCGTTGGGCGGGCGTCAGCTTGCCCTCCTCCTTCAAACTCTGAATTGCGACCCAAGTTGGACTACGTCCGGCATCAGCCGAGGGCGTATTGGGGAGATCAGGGTAGGTATTGTGAATGAGCTTCCATCGCCGGTTCGCAATCGCCCGGCCGTGATCTTCGTAGTCATGCCAATGATCTTCTGCAAAAACAAAGATCCGGGTCTGCGTTGTGCTGTCCATGAGGGTCGGCTCAAACGAAACTCCTTCAAAAGAAGCGGGAGGTTTGAGCCCGGCCAAGCGGACAAAAGTCGGAGCGATATCGATTGAAGAAACAAGGCTGGTCGTCTTCTGTCCCGCCTTGATCTTCGCGGGCCATTTCACAATCCACGGAGTGCGAATACCTCCATCATAAAGCGTGGTCTTGTCGCCCGGGAATGGACGCCCGTTGTCGCTAATGAAAACAATCATGGTGTTGTCGGCCACGCCCTGCTTCTCCAATTCGGCGACCACCTTCCCAACGTATTGGTCGAGGCGCCCGATCTCGTCGTAGTAGAGGCGGAAGTCTTCACGAACCTCCGGGGTGTCCGGCATGTAGGGAGGGATTCGAATATCAGATTTCTTGTGAGGGGTCTCAAGAGCTCCGTCCTCATAGGCCCGGTGAGGGTCAAGGGCCGCCAGCCAAAGGAAGAAAGGTTTGTCCTTGGGACGATTCTCCAGCGTCGACACCCAGGCTTCACATCCACTCGGCGATTTTGCGACCATCTTACCCGGCTTGGCATCGGTTCCGGTCGGCAAGATAAACCCAGCGGTGGAGGCTTCGAAGACATCATCAAAACGATCCTTCACCGCTTCACCCATGTGCCACTTTCCCGCAGCAGCGGTGTAGTAACCCGTATTCTTCAACAGCTCCACAAAAGTGACGGACTCTTTCGGCAAGGGCCAATGCAATTGCTCCGCTCCGGTGTTGTGCGGATATCGTCCCGTGATGATGCTGGCCCGACTAGGGCTGCAGGAATTCGCGGTGAGATAGGCGTGCTGAAATGTCATTCCTGATTTTGCCAGCGCATCGATATTCGGAGTCTTGATCGAGGGATGACCGTAGGTTCCGCAATCATCCCAGTTCATATCATCGGCAATGATGAGAACGAGGTTCGGTTTTTCCGCAGCAACCAACGGAAGGCATAATGCAATGAGAGAGAGAATGGATTTCATTTTTTTGAGATGGGATTTCCAAAGGCGTCGACCTCGATTCGGGCTCCCTCCGAAATGGGAGGCTGCATCATTTTGGCGATGACTTTTTCGAGCTTGGCTTTGGCCGTTTTGGCTTCGGGGTTGAGTTTTGCGGGATCAAGAAGCTCCTCCTTGTAATTCAATCCATCGATGGCGAAGAGGCGACCGTCCGAGAAGAGCTTGTATTTGTGATCGAGCGCAAAGATGGAGCGGGAAAAAGCCATCTTATCCCAACCAGGACGGGGGTCATACCAAAAGAAGGCCCAATCACGGGGACGGGCTCCGGGGTGCTTGTGAATTGCCGGGGCGAACGAAACGCCATCGTGTTGCCAGTCCGAAGGGACTTTCTTCCCGGCCAGCTCGGCGAGGGTTGGTAAAAAATCCGAGGGCTCCACAAGCTGCGAAGTGACTTTCGGATGAATCTGCCCGGGCCAATTCGCAATCAAGGGAACGCGGATTCCGCTTTGAATTGGCTCGGCTTTTCCGCCCTTCACCAGCTTACCATTCAAATGGGAGGTCACGGATTTATTGGTTCCGTTGTCCGAGTAAAACAGGATCAGAGTTTCATCCCTGAGGCCAAGTTTCTCCACCCCATCGACCACGCGTCCCACAATCGTATCCATGTAGGCCACCATGTCCTTGAAGTATTTGTCGTCTTCCTCGAGCCGCCTCAACGGATCTTCATTCCAGACCCTGGAGTCAGGCGTCGGATTCACCGGCCAATGCGGAAGCGCCATGGGATAGTAAGCAAAGGCCTTCTCGTCCTTGTTCTTTTTCAGGAAATCGAGAAGGAAATCGACGGCGAGATCTTCCCCATACTTACCCTCTACCGCTTGGTGCAATTTGCCATTCCTTAGAAAAGTCGGATTGGCATAGCGCGATCCCTTGTCCTCGGTGTGCAACGAGTGAAAGAGGGAATACTCATGAAAACCGGCATCTTTTGGATGCATCCCGGTGCCCCTACGTTTGTCGGCGTTCGGAAAGTCAGGTGGATCGTATGATTGCAACTGCCACTTCCCCGAGATGCAGGTGCGATACCCGAACGACTGCATGAGGTGGCCAAAGGTTTTTTCCTCTGGCGGGAGAATCCCAAAGTATTTCCAATTCCGGTGGTTCTCCCGGCCCGTCATAATCTCCAGCCGCGTCGGAGAACAAAGCGGCTGAGAATAGGCGTGGGTGAAACGAAGTCCCGTCGCCGCCAACTGGTCAAGCCGGGGCGTTTTATAGTCCGATCCGCCATAACAACCCAACCCCTCAAGGCCGATGTCATCTGCCATGATGAGGACGATCTTTTTCGGTAACATCGGATGCCCTGCCAGCGTGATCAACGCCGAGCAAAAGAGGAGAGTAAGGGCGCGGAGGAGCATCTCAGGTAATGACTAACGTTCGCTCTTCAACTTGAATCCGGGATGCTCGGAAGGAGTACGAACCAGGTCCATCAGCGTGGTCAACTCGGCGACCTTGCCGGAGTTCTTCTTCGAAAGATCCGTCTTCTCGGATGGATCCTTCAGGATGTTAAAAAGCTCGGCCCTTGGATTGGCGTCCTTGTTGGTATTGTAGAGAATCAACTTCCAGTTTCCCTTAAGAATGGCTCGCTTCCCTCCCCCTTCGAAGAACTCCCAGTAGAGCTGCTCGTGCTTCTTCTGCTCGCCTTTTCCAAGGAGAGTCGGAACCAGGGAAAAGCCGTCGGTATCAGCTTGCTCCTTGGCACCAGACAGCTCGCGAACCGTTGGCGAAATATCCCAGAAGGCCGACGGGTGATCACTGACCTGCCCCGCTTTGATCTTCCCGGGCCACCAGGCAATCATGGGAACCCTGACTCCACCTTCATAAAGATCCCGCTTGCCGCCCCGAAGCTCTCCACTGGAGTTGAAGCTATCGCGACGATGACCGCCCTCTTGCATCGCTCCATTATCGCTCGAAAAAATCACAAGGGTGTCTTCCGCTAGCCCAAGCTCTTCGAGCTTCTTCAATAGAAGTCCGACATTGTGATCCATGTAAGAGATCATGGCCGCGAAAGTTGTCTTCGGCTCCCTCTCGTAGGAATAGTGGGGATGCTTGTCGCGCTTGGGGAGAAGCTTCTCTTTGAGAATGGGACGGTATTTCTCCTTCCACTCTTCCTTGGCGCGGAGGCTGGCGTGCGGAACTTGAAGCGCAAGATGCAGGAAGAAGGGTCCACCCTTTTGCCTCTCGATGTAGTCGAGGGCCTCCTTTGTCACCACCGTCGATGAGTAATTGTCACCACCGTGGAGAGAGTTCCTGGGATACTTCACCTTCGTGGTATTTCGCCAGAGGTAATCGGGGTAGTAAAAGTGCGCCGCGGTGTGCGACGTGAATCCGAAGAAGTAGTCGAACCCCTTGTCGATCACGAGGGCCGAGTCGTCGGTATTACAGCCAAGACCCGACTTGCCGATCAAAGCGGTGTGATACCCTGCCGCTTGCAAGGCAGCCGGGAAGATCGGATCCTGCGGATCACGGCGCATTTGCAGACTCCCGTTTCCACGAACATAAATGTGCCCGGTGTGCTTACCCTGAAGAAGAGCACTTCGCGACGGCGCACAGACCGTACTCCCGGAATAGTGGCGGGTGAACTTCATCCCCTCTTTCGCCATGCGATCGAGGTGGGGAGTTTTGATAATCTTCTGACCATAGCAACCGAGATCACCATAGCCTAGATCGTCCGCGAGGATGTAGATGATGTTTGGCTTCCGCGCCGAAAGAGGAAGCGTAAGAGTAATGGCAAGGAGCGAAATAAGTCGTTTCATGAAATCTTTCGAAGAATCTAGGTGAATTAACGGGTAATGGGAAACCACGAATATGGCAAAAGCCTCGTCGACTACCCTCGCCTTAGTCACATCCGGTTCCCAGTTTTTCTATTCGGCTAATTCGATGACTGCTTTGGCGAAGGCGGTTCCTGTTTTCTCGAAGAAGTCAGCGCTACCGAAATAGTGATACGCTTTGTTGCTACCAAGTTTTGCCCACGTTTCGGGATCTTCCTTTTTGTTCTCAAAGGCCTTTCCTGCATCGTAATCCCAGAAATCTGCGGTCTTCACAGTGATGACATTACCTTTGAATTCAGGCATTTGTGCGGTCGCGATCTGTGCATCTGCGAGAATCTTGGTTGTTCCTTTTTGCTCTTTGCCTTGATGCCCCATCGCTCCAATCACAAAGGGAAGCTTGGGCGACTTCAGGTCCTTGCGGACGTCCCTGATGAAATGCGCCATGTTCTCCTGGTAGGTTCCCGTTGAATGATCTGAAAACTTATCGTTGAAGCCCTGAAACCACACGAAGCCGGCAATCTCATAGCCCTGGCCTTTGTAGTTGGGAGCGTATGTTTTTAGGGTATTGAGTGTCTCATCAACACTCGTCATCATCAGTCGGTAATAGTGTCCAAACCCCTCCAAATATTCCTCTTTTGAAAAAGGCTTGTTTCTCTTTTTTGCCTTATCCTCCAACGCTTGAATGAAGGCATCGTCCGGCTTCCGGCCACTGGGAGACAGGAAATCGCGGAAGAGTGATTTCCCTCCCCAGGCGGCTTTGATGACCAGCACCTCTTCATCCAGCTTATCACCGATCGTCCACCCGAATGAAAGTTCCGGCCCAATCTTATCGCTAGCCGCACCATAGCCGACGCTCAGGGGGCCATGCATCTTCTTTTCGATATGATTGATAAAGACATCATCCCTTTTGACGAAGGATCCACCTTGGTGATATTTCTCGAAACCCACTTTGAGTTTTGGGTCTTTTAAACGGTTCTCAATCACAGAGGTCGTGCAATGGCCTTGCATGTTGGATTGCCCGGCCAGGATGAAGATTTTGAGCTTCTTGCTTTCAGCGCAAAGGCCGGTCGACAGGCCGCAGGCAAGGATGAGTAGGGTGAGTTTTTTCATGGTGTTTACGATTAGATTTCTCGGGACTGTTGTCGCCGGAGCGATACGTCTGGAAATCTGGTTTACTTTCCATACTGGATATCCTCGTTGAAAATTTGTCCGTCCACTCCGTGGTGTCGGAACGTCACCTGAGGCTTACCGTCCACCCGATCGACGTCCACTCGAAGAAAGCCTCCTTTGATTTTCAGATACTGATGCATCCCGGAGCGGTTCTTCTCGCTGAAACCCGTGGCGTGTTTGTTGGTCGTCGGTCCACAAGAATACTCACGCAATCCGGTTTTGGTATCGCACGAGACATACTGCCAGTGCCGGTCGCCGCAGACTACGAACATGTTCTTCTGGGAGGCGATGAACTTGCGAAGCTCGTCGCCTTCGTGAGTGAAGCCCTTGTTGGCGTGATTGTCATTCTTCCCGCCCCGGTCCGGTCCGACCACGGGAGTCGGGCTGATGAGAATACGGAAGGTGGCATCCGACTTCCGGACCGTCTCGAAGAACCAACGTTTCTGCTCCGCTCCCCAGATCGTTTTCTCCGGCCCGTCCGGCATCTTGTTCGGGCTGCGGAAGTCCCGACCTTCGACAATCCAAATCTGCAGATCCTTGCCCCATCGGACGGTGCGGTAGGTCTTCTTGCCCATCGGAACCTGCTCGGGGAAAAGCGCGAGCCCCTGCTCCCAGGTCAGGTCGCCATAGTTTTGCCCCGGCCAACAATCGTTGCGGAGCGTGTCATGGTCATCCTTCATGAAATAGCTGGCGGTGCGGTTGTGAAAGTCGCGCTGAAACGGCATCGCATAGAGCCGATTCCACTTGAAGCGCGCCAACTCGATATTGTCCGCGTAGGGTTGCGGCTTGTCGTAATACTCGATGTCCCCGGTATGGACGAAGAAGTCCGGATCGAGCTTCTGCATCAAGGGGTAGATCTTGTGCCCGTTCGCCGGATCATCGCGGCGTGGGTAATCCTGCCCGGTCACCACGGTGAAGCGCACGTGCGCCGGAGCATCCGCGTTCGATGCGGTCCGAAACGATCCATCCACGGAGCAAGACGGTTTACTAACGCCCGCACCGCGTCCCTGGGCGACCACGGAATACGCGGCTCCAGGTCTCAATTCACCAAACGGAAACTGACAAGTGAAGTTTCCCCCGGCAGCCACCGGCTTCCAGTCGGAAAATTTCACGGATGCCTCGCCGGTGGACGGACGGATGCCGACACGCACTTCGCCTGCCGCTCCGGGCACGCTGCCCTCCATCGCGGCGAGATCCTGAATCGCTTGAGACTTCCGTTCCTTGTTCACGTTCTTGGGAAACGGCTTGCCATCAATGTTGCGCTCGGGGTGAAGAGTGAGACGAGTCCAGACAATAGCGGAGTTAGACGTGACTTCGCCGATCTTGATCCCGTTGGCCATGTGGACTGCGGAAGATTTTTCTCCGTAAACTGGTAGCGTCCATGCCAGGGCGCCGAGCGTCAGGTAAAGGGAGATATTCTTCATGATTCTATTCTGAATGGTTCTATTGATTTGACGAGCCCCTTGGGCATGGAGATTCCCCGATCAACTGAAAGCTTACCACTCAGGACAGGATAGTTATAGACTGGCCCGATCCTTTCATCACGACCTTCGGGATTCCTCCACTTCTTCCAGGTTTCGAAACCTGATCAAAGCAGGCATCCCTTGCCAGGGTAAAGCCGATCCCGGCCGGGCAGCCTGGCCGACTCGATAGACTGGAAATATGTCTTGCCGGTCAACACGGACTGGGGCTCTCTAGAGAACTTGCAGAGCCTTGCGCTAACGAAAGCGCAAAAGAAAAGTTCGTCGAACAAGGGTCTAACCGGAAGAGCCATGGTCCAAAGGAAATCGAAATGAGAACGGGATCAATCATCTATCGACTACTTGGTATCCAGGCTGCGTTGCTCCTGTTTCTATCTGGGCTTTCGTCCGGAACTGAAATTTCGTCGGACGCGCAATGGACGGTGTCAGACAGCCCGGTTTCGGTAACCAAAAAGCTCATTATCCGACCGGGTGTGACCTTGACTATCGATGCTGGAGTGACGGTGATGTTGGCCGAGGAAGCGGCGATTCTGGTCAAGGGATCGCTGCTCGCCAAAGGCACCTCTTCCCAACCCATCCTCTTCACGCGCGCCACTGGGTCGAACGCCTGGCCGGGGATTGAATTCTCCGGAGCCCGGGTTTGGAACACGTTCTCAAGCAGGAGTGTGTTCGAGTTCTGCCGTTTCGAGCACGTTGCAAACGAGGTCGCCCTGCAGGCCTGGGAGGCTGATCTGGAGTTTTTAAATTGCGAGTTTGAAACCATCACGGACACGGTGATTCGCTGTCATGATGGAAGAACCCGGTTGGCGGATTCCTTGTTTCGGGACTGTGGCGAAGGGGTCAATGCCGTGCGCTGCGACGCGGATATTTCGCGCAATCGCTTCTACCACATTCGCAACGGCGCCGACGCCATCGACGTGGACTTGGAATACAGCGGGGAGGGTTTGAAACCCGCGAATATTTCGCAGAACATGATTGAATATTGTTCCGGCGACGGAATCGACCTGGGCGGCAGCGCGGCGCATATTTCAGGAAACCTAATCCGGCGCTGCGCGGACAAGGGGATCTCGCTGGGCGAAGGTTCCAATGCCCGGGTCGAGAACAACGTGGTGCTGCATTGCCCGATTGGGATCGCAGTGAAGGATCGTTCCGCCCCGGTGATGGCGAACAATACCGTGGCAAGTTGCACGGTCGGCGTCAGCGTCTACGAAAAGGAGTTTGGCATGGGCGGGGCGCGGGGGCACTGGGTAAACGGGATCGTTTGGAATTGCGACGAAAGCATCCGGCTGGACCTCCTGTCGTTTCTGGATGTGAGGCACTCTGTAATCAGTGGTGCCGAAGTGTGGCCCGGCGAGGGTAATACCAATGCGGATCCCAAATTCGTGGATTTGAATGCGGATAATGTCTTGCTGCAACCCGGCTCGCCCGCCTTCAATGCGGGCACGTCCCGTCTCGCCCCCGCGACCGATTACCACGGGGTCGCCCGCTCCCCGATGCCAACCTTTGGAGCACTCGAAGATTCAGCCACCAGCTACGACAGCGACAGAGACGGCCAGGCGGACGCGACCGATGCGCTGCCCTTCAACTCCCTTAACATGGCAGACCCGCTGGTGAATTCTTCGGTCGTCATCAATGAAATCATGTATCGTCCCCCCAACGATGCCGTCGCCCTGGAGTATATCGAATTGTACAATCGGGGCGACTCTCCCGTCGACCTTTCGGATTGGCAGTTGGTGGATGAGACCTTGTTCGATTTCCCGAATGGGACAACGATCCAGCCCCGTTCGTTCCTGGTGGTGGCGGCGAACCCAGGCTCGATCGAGGCCGCGTATGGACTTTCGGGCGTGCTCGGCCCGTGGTCGGGCGATCTGGACGACGAGTTCGCGGTGGTGCGTCTGGTCGACGGGAACAACGGCAACGCGGATACGGTGGAATATCGCAACTCGGATGGCTGGCCCTTGGGGGCGGACGGTTCCGGATCGTCGCTGGAGTTGATCGACGCACATAGCGACAACAATGTCGGATCTCATTGGGCTGAGAGCGTTGAAGGGGACGGGACTCCCGGGCGCAAAAACGGCGTGGTGGAAGGCTCCGTCGTAATTAATGAGTTTCTGGCGCTTTCGCATCTCGGAACCGCGGACTGGATCGAGCTCTACAACCGCGGCGACACGCAGCGGGATATTTCCGGGTGGTACCTGACCGACAACGCGGAAACGCTGACGGAATGGACCATCCCTGCGGACACGGTGCTACAACCCGGCGAAGCGGTGTTTTTCGATTCGCTCAATTTCGGATTATCGGCCGAAGGCGAGGAACTTTTCCTAACCCAATCTGACGGAATCACGGTGGAGAGTCGGGTCGCGTTCGGCGACCAGCAGCCCGATGTGGCGCAGGGTCGTTTCCCGGATGGCTCTCCGTCATGGAGCTTCTATCCCGCCAACGGCACGCCAGGCCAACCGAACGGGCCGCCGACGACGGCCGCCGTCGTCATTAACGAAATCATGTACCACCCCTCAGGCGACAACGACGCGGAGGAGTTCATCGAACTTTACAACGCGGGGCCCGACGAGGTGGATTTGACCGAGTGGAAAATTAGAGGCGGCATTCGCTACGACTTCCCGATGGACGAGACCCTCGCCGCGGGAGCCTACCTGGTGGTGGCGCACGATCCGGACTCGGTGAATGCGAAGTATGACTTGGAAGATTCGCTGGGGCCTTTCGACTCACGCCGACTTTCCAACCGGGGCGAGAACCTGTCCCTACGCGACGCTCTGGGGAACGTGGTGGATGCGGTCTTTTACCGGGATCGCGGACGGTGGCCGCGAGCGGCGGACGGGGAAGGCGCTTCGCTCGAGTTGAGGTCGCCGACAATGGACAACGCGCTCCCGGAAGCCTGGACGGCGGGCAGCGTTGCCTCGGAAGGAACGCCCGGGGCCGCCAACGGTTCGGGGACGAACGCCACGGCTATCATTTTTTCCGCAGGGCACTATCCGGTGACACCGACCTCCGCCGAGGCGGTCACCATCCGCGCCCGGGTATCGAGCGGGGGGCGGCCGGTTCACCTGCGTTGGAAGAAAGACTCTGACGCCGTGTTTCAGTCGATCTCGATGACACCGGTTTCGGGCTCGGACCTGGTCGCAGTAATACCGCCGCAGAGCGACCGCGATTTGATCGAATATTACATCGAAGCGGAAGACACCGCCGGCAACCTCGCCACCTGGCCGCCGGGAGCGCCCGTCTTTCAGCTGGCCTCGGGAGGGCAGGTTCCTTTCACGATACGCTACCTTTGCCTGGACTCCTCCGCCTCGAACGGCGTGCCGTCATTTCGCTTGCTGGTTCCCCTGGAGACGCTGAACAAATTGCAGGCGCGCGAGCTTTCGAGCGACGAACTGCTGCCCATCACGATGACCTATGGCGACGAGGTATTTCCTT
Source organism: Akkermansiaceae bacterium (assembly GCA_965657795.1). GTDB lineage: Bacteria > Verrucomicrobiota > Verrucomicrobiia > Verrucomicrobiales > Akkermansiaceae > SW10. Next base: position 29,322 of record CBFHQJ010000005.1, read on the forward strand.
TTGCCCGCTATCGATACCGGGGCACGCTCAAGCGCCAGTGGTCGGTCAAGTCTTACCGGATCGACCTGGAGCACGATCATCCGTTTGCGGGAGCAGACCGCTTGAATTTTAACGGGAAGCGACCCGGACCGGAGTGGCTGGCCACCGAATACGTCAGGGAAGCGGGCTTTGCTGTCCCGGAACTCCAGGCGATTCGCTTGCATGTAAACCACCGGGACCAGGGACCTTACCTGTGGGCAGAGCGTATCGGAGGTGACTACCTGGAAAGAAACTATCGCGGCGCGTCCACCGGGACTTTTTACGAAAGCTGGGGCGAAGGAGACACGGGAGTTGTCCCTCCTGAGATTCTGGAGGTGCTCGATGTGGTTCGCAACACGAACCAGGTGTACTACGTGACAGCGGTGCGACAGGTCATCGACCCGGATCAGTGGCTGAGCTGGGCGGCCTCGATGGCCTTGCTTGGAAACAACGAAACAATCCTCGGTGGCATCAACGGAAACCACGCCGTTTACCTACATCCGGACTCCGGCCTTCTGAGGCTGGAGCCGCTCGATCTCGACGCAACGTGGGAACCCGCGAGTCTCGGCATGCCGGTTCACGTGGCCACCCCGCTGCCCTACCCGGAATGGCCAGCGGGACTGGAAGCGCTGGAGGCATTGATGCGCACTCCGTATTTCCAGCGACGTTATTACCAGATCCTGGCAGACGAATTGGACGGATGGTTTCTTCCTTCCAGACTGACGGATGTTATCAACGACCATTTCAACTTAATTGACCCCGGCGGACTGAGCGCGCCGGATCAGGGCTCGCCGGCGACGACCAACGGGTATTTGAATTTGCGACGCAACGTCGTGGAGCAGCAGATCGGCGACCTCGTGGACGCCACCGCGAGCTTCGCTCCAACACCAATCGCCTCCGAAATCGGCGGGATCTACTGGCAGCCGTTTCCCGAGGTGGAGCTTTCGGGCGTCGTCGTGCCCGACACACACCGGGTCCTGGTGAACCAGAGCACCGCCAGCGTGTCCCTGGATTCGACTAACGGAACCTGGAGCTATCGCACAAGCTTGTCGTTGGGCAACACCGTCCTCAGCCTTGCGGCTCAGCCCTTGAGCAACCGCGCGTATCAAACGGCGGAACAAGTCCTCACCCTGCGCTACGACGGCAACGACAACGACGGAGACGGCCTGCCCAACAGCTGGGAAATTTATCATGGGCTGGATCCGAACGACGACGGCAGCGGCGATCCCAATCAGGGAGCTATCGGTGACCCGGATGACGACGGGACGTCCAACCTGGAGGAATACGAGGCCAGATCCCATCCAGCACTGTCCCTCCCCCTTCATCTGACCGTCACTCTACTCCCGCCCGACGAATTCCGGCTGACCTGGTCGTCCTCACCAGGTGCGATCTACCAGGTACAGTTCAGCGACAACCTTGCCGGCACCTGGACCGATGTTGGATTCCCTCTAGCGGGCACCGGAACCAACTTGTCCGCCATCTTCTCCTCCCTTCCTGCGCAGCGAAGGTTTTTTCGCGTTGCACTGAAAAACGAATTCTGATGAACAGCATTATGAAAAAAACAACCTTGTCCATTTTTGCCGTCTTACTCTGGGCAAATACCGCCATCACCCGGGCGGCCGACCTTTATGTGAGTCCCGATGGAAATGACACATCGCCGTTCGCGAACTGGGCCCAGGCCGCCACCAACATTCAGGCCGCGGTGGACGCTGCGGCGGAAGGTGACACCGTCTATCTCGCTGACCATACCTATTTACTGAAAGAAGCCATTACTGTAAACAAGGCCATCACGATCAAAGGCTTCAACGGCCCGGATGATTGCGTGGTGGATGGACGGAACGATGTTCGCTGTTTTAACATCAATGATGCGAGCCTCGTCGACTTGACGATTCAACACGGTTTCATACGCGGGGGATTTCTCGGAGATCCCGAGAGAAGATACGGCGGGGGTGTCTACGCCAGAAATTGTGTGATCAGTAATTGCGTGTTTCGAGAGAACGGCGGATCTCAAGGACTTCACGGAATTCTGCCCGCCGGCGCCGCGCTGGCCGCCCGGGACGGTAGCGTCGTGAGCGATTGCATCTTTCACGACAACAACAAAGGAGGCGATGGTTTCTCTGATCCTTCTACGGTCCATGTCGGCAAGGACAGTCTGATTGAGCATTGCATCATCCGGAACAATGTTACCTCGGTGGGCGCCTTGGACTGCGATCACTCCACCGTCGTGCAATGCCAGATCTACAGTAATCAATACAGAGGGGTCACCATGATCGGGGGAACCATGCGCGATTGCCAGATCTTCGATAATGAGGGCTCCCCGCAGGTGATCGCTATTGTCGTCGGAAGCGCAGTCACACCGGGCAACCAGGGTGGAGGCGTGCTTATAAGCGGAGGGGGGGTCGTCACGCGATGTCTTATCCAAAACAACAGCAGCCGTATTGGGGGTGGTGCTTACATCGAGAACGGGACGCTGAGAAATAGCCTCGTCCTGGATAATCGCAGCCATTACGACCCGGAGCATCCGCCGGGATACTTTGACTTTCCATCGGACGGCGGTGGGATCTATATGAAAGGGCGCGGCAACCTTGAGAACTGCACGGTGCTCGACAACGTTTCGACCCACACCACCGGAGGTGTATTCTGGGAGGCCTCGTTCGACCCGGAGGACGAAACCGTCATTCGCAACAATATCTTATACGCAAACAGCGGATTCAATCTGCCCGCGGAAGCCTATGTCGTCACCCTGGAGCACAACTGCATTCAGAACGGAACCAGGTTAACGGACGGCAACATCAGCAGCGACCCCTTGGTCGCCGCCGGTTACCGCCTGAGTGAATCTTCCCCTTGCCGGGACACCGGAAGTAATCAAGCCTGGATGACGGGAAGGAGTGATTACGCCGGCATCACGCGTGTCATCACCGACGAGGTAGACATGGGTGCCCTGGAGTTTGTGGCGCCCCTCGTCATCACGCAGATTCAGTATGGCGATGAAGAGATCACTCTGAACTGGACCTCGTCCCCCGGCGCTTCCTATCAGCTCGAGACAACCGACGATCTGTCCGCGAATTCATGGCAAGATATCGGCGTCGCCGTGACAGCAAGCGGAACGACCTCATCACAGACGGAAGCTGTCGGCCCCGGACTCCGGCGCTTCTATCGATATCGACATGTTTTCGTTGAGTAAGCGACCACCTGCAAAGCAGGAGGCCAGACGGTGTGGTATCCGGTGACACCAACGGTAGTTCCCTCCTCTGGAAGGTTGTTTCGGCGGAACGGTATCAGCCGTCAACGCCGATGAAGGGTGTTTTTACGAACCCGGGACGACGGTCTCCTTGAAGCGTTCGATGGCTTGCCGCATCGATGCGGTGACCTGAGGGTTTTCGGTGGCGATATTGGCGCTTTCCTTCGACCGGGATCACCCTTTGAGTAAACCAAGATCTTTCTTGCTACTTCCAAAAGAGCCCAAGTCCACATTGTGTTTGTGGAGGAGCTCCAAGTAGAGATTGCAAAGCGGAGTCGGCTTTTCAAGGACCGTGTGAGCTTGATGACGGTAGCCACCGCCTGCCACGATGGTAGGGAGGTTGTTGCAGGTGTGATTTGAAGAATCACCGAAGTTGCTGCCGATGACCACAGTGGTGTGATCTAAAAGACTGCCCTCCCCTTCTTCGATTTGATCGAGTTCGGTGAGAAAGCGGTCAAGATGTTTGACGATGTCGACTTCGATCCGGCTGAGCTTGCCGAGCACATCAGCCTTGCCTCCGTGGTGCGAAAGAGTGTGCCAGCCACCCGTTGCGCCGGGGACTTTGATCGCGCCGTAAATCCAATCGAGCGAAAGCGTGATGACTCGGGTCGAGTCCGTCTGCAACGCCAGTTTGGAGAGTTCGAAGAGGTTGCGAACCTTGGTCGAGAAAGCGAATTCCTGATCATCGCTCAAGGTATTTGGCACTTCCGGCTTCTTGGTCTTGAGCCAAAATTCCTCATGCTTCAATTGCGCTTCAAGTTCTGAAATGACGGTCCGGTAGGATTCGATCTTCGAGTCATCTCCGCCCTTCTTCTTGATCTGCTCCATGTCGCGATAGAGGGATTGCACGATTTGTTGATCATTCTCGATCTGTTGGCGCTTCACGCTCAGATCTTCTTCACCAAAAAGCCGTTCAAAGATCTGCCGCTCGTCGTGCATCGGAGGAATGGCAACGCCCCTGCTGTTCCAGGAACATCCCCAACCGCGGTCGTAGATGCTAAACGAAAGATACGGGAAGCGCGTGTCACCTCCCATCTCACGAGCAAGGACCTGGTCGACTGAAATGGTATTGGTGAAATTCGTGGCCTCGGGACTCGGTGCTCCAGTCAGGAAAGATTTTTCCGAGTCGTGATTACTGGTCTCCATGCCAGGATGGAAGAAATTCTGGAAAACGGTCATCTTGTCCCGCACTGCCAACTCCTTGAGATAGGTCGAGCTTTCGAGATTCCCTCGTTCCTTCGGAAAGAAATTCGGTTCATAGAATCCGAGCGAATTACAGATGAAGATCACCCGCTTCGGCGGAGCCTTGGAAGTCGTGGCGGCCCGCAGATTCAGCGACTGCAAAGCCAAAGGCAGGGCCGCTCCAAATTTCAGAATCTCTCTCCTGCTGTAATTCCTCATTCCTTCGATTCGTTGAGGATTGCGATTAACACCTCGGTAATCATATTTTTCAAGCGGACGTTTTCAGGTTCCTTCCCAAGAAAATTCCACAGGTGAAGACGCTGCTCGAGGTTCGGTTGATCGCCCCCGGCATACTCAAAGAATTTTTTGGCAAAGTTATAGGCAACCTTCTGTTCATTGGATAGCAAGACCTTCTTGAGCCCGAAGACATTCTCAAACTTGTCGTCACCAATCTCTCCCGAGGCATCCACCGTGGCCCCGATTTCGAAAAATCCCTGGGGACGATAGGTGAAGGTGCTCCGGTGCGCCTTCTTGATTTTGTATTTTTCCCGCCATTGCCCGGTGGCATCAAAGCTCTCCAGCGCGAAGCCATAGGGGTCGATACTCTTGTGGCAGGCATAGCAGGTCTGGTTGCTCTTGTGTTGATCGATCTGCTCCTTGAGCGTGGTCGCTACTCCATGCTCCGGCTCCAGAGCAGGAACACTTTCGGGAGGAGGCGAAAGCGGCGTGCCCACAATATTTTTGGAGATCCACGCTCCGCGCAGGATGGGCGAGGTGTCGAAACCATCCGTGGTCACCTTCAACACACTTGCCATCGTCATCAACCCACCTCTTGGACTCCCGGCAGGAAATGTCACCTTGCGCATTCTCTGCCCGGTCACGCCCTCAACTCCATAGTGCCGGGCAAGACGTTGATTGAGAAAAGTAAAGTCAGAGTCGATGAGATTCCTGGCGGAAAGATTCTCTTGAACCAAGTGCTGCAGATAGCTCCGGGTTTCAATCGGCAGGTAGTGATTCAAGAGATCATCGTAGAGCGGATAAAGCTTCAGCGAAGGTGTCACTTTATTGAGGCCCCTGAGATTGAGCCATTGATCGCTAAAAGAACGAATCATGCGGGCACTCCGTTGATCGTCCAGCATTCGCACGATCTGATTCCGAAGCGTTTCACCATGAAGCTCTCCGGCCGCGGCCACCGAAAGAAGTTCCTCATCTGGAATTGACAGCCAAAGCGTTCGCGCCAAATCACCAGCCTTCGCATAGGATGAATTGGCATGCTCCCCGGGTGCCATCAAAAACCTGGGCGAACAAAGAATCGCCTTCAGGCCAACTTTGGTGGCTTGCACAAAATTGCCGCCATCATCGAGTCGACGAAGCCCAACCTGATAATAGGGCTCCAACTCTTGCTCGCTCAGAGCAGATGAAAAAGCCCGCCTGGCGAATCGTCGAATCACTCCTTTCAGATCTTTGCTAGATCGCGAAGCAACCGCAATGGCAGAGCTTTCGGCAGGCGCACGCAATGAGGTGATGACATCCAGTCTACCGATCGAAGCAATCGATTTCCCATCAAGTGAAACCGCATCGGTAATAAGAAATTTAAGAAAACGATGAGTCGTTTTCTTCGGAAAGAAAATCGGCTGCGCATTGGCAAAGCTCACATCAAGATTCCCGACCATCACCTTCTCACCCCAATTCTCTCCATCGTCGGAAAAGTAGATTTCATACCCGTTAACCAACCCGTTTCCATTGCCACCTTGCCAGGTTGCAAAAGAAAGTCCTTCAATGGTCGCCTCATTTGGATTTTCAAAGATCACGTAATGCGGCGGTTTCGCCACGGTTGGCGAAAAGCGGGTATGCCAAAAGGTTAGGCTGGAACCATCCTGCAACTTCTCCTTCTCCATCCCCTTTTGAAAGCTGCTCACCGACACGAAGCCACCAATTTTCCGAAGCGTGGTTTGAAATCCCAAAACCTCACCATCCTCTCTGGGCCCGGCTTGAATAGGCAAGCCGGCGAAGACCTCCTGATAGGATGAAGGCGGCCAGGCATCCACCAAGGGCCCACGCACTTTCAACTGCTTGATGTAAATCCCCCGCTTTGGGTTTCGCTCTCGATAATTGTGACGGGAATAGCAATGCACCGAAATGCTTTCTCCGGGATTGAGGTAAGCGCGTATCGTCCGCGATTTGATCTCCCGATTCCCAAGTGAAATCACCCCGAGCAAGCGCTGCGGCTGGGGTCGGTCGTCGGCGTAGTAATACCTTCCGGCATGAACTTGCAGGCTCATGTCATCTTCAAAGTCCGCCACTTTCGCAGCCTCAAAAGTGAGCTCATACCAACCCGACACGGGCGGCTCGAAGCCGTCGTAAAAGAAAGAATAGCTGATCCCGTTATTGGAACGTGTCCACGAAAACAGCGTCCCCTCCTGATAGGGTCGGTGATAACGCCGATACATCTCGTGACTATCCCGGACCTTGTTCGTGACCCAGCTTTTCTCCACTGGAAACCCATCATCCGGAAAGGCCTGGTTCAAGATCTCATCCGCCACCGAGAAGTAAGATCCCAGCATCTCCCGGCTCAGTTGAATCTTCCGGCTGGAATCGAAATCATTCGTCCCCCGGTCTTCCGGGATCCGACCGGCGAGATTCAAATCCGTCCCCAGGAGATCATTAAGCGAATACACGAACTCATGTCGGCTGATTCGGCGGAAGGATTTCCCACTTCCGACAGCTTGCTTCTCCGCCAACCACTTGAGCACTTTCTGCTTCTCTTCAAGATCCGGCTGCTCCTTGTCAGCGGGAGGCATTTTCCCCGTCACCAAGTTCTCAAAAATTAGCGAACCATCGAAGTCCTCTTTCCCAAGCATCCCAGAGAGATCCAGCCCCGCTTTCTTCGAGCCATCGCCGTGACAATCAAAGCAATAATACTCAAAAACCTCCACCGCCTTCTCGTCAGCAAGAACTGCCGGTCCCATCAGGCACGCAACACTGAAAACGATAGATGCGACTTGCTTCACGACAATTCTCTTTAGCGGAGGTTCTTCAAATCAGCTCCGGTCGGGGACTGGAAAACATTTAAGCCGAACTCCGGGAGCACGGCTAGGAGATGATCGAAGATATCGCTCTGGATTGCCTCGTATTCGATCCAACGATTGTCATTGGTGAAAATATAAATCTCAATTGGCAGGCCTTTCTCAGTCGATTGCAATTGCCGAACCAGAAGTGTTTGATCCTTTGAAATCTTGGGATGGCTCTTGAGATATTCACCCACGTAGGCGCGGAAAGTTCCCAGATTTGTTAGGGCGCGGGCGTTTACTGGCTCGGCATTTTCCTCTTTAGGAAACTGCTTATTCCATTCGCCGAGCTCTTTCTCTTTTCTATCGAGATAATCACGCAAAAGGCGGATCTTGCGAAAGCGCTCGATGGACTTCACATCCAGCAAAGCCACCGAGTTCATATCGAGCAAGAGGTTTCGCTTGATTCGTCGCACCCCGGATTTGCTCATCCCTCGCCAGTTTTTGAAACTATCGCTGATCAACACATGAGTCGGAATAGTGGTAATCGTTTTATCAAAGTTCTGCACCTTAACGGTAGTCAACGCGACATCGATCACGTCTCCATCGGCGCCAAATTTCGGCATCTCAATCCAGTCACCCCTCGCGACCATTCGGTTGGCGGATAGCTGTACACCCGCAACCAATCCAAGAATCGCATCCTTAAAGATAAGCATCATCACCGCGGTCAATGCGCCAAGACCGCTGAGGATAATCACCGGAGATTTTCCGAGAATTGCCGAAACCATAAAGATCGCCGCAGCCGAAAAAATCAAAATCTTAAAGATCTGAAGGAAGCCTTTGATAGGTATCTCCCGCGACACCGGGAAACGACTGTAAATACGTTCACACACATTGAGAATCGAACTCACCGCCAAAGAGACCATTACGATGATGTAAATCTCTGCGAGAACTCTGACAGCCTCGGACGCCGTTGAATTACGGAGCGCGGCCTGCCCTCCGGCCCATACCATCATCCCAGGGACCAACTGCGCGATCCAGCAAAACAAGCGGCTAGATACCAACTCATCATCCAATGTATTGTCGCTCCGTTTTACCAGCACCCGGATTAGGCGCACTACCAGGCGCAAGGCGATGAAGTAAATCCCAACTGCAGACAAGAGCACCAGCACAAGGATCAAGCCATCTGCCAAGCCCGAGACCCATGAAGCATAGCTCCCCACTCCACGGCCAATCCATCCTTCCATCATCTCATGCAATCCGTTCACGCTCTCTAACTGACATAAGAGAACCTCCGAGGCAAGCCGAGTTAAATTTGGGGGATCACTCCCAAACTGCGAGTTTATGCTGAAACTCGGCGACCAGTTGGGGCCCCTAAAGCCGAGCACTGACAAGGAGAAGCGCGAGGAGATTAAGAAGGCCATCGCCGCCTCTTCCCAGGCGTGGTATCTTTCGCCAACTGATGCGCCATACAAGACTCCTAGTTCCGATTTTCACGATCATTTTAAGTTCATCCATCAAAGGAAAAACCGAAGACTCAAACTCTCTTTTCCCTCCTGCAAAAGACTTCGCGGTTGAGACGATTGCAACAGATCTCTCGAACCCGATGGAAATGACGATCGCTGGTGATCTTGTTTTTATCGCCGAGCTCCAAGGGAACATCAAAGTGCTTGATCTAACGACAGGTGTCACGCGAGTGGCAGCCCATCTTGAAGTCGATTACCGAAAGAAGGGCCCGAAATGGAGCTGGGACGTGGAATCAGGTGTTTTGGGAATCGCCGTTGCCCCTGACTTCGAGAAAACCAAGTGGGTCTACATTTGCTACACTCGGCCAGGTGGCGAGTCGGTAAACCACGATCATGTTGTTTCACGATTTCGCTATGAAGACGGAATGCTCAACAAAGCGACCGAGCAGGTCATCATCAAGATTCCCGCGCTCCGCGACAAGGATCGCATTCACGAAGCCGGATCTCTGGCTTTTGGCCCCAATGGAAATCTTTTCATCAGCAGCGGTGACAACCAGGACCACACCCAGTTCCACTACGCCGCACGGACCTCGACCAACAGTGCTGTTTTAAATGGCAAGATCCTGCGCATTCGCCCGGGAAAAGATGGAGGCTACTCCATCCCCGACGGCAACCTCTTCCCCCCAGGTACTCCGAAGACGCGGCCGGAAATCTACGTGATGGGTTGCCGCAACCCCTTTCGGATCTCGGTCGATCAACGGACCGGACATCTCTACTGGGGCGAAAACGGACCGGCCGATCACTACTGCGGGAACTTGAAGAACATCGACAAAAAGCTCCTGCCGCTGGGCTTCGACGAATTCAATCAGGCCCGCAAGCCGGGCTTCTTCGGCTGGCCCTTTTTCATCGGACCCAATGAGTCCTTTCCGGACTACTCCTTCGAAAAAAACGAAGTCATCGGAGTCTTCGACCCGGAGAAACCGATTAACCACTACAAGGTGAACACCGGAGTCAAGGAGCTGCCCCCAACGCAGAAGCCCATGATTTGGTACAGCCATCCTCCGTCCAAAAAATTCCCGTCGCTGGGAAGCGGCGGAGCCTCCGCCATTGGCGGGCCGGTTTACTATCACGACAAGTCGCGCGGGAACGAAGGACTTCCGGAAGCATTCCATCACCATTTGTTCATCGCCGATTACGCACGCGGCTGGGTAAAAATGGTGGCATTGGACGACGAGGAAAACATGGTGGCGATCAAATCCTTCCCGGCCAACCACCGCTTTCAAACGCCCACCAACATCAAGTTCAACCGGGACGGCCAGATGTTCGTCCTGCAATACGGCAAGGGGGGCTGGGAACCCGACAATGGCGGCAGCCTGGTGCGCATCAGTCATCGCGTCGATGGCGGACTCGCCGGAAACCAGGTCGTCGCGGTTCGCCCGCTTCGTGGCCTCCCTTCCAAGCATCCGGGCACGGCTTTGATGAGACAAAACAACTGCGCGGCCTGCCATCAACCGGGAGGCACCCTCATCGGACCCTCTTTCGAAATGATCATTGATCGTTACACCGACCTCGTCACTCGTAAATCCTACCTAAAGGAACAAATTCAAAAAGGAAGCAAAGGCATCTGGGGCGAGATCCATGCCATGCCCGCCCATTCATTCCTGAAGGACGAACAGATCGAGCAGATTGTCGAAGCTCTCCTTCGGCTCGAGCTCATCAGCCACGACGCCCGAAACCTCCCTCTGACTCTCGCTACCCCGCCCAGCCCGCACTACCCCGGAACCGGACCCGCCGAGCTCGTCGATGGCATCACCGGTGATCCCGCGAACCTCAAGAATGATTGGCTGGGCTTCGAAGGAGAAGATCTCATCGCAACCATCGATCTTGGGAAAACGATTTCGATTCGAGAATTGGGCCTCTCCTCCTGTCAGATCACTTCGGCCGGCGTTTTTCTTCCACCCACGGTTGAGTTTCTCGTTTCGCTTGATGGAAAAACCTTCAAGTCGATCGCTACGATCGCAAACGAGGTTCCTGAGAAAAAGGCCACCGCAACTTTCACCCTCACGACCAGGACCAAAGGGATCAAAGCCCGCCATCTTCGCGTTCACGCAAAAAACCTCGGAACGATTCCCGATTGGCACCAGGCCAAAGGTCGCAAGGCCTGGTTATTCGTTGATGAGATTCTCGTGAACCCCAAGTCGTAATCAAAACCAAGCATCCATGAAATCCAGATTCTCTCTTCTTCTTATCATCCAATTACTCGTCCTCCCCGCCTTTGGCGAGAAGTATGCCCCTTCTGTTCCCAAACCTACTCTGACCGAAGTTTCCTATGGTCCGCACGCACGACATACCCTCGACTTCTGGAAAGCCAATTCAACCAAACCAACTCCACTTGTCTTCGTCATTCATGGAGGCGGCTGGCAGGGAGGCTCCAAGGAACGCGTGAATCGTTTTGCCGATCCCGACGCTCTTCTTAAGGCCGGCATCTCGGTCGTCGCCATCAACTACCGCTTGATTCCACAAGCCGTCCAAGCCGGTATCAAGCCGCCTGTCCGCGCCCCTCTCCACGATGCCGCCCGTGCTCTGCAATTCGTGCGTAGCAAATCCACTGAATGGAACATTGATAAAGAACGAATCGGGGCAGCTGGCGGATCCGCGGGTGCCTGTTCGTCGCTCTGGCTTGCCTTTCACGATGATCTTGCCGATCCCAAAAGCGATGATCCCGTTGCCCGGGAATCCACCCGACTTTGGTGTGCCGCAGTCAAGGGAGCCCAAACCACTCTCGATCCCAAGCAGATGAAGGAATGGACACCAAACAGTCGTTACGGCGGGCATGCCTTCGGATTGAAACCTTTTGATAAATTTCTCAAGGAGCGCGAATCCATCCTCAAGTGGATCGCCGAATATTCTCCTTACGCCCTGGTCTCAAAAGACGACCCTCCGGTCTATCTGATCTACAGTGTTCCGCCCGCTCTCGGCAAAGCGCAGAAAAATCCCACCCACACCTCTAATTTCGGCGTAAAACTTCAGGAACATTGTCGCGCCACAGGCGTCGGCTGCGATCTCGTTTACCCCAAGGCTCCGGGAGTCGTTCATGCCAGCCCCACTGCCTACCTGATCGATAAACTCAAGGACGATTAGGCCTCATCATCGATAGAGCAGAGCACCCGCCCTTCTGCGCGCAAACTTCTCCAAGCCGGCCTCCCAAGACTTCACAATCTCTGATCTGGGCTTCAAGCCCTTAATTCCGGCTTCTGTCCGGGGATGCCGCAACAAGGTATTCAGCTTCTTAGTTTCCCACTTTTCGGGATAAAGCTCTCTTAAAGTCTGGGCCAATAGAATCCCCAACTCGACCGAAGGGCATTTGTCCGGATCTTTTAAAATGATGCGCACCCCGCCGCATTCCTCATTGGCAAACTTACTCGCAGTGGGAGTAAAACGAATGGGAACAAAGGCCAATCCCGGAAGCTTGGCTACGGAAAGTTTTCGAGCAAACTTCTCTGCATCAATGTAGTTCGCTCCAAAAACTTCGAACGGAAATCTTGTCCCCCGCCCTACTGAAACATTGGTAAACTCGAGTAAACCCAACCCGGGATAAAGAGTTGCCGCCGTGAGATTAGGCATGTTCGGCGAAGGCTTGATCCACGGCAAACCGGTTTCGTCAAAACGCATTCCACGGGTCCAATTTTCAACAGGAATCACGGTGAGCTTCAACCTGGGACAATGTTCCTTTTGGTAGAGCCGGGCAATTTCACCAACCGTCATCCCATGTTGTATCGGAACCTGATGAAAAGAAGTGAAGGTCGGGTCACCATCGCGCATGGGCCCCGAAAATTTACTGGCCCCAATGGGATTCACCCTGTCGAGGACCACGAATCGTAAACCTGCGTTCTCCGCAGCTTCCATGGCCAGGCCCATCGTCGAAATGAAGGTGTAAAATCGCGTCCCGATATCCTGCATATCGAACACAAGGGCATCGATCATCGCCAGATTTTCGGCCTTGGGTTTACGCCGATCCTCTCCGGCATAAAGACTCACGACCGGAAGCTTCGTTGCGTCATCGACCCCATCTTCAACCTTATCATCGAGAGTCCCCCGGATTCCGTGTTCGGGTCCGAAAAGCAACTCGAGATCAACCTTCTTTGAACGATGCAAGAGATCAATCGTGGTCTCCCGCCGCCGGTTGATTCCAGTTTGGTTTGTGATCAATCCCACGCGCATTCCCTTGAGCACAGCGAATTGATCCCGCTCCAAAACATCGACCCCATTGAGCACGTTCGGAGGCTTGATCGACTGGGAAACGACCTTCGGAAGAGCGTCAGTTGCCGCCGAAAAATCAAAACCAGTCGCCTTTGCCGCGAGGGTTCCCAGCTTCTTTCGCAAGGTGATTACGTTGCCGCCGGATGGATGATTCCGATTGCTCAGAAAAATGACAAAACTCTCACTCTCTGGATCGACCCAAATCGAAGTTCCCGTCCATCCGGTATGGCCAAATGATCCTTTCGGAAACAATTCACCTCGCAACGAGGAATAGGGCGAGTCAATATCAAATCCCAGTCCACGTCTGGACTTAATATTCGCTGGCGACTGCACCGAGGTCATGAGGCGAATCGTCTTTGGTTTCAAAACGCGACCTCCGCCGGTCAGCAACATCCTGGCAAAACGGGCCAAGTCATCGGCCGTGCTAAAAAGCCCCGCATGTCCTGCGACACCTCCCATGCGACGGGCTGTCGGGTCGTGCACGACCCCTCTTAAGAGACTGCCGTCTGAGAGAAGAGAAGTGGGAGCAATCCTGGCCTTTAGCTTGGGATCTGGTACGAAGAACGTTTCCTTCATGCCCAAAGGTAAAAAGATTTCTTTCCGGCAATAATCCTGCAGCGGCACCCCGGAAACCCGCGCTACGATATCGCCCAGCAAAATAAAATTAAGATCGCTGTATCGATAAGAAAATCCCGCCATGCCACGAGACGGCTCACCTGCTGCCAAAACGACGCCATTGCGGTAGCCACTCCATTCATATCCCCCACGCAATCCCGCCGCCAGGCCCGAGGTGTGCGTCAGAAGATGACGAACTGTAATCTTTGACTTGTTCGAATCTCCAGCTAGTTCCGGAAGGTATCTTTGAGCCGGCGCATCCAATTCAACCTTTCCCTCTTCAATCAACTTCATGATCGAGGGGGTCGTCGCCACGACCTTGGTCAAAGATGCCAAATCATAAATGGTCTCTTTTGTCGCTCCTTCGACGACCGGCACAAGCTGCCGCTTGCCATAGCTCTTTTGAAAAACTGTTTCTCTGTGTTCGAGATGAAGAACCCCACCCGGCATTCTCTTATCAGAGACCCCCGTTTCAATCAGAGCATCGATTTCCCGCAGCACATCAGGACCCAACCCCTGCGCAAAAACCGTTGAGCATGAGGCAAGAAAAACAAGAAATCGCAAGATCATCAGGATGAGATTACCACGTCCCCTAACGAGAACAAGATCTGGCTACTTGGACGAAGCCTCCACTCTAAGTCCCAGCAACTTTCCACTGAACTTAGCCTTGGGCGCTTGCGGATCAACGGGGTGGGCGTCATCAAAGCCCACACTCAAATCCTCGGCCGGCACCTTGGTGATCCAATGATTCCCCGCGTCCGATTGCAGGAGCTTGTGCTCACCAACCTGAAGAAAAAGACGACCAAGCAAATCCAACCCTGCCGAAAACCCCATCTTGCCCGAGGCAACTGAAGTTTGAACCCGCTTGAGGTGACCCTTCCCGGTCGAAACCGCAAAGACGAAATTCCCTTCCTTGAGATAAAGGCCGTAACCGACCTGCGTTCCTCCATGGGCCATCACCACTTCATTGGCTTGTCCACTGAACTCGATTTTTCCTGAAATCGTAAACGGCTTATTTACAACATCAGGCACTTGCCCGGAGGAAAAGACATCGCCCACTTTTAACTTTGACCAATCAACCGGCTTACCACGACGCACCGGACTGCGGCGCTTCTGGGTCGTGGGGTAAAGCATGACCGGATTTTTCACCACCCCAACCGGACGTTTGTTTGCTTTCATCTCGATCACCATTGCCTCAGCGAGCGCGGTCAAGCGGGCCACGACTTCGGGATGCTTCGCCGAGACATCGGTCTTCTCGCCGATCTCCTCATCCAGATTATAAAGCCGCCCTTTCCGCTGTAGGTCTTCCGGCCTCTCCTTGAATCCCATGCCAACACTTTGAGCGGTCACCGCAAGCTTCCACGGTCCTGACCTCACAGCTTGCAGCTTGGTGCCTCCAAAATAATACCAGGCTTCTCGCTTCGTTTGTTCCGCATTCCCATCGAGAACCCCGGTCAGGTCGTAGCCATCAATCTTGATCGAGGGATCAGGTTTTCCTCCGGCCAAGGTCACAAAGGTCGGGAGAAGATCCGGAGTCCCCGAAACAGCATCACTGGATGTCCCTGCCTTCACACGACCGGGCCACCACGCAATCGTGGGTACTCTGACCCCACCTTCAAGCGTGCAACCTTTGGCGCCGCGCAAGGGGCCGGAAACTCCACCGGCTTCCCGCTTGGAAGCCCAGGGCCCATTGTCGGAGGTGAAGATCACGAGGGTTTCTTTCTCCACGCCGGTAGCCCGAAGTGCTTTTAGGATTTCTCCGACGCTCCAATCGACTTCCCTGATCCAATCTCCGTAAACACCGTTGGAAGAGGAACCCACAAAATCCTGATGAGGAAAAAGCGGCACGTGCATCGCAGTATGAGGCAGATAGAGGAAAAATGGCTTCTCGCTATTTGCCTCGCGGTCGATGAAAGCCACCGCTTCCTCGGTGTACTCACGCGTGATCCGTCGTTGCCCTTCGTCTTCCAGAAGCTCCGCCACTTTTTCATCACGCAACAAGGGAGTCACTCGATTCCCGGTTTCAGATGAATTCCGCTGCATGTCATTCGAGTAAGGAATGCCAAAATAGGAATCAAAACCTTGTCGCGTCGGAAGAAATTCCACCTGATCTCCAATGTGCCACTTGCCCACACAAGCCGTGGCATATCCCAACTCCTTGAGATAATCGGCAATCGTTTTTTCATCCGGATTCAAACCATTCTTTCCGGCTGGAAAGAAAACTCCCGGCACCGAAACACGGGGCGCGTAACATCCCGTCAACAGTTGCGCCCGGGAAGCCGAGCAAACCGGTGCCGCATAAAAGCTGGTGAGCTTCATCCCCTCCTCCGCCATCTGATTGAGATTCGGAGTTTGATTTACCTTGGAGCCAAAGGGCTCAATGTCCCCGTATCCCATGTCATCGATAAATATAACGACGAAATTTGGCTTAGACTTCCCGGCATGAGCAAATGGAAACAACCCAAGGAGCGCAACGAGCAGGAGGTGCATTCGGAATTTCATGATGGTCAATTGTGATTCTGATTACTTCTTCTTTTTCTTCCCGCCCTTGATCTTTTTCTGCCATTCCTTCACTGCGGCTTCGCTAAGATCGCTCTGATACTGCCCGTCATACCGCTCCACCACTTCGGCCAATTCGGCATAAACCTTGCGGGCGTCCTCACCGAGATCAGCTTGCTTCTGAAGCTTGCGGGCATAGGGCACCGAGCAGTCAAAGAACTGAATCTTCTTCCCTGGCCCTCCCTTTCGGTAAACCAGGTGAGTAGCGTTGCGCACCACCACCGAGGAAGCGGATTGGGTGGCATCGTTTCGGCTGTAAAACAAGTAGGACCAGGGCTTCTTGCGCTCTCCGTTCCCGGTCAGGGTCGGCAGCAAACTAACTCCATCGAGATTCTTGTCGACCGAAGTATCGATCTTCGCAAGCTCGCAAAAGGTCGGGAGGAGATCGGAGAAATCGACCAATTCATGCGAGACTTCTCCTGCCTGAACCGTCCCCGGCATGGCGGCGAAAAACGGAGTGCGCACCCCGCTGTCGTGATCGGCTTTTCCCTTGCCCCCGGCAATCGGTTTTCCATTCAAGGAAGTCACCACCGGGGAGTCCGTTCCGTTGTCTCCGGTAAAGACGATCAGGGTATTCTCACTGAGCCCAAGCTCATCGACCTTGGAAACAATTCGCCCGACCAGCTGGTCGACATGCGCTACCATGTTCTTGAAGTATTTGGCATCCCCTTTGTAGGTCGGACTTCCGGGAGATTTTGGATCGTAGTCCGGGGTTCCCGGTGTCGGAACAAACGGGCAATGGGGAAGAATCATGGGGTAGTATACAAAGAATTGATCCTCCTTGTTGGCCTCCAAAAACTTCTCGATGAAATCAACACAGACATCGGGACCAAACTCGCCATTGCGGAACTCTTTCTTAACGCCATTGATGCTCAGGTCGGGGCTGGTATGGCGACTATCGTATTTCTTCCCGTCAATGGTATGGCTGTTTCCCCGTTTCAGCTGCCAGAGGCATGATTGATCGAAACCAAAATGTGAGGGCGCATCCGTTTTCTCACCCAGCTGCCATTTCCCGGAAATACAGGTCTTGTATCCGGCATCGCGAAAGTAATTCCCAACCGTCTTCTGACCGCGGTCGAGCTTTCCAAAGAAGGTGTAGTTCCGAACATTGGCCTTTCCCGTCATCAACTTCACCCGCGAGGGCGTGCAGATAGGATTGGCAAAGGCATTGGTAAATCGCATCCCCCTCTTTGCCATGGCATCAATATGGGGCGTCTTGTAGTCGTCGCTGCCATTGGCCCCAACTGTTTCATAGCCCATGTCATCGGCCATAATCATAATGATATTGGGTTTTGCAGCCCGGGCGCTCGAAAGCATCACCAAAGGCAGTATCGCGGGGAGAAAGCGGGCAGATTGAAAAATCCTCATGAGCCTGTGATCATAGAAAGCGAAAAGACCGCCACAAGAACCATTCCAGCCAATCATTTAAAATCCGACTCACCGGAATCAGGGTCCCGCTAGAGAGTTCCCTTCACTGAAAGCCTCATATAGTAGGCCGCATCATTTTTTGCGCCATCACCCTGAGGTGAGCTTTCAATGAGAACCCGCGCTTCGGTGAGGACATACCCGTTGGTTGGTCGACCGATTGTAGTAATCTTAATTTCGGGATTCCCCTTGTCACCAAATCTCTGCCAAGTGCTAAGGTCACGTGAGCCCTCAAAGGACTCTTGCAGATTCGATTCATCCGCTCTCCGGTAGTATCTCATCACCATCTCAGTCCCTTCCTTTGTTTTCTCGCGAACGATGGTGAAGGCATCATCGCGGGATGTAAAAGCAGAAGGGTCGGTTCCTAGAAAAAACTCCATCACGTTACTCATCTCGTCTCCGTCGGGATCCCGCAAAGGGCGGATCACCTTTGGATCTTCAGCCATCTCTTCATTGAGATACCCACCTAGATAACTCTCATAAGCAGTCATTTCCCCCGCGATGACGATGGGCAGTTCACGCGTCGAACTCCGCACACCATCCGTCAAACTCAGGGTCATCCGGTCCGAACCATTTTGAAGATCGCCCACCTGCAAAGAAATCGTTCGACTCAAGCCCTCTCCACTCACTTCCAGCACCTTTACCAGTCCTTCATTCGGAGAAAGCGCAGTGAATACCAGATTCTCTGGAACCTGCGCCGGATCGCTGAAGCTCACCTTAAATTCGACTCGCTCTCCCGGTTTAACCTGGAGGGGAGGGACCGGAGAAATCCCGGGAGGCCTTCCATCTGGTTGCTGAAGAACGCCACCTTCGTTGGTCGCCAAATTCCAGGTCGAACCAACGTGTTGAGGCCCTGTTGCTCCGCCGTTCACAAAATCGTGCCACTCAATGACGTCATATTGAAACCCCACTTCTTCGAAGATTTCAGAACTCTCGCCCTTACTATTCATCTGGTGCGATGCCAAGCGGACTCCCCGCATGCGATACGCCGTCTCGACGCCCTCCCGATCTTCGATTTCGATTCGCAAGCTCTCGAATAGCCTTCCTTGAAGCATCCCCTCCAAGAGATACGGCGATGCCTTGTCAATTCGCTTTCTAAAAATGAAGGGACCGGCATCAGGGGTAATACTTGTTCGTCCTGTTTCAACCCCGGAATCTCTCAAAACACTCGTTCCCAGGCGAACCACATCAATCCAGTCCCGACGACCAGCCCTCTTCGACTCTCCGTCCACTCCAGCGAGTTTGGCATAGACTCTGACTTGCGAGAAAGTTACGCCACAGAGCAAGACGGATATCGCCCCAAACAGGAGATACTGCCCTGCTTTTTCGTCATTACGCGACCCAAACATCACCGAAGGTTTCCTGATTTCAGTTAAACCCCGGCCGCGATATCATATTCGATCTCGTGCTCATCCCCTGCGGAATGATCATCAGCCTGCTCCACATACTTGTAGTTAATGGCTTCAAACGTAAAACCCACCTCTTCAACGGGGACGTCTTCTCCATCTTTCGAAGCAACCGCGTATGAAGTCACTCTCACATTCGTCATCGTAATCACCAAATAGTCGAGATGAGCTTCTCCGGAATCCTTGCGAACGGCCAAAGTGGCTTCGGGTAAGACCCGCCCATTCAACGCGGCTAAAGCAAGATACGGAGTCGCTTTATCCACACGCTTGCGGACTTTGAGTGGAGTCACTTTTGCTCGCCCCCGGGTTCTTGTGGTCCCCGCATCTGCATCCTCGGTCACGATTTTCCACTCCAGACCGAAAACATCGATTTCATCTTCGTGATCGACTCTCTGCGATTCACCGGGAATATCGCCGATCTTTAAATATGCACGATCTTTAAATATGCAGTCAGAGCTGCACTGCCTCCAAGAGGACAAAGCATAGTAACTAAAACAAGACGAATCAACCAACCGGGACTATTTGGACACCTCTTTCTCATATTGCCTAACAGATTAGAGAATCCCAAACAGAGAGTCAAGATCCCAGAAGTTATTATTGTCGGGCCAACCTCAGCCGCACAAAGCGACCGAGCTGCGCATCCGATAACTCCACAGAAACCTCATCAAAGCCATCCAGTCCCAGTTCCCGGGAAATGGCCAATCCTTCGCTGCTCCAAACCTCCAAATCCCGACTCACCTCTGGAACCACGACAAAACCATTCAGGTTACTTCTTATCATGTAACTGAAAACTCCGTCTTCCGGAGCTGGAAGAGCGCCAAATTCCTGATCGGATGTCCCAAGGGCCCATTCAAGCGCCGCACTGATCCCATCACCATCACGATCCTCTCGGCTATCCCCGTTGAAACCCGGAACCGCTCCGCTGTAGGTGTGGCTGTCACGCAAAATATTCTCGGGATCATAAAGCTCAATCGTCTCTCCTTCCGCGGCCAGGTTCCCGGAATAAGGCCCGAGAACAAATCGTTGTTCACCTCCGGTTGGGCTCAAATCGCGGGACCGGAATGCCACGACATCAGGACTTAGAAACAAACTATCCCCCGAAGGGATGACCGAACCTTCGGGCAAGATAAACCTTACCGCGCCATCCACGCGCCATCCCGAAACATCGACTGCGGTCGGCGATTGATTGATCAACTCCAAATACTCCTGATCTTGATCATCGGAAATCGGATCAAAATCGAGAGCTCCGATTGCGACCGCCGGCGAATCGAGAGGAGCCGGAAGATCCGGCGTGTTGTTATAAATTTCAACCCTCCTGATCGGCAGCCATTCAAAGTTGATCCGATTGTTGGCCCGCTGCATCGTCTCTGCATCCGGGTGTGGGATGTTCCAGCTCTTTGGAACCGGGTCGGCGTCATACCAGGTTCCCCAGAATTCAAAATCCAGAAAAGCATCACCCGGGAAGACTCCGGAGGGCGAAAGTCTCTCCCATTGAGCCTCGGTGCGCGCGGGGATATATTCCGAGGCAATAAAGCGATCGCTCAAAGTACGAAGCCTCCTGAAAAACATCTCACGCGTTCTTGGGTTTCCCCTCAGGAGTGCTTCTACGAGCACGCTCGTATTGACCGACTCACTGAATTCCGTAAATCCCCCGGTGAATAGATTGCGGTCAAAGTAACCCGCGCGACTGGTAAAATCCCTGCCGAAAGTCAGATCAAGATCCCAGGGCAGTATCGACCAACGCCCGTCTCCTTCGGTATCGTGGTACAAGTAATAATTCTTCGCCCCCATATCGGTCTGCATGATCACGACAAGCCCGGCGAGAGTGTTGATGGTGGTCGGAAGGTCAACGTGCTCGAAAATGTAATTCCAACGATCCGGGCTATCCTGATTGATTCCGGAAATCAGGGCATAGAGGTCCTCCAATCCCTCCTCTTCCCGGGTCATTTTCCTTACAATATTTGTGTTTCCAATCTCCTCCACTCTCAACGAGGTATTCACCGCCTTGTAGAGAGTGGCATCCGGATCGAGCCCCGCCCGATCGAGATAGATATCGTCGGCGTCCTCAACTAAATCAGCGGTGCTAAAAAACTGCCCGTTGCGTTGAACCCTTACGGTAAAGGCAAAATGAGTCGGGACCCCGGCTTCGCGTAAAATCTCGTAAGCCATTTCATTACGAACCTTCGCCTTATCCCCCCAATTGGTCATCAGGTTAATATCCCGAACCCTTGGCTCCCCATCCTTCCATCGAAATCGCTGCGTCTTATTAAAGTCGATATTGAACCCCTTCTTGTCAAAAAACAGAGTCGACTGGCCCCGCGGACCAAACTCCACATTGTCGTAATACTCACCAAGGTAATACACGCCGGCCCGCACTTTTTGAAAGGAAGTCAGCCGATTGTAGTCACTCACGGAGATAAACCACTCGAAGACCTCGGCAAGACTCTCAACATTGGGATTGGCAACCGGCACCCCGTAATATTCCTGGGAATCCAGAGGATTCGCAAAAGGTGGCTCTTTGGAAATCCGCCCCTCGGCATCCTGCGCCACAAAGCGCCACCTGATGACATCCCTCACCGCTCCCCCGGGAATCGTCACTGAGTAATTCGTCCCGTCATTAGAGTCCATCGCCACCGCCTCCTCCGGCCCAAATCCCGCCCGGTAAAAAAGAGTCACATCTTCCGCTCCCGTGATCGTCGCGGTAATCTCAAGCGTCTCCGCAACCGCCGGACGTTCTCCGCCGGTCCGATAGTCCAGAAAAAGTGGACCCGGTAAGCGGCCCGTCCCATTCTCCGCCCCTGGAGTCGCCTCATCAAGGTACCCAATTCCAAATTCACCTTCACCGTAGCTTTCATCCTCAAACTGAGGCGGATAACGATCTCCAAAATCCGTCACCACCGTCGCGCCATCCGGAGCCACCAACGCAAGATATTCGCCTCCAGCCGACAACTTGAAATCCGTATGCAATTCACCGACATCCCGATCTTTTCCCGATGCAAACACCACCAACCATTCACCCGGCTCCAACATCGTCGACGGAAAAACCCAACGGTTTAAAACCAGCGCATTATCCGTCAGATAATAACCTCCCAGATCCACCGGCTCATCATCCGGATTGAAAATCTCAATCCAATCCGGAAAGTCTCCGTCTTCATCCGCCACAGTCGTCTCGTTCGAAGCCATAAACTCCGAAATCACCGGAGCCGCCCCGACCGGAAAAATCAAAAACGAAAGCAATGTGACTAGAAGTCCCCTCATTCGCTGCTAACTATAATCCATTCCCCTCCCGCGTCGAGTGATGTTGTCACTGACCGCCCGAAGCCTCCATCTTCTCCAAAATCTCCCGCAGCTTGGCCCGCGCTTCCACATTCCTGGCCTCGATCCGTTCCCGGGCTTCATTCATCAATCCAAGTTCCCTCGCCGAATCTTCGCCATAAGACCCGGTTGAGAAGAACTCCAGATCCTCACCCCTTAGCCGAAACGATTCTCTTGTCGTGACCCTATCCAGAACCCCTTCTTCCAGCTTGCTGCGCTGCGCCGGCCTCAACTTTAGCAACGTCCGCCCCAACTCCTCCTCCAAACCTCGCCCCAAGATCTCGTTCACTAATCCCAACCAAGCCTCCCCTACTGGTTCGCCAGCATTCTCGAGTTCCATGAGAACACGCTCAGCTTTCTCGAAGTCCAAAATCAAGCGAGCCGCAAATGGGTCTTCCGGATCAGCATTAACATTATCAATTCTGAAGACATCACTCTCCACGACTGCACTTTGAATCATTTCCTCCCGTGAAAGATCCTGACTCTCCGGCAACGAAAGATACCAATCAAGCGCCTCCCGCGGATCCAGCTTCGCCAATTCATTCAAGACCTCCTTGGCTTCATAGAACGACGCCCCAATGTTCCCTCGATCAATCTCTGCCTTCACCGCCTGCCACCCCTGGCCTTCCAATGAATCGGTAATGACAGCCTCAAAAGCCTCCCGGGCTCCTCCCTCCAAGCCCCCACCATCTCACGAAGCAAGCTGGAACGCCCCGAGTCTGCCAGTCCTCGCGCAAAAGCTCTCATTGCAGGATTCGAGGAGTAATCACTACTTTTGCTCGGTGTATAAGGAAACCCCATTCCCCCAGCGTTTAATCGACTTGAGCCCCTCAGTCCACCGCCTGACATTGACACGTAGAATGTCGCCCTCAACTCACCATCAAAATTAACTTGTTCCAGCATCGCCTTGGGATCACTTCCCCATCTTCCCACTTGATAAAGAATGACATCCCGAAAGTACGCCTCTCCGGGCAGCCGACCAGTCGAACCAGGACCATCGCCTTGCCTGCCCTGCTCAATCCAATCCAGACACAGCTCAAATCCACGTCTTGGATCACGATGATAGCCATCACAAATCATCAAAATCTCCGCCTTTAAGGTATCCTCCTTAGTCCACTCTTTCTGCCCACGCACCCAAGTAATCACACCTTCCCCATCAAGCTCATACCACCTCGCCAAGAGGGCCAGCATTTCTCCTCCGATTTCACGATCATTCCCATCGAGCTCATCCCCATACTCACTCCTCTCACGCTCCATTAAGAAGTCCAATGCCCCGGGAATCTCGCTCGATTCCAGCTGCAAAATCCAAGCCATCATGCGAGCCTCCGTGATCCCCTCTCCCCTGAGAGCGTCATATTCTGAAATCAGTCGCACCAGCTTCTCACCATCACGCGCACTCTCCCGTTCACGTTCACTCGTCGACGCCCCCCTCACCGATATTCGCCTCCGCGAGTCGACCGTCGGGATCTCGCTCACCTCCTCCATCCCCGATTCGCCCATCCTCCCCAGACAAAAACAGAGCACCAAGCAAGTCGCGGACGAGAGTAGAATCACTTTCATAGCGATTCCATTCTCTCACCGGAGATCCCAACTCGCAATGACCGAAGATCTACAATTCCTTGATCTCGATATTTCGCCAGCTGATCTCGGCCCCGTGAGTTTGCAACTGGATCGGACCCTTCGCGGGCAAAGGTCCACCTTTATTGAAGTAGTTCTGCAACGGTGCCTCCTTCACCACGATTTTATCATTTAGAATCACCGTCACTTTGTTGCCGATCATACGAACCAAAATCTTATTCCACTGTCCGAGCGGCTTGTCAGCAATGATCAAAGGATCTCTTCCCTTGCTGCCCACTCTGTTGTTCCAAAGTCCGCCCGATCCCTTGTGCGCGTCGGCATGCTTGCGCTTGATGTCCCAAATTTGCACCTGCGGAATTCCGCGCAAATAGATCCCGCTATCGGCATTTTTCCCGTGCTTGTATTCGAGCCTCAATTCGAAGTCTGAATAATTCCGCTCGGTAGTCAGATAGAGCCCGCTCCCATCATTCACGATCACTCCATCTTCGACCTTCCAGTGCTTCGCAAGATCCTCAAGACTCTTCGCCTTTTTGGCATTTAACTCTTCTTCGGACAAGGCAATCCACTTCGAAGGATCCTCGGTGCCACAACCCCACCAACCTGCGAGATCCTCGCCATTGAAAAGCGGGTAAAAGACTCCCTTTTTTGGCTCCTTCTTCACGGGGATAAACTGGACAGCATCCACCACAACATAACCTCCTGTTCCTTCATTCGAGATCTCAACCTCCGCACTCTTTCCTTTTGTGAATTCAAACTCACCCAGCAACAGACCCAAATCGTCCTTTAACCCGATCTGCGTCTGATCGATGGTCACGACTTCCAGAACCTCTCCGTCCCTTTTTACCGTCACCGGAACTTTTTGAGATCGATTCTCCAAGGCCGGATAAATCACCCGAATCTCATACCGACCATCACGGGGTAATTCGGGAACAAAGCGTGCCACTTGTTTCTCTTCCTTCTTCTTTCCATCGTGGCGATATCCCTCGTCTACAAATGGACTGGTGCTCCGGCTCTGAGCCACGAATCCCGAGAAGGTGGCATCGAGATCATCAACCACAATCCCGGGGAGTTTCTCTGATTCGATGAGCGTTACATTTGGCGTCTTCATTGGCCCGGAATATTCAAGAACCTGCTTCAGAGCCACGAGTCGGGGCTTCAATTTTTCATAGGGAACATCCTGCACCGCAATCCCGTCATCGATGGCGATCGAAGCAGCCACCGCACCACTTTGCCCCAAAATCATGAAGACCGGCTCCATCCGAATCGAACCGTAGGCAATATGCGAGGAAGAAAGGCAAACCGGTACGATTAGATTCGTACATTCCTGCCTTTTAGGGCGAATAGCACGATAAGAAATCTGGTAAGGCCCTCCCGGAGAAACCTGAACATCGCCTTCGTTCTTCACATTTCCTTTCTCGTCGATGTAGCGCTGCACATTGTGTGAATCCATGTTGTAGGAACCCATCCCGATCGATTCCGGAGTTTCGCGCTTGCGGAAGCAATCGAGTTCCGAATTAACGTAATCACTCACCATGCGACGAGCCTCGCGAATGTAGAGCTGGTGGGGCCAGTTGCCGTTGTCGGTGAATTCATCTTCCGCCAAACCCCAAACATTAATTTTGCTACGCAAGTCCTCCGGCACTCTTGGATCATTACAGAGAAACCAAAAGAGCCCTTTTTGATAAACCTCATGTTCCTTGACGATCTCCGCCCGCCGGGCATAGCTCGCTTCGGGATAGTCCCAGTTCATGCCAATATTGTCTGTCGAAAAACCACCATGATTGTTGGTATCGGTCTTGCGGTTTGGCATGGGTTTGTGATTCCCCCAGACCGTCCGCCACCCCGCCTGAATATATCGCAGGTATAATTCGTAACGCATCGGATCATAACCCTCTGGCTTGGGAAAGGCCACGCGGTTTTCCGGATCATCCGTGAGGCACATCCGGAAGCAGTATGCCTGCACCCTTTTGTCGCCCTCACCTTCCTTGCCCGGACCACCTGCCATGATTCCCGGGAGCAGGCCGCTCGACGGCTCACCTTTCTTCACGTAGCCATCCACCCCATCCATAAACTGGTGGCTGCGGGACCGCCGGGTCTGCACCCCGTTCAAGGTCTCCCCATACTTGGAGTTTGGTTCACGCCCGACGTGATAAGTCACGCCCGCCGCTGCCATGAGATCGCCTTCGTAAGTGGCATCCATGAAAATCTTACCGGCAAAGCTCCGGCCCGACTCCATCGTGATCGAGACAATCCTCCCCGCGTCCTTCTTCAAACCAGACTCCCGATTCAGCCTCTGACCATAAACCACTTCGACACCCGCTTCGGACAGCATCTGGCGATAAACCATCTCCGCCACTTTGGGCTCAAAGCCCCAGATCGCATCTGACTTCGCGCTGTAGCCGGAATACTCCTCCTTCTTCTGGTTCTTCCACGAATCGTCTTTGGAATAATATTGATGCAATCGCTGATAAAACTCCCGCGACATCCCACCAATCACCCGCTTGTTTCCCGAGTCCGTCCGCCCCAGTCCGCCGGAAGTCAAGCCACCAACATGCTGCGAAGGCTCGATGATGATCGCCGTCTTTCCCTCTCTCGCCATCTGCACCGCCGCCGTCACTCCGGCCGAAGTCCCGCCGTAAACGACCAGGTCGTGATCGGCAAAGAGATTGGAGACCAGCAACAAGCCTGTGATGAACCAAGGTATTTTCATGCCAACACCATCAACACACGACTAGGGCAGGTCAACCCGGGAACACCGCCTTGACCGATTCCGGTCCACCGGCAAACTCCTCTCATGATACCTAAGACCGTCCTTGCCATTCTCACTTTGACCGTTGCGTTGGCTGAATCTGAAATCGTCCGTCGCCAATGGTCTCTCCCTGAACTCACTCCGGTTATCGAAACCTTTGGTAAGCCCGACAAATCTGATCCGTTTGCTTCCGATCAGGACTTTAAAGCGATCGAAAGCTGCAACAAAAACCAACTGGTCAACTGGCTCAAAGCCAACGGCGTGAGCTTTCCTCCTGGCAGCTCTGCCCGGTATGGCGAAGGAACTCTCGTCGTTGGTAATACGCCTCGCAACCTTGAATTGGTTGATTCCATCCTAAGCTACAAATTCCCCATTGAACTTTCGCTTCAACTCTTGAAACACTTTCTGGCGGAAACGAAGGACAAACCCATTGAAAAACTTCCGGCTATCATGAGCAGATATCCCCATCAAACTCTCGGCCCCCTCCACGGCATTATCGAGCAGCTTGCCGACCTCGACCTCCAACTCGCTTCCAAACCTGACAAGCAACTTAAGAAAGTCATCAACAAGCGCCGGGACCGTATTCTCAAAATGCTTCCCGGAGGTCTCGAAGCTACCCGGACCTACTTCGAAAGTATGATAAAAATCATGGCTCGATAACCACTCGCATGCGCAGATAGCTCGCTTCCGAGACGAATCGGGTCGTGACAAGCTCCACACCCCAGCCGGAAGTTTTTTCTACGTTCAACGTTTCAAAATCGGCCTCGTGACACGTCTCCCAATCTTCCAGGTTGGTGGATTTTTCAATCCAGATTCTAACACCCCGCGGGAGCTTCCGGTGACGGTATCTGACAAGTTTTCCGTCAGAGCCTGCCCCACCATAAAACTGGATCGGCCCCATACCGTCGGCCACTCCCGGATCAAGCCCCGCGCCAAACTCCAAAGTGTTATTCAGCCCGTCTCCATCGGGATCCGCCAAGTGATCTGTGACGACCCCTGCGGCACGTTCCGCTTCTGAAAAGTGTTCAGCCAGCCAAGCCTCATATGGGCTCGCCGGCTCGATAACTTCAAAAACCTGATCAATCTCAACACTAGAAAACTCCTGCTCAATCCCGCTTGGCCAGCGAACTTTCACCACCCCAACAGGGTCTGCGGAAGCCCCCAAGCCAAAATGCGCCACCTTCTCGCTCTGCGTCAAAAAGTGGCTACCACCACTAATTTCGCGGCGCTGTGGAGGCAAGCCATCGTCGGGCACAATCGTCACCACAGCTCCAATTCCATCACGATTGGAATATCGCCCGTGCGGCTTGACCCGCAGGTAATGATTCTCGTTCTGCGTATCGTTCCGATAGAGAATCGGCCCGTCCGCATTGTTGACAATAAAGAGATCAAGGTCGCCATCCTGATCGTAGTCAAAAACCAGCAACCCTTTTCCCTTCGCGGTATCAGCAATGCCAACCGAAGCCGAAACATCGGTGAAGGTTCCGCCATCATTCCGCCACAGCTTGGTCGGATCCGTTTGAAAGGGAGTCTCGTTTTCCATACGATCGCTCTCGAATCCATTCGTCATCGCCAGATCAAGATCGCCGTCATTGTCATAGTCAAAAAACACCGCGCCCCAACCCCAACCGCCATCACGCACTCCACCCACATCTGTTGCATCTTCAAAGACACGATTGCCCAGATTCCGATAAAGTCGATTCCCGGTTATACCCCATCCGGAATTTGGAATCGCAGGCTGACGACCATCGTAAATCGAAGTGACAAATAGATCCGGCAAGCCATCGCCATCGTAGTCACCAACCGCCAATCCCATCCCGTTTTCGTCACCACCAACCCGGGCCGCTTCTGTCCCATCGACAAAAGTCCCGTCACCATTGTTCCAGAAAAGTCGGCTCGTTCCAAAATCACCCGCCACCACCAAATCCGGCCAGCCGTCGAGATCGAGGTCGGTTAACCGGGAAGTGAAAGCCTGGGTCGTAAAATCCGGTCCTGTTTCGAGCTCGGGGTCGTCCCACATTTCCACTCCGGACCCAAGAGTGGCATCGACAAAACCGCCCAAGCTCCCGGTATTCTCCAGCAAGACAGATCGATTCCCGGGGCCCGTCACCGCCCACTGGCAGGTGTGAATATCGAGTCTTCCATCGAGGTTGTAGTCACCAAAAGCCACGCTGAACCCCGAGTGCCAATTCGGAGATTCAAGATCAGCTCCCCAAGCTTGTCCCTTCTCGAGAAAAGAGCCATCCCCTTGATTCACATAGAGGAGATTTCGCAAAGGCTCACCCGACTCACCAGCCACACTTATATACAAATCGGCATCACCATCGTTGTCGATATCGCCCCATGCCGCGCCATTGCTTGGAGCGACCACATCAATCCCCGCGACCTCGCTGACACTCTCGAAGGTTCCGTCGCCTAAGTTACGAAAGAGGGTGTCGGTATTGTGATAGCGCGTCACCAGTAAATCGACCCAGCCATCCCCATCAAAGTCCGCCACCGCTGCTCCGCCCGTCATTACCTCGGGAACATGCTTCACCAATCCCGCAGAAGGCAGCCATTGGAGGTATCCCACCTCCGAATCATCGGTCACATCCACGAATACGCCCTGACCCGGGGCCCGGGAACAAACAAAAATCGACTCCACAAGCGTGATCAGAAAAGCCACGCCCATTCGGGACACATTCGATGCCAGCCATTGCCAATTCACGACCATTTGCGTTCAGGTTGTCGCCGGCCCACCAGGTTGTCCATGCAATTTCCCTGAGCCAACAACAAAGAACTACCCACACTCCTTCATTGCTTCATAATCCCAAACCCACTACGAATTGGGCTCTCTGCTCTTGCCACCACACACAATGATCGCAAAATCTTCCTTCCTTCCCTTCTACCATGCAGTCGTCGCGCTCGTCGTTCTCCCTTTCAGCGGGCATCTTGCGCTCGCTGAAACTCTGACCAATGTCACGATCAGCGAGTTTCTCACCGACAACGACGATGGCATCGTTGATGAAGACAACGACCGCGAAGATTGGATCGAAATCTGGAACACCTCGGGGGTCGCCGGAGATCTGGGTGGCTGGTATCTGACCGACGATCCCACCGTTCTCACCAAGTGGGAACTTCCCGCCATCGAGATGACAAGCGGCGGGTATCTGGTGGTTTTCGCATCCGGGAAAGACCGCACGGATCCTGCCAGCGAACTTCACACCAACTTCCGCCTGCAGCGCGAAGCCGGCGGATATCTGGCACTGGTCAAGCCCGATGGCACCACCATCGCCAGCGAGTTCAATGACTACCCGGAGCAATCGAAGGACATCGCTTACGGTGTCGGAATCGATGGGGAAACACCCCTCACCTTTTTCTCTGCCGGAGCGCCGGCCAAGTGGCATGTCCCGACCGGCCCCGTGACCGATTGGACGACGACCGACTTCGACGATTCGGGCTGGAACAGCGGGGCAACCGGAATTGGTTTTGACAGCCCCGGCGGACGCTACCTTCCTCTCATTGGAGCTGGAGGCGATGCCGGACCCGAGATGCGTTCACAAAACGCCACTGTTTACATCCGCGTTCCGTTTGAAGTCGCAGACCCAACAGGAATCAGCAACTTAAACCTGCGCCTGAAATGGGAGGACGGATTCGTCGCTCATTTGAATGGCACGGAATTCCACAAGGAATCAGCGCCTACCACTCCGGTATGGAACTCCCAATCCACGGATGGGGGACGTAACGAGGACAATGCCACAACCTTCTTCAGCTATCCCGTCGACCAGGGAGGTTTGGTCGCCGGCACCAATATCCTTTCCATCCAGGGACTTAATAGCGGCCCGGGCAGCTCCGACGCCATTTTTGTTCCCGAGCTCACCGGAATCTTCAAAGACACCTCCAACCTTGCCACCGGATTTTTCTCCACCCCTACTCCGGGTGCCGTTAACGGCATCCGCTACGAAGGACTCGTTGCTGACACCAGCTTCAGCGTTGATCGGGGTGTTTACGACACCGCCTTCAATCTTGAAATCTCAACAGAAACCGCAGGCGCTGAGATCCGCTACACCACCGACGGAACGCCTCCCAGCGAAACCACCGGTCAAATCTACACCGGACCCATCTCCATCACCGGCACGACCGTGGTCCGCGCCCTCGCTTACAAGACCGGCTTCCAGTCAACAAACATTGACACGCAAAGTTATATCTTCCCTGAAGACGTCTATGGAGCCCAGTTCTCCGACGCGTTAACCGCCGTGCCAACCATTTCATTGGTGACCCAGGCCAACTACGGCCTTCGTTTGATGTCAGTTGCTTCGACAAACGAACTTCCCTCACAATCCGTGGAACGACCGGAGAGTTCCCAAGTTGTCGTCGCCCTGGTAAGCGGTCAACTCCACGTGCGGATCATCGACGTCCACATCCGGAGAAGCCAGGAAACCAACAGATTCGAATACCGAACGGTCATTAACAAAACCGAAAGCCAGCTGTTGGACGGACCGGATAAAACCGATTTGATCAACCTGCTGAACCAAGCCCCCTTTCCCGATGCCGCATCAATATCTCCGGAGACCCAGAGAGAAATCATTGATAAGGCCATCGCCATCTCGGAACACACTCCCCGCATCCCCTTCCTCCAGGACGGCAGCAATGACTACATCGAGCACAAGAGCTCAATCGAAATGATCTATCCCGACGGGACACCGGGATTCCAGGAAGACGCCGGGCTCACCAACTTTGGTGGCGGGTTCACCAACTTCACCAAGAAAAGCTTTCGTCTCTACTTCCGAAAGAAGTACGGCGCCGCCAAACTGAAGCACCCCATCTTCGACGGCTTCGAGTATAAAAGCATTCCCCCGGTCGACGAATTTGACGCCATCAACCTCCGCAGCGGTTCACATGACATGTCAGCACGCGGCGCGTATATGGGCCCGCGTTTTGCCGACGACTCCATGCTCGACATGGGACAAATCGCTCCTCACGGACGTTTCGTTCACGTCTATCTCAACGGTCAATATTGGGGACAATACCACTTACGCGAGCGCTGGAACGCCGACATGGCATCAAGCTACTTTGGCGGCAAGAAAGAGGACTACGACGCGATCAGCGCCAACAACTCCGGGATGGAATTCCAGACCGGCTCACCCTACGATGGCACCGCAGCCTTTTGGACCGAGACCGGAAACCTTTTGAGAGGGCCAGATCCCTTTACCAATGCTGCAGAACATATCGACATTGCAAACCTCATCGACTTCATGTTGCTGTGGACCAGCGGGGAGTGCGAAAGCGAATTCCGCGCCTTTGGTTCTCGATCTCAGGGAGTGCCCTTTAAATTTATGGTCAGGGACCCCGACGGCTTCATGCCCAACGGAGGCTGGAATCATGACCACGCAGTCACCCACAACGGCCCCCTCAGAGCCATGACCGAACTACGCACCGGCGGAAATCCTGATTACAATATTCTGCTGGCTGATCGCATTCACAAACACTTCTTTAACGGCGGGGCCCTCACTGCGGAAGCCAGCGTCGAACGCTTGCGAAAGCGATTTGAAGAGATGCGCTCCGGATTCGCTGCAGAGGCCCGGAGATGGAGTTACCAGACCGTTGGTTCGTGGGAATCCTACGTGAATCGTTGGATGAACACCCAGTTACCCCTGCGCAGCACCAGTATGATGCAAAGACTGCGGCAGGCTGGAATGTATCCCGACGTTCTCGCCCCCGCCCTCTCCCAGCATGGAGGCTCCGTTCCATCTGGAGGCGGTGTCACCATGTCCACCAACGCTACCGCCATTTACTACACCACCGACGGATCCGACCCCCGCCTGCCCGGGGGTGCCATCAGCCCCACCGCAATCAATGCGGACTTCTCTAATGGCGTGCGCAGCCCTGAAGACTTCGCGGTCTCCGGAGATGTTTGGAAGTATCTCGATGACGGCAGCGACCAAGGCACGGCCTGGAAAGATTCCGACTACGATGACAGCTCGTGGGCCAGCGGTCCCTCGCAACTCGGCTACGGAGAAACAACCGTCCTCACCACGGTGGGCTTCATCGACACCGACCCGAATACTCCTGGCAATCAAAAGAATGCCACCACCTACTTTCGCCGGAAGATCATGATCGACGACCCCGCCGACTTCTCAAACTTCCTCATCGGTCTCCGCTATGACGATGGGGCAGCCGTTTATGTCAATGGAATCGAGGTCGCCCGCACCGCCACCCTGCCTGCTGGTGCCAACTTCGATACCTACGCCTCCGGCAACACCCCGGATGAAAACACTTACTTCGAATATCCAATCCCATCTTCACGATTCGTTGATGGCGAGAATACGATCGCAGTTGAAATTCACAACGCATCACCGGGAAGCTCCGACATCCGCTTCGATCTCACCCTGGGTGGCGAAATTGATCTCACCAATGGCAGCAACGTTACCGAACCCGTCATGTTCGACGGACCGACTGAATTCCGGGCAAGGAGTTTCGACAGCAGCACCAATGAATGGAGTGCTCTCACCTCCACCTTCTTCAGCCTCGATACCGTCCCCGCTGCTGCCACCAACCTCGTCATCTCGGAGATCCACTATCGCCCCGCCGACCCCAGCTCGCCGGAAGAACTGGCGGTTTCCGCCGACCGCGACGATTTTGAGTTCATCGAGCTACTCAACACCTCCGCTCAACCCATCGACCTGAGCGGACTCTACTTTGATGAAGGAATCAGCTTCTTCTTCGCCGACAACACCATTCTGCAACCTGGCAGTCGCCTCGTTCTGGTGAAAGACCTGGAAGCTTTCACCGCCCGCTATGGCACCCTTTCCGAGGGCGAAATTGCCGGGGAATTTGGCGGCCGACTCAGCAACGATGGCGAACAACTCATCGTGCGTAAGTCAGGCGCGATCGAACTCATCAATCTCACTTACAACGACCAGCTTCCGTGGCCAATCCAAGCTGACGGCGATGGCTACTCCATGATCTTCACCGGCAACGTGCAGGCCCAGGGCTCCTCATGGTCAGCGCACGCCTCCATCGGCGGCGGCCCCGGCATGGCCGACACGGCCCTCACCAGCGGTTACGACGACTGGAAAACTGCCAACGGCATCACCGATGATTTGAGCGACACCGATAACGACGGCCTCACCGCCTTCGCGGAATATGCCACCGGCAACGATCCCAATGTTGCCAATGCCGCATCTACAATCACCCAGGGTCTCGTCACCATCGGGCCGGACGGCTTCCTCTCGATCACCTACCAACAAGGACTCAACGTCACCGACGTTCTCTTCGAAGTTCAGGAATCCTCCGATCTCGAAAACTGGACGACCATCCCCGCGCCCATCCTGGTGGGAGAAGAAATCGATGAGCCTACCCAGACGAAGAAAGTCACCCGAAGACTCGCCAGCCCGGTCACGGAAGACACCAAAAACTTCCTGCGAGTCCGCATGGTGCGCTAGAAAAAGCAGCGAACCACTTGCCAAGCGCCCGGCATCTTGGCCAAATAATTTGGTGAGGAAAAACTTCATTACGGTCACTGAAAGCGAAGGCTGCTGCTGGGACGAAACAGATCCTGCTTGTCATCCCTCGTCACTCAGCCGGTGGACAACAAGCACACTCAAACTTGGCAATGACGGAACCCACTTCCTCTTTGTGACGCATGGCCGGGCCACCCTTCGGTTTCAAGACCATGAATTCCCGCTTCCCACCGGAATGTATGCCGCTGTTCCCGGTTCGTGTGAAGTTTCCGGCGGCTCGGGGATTGTCGTGACCCGAATTGCCTTCAGCGGATTCTTTCACCTTGGCGGTCCCATCGAAGAAGCCGGTCGCCTTCGCTACATCGATGGCTGCACCGACTCCCTCCTCATCCCGCCGGTCCGCTGGGGTGATCCCTGCCTCAACCTCCTTCACATTCCCGCCAACACCAACCAGTCCCAGCACACCCACCCCTCCCACCGGGTGGGTGTCATCGTCAGCGGCTACGGTCATTGCATCACTCCGGACGGCAACACCCCTCTCATACCCGGGCAGGTCTTCGTCATCCCCGCCGAATCGCAACACAGCTTTCACACGGAAAAAGAAGCCCTTCGCGTCATCGCCTACCATCCTGAAAGCGACTTCGGCCCAACCGACGAAACCCACCCCATGGTCAACAAAACCATCCTCAACAACTCATGAAATGCCCCAAGTGCCAGTATCATCAAAAAAGAGGGAAAGATGGCATGGTTTGCAAATCGTGTTCCTACAAATTCTTTTTTGATCCCCAAAAGGACAAGCTCACCTCATCGACTTCCCTGCACGACAGCCGGTTTAAAGCCATTATAAACCACGCCAGTGCAAACGGCACCTACCACTTCACTCCCGATCAACTTTTCAGCAGTGCTCGTCACTTCGGTCGCGAAAGCAAGGTCGGCTGCATCATCGTTGCAGTGGTATTACTCGCAGCCGCAGTGATCGGATTCGCTGCCGACATAATTGTCCTATTGCTCTTCTCTCTCTTAATCGGCTTCGTGATCTCGGTTACTGGGATCATTCACTTTTTTCGGGGTCCGCAACCCAAACGAAAAAGCTGGGACCGTTTTGTGAAATACTGGGAGGACGAAGTGGAACCCATTCCCCAACTCATCAAATCACCGGCACTCGGCAATCCTCCGCCCGATTGGAAAGAGAGCGACATTTATGACTATGGGGTTTCCGGCATCATCCTCTGTGACCGGGAGGAGACCGTCGACTGGCTCGTTCTTAATCAATTCCACAGCCAGACAAACACCCTCATTCTGACAGCCGCAGGCTATCCGGAATACTTACGTGGAGTTGCCGAAAATATCCTCGAAAACAAACCGGACCTCCCGGTCCACCTCTTGCATGACCCCGGCACTTCCGCAAAATCACTCATTACTCAAAACACTCTTCCGGTCCCGGATTTCACCGACCTTGGACTCGATGAGGCCACCATGGCAGGGCTCACCGTCTTGCGAAAACGATTTGGAAAGAAGCAACTCGGCTCTCTCCCTCTCGACGTCATTCCTTACCGCACCTTTTCCGCAGCCTTGACCCATTGCCTCGCCAACGGAGTTCTTCTTGGCAGCATCCTTGGAGCCAATGCCATGGACTCCGACACCGATATCAGCTTCGGTTAGACAACAATGAGTGCTCTCGCCGCCACCACCGGCCCCGGCTTACCCGAGATGGTGTCGGCGCTCCAACACCGGGGTGTCAGTCTGGATCGATGGAAATCCAACTCCTTGAGCGCCCAATTGATCGGTCGCCCCAGTGAATCCCAAACCTTCTCGGACCCCGACTGTCAACTCCTACTGAGCGGCCCCGTCCAAGCTCCGCTTGATATTTTGGAACGCCTGAAACACAACCTGAAGGATGGCCTGAACTCTCTTCACGGCCCAGGCATTGCCCTCTTTCTGAAAGATCAAAAGCTCATCGTCGCCCGAGATGGAGCCGGAGGGCGCGCCCTCAACTACACTTTTCAAGATAGCGCATTTTCCTGCGCATCTGAGACCAAATCGCTCCTGGCACGCCCACGGCAATCAAGAAAACTCCGCCCCGGAGCGCTGGCCCAATACCTCGCTTATAGTTTTATCCCGGGGCCGGGAACGATGATTGACGGCATATCTTCTCTCCCTGCCGGTAACTATCTCGAAATCGATCTTCAGAATCCAAGTCCGACAGATCCCGTACCCTGGTTCTTTCCCGAACATCCGGAAGACTCCATCTCCGACGAAGCGAGCACACTTGAGTTTGAAAGAACCTTTCGAAGTGCCGTAGAACGATTGCTCGTCCAAGCAGGCCCCGCTCCCGCACTCTTTCTCTCCGGTGGACTCGACTCCTCCTGCGTCGCCGCCGAACTTGCGCGAGATCACTCAAAATCACTCCAGACCTACTCACTCCACTTCGGGAAGGGCTACCCGCACGAACTGGACCATGCGCGCAGCGTGGTCGACTTTTGCGGCATCAGGAATCATCACGAAGTCCTCATTCGACCGAAGGACTTTGTCCCAAGACTCGAGAACATGGTCTGGGCCCTCGACGAGCCAATCGGAGATCCCGTAGCACTCCCCAATTTTGAACTCGCAGCTCTGGTCGGAAAGAAACACCCGGCCGTTTTCAACGGAGAAGGCGGCGACCCTCTTTTCGGTGGCCCCAAAAACTTCAACCTTCTCCTCCATCATTGGTATGGTGTCCCGCGACATCTTGAAGATCCACAACATCGGGAGAAGCAATACCTCTCTTCTTATCGACGGGCCTATGAAGAAGTCGCCCGCCTTATCACTCCGGAATTCCGGGAGCAGTTCGATGCCGAAACCGAACTCGAAGCACCCCTCACTCCCTTCTTCCAGCTTGAGCAACCTTCGACCTTTCTCGACAAGCTTATGCTCATCAACCAACGGTTGAAAGGAGCCCATCTCATTCAGCCCAAGGTTGAGCGCATGCTCGCTGCTCACAACCTGAGACCGCTCTCTCCACTCTTCGACGAAGAAATCATCCGCCTGAGTTTCGCCATCCCACCTTCGAGAAAGCTCGCAAACGGTCAGGAAAAAGTTGTCATGAAGAAAGCCTTCGCCGGGCGTCTCCCTGACTCAATTCTCCATCGTCCCAAGAGCGGAATGAGAGTCCCGGTTCACTACTGGATGAAGAAGGAAATGCGCGGACACATTCGCGATGTCCTTTCGCCCCGGAGGCTCAAACGGGAGGGAATCTTTGACCACAAGAGAGTCAAACAGCTCCTCGCTTACAAGACCGACGAAGGCCCCGGGCGCTACGGCCTTCGTCTCTGGATGCTCATGACCTTCCAGATTTGGAAGGATCAGTTTAAGATCGAGGTGTGACCGCTTAGCGGCGGCTTTGCCAGGTTCTCAACAGATCCATGAAGCCAGCCCGCTCCCACGCTTGCCCTTCATCAATCAAAACCTCAGACAGCTCGGTGGAAGTCTCTCCATCCGGTTGCTTGTAGCGGAGTTTTACAGTGAGCATTTCAGGCGAATCCACCACCTCACGCTTCACCTCTTCAGGTTTCACTTTCTGGTATTTCAGATCCGCAGGAAGAATCTTAGCCTTGGCTCCGGCCGGCACGATCTCATAAAGCGCGGTGACGCGATGCCCCGCCCCGATGTCGCCTGAATCGATCTTGTCATCTGCAAAATCCCGATCCCGTAACATCCGGTTGGCATACCCAACCAAGCGATACTGCGCGACCTGGCCCGGATTGAATTCCACTTGGATTTTCACATCTTTGGCGATGGTTTCCAATGTCCCGCTCAGGTTATGCTGGAAGACTTTTTGACCCTCCCGAAGCGAATCGATGTAGAAATAATTGCCATCACCATTGTTGGTGAGCTGCTCCATTAAGTCGTCGTTTAGATTGCCTTGTCCGAATCCCAGGATGGTCAGTGAGATCTGACCCTCGGCCTGATTCTTCACCAGCTTAAGCAAGGTATCATTGTTCGTGGTGCCGACGTTAAAATCTCCATCGGTCGCCAAAATCACCCGATTGACGCCGCCTTCAATGAACCCCTTGCGCACAAGATCATAGGCGGTTGAGATTCCTGCAGCGCCATTCGTCGAACCTCCTGCCGCAAGTGACCTCAAAGCTTTCTTCACACGCTGCCTGCCATTCCCATTGATCGAAGTGGGTCGGAGGAGAACCGCTTGGCGACCGGCGTAAACCACCAAGCTCACGCGATCACTTTCGTTAAGCCCTTTCAGGAGAACCTCGAAAGATTGCACCAAAAGCGGGAGCTTGTCAGGGCTACTCATCGAGCCCGAGACATCAATGAGAAAGGCGAGATTTGCCGACTTACGATCACCTTCGATCTCCTTGCCCTGCAGACCAATCTTCACGAGGCGGTTCTTGGAATTCCAAGGGCAGCCTGCAACTTCCGTGCGGACGGAAAACGGATGCTCGCCAGCCGGCTGCTCATAGTCATAGCTGAAATAGTTAACCATCTCCTCAATGCGAACCGCATTGGGATCGATCATCCTGCCGGTTTCAGCCTGCTTCCGGATGTTGGTGTAAGATGCGGTATCAACATCGATGGAGAAGGTCGAAAGCGGAGCTTTCAAGGGCGACTGAAACCCCCTCTCGATGAGCTGACCGTATCGATTCCCCGACATCGTCTCACCCCACATCGGCTTCCCGGGACGGGGGCTGGCATCAGACTCGGCTACTCTGCCAAATCTTCCGCGCGAAACGCCTCGAATTCCCCCAGCTCTGCCATCCCCGTCACCACTTCCGAAACCACCTCCAATCACGATCTCGTCAATGTCCAGGATGGCAAGCTCATCTCCAAAAGACTCAGGAACGGGCACTTGGACGGGTCTGATAGGGTTCTCTCCTATCATTGCGATAGCAATTTCGGGATCGGACATCTTTTCTCTTTCTTCAATTGGCGCCGCCCCCTTCCGTTCGCCCTTCCCGGTCAAATGATGATTGCGCGACACCTCTGTACCGTCAGATTCTGGTTCTTGAGCCGAGAACGCAACAATCGGAATCTTCTTCCCGGGGATCGAGTGATTCAAAGCCCACACTCCCAAACCGACGACTGCAACTGCAGCAGCGGCACACCAATATCTGTAGCGTGAAGGATGAGTTTTCTTTTCAAGCTTCGTCATCGCATCTTCCTCTATCCTGGCCTCCAGATCATTGAGGAAAGATTGGTCAATCCCGCCTTCATTCCGGGCGTGCTCCTTGAGAGCCTCGTTGATAAATTTGTCGTCGTTCATCGGTATGAGTCGTTCGAGTTTTTCTGTGATTGAGTGAGGCAGTCTTTGAGCGCCTCGCGGGCACGCTGTAATCGTTTACGGGTGGCGGGGTCGCTTGCCTTGACGTGTTTCGCCGTTTCGGCGGTGGAGAGCTCCTGATAATAATGAGCCAAAACGGGCTCACGGAGAGTTTCGGGCAGCTTATCGAGACAGTCCTGCAACTGATCAAAGAAGCCGGTGAGCGGGAGCTTTTAAATCGTCTCCTCCAGACGCGAGAGCGCGTCTTCATCCCACGAAGACATCCGTGAATTCTTCCGGCAATGCTCGCGCCACTTGTTACGAATGATTCCCCGAAGCCAGCTTCCGAAATCGCGGGTGACATCGAAGCGCGACCAATTTCGCCAGCCTGATAGAAAGGCCTCCTGCGCCAGGTCCCGCGCCACATGTTCATCGCCGCAGATCGTGCGCGCATAAATGAGCGCCATTTGATGGTGCTCATTTGCCAACTGCGAGAAAGCCTCGCGGGCAGTCGGTTCAGCGGGGGAATGCGACATGAAAACTTGGTTCACACCGGGTATTGGCGTTCGAAGCCGCGATTGTGACATTGGATTGAAAAAACTTCATTCTCGCTCTGAATGAACCCTTGGACAGAAGCTTTCCTTAGGCCAAACGCTTTGACGCACGAGCCATTGGTCCGGCTGACACTCTGAAGAGATGTCGCTCCCCACGGGGAGGCTGTCTCCAGACTGCCTGCAGAGCAACGAGAACTCCGGCCACGTGGCCTAGAGTCACCTGACCATTGAGCACCGGGATTACTTCGCTGGTGCGAGTGAGGGCCATGCCAATATGGGGGACATACTATCCCGACCTTCGTCGCGCTTCCATTGATGGCTCATACTCCGCTTTGGATTGCCTCTCAAAACCCAGCCCAAATACAAAGGATCGTGCCTCCCCAAGTGTTCTACGAGTATCGCAGTGTCCGCATTCTTCGATCACCGGAACCTGCCCGACCTCAACAAATAGAACCGAAACCAGAAGGAGCGGAATCAGAATTAACGATCGTCCTCTTTTTTGCATCCCCAATGAGGCGAACCCATCCGCGAGAGATTTTCTTAGAGGAAAAAATCAGAGTTAAGCCTGATCGCAGCCATCTTTAAGGGTCGTTTCTCTCGACCCTAAAATAGATTTTCCCACCCTCCCCAGCAATCCCCTCCAGCTCGAAGGTCCTTGTGGTTGATTCACCGGGAGCACCGGGAACCGAGTCGTCGAGGTCTCCGTCCCAAGTGATGAGATCGTTTGAATAGACCACGGAATAGACCATCCCTTCCCTGGAGTCCCAAGTTAGGGTCACGGCATTGTCGTCTGCCGAATAATCGATTTCACTGATCACAAACGAAGGCACCACCCCCGGAAATGCCCCTGTCTGAAGGGTGACATCATCAAAAGCGACCCAACCAACCAAGGAATCATCTTCCCGATTCTCCGGCGTTTCCAGAGCACAAAGTCTGATCTGAATGGGCTCGCCATCATGCACACTGTCAGCGGGGTCTGCATTGTAGACCACCGTCGAGGTCACGAACTCGTTCACCGGAACCTCGATCGTATTATCATCTTCTGCGAGAACCGTTCCTCCGGTGACCTGGCCGGCAAAAGTCGCGCCATCGATGTTCGTTCCACCCACGACAAACTGAACCCGGTAACCAAACCAATCGGGGTTGTAGTTAAAACTTCCGCCTTCATCAGCTCCGGGAAGTCGACCTACTTTGGCGGTCAGAGTGTAGGATTTCGTTGAATCAAATGTCTCGGTCAGAAGCTGGGTGACCGCTTCAAATTCGCGCTCGGGATCATTCTCCCGACTCCGAACCAACATTACGTATTTGCCCTCGGGGGCAAGCCCGTCGAAGGCGACATCCAGAACCCCTTGTCCGGTGTCGTCGACTCCCGGGGCTCCCGGATTCCAAATTCTGAGCGGACCTCCGTTCGCAGAAATATCAAATTGCCGCCAGAATTCGCGGCCCCATTGAGGATACTTGTCAGTCGACTCCGCAAATGGCTCGAAAGTCTCACGTTCCTCGAATCCCGCGTTGGGAATGGTAATCGAATCCGCCTTTAAGAAAGACCAGGAAATGGTCACCCCAACGATCGCGTTAATCGTTTGTTTTCCCAGATGCACATACATGTTCCGCTATGGATACGCTTTTACCACCTCGGTAGTTACTGCCGAAAAGCATTCCGAACCTACCCGCGATGGGTGAGCTAATCGCCCTGGATTATCACCACGATTCGGCGGGAATGGGGTTGATTGCGATGCTCAAAGAGAAAAAGCCCCTGCCAGGTGCCTAGAGTCATTTGACCATTTACGATCGGGATCACTTCGCTGGTCCGAGTGAGGGCCATGCGTATGTGCGAGGGCATGTCATCCGGCCCTTCGTACGTGTGCACGAAGTAGGGAGTATCCTCGGGGACAAGATGATCAAAAAAGGCGTGGAGATCGGTCCGGGCACTGGGATCGGCATTCTCCATGATGACCAGACTTGCGCTGGTGTGCTGAACAAAGACCGTTGCTGTCCCCGTGCTAATTCCTGCCTCGGCGACAATATCCTCCACCTGACGGGTGATCTCGTAAGTTCCTTTTCCGGAAGAACGGACTGAAAGACTGGCGGCATGACTTGTCATGCACGGGATCCTGACACGGCGGAGCCGGGGAGATCAAGCCAACCCAATTGTGGAAATCAAGGACCGGGATTGGGAACCGGATTTTTGGGCGGAGTGATCGGCTTCCTGATGGGCTGCCTGGGCTCGAAGATGACAGGCTGCATGGACTCGTCAGGCCGCACCTCGGGACCCTTTGGCCAGGTCAAAACGACCACCAGTAAGGCTGCATAAGCAACGCCTGCACCCACGATCCATTTGCTGGAGGAAAAACCACTGAATAGATCGGACAAGCGGGATCCAAAAGAAACAGAGGCGGTTTTTGATGCCTCCTCACTGTCCCGACGACTCTGAAACTCCTCGAGAAAATCTTCAAAGTATCCGTCCCGGGGTTGCTCAAACCGCTTGAGACGGATGAGTTTCTGGACCTTTGTTTCTGGCTCGCTCATGAATGAAATTGAAATTATCGGATGAACTCCTCTAGGTGCCCTTGCAATTGCTTGTGCGCGTAAAAAAGCCTCGAGCGGACGGTTCCTTCCGACACTTTGAGAATTTTGCTGATCTCAGCATGAGGAATTCCCTGGATATCGAACATCGTGACGACCGCTCTATGGTCATCAGACAGCGACTGCATCGCTTCGTTCAATTTTTTTTGAAGTTCGTTCACATCGCTTTGGTGACGGGGGTTGGCGGCATGGGCGATATCCACCATGGCATCGTCATTTTGGATCCCCGAGTCGATGTCATCGAGGCTCCACGCGGCCCTCCGCTTGCGCTTTTTGAGGAAATTCAGCGTCATATTCGTCCCGATGGCGTAAATCCACGTGTAAAAGGACGATTTTCCCCGAAACCGGCTGAGCGACCGGTAGGCCTTCGCGAAAACGTCCTGCATGAGGTCGTTCGCGTCCTCTTTGTTAGAGGTCATGTGATAAATCGTGCCGTAGAGGCGCGGGCTGTATTTCACGACCAGTTGATCAAAGGCCGCGGTATCCCCGGTCTGGGCACGGGCCACGAGAACGCGGTCCGCATCGGCGGGGGATTCATTCGCAGACTCGGAAGACATACAGTTTGTTAGGATCGCCGGTGAGGAACCTTCTGACACAACCATACGGACAGGTCAGAGCGCTTCATGTTCAATTTATCTGTGAAGAAGATCGCTCGATGATCACGCCCACCCAATCGGTCTCCGGCAAAATGAATTTTTCGATCTCGACACGGACCTTGCCAACCTCGAATTCTCCCAACACTGCGGTCGCGATATCCTGAGCCAGAGTCTCGATGAGCTGGCGTTCTTTTTCGGCCGCCAATTCACGAACACGATCCGCAACTGCCTTGTAGTCGACGGTCCCCTCAATGTCGTCGCGCTTGGGAAAACGGGCGACTTCGAGAGTGAGATGAACTCGCAGCTTTTGTGCGTCCGCCCGTTCCTCGGCTGGCACTCCGATATGGGTGACCAGCTCAAGCCCGCGAATGACGATCTGATCATTCATGAGGACTTGCCGGATTGGATTGCCGAATTTTCAAGCCATTGACGAAAATCGCCAAGGTGATCGAAGTAATGATGAGGGTCACTTTCCGCGAGTCGTTCGACCGGATCGTATCCCGTTCCCACCGCCACCGAGGCAATTCCGCCGTGCTTGGCGGTGTGAACGTCGTGCACCATGTCCCCTACAAAGGCAGTATTAGTGAGTGATAAATCGTGATCCTTTAAAATATCGCCAATGCGATGGCGCTTATCAATGACGCCTGCATAAATCGCCTCGAAATGTCCATGCAGTCCAAAGTCGTGCGCTTGCTCGGTAAAAAGCCCCACGTCCATGCTGGAGAGAACGAAACAGCGGATCTCCTGATCACGACACCAATCGAGCATCTCGCGCGCATGCGGTAAAACGGTCACCCCTTTCGGAGATTCATTGAATGAACTGCGGAAGGTATCTTCCAGCGTCTCGATGGCAACGCCGGGCAGAACCTCCTCATAAAATTCCGGATAAGGGAGCCGGAAGCGCTGGCGGAATTCCTCACGAGTAAGCGCCGGCACATCATGCTCACCCAGCACGGTGTTGGTCGCATGAAGCGTGGGAGGAAGGTCATCGACCAAAGTTCCCGACCAGTCGAAAAGAAGTGAGCGGTATTTCATAAACTCTGCACCTTAACCGATGGTGAGCCGGAGAGAAGTGACATTATCAGCGCCCAACTCGTTTTGAAGTTTGCGCAGCAAGCCCGGCTTGAGTTGCTCGAGGTGATAGCGCATCGCAGGCTGCAAGACTTTCAGGGAAAGGCAGCCTTTCCGAAGTGAAACGGGCTCCGTTTGCTTTGCAATTAAATCGCCCGCCAGAGAAGCCCAAGCCTCCTTGACTCGTTCCTCGTCGAGTCCGCCCTGGACGCCGATGGACTCCAGGATCGCCTCAATGTGCGCCCCGGCCTCGGTGATATTTTTTTCGAGGTTCAGTGGTCGGGAAGCGCCGACCCACTGACTGACGATGTCAGCCCGCATGTTTCTCCGGGAAATTGGTTTCTCTTTCCCGGTGCCAGGCTTTCGTCCCATGGCACGATTTAGGAATCCTCGCCGTCGTCACCAATCGCTTCGACCGGGCAACCTTCGAGAGCTTCCATGCAAAGAGCAACCTCTTCGTCGTTCTCGGGCTGCTTGTAAACGTAGGAGTATCCCTCCTCGTCGGAGCGCTGGAAATTATCGGGAGCAGTTTCGCGGCAGAGATCACAATCGATGCATTGGGAATCGACGTAGAACTTTCCTGTGACGCTTTCGGGGTTTTTGTCTTCGAGATCAGCCATGACTTGGTTGCCGAACTGTTCTCTCCC
The DNA here is from genome assembly GCA_965657795.1 of Akkermansiaceae bacterium. Classification (GTDB taxonomy): domain Bacteria; phylum Verrucomicrobiota; class Verrucomicrobiia; order Verrucomicrobiales; family Akkermansiaceae; genus SW10. The sequence continues at coordinate 74,294 of CBFHQJ010000005.1, forward strand.
TGATCGCAAAGTGCAATCACTTTTTGCGACCATGATTCACGGGTTGCAATGATCCGCTGTGCTGACTATCTCTCTGGGCACCAATCATGACAAATCAGCCCTCCGATCCCAAAAACGAGCCTCAAAACGACTTTTGGGACCTTGGTGACGACGACCTCGATACCGGAGATGCTGTGGAATCGAGCCCGCCAAAGCAAGAAGCCCCCGCACCGGCACCCGCCCGGACGACTCCTTCCGTCCCCGCTGCTGAATCGGATTACGTCTTGGGCGACCTTGAAGACGACCTTCCTCCTGCGCAAAAACCAGCCGAAACCACCGCTCCCGAAGCCCGCCCTGAAACAAAGCGGGTGCGCATGAAGGAAACCAAAAGAGAGGCGAAACCGACGACAATCGTCGAAAAAATGATCATTGGGATCCTCTTGTCCGGATTAATCGGCGTAGCCGTCTGGGGTGTTGTTACCTATCTAGACTCCGCTCCGAACGGAGAGCTTGTGGAATATAAGGAAGAGTTTCCCATCCAGGGCGAATCTGTGATCATCGAGGGTGTTGAAACCTGGTGGAGGGAACCGGTTCGCGACGGAGCCGATGCTGATATTGGTGTGGTGATCGATGCCCGTCTCATTCCCTGCGCTTCCATCAAAATAAGCGGCAATAACTCCACCAACCTTCAAGTGAGCTTCCGGGACGGCGAAAACAAGCTCATCGGCGATACCATTAACCTTGCTGTGAACAACGGCCAATTCGAGCAAAACAGCTCGAATGAAGTCTCCGTTCACGCGACAGCCGGATTCACCAATCCAACCACGATCAACCCTTACATTAACCAGGACATCGATCCCTGGACTCTTGCCATCGTTGAAGGTTCCAACTCAGACGAACCCATCGTGAAGGCCCGCATCGAAGCCAACCGCAAAGAAAAATAAAAAGTCATGTCCGATAATCCAACTCCCCTCGTGCCTGCCGAAGGCTGGCACGTCATGCATCTCTATTATTCTGTCGATCACAGCCAGTGGTCGCTCCTCTCCGAAGCCGAGCAGCGCCAGGCCAAAACCGAGCTCAGCGAATTAGTTCAGGAAATTCGTTCCCACAAGGACACCCAGCTCCTCATTTTCGCGGTCGCCACTCCCAAGGCCGACCTGGGCTTCATGCTCCTCACACCCGATCTGCACGACGCCACTCATTTCGAGAAACGCCTCACTCTTGCCTTGGGACCCGACGTTCTCACTCCCACCTATTCCTACCTCTCCCAAACCGAGAGCTCGGAATACACCACCACTTCCGAGCAGTACGGCAAGGACACCTTAGTCGGAGAAAAAGGCCTGACCGAAGGCAGCGAAGCATATGAAGCCGCCCTCAAGGAGTTCGAGGAACGCATGAAGCACTATCTCCAGCACCGCCTCTACCCTGTCCTCCCCGATTGGCCCGCCATCTGTTTCTACCCGATGTCCAAGCGCCGGTCGCCAAACGATCACTACAACTGGTATTCCCTCGATCACGCCGCACGCGCCCAACTCATGAAGGGCCACGCCACCACCGGGCGCAAATACTCGGGAAAAATCCTTCAGCTCATCACCGGTTCCACCGGACTCGACGAGCACGAGTGGGGCGTCACCCTTCTCGCCAAGGACACCATCGAGATCAAAAACATCGTTTACGAAATGCGCTTCGATGAAGTCTCGGCCCGCTTCGCCGACTTTGGCGATTTCTACATCGGGATGCAACTTCCACTGAACGAACTCTTCAAACGCATCTGCCTGTAGTCCCATGAAATCCCTCTGGTTCGGAATCCTCGCCATACTTTTACTGGCGTCCTGCTCCAGCTACCAGCGGGACTTCGAAAAAACACCGCTCAACATCCTCGCTCCTTCTCCCGCCGGCCCCTGGAAAGGAACCTGGAAGAGCGAGATCAACGGCCACCATGGTCCGCTTTGGTGTATCATCACCGAAGACCCGTCACAGCCCGACACCTACAACTTCCGCTATCGTGCGGGTTGGGGCGTCCTTCAATTTGGTGACTACACCCACCGCATCGCGACCAAGGAAAAAAATGGGATCCTTCCGCTAAACCACTCGATGACCCTGCCCAAAAACTTCGGCACCTACCAAATCAAAGGACAGGTCACCCCGGGAAAATTTGAATGCCGTTTTGAAGGCAACGGCGACAAAGGGACCATGATCCTTGGGCGCCCCAAAGCCAAGTAGCACAGACACCCCGTCTGTGTCGCTGGCTCAATGACACCACGGCTCGATCGCGACCAGGTCTGTCACTTCGTCTCGCGCTTCCCGCGAAGGGAAAAGATAGAGCGCATAACCACCGTGGCCGCCGCCGCAATACTTGCGCGCCACACTACCCGGGACCTCTGGCAATTCTTCCATCCCCTCGCCCAGCTGGGCCGAGTAGGAGATCAAAACCGCCTCGGCGAGCTTGGTTACGGATTCTGCCATCACCGCTTCGCGCGCCATCGCACCCGCTCGCTCGATCAAATCATAGTCCCGGTCCAAATCCGCCGCGCCCGGCGTGTCGTGTTGCTTGCCAGTCCAGAGCAAGCCCATGCAACCGTTGAGAAACGAGCCATCCCGCTTCAAATCCAAACGCGGCCTTTGGCCGCTCTTCCAAACACAAATCCCGGTCTCCCGGATCACGGCCGGATCCTGCCATCCCACTCCCAAATCCAGCTCGGACTGCACCGAATCCATTCCGTTTAGCAAGACCCAGGCCCCACTTCCACCCAGCCCCGCCTTCTGTTCATATGGCCAATCCTGCAAACTCACCTTTGGCGAAATTGCACAATTCACGATGAACCCGCCCTCCCGGGCATGCCGCGGCACATCCAGCCAGCCACCGCCAAAATCAACCCGCAAAGGAGCCTCCGCCACCCCACTGATCCGATTCACAATCGCAGTCGTTGAAATTGGCTCAAACTTCGGTGGCGTCTTCGGCAGACGCACATAGCGACACCCCAACTCCTCACACAGCTTCTCCTTGATCTCCCCATACTGATCGTCCTCGGTCACGGCCAAGATCTCCGGCTTCAGCTCACGAAAAATTGGCTCGAAATCCAAACCCTGCCGCTCCCCGTTTCCGGCAACCACCTCATCCACCATCTCCAGCGAACGCAAAAGCGCCGCCTTGTGATCATCCGGCAACGAAGGTCTCCGCCCCTTGTGCTTCCAGAGAATTTCCTCGTTTGCAAACGACACTGTCAAATGATCGCCCAGTGCCCGGGCCTCCTCAAAAAACTGCAAATGCCCCGCATGTAAAATGTCGTAACAACCAGAAACAAATACCTTCGCCATCGCTTTCGAGAGTCAATCATGCCTCTCTCGCTCGACAAGTCTTTCTCACCTCCCTAACTTTCAAGAATGAAGTTGCTAATCTTCCTCTTGTTCCCATTTACCGTCCTCGCAGACAAAAAACGACCCAACATCGTCTTCTTCTTCACCGACGACCACGCTCCCCACGCCATTGGCGCTTACAACGGCTGGCTCAAATCAGTGAACCCGACCCCCGAAATCGACAAGCTCGCCGCTGACGGCATGCTCTTCGAAAACTCCTTCTGCACCAACTCGATCTGCGGCCCTTCCCGCGCCGTCATCATGAGTGGCAAGCACAGCCACAAAAACGGCTTCATGAACAACGGGAACTCCTTCGACTGGAATCAGCAAATCTTCCCGAAAATCCTCCGCGCCGCCGGTTACCACACCGCCCTTTACGGCAAGTCCCACCTCAAAGGAAAACCCCAGGGCTTCGACTCCTGGGCCGTCCTCCCCGGCCAGGGCGACTACTACAACCCTGCCATGCTCACCCCCGACGGACGCAAGGTCGTGAATGGCTACTGCACCGACATCGTCACCGACATGGCCATCGACTTTATCAAGGAGTCCAAGGAACTCGGCAAACCCTTCATGCTCATGTGCCAGCACAAGGCCCCGCACCGCACCTGGATGCCCGCCCTGCGCCACCTCCACCTTTACGATGACATCGAGATCCCCGAACCCGACACTCTCTTCGACCAATACGAAGGCCGTATTCCCGCCCAGCACCAGGAGATGGAAATCGACCGCCACATGTATCTCGATCATGACCTCTTCACCGACCTCACCCCCGATCTCGAATTCCCAAAACAGCGTGAGCCCAGCCAAGACCGCTCCGCCTGGAACAACATGAAGCGCATGACGCCCGGGCAACTCAAAATCTGGCGCGCTGCCTACGGACCAAAGGACAAGGCCTTCCGCGAAGCCAAGCTCACCGGTCGCGACCTCGTCCGCTGGAAGTTTCAACGTTACGCCAAGAACTACCTCCGCGCCATCAAGGGTGTCGATGAAAACCTCGCCCGCCTTCGCAAGGCCCTCGAGGACCAGGGCCTCGCCGACAACACCGTCTTTGTTTACTCTTCCGACCAGGGTTTCTATATCGGTGACCATGGCTGGTATGACAAGCGATGGATGTACGAAGAATCCTTGAAGATGCCCCTCATCGTTTCATGGCCCGGCGTCATCAAGCCCGGATCACGCAACACCGACCTTGTCCAGAATCTCGATTACGCCCAGACCTTCCTAGACATGGCCGGCGCAAAAACTCCCGACGACATGCAAGGTGCCTCGCTCGTCCCTCTTCTCAAAGGCAACAAGCCGGACGATTGGCGCAAGTCCATCTACTACCATTACTACGAGTATCCCTCCTACCACCAGGTTCCCCGCCACAACGGCATCCGCACCGACCGCTACAAACTCATCAACTTTTATGAGTTTGGTGAATGGGAATTCTATGACCTCAAGACCGATCCCGATGAGCTAAAAAACCTTTACGGCAACCCCGAGAAAAAGGAACTCATCGAGCAAGTTCGCAAACAGCTCCTCAAATTACAGAAAGGCTATGGCGACACCACCGTGCTCGAAGAGAAGCCAAAGGAGTGGAAAACCAAAATGCGCACCACCACCAGCGTCAAAACAAAAGCCGACTTCCGCCCGCGCGTGAAGTAACCGAAAAATTCCGCTTTCGCCGACCAACGGTCAGCAAAACACCGAGCGAAAGGAACAGGATCTGACCACTCTCTGGAATGGTATCCCCTAAAAAGTCACCCACATAGAGAGAATCGATTAAAAGCGGATCGACTCTCTCCGTGCCTTCGTTCGAAATTTCCAAGGTTGTGATATAGCCATCATCGACCGCCCACTCGACCCAACCAGGTTCTTCGAGATTCCGGGTATCGAATACTGCGAACGTCTCCACACCACTCGATAGATCATATCCACACAACCTAAAGGTCCAAGCCCCTGGGTCTCCATCAACCCTCAGCCCCATCGTGGTGGCAGGGTATTCAATGATCGTCATAGCTCGGAAAGAATAGCTGGCCCCCGCATCACCAAGAAAACTTGTGCCCAAGCGGTCCGGCAGGATCTCCTCCACCGACAACTCTCCGGCGGTTGCTAAAACAAACAAACCTGGATCCTCAAACTCGAAATCAGGATTCTCGCGATAGGTGGCAATGCCCCCTCCAAAATCCACCCATGAATCCATCCCAAAAGACCAATGATCGTTCGGGGGTGAGATGGATCCAGCACGGAATACAACAGAACCGTGAAGCGTTGTCACTCCGCAAAGCAACAAGAGCATCATCGCTATGCCTCTCTAAATTTTTCCAAACGATTTGGATCGCCGGAAAGAATGTATATTTCGAATCACAATAGATTGTTAATCTCAAAACAACCTGATCGTCAAACACTCCAAACTCTCTCCTTCACTGCGCCTTGAAAAACTCCACTTCTCCTGACCTCCCCGTCTGGAAAATTCACGATGACATCCTGTGCACTTTACAAGGCGGGAATCGTCTTGTCCTCGTCGCGCCAACAGGATCGGGAAAGACCACCCAAGTCCCGCAAATGTTGCGGGATGCAAAAATAGGCGGAGATAAACTCATCGTCGTCTTGCAACCTCGTCGGGTCGCCGCTCGTTCCGTGGCCACTCGAGTCGCCTGGGAGCGCGATGTCAAATTAGGTGATGAAGTGGGCTATCAAATCCGCTTCGATGACCGCACCGGCCCGGCCACCCGGATCTGCTTCGTCACCGAGGGTATCCTCCTGCGTTGGCTACAAGATGACCGACAGCTCTCCAAAGTTGGTGCCGTCGTTTTTGATGAATTTCACGAGCGAAACCTCCTCAGCGATGTCGCCCTCGCTTTGGTCAAGAATCTCCAAAAAGAGCAGCGGCCTGACCTGGCGGTGATCGTGATGTCCGCCACCCTCGATGCAGAACCAGTCGCCGAATATTTTGAACAGTGCCCCGTCCTCGTTTCCGAAGGACAGAGCTTCCCGGTCGAGGTCAATTACCTCCCCCTTCCCGATCAGAGCCCCATCACCATCCAAGCGGCAGACGCGGTCGAAAGCATCATCAATGATCGCGACGAAGGCGACATCCTCGTTTTCATGCCCGGACGCGGCGAAATCCAAGGAACCCTTGAGGCACTGCGCAACCTCAGAACCAATGAACAGGTCGCCTGCATCCCACTCCATGGAGCCCTGGAGCCCCAGGAGCAAGATCGGGCCTTTGCCCCAAACCCACTCCGCAAAGTGATCGTCGCGACCAATGTTGCCGAAACCAGTATCACCATTGATGGCATCCGCCACGTCGTCGACAGCGGAGTCGCCCGCATCGCTGGCTACGATGCCGAGCGCGGCATCGGAACCCTTCAACTCGAACCCATTAGTCAGGCCAGCGCGGACCAGCGGAAGGGCCGCGCAGGACGAACGGCCCGCGGAACCTGCCACCGATTGTGGACCGGGATTGGGCAGAAGAGCCGCGATGAGAGAAACACTCCGGAAATCCAGCGCAGCGATCTTTCCGAAGTCGTCCTGTTACTTCACTCGCTCGGTATCCGAAAAGCGGTGAACTTTGACTGGCTGGACAAACCCGATACCCAAGCCGTCGAACGAGCCGAGCGCCTCCTCACTATGCTCGGAGCCTTGCTTGACTCCGAACTCACTAACATCGGCCGCCAAATGCTACGTCTCCCGATGCACCCGCGCTACTCCCGCATGATCATCGAAGCCAGCAAACGTAATTGCGTGCCCGATGCCGCACTTTGCGCAGCTCTGGTGAGCGGGCGGGACCTGCTCTCCCGCAATCAAGATCAACAAACCCGCGAAATATTCGAAGAGAGTGATGACTCTGATTTCATCACCTTGATACGAGCCTATGATTTTGCCAAAGAAAACCGTTTTAGCTTCAACCGCTGTCGGAGCCACGGCATCAACGCCCAGGTCGCTCGTCAGGTCGATGAAACTTACAAACAAATCCTTCACTCATCCCGCCAACAGGGCCTTTACGAAAAGTCAAGCGAACAAACAGGTGGTGAGGTGTCACTCCGGTGCTGCCTCATGGCCGGCTTTATTGATCAACTTGCAAGAAGGCGTGACACCGACCAGCCCGACTGTGACCTCACGGAACAAAGGGAAGGACGTCTTGTCCGCGAAAGCGTTGTTCAAGATTCCCCGTACTTTGTCGCGGCCAACCTCCATCAAGTGCCCGGCCGTGGCCCCAAACCACTGACACTACTCAGTCTCGCCACCTCCGTGGATCCCTCCTGGATTGCCGAAATGTTTCCACAGCACTTAAGCACGACCCTGGAACACATCTTCGATTCCAAAAACAAGCGTGTAGCCGCGACGAAACAAGTCCGTTTCCTCGACCTCGTCATCGAAGAAAAAGCCCAACAGAACGATCTCGATCCAATTGCCAGCGGGCGCTGCCTCGCAGTGGCCCAGCGCAACGGAGCCTTCGACCTTCCGCTCATCGATCACCGGCTAAAACAATTCATGGCCCGTGTGAACCTCGTCCACACCCACCTGCCGGAACTCGAATTCAAACCTTTCGACGAGGTCGCCATCACCGATTGCCTGGCTCGAGCTTTCAAAGGGCTCACGCTCGTCAAGGAAGCTCAGGCAACCCCTCTTTTAAAAAATTTTCACCATCATCTGGAACAAGGCCAAATCAGTTGGCTCGACGAACTCCTCCCTCTTTCTCTTCCTTGGCAGGACAAAAAGCCCGTTAAAATTTCCTATCTCAACGGTGTCCCGGAAGCTCCGGTTAGGATCCTCGAGTGCTGGGCCCTCGTAGAGCACCCCACTCTTTGTGAAGGAAACCTTCCGGTCACCCTCATCCTCTGTGATCCAAACGGAAAAAAGATCGCCAGCACCAGCGACTGGCCCCGCTTTCTGACCAAGGACTGGAAGAAGTATCGGCCCGCCTTGCAAAAAAAATTCCCTGGCCACATTTGGCGTTGAGAGCCGTCACTGCCCCGACCCGCTCGCTACAGTTTTTGCATCTTCGGCAAATTTTCCTGATCGCGATTTTCACCCTCAGCCGAACGAAAGTGTTGAAAAAGCAATCCCCCAGCCCTAGCACTGCTCTATGGCCATTGAAATCAGTTACCGGGACCTCTCTAATCATGGATCAATGTTGCAAGATGGAGTTCGCTGCCGGGCTTTTCGCGAGGCCTTGTTCGAGGTGGTGACGCCCGATTCAGTGGTCTTGGACATCGGTGCCGGCACCGGGATCCTCAGCATATTTGCCGCCCAGGCCGGAGCAAAACATGTCTACGCAGTGGAGCGATCACCGGTGGCTCAGGCTGCCCGTGAAATCATTTCCACGAATGGTCTGAGTGACCGAATCACCGTGATTCAGGGGGAAATGGAGGCTCTGGATCTGCCCGAGAAGGTCGATGTCATCGTGTCCGAATGGCTTGGCGGGTATGGCGTTGATGAAAATCTCCTTCCGATTGTGATCCAGGCCCGGGACCGCTGGCTCAAGCCCAACGGAGTGATGATTCCCGGCACGACCACAGCCTGGATGGCTCCGGCTTACGATGAGTATCTCCAGGACGATATTGAGTTCTGGTATAGTCGACCCTATGGCGTGGATCTCTCGGTCGTGGGCGATGACTCACAGCGCCGCACCGAGCCCAGCTGCCATCACATCAAACCAGAAGATTTGGCCTGCGAACCCCAGCAAATGTGGACCGTCGATAGCCATACCTGCAGCGTGGCCCGGTCCAATGGGATTTTTGAGGCAAAGCTCGAATTCGTCTCTGATTGCGAAGGCGAAATCAATGTCTTGGCGGCGTGGTTTGAAACGATGTCTGCGGGCAGCGTGGAACTCTCCAACGCTCCGGCCTGCCCGGATACACATTGGGGACGGACCGTATTCGCCATCGGCGAAACCGTGCACGTGCAAAAAGGCACACGCATCAAGGTCCACTTTGTCCATGAACCCCACGGCAAGGGACACTCCAACGCCAAATGGTCCGTCGACATCGACGGCTACCACTTCCAATCCGAAGATACCACTTTGTTGACCGGTGATTTTTCGCAGCCGACCAACCCCGGCTCCCCTGCCCAATAGAGGGTTTTCAATAAACAGGGAGATTCGGTCGAAGTGATCCTCTTGCCCCTGGCAACTACGACAAACAAGCTACCGTGGTTCTCGATTCTTTTTGTGTTCGCAGAGAGATCAGGAATTGGATTACGCTCGGGCATGAAGACCTTTGCCCTCTTGTTTGCATTGACCTCCTTGGCCTTCGGCAAGAAGCCCAACTTCCTTTTCATCATCGTCGATGACCAATCGCCTTTTGACCTCAAGGTTTACGACCCAAAATCACCCCTCGACACACCAAACATCGATGCCCTCGCCAAAGATGGACTGGTCTTTGACGGGGCCTACCACATGGGCTCTTGGAGCGGGGCTGTTTGCACCTGCTCACGCACTATGATCATGACGGGCCAAAGTGTCTGGAATATCCCCATGAAATCCCGCAAGAAGACTGGTAAAAACCAACCCAAGCCGGATTCAGCTCTGCCGATCACTCTTCCCGAGGCCTTCAACATGGGCGGCTACGACACCATGCGAACCTGCAAACGAGGGAACAGCTACAGTGTCGCCAACGGAAAATTTAAGGTCGTTAAAGATGCCACAAAACGCGGAGAAACTGACGAAACCGGATCCCACTGGCACGGCAAGCAAGTAATGGAATACCTTAACACCCGTGAGACCAAAAAGGCCGATGAACCCTTCCTGATCTACTTTGGATTCTCACACCCGCACGACGAGCGAAATGGAAAGCCCGAACTCCTTGCGAAATACGGCGCCAAGAATCACCGCGATAAAAACTCCCTTCCCGCTTTGCATCCAAAACAGCCAAAGCTCCCCGTCAACTACCTCGAAAAACACCCCTTCCCACACGGACATCCCGGACTTCGTGATGAAGTGAAAGTTCCCGGAGTTTGGGACAAGCGAGATGAAGCAACCATTCGCAATGAGCTGGGCCGCGAATTTGCCTGCTCTGAAAACATCGACATTCAGATCGGTCGCGTTCTCAAGAAACTCGAAGCGATGGGAGAACTCGATAATACCTACATTGTCTACACCTCCGACCACGGCATGGCCATCGGTCGTCACGGACTTCAAGGAAAACAAAATCTCTACGAGCACACCTGGCGCGTTCCTTTTATCGTCAAAGGCCCCGGAGTAAAAAAAGGTCGGGTGCAGGGAAACATCTACCTTATGGACACTCTCTCCACCCTCTGCGATCTGGCCGGACTTGAGACTCCAAAAACGAATGAAGGCAAAAGCTTCAAACCCGTCCTCACCGGAGAAAAAAAGACCGTCCGCGACACCCTCTTCGGAGTTTACGCCGGCGGAACCAAGCCGGGCATGAGGTCGGTCCGTCGAGGGCATTGGAAGCTCGTGAAATTTGATGTTCTCGACGGCGCAGTTCGGGAGACCCAATTATTCAACCTCAAGGACAACCCCAACGAGTTTCTAGTCCAACACGGCAAGCAGGATCCAAAGCTTTGTAATCTGGCCAACGATCCGGCGCATGCCCAAAAGCTTGCCGAGATGGAAACACTCCTCAAAAACGAAATGGAACGTCACCACGATCCATACCCGCTTTGGAATCAAAAGTAGTCGCCGGCTAACCGGCCGGGACTGCCTTAATACGAAAAAACCTTCGAGCCGTTGGGTCCGGTGAAATCTTAAAGACAAGACGCCCGGGCTCATCGACCGTCACCTCAAAACCATCGGACATATCGACAAAGTTCGTCAGGTCGTTGCTACTCTGAAGAACCCACTCCACTTGACGACCGGGCGCTCTCGTCACCTCGATCTCCCGGTCGGTATTGATTGGAGTAAAAAAGGGGCCGTCGCTCGCTTTGGGATCACTCCCAAGTGCGTACTCGAGAAAGTTGGAGCGACCGTCCGAATCAAAATCTCCCGTCGCGCCGCCATCTTCTCCCCCTTCAAAATTCAAAGCGGCCCATGCATCGTAGGACAGGACCAATTCCACCGCAGCGGTTTGCATGTGAAATCCTCCCTCTTCCACCGAGCCCAGGATCACGTCGTCTTCTTCCACGGCATTGGCGACGAGCCAACGAATCGGGAAAGGAGGAGGGCCCCCCGGATTTGCGGAAGGCCAGGTCCAACTCGGCTTCCCAATGAGAATCCATTCGGAGCCTGATGACGTCCCGTTTCTTCCCCAGATGTAAGCCCGGGCACTTGTGGTAAATGGAGGAGCGTTACTTGTCAGGGTCTTCGCATTGGAAAATCGTTGATTATCAACGGCGTAAATTGCCGTCCCAAATGGACGGAAAGCATCTTCCCACTCCTCCAGATTATCAACATCCGGAGTGATCCCCTCGAAAGCCCCAACCAGAAATTCAAACTGGTCATCGAGTGATGTCACTCCGTCGCGCTGCCGGTTAACAGCATTCAAATCACTATTCCACTCAATCGAAATCGCTGCTTCAAGCCGAACGCAAAGCAAGACAAGGAACGCCAAACGAATACCCTTTATCACCGGGAAAAGCTACCACCCGCCCGTAATCGCCCAAGCGAAATATCCTTCCCGACATGAGTCCGTTTGATCGAACCCTGCAGTAGCGGGCGACTGACACGCGCACTTAGCGGCGGCGGCGCAAAAAGGCAGTCACCGACAGAAGTAGCAGGAGCGCCGAAGAAGGCTCAGGAATCGATTGGACCTCGATAATGGCCGAAAAGGGCATCGCCCCGAAGAACGACGACTCGTCATGGTAATCATTCCAAGTTCCATGCGGAATGAAGGGATCAAACATTGAGGTATTGGTCAGATACACGAAATCTTCACGTCCATCCAAATCGTTAGGCAGATTCGCGGCCCAGTTTGTGTGCTCCACCTTTTCGCCATTCTCCCAACAATAAACTCCTTCGTCATGACGATCATTGAGGCCAATCCAAATCACTTGGTGCATCTCACCTTGATCCGAGTGGGTCGACGGGAACTGATTGATTAACCAGTTTTGCTCTGCCGCATTGTTGATCGAAACCAAGCCTGACAGAGTCACGTCCGAGGAAAGCGATTTCGCGTAAGCGTCCGCCGCACTCCAAGTCACTCCACCCAGCGGGTTGTTGGAGGTGGCCTCACCAGAGATCAGATGATACGTGTGCCCGTTGTCTGGATTCACGACGGTCTTCACTTGAATAATCGCTGGCTCATCACGCGCGACAATGGCAGCCAGGGTCACCGGAGCCGCGAACGCAAGTGCGATCAGGATGATCGCTACGGTCAGGCTTCAGGGTCATCCAGCTAGGGAAAACTTGACTGATTTGCCCCATGTTTTCGATGTGACGGCCTCCAGAAAGTGTCTAA
>CBFHQJ010000006.1:0-79551 GCA_965657795.1 Akkermansiaceae bacterium
CCGCGACATGGTTGTCGAGCGACTTCCACTGGCCACGGTGTCGCTCGTCCTTGTCGCTGTAGCGGAGCAGATCACGATGTAATTGGAGGAGGATACTCTCCGCGATGCGAAGGTCGCTCCAAGCCGTCTGGATCGAATCCATGACATAAGCATAGCCAGCGACCTCCTGTTCATCGCGTGACTGGAATGATTCTTTGCCGAGACCACCAAGAAGTCCCTCGACTTCTGAATCGCTGAGCTTGGCTCCCTCGAGGCGGGTTGATGAACCGGCGCTCTCGATGGTAGCGATTCTTCGAAGTGAACGCAGGGTGTCGGGATCGAGGCTACCGAGGGCGCGCCACTCGCCCTTAAATTCTTCGATGGAACCGATCAGTCTCAGCATCTCGTTCGTTGGCTGAAGATCGGGTGGCAGTGGAATCCGCATGACGCAGTTTACCTCAAAGTTTGTTTCAACACCATCCAATTACCTCCAATTACCTCCGTTTTGAAAACTGACCCACGATGGATTGAAAAGGATGAGAAATCTTGCTCATGTTCGAGAAGGAATTTGAACAATCGGCAGGGTAAATTCGGCCTCAAGAGAAGTGTCGAGGCGGTGTTCCAAAACAGGGGTGAGAGGTCCCATTTTTTGAAAAAATCTGTGTGTTTCCCGGGTGTTTGGGTCTAAAAAACGCCGAAACGTTTTACTTGTAATGAAAAGGGAAGGGTTCAACTCCCGTCGCCTCCACCAAATGATCCCCAGTGAGTTCGCTCGTTGGGGATCGCCTTTTTCTGAATGCTCACAGTGTCGGATTTCCACCAGATCTCGATGATATCGCGACGCACAACCCGGTTTGCTTGGAAAGATCGGCATCACCGCTATTGGGTTGTAATGCTACGGTGCGATAGGGAGGCGTGCGAGCTCACGTAGCTACCATTAGTCGCTTTTTCCATGGACCAGATGCCAACCCGATTACTCCGATTTCGACCGATCCTGGTCCGTTTACATGTGGTTGTCTGGTGGGTGGTCGCGGTTCTTGGGACAGCGATGAGGGCGGAGGCCAAACCTGACTTCGAGCGGGAGGTGCGCCCGATTCTTGTCCGTCATTGCTTTGATTGCCACGGAGCCGAGAAGCAGAAGGGAAAGCTTCGGCTTGATACTCTCTCTCGCGATCTAGTGACCGACCGGCGGGCAGCCGAGAACTGGCATGAGGTGCAGAACGTCCTGCAACTTGGCGAGATGCCACCCGATGATGAGCCCAAATTACCGGCGAAAGATCGGCGGGTCTTGCTGGACTGGTTGAAGGGCTCGATCGAGGAGGCGAACCGGGCGCGGAAGGGAAACGGCGGGCGCGTGGTCGTGCGGCGGCTCAATCGGGTCGAATACCAGAACACGATGCGAGATCTGCTGGGGATCGATGTTTCTTACACGACCGATTTCCCTCCCGATGCGGTCTCGGAAGATGGTATGAGGAACAATGGAAGCGCGCTTCAGATGACCGCGATTCAATTGGAGTATTATTTGTCTGCCGCCCGGAAGGCGATTGATCGTGCGATCGTGGCTGATTCCGAGCCGCCTGTCTTCATTCACCGCTTCGATCAATCGACTGAAAAAAAATGGGTGAAGGGCATCAAGGGGGCGAACCTGGTGGGCGGGAAGCAGGAATTCGTCGTGCGCATAAAGAAGGACTATCCGGATGACGGGGTATTCCGTGTGCGCTTGCGAGTACGAGGAATCGTTGGGAAGGAGGATGCACCAATTCCCCACATGCGGCTGATGGTTGGCTATCGTCCTGACACTCTGCAAATGCGACGCGTGCTCGCTGAGTGTGACCTGCCTGGCGGCGAATGGCAGGAGCTCGAGTTTGTGAGCCGCCTCGCCAACTTTCCTTTGCCGGTACGTGGTCAGGGGAAGTTTCCCGGGTTGGTTGTCTCGGTTGCGTCTGACCCCGGTCAGGTTGAGGTCGAGTGGCTCGATTTTGAAGGGCCCTTGTTTGAGAGCTGGCCGCCTGCAACGCACAGGCGCATTCTGTTCGAAAGCGACCTGCGAGAGCGCGATGAGCCGGCCTATGTGCGCGAAGTTGTGCAGCGGTTTCTGCCGAGGGCGTGGCGTCGTCCGGTGAGCAAGGACGAAGTCGAACGTCTCGTGAGTTTCTTCAAAACACGACGCGCTGAATCTCCCGCCTTCGAGGAAGCAATTCGCGAGACTCTCGTACTTGCGCTTGTTTCGCCGTCGTTTCTTTTCCTTCTCGAACCAGACTCACAGGAAGCCCGGCCTCTTGACGCCTACGAGCTCGCGGCACGTTTGTCCTACTTCCTTTGGAGTTCGATGCCTGACGATAAACTCACGGCCGCCGCGGCCAGTGGGGCACTTCTAGACGATGAAACGCTCCGAGCGCAGGTGAGCCGAATGATTGCCGATCCCCGCGCGGAAGAGTTCGTCGTGCAGTTCACGAGTCAGTGGCTCGACCTTGAGGCGGCCGAGCGGATCGTGATCAACGAGAAACTCTATCGCGGGTTTGATCGCGAGTTAGTGGGAGACATGAAACGGGAAACCCAAAATTTCTTCGAGGAAATCTTGCGCCACAATTTGAGCGCGCGGCATTTCCTCGATTCCGACTTTACCATGCTCAATGACCGCATGGCCCGGCACTACGGAATTCAGGGCGTGCGGAGCCGCGAGTTCCAGCGGGTGTCTCTGACAGGTGAGGAAGGAGTCCGGCGCGGGGGATTGCTTACTCAGGCCGCCATCCTGACCGGTGCTTCGACCGGGGAGGATTCGAACGTCATCAAACGGGCTGTTTTTTTGCGTGATCGCATTCTGGGTGACCCGCCCGACCCTCCTCCACCGAATGTCCCCGAGCTCAAGACTGCGGATGCGAATTTTGCCCGCCTTTCCATACGGGAACAGCTCGCGGTGCACTTGAAGGATGAGGCATGCGCCGACTGCCACCGGGGAATCGATGGGTGGGGGCATGCTCTTGAGGAATACGATGCCATCGGTCAGTGGCGCAGCAAGGTTGTGCGATTGGCCGACGGGCGGAAGAAGATCACTCTCCCAGTCGACGCGCGGGCCAAGCTGCCCGATGGCCGTGAACTGACTGGCGCGGCGGAGCTCAAGCGCTATTTGCTGGGTCATCGCGAGGAGCAATTCGCACGGGCTCTCGTCAAGCGGGTGGCCACATACGGACTTGGCCGGACACTGGGACTGGAGGACGAAGCGGCGCTTACGTCACTCACTGGAGCGTTTATCGCCAGCGACCTCCGCCTGCGTGATCTAGTCGAGGCCTTGGTGACCAGTGAAATGTTTCGCAGCAAGTAGTCGTATCCAGAATTGGTATGCCTTTGTCGAAGCCCTGGAATCTAAGCCGTCGCACTTTCCTGCGTGGAAGCGGCGCTGCCCTCGCCCTGCCCATTCTTGAGTGTATGGGAGTCTCCGCGAAGCAGGCCGCAGCTGCACCGCGTCGGCTCGCGGCAATTTATTTTCCTTTTGGCGTGTCCATGCCTCCCAAGGACAGTGGAAAGTCGGAGTGGAGCTGGTTCCCCGAGAATGAGGGGCGCGACTTCTGCCTTTCCAAGTCGCTCGAGCCGCTCGAGGCTGTACGCGACGAGATCTCGTTTCTCGGCGGGCTTTCCCATCCGGAAGTCCGAAAGATCGGTGGCCACGACAGTGGGGACACTTTCCTGACCGGATGCCATCTCCTGGCCCGCGGTCTTCGCAATGTGCAGTCGATGGATCAAGTGGCTGCCGACCACCTCTCGGGCCAGACCCGCTTCAACTCGTTGGTGATGTCTACGGATGGGGGAGTCGGAGAGCCGACGCGTTCGAGTACCCTTTCCTACAATGTCCACGGTCGTCCGATCCCGGCTCTCAACCAGCCCCGGCAAATTTTCGAGCGCTTCTTTGGAGCCGGAGATGATGGAAGCGCCCTTGGCCGGCGCCGACTGCAAAGTGCCGACCATCTGCTTGACCTTGTGCTTGAGGATGCCCGCAACGTGCGTCGTCGCCTGGGCAAGGCCGACCAGGAAAAGCTCGACGAATACCTCGACTCGGTGCGTCAGGTTGAGCAAGGCGTGGAGCGCTCGCAGGCATGGATCGACCGGCCGAAACCCGAGTTGACGGATGCCGACCGTGAGCGCCTCAAGCTCGACTCGGACTCGCAGGTGCCGGAGGATTACATCTCGACAATGTTTGAGCTGATTTATCTCGCCTTCCGCACGGACTCGACGCGGGTGGCCACCTACCAAATCGGGAGCATGGGAGATGCTTCCTCTTTGAGCGGAAAATTTCCGCAGCTCCTCGGTCTTGGCAAGAATTTGCACGGCCTGTGCCATGCTTGGAACAAGCCCGACGGAATAGAACCGCTTGGCAAATGGGACCGGTTCCTGGCTACTCGCTTTGCGACCTTCCTGCAACGCATGCGCGAAACCCCGGCCACTCCGGATGGCAGCCGTTCGCTCCTTGATCAAAGTGCGATTCTTTACGGGTGCAGCAACAGCACGACCCATAACAACAAGAACTACCCACTCATTTTGGCAGGTGGAAAAGGGATGGGTTTTCAGCCCGGAACCTACCAACGCTTTGACGATTCCGTCCCCCTGGCCAACCTCCAATTCACGATGTTGCGGCAGGCCGGGATCCCGGTGAAGTCGTTTGCTGACAGCAATGGGGTGATGCCCGAGTTGCTGGCGTAGCCCGCCGCGATTTCTTTGCCCGGAAAGTTCTGGCCGCTAGGCTAGGCAAAGAGATCGTGCACCACTTGACCGTGAACATCGGTGAGGCGGAAATCGCGGCCGCCATAGCGATAGGTGAGTTCGGTGTGGTCCAGGCCCATCAGGTGGAGCATGGTTGCGTGCAAGTCATGCAGATGGACTTTGTTCTCCACGGCTTCGTAGCCGAGTTCATCTGTTTTTCCATGGACCATGCCACCGCGTACGCCACCACCTGCCATAAAGACGGTGTAGCCTTCGGCATTGTGATCCCGTCCGGGATTGCTTTGACCTTTGAGGAGTTGTGACACCGGTTGACGTCCGAATTCACCACCCCAAAAGACGAGGGTGTCATCCAAGAGGCCGCGGCGCTCGAGGTCGTTCAGGAGCCCGGCAATGGGTTGGTCGACTGCCTCACACTTTCGTGGAAGACCGGTCTCAATCCCGGTGTGATGGTCCCAGCCGCTACTGGCCACTTCCACAAAGCGCACGCCCGATTCGACCAGCTGACGGGCCATAAGGCACTGACGACCAAAGTCATCGGTTCGTTTTCCGCCGATGCCATAGAGTTCCAGAGTCTCCTTGGATTCCCTGGCGGTATCGATGACTTGGGGGACTGCTTCTTGCATATTGCGACTGAGCTTAAGCGAATCGATAACCCCTTTGACATTGGGGTTGCCACCACTGCGCTGCAGCAAATCCCGATTCAACGATTGGGTGAAGTTCAGGATCTCATCCGAAATATCCGCCCCGTCTCCGTGTCCGCTCAGGTTTTTAATTTTGGCATCCTTGATCGGTCGTCCTTCCCAGCCGATGCGGGTGGCTTGATAGGCGCTGGGCAGGAAGGCGTTCCCATAGTTCGACGGTCCGCCGAAGGTGCGCGTCGGTTTGATCGTGACATAACCGGGAAGATTTTCGTTTGAACTTCCGAGGCCATACAAGACCCACGAGCCGAGTGAAGGCCGAACGAACTGGAAACTCCCGGTGTGCAGCATCGGGATGGCCAGCGGATGGGCGCTACTGTCCGTTTGCATGCTGTTGATGACGCACAGTTTGTCGGCCTGCTTGGCGACGTGTGGCATGAGTTCGGAAATCCACAGGCCGCTTTCGCCGTGTTGCGCGAAGTCCCACCTTGGGGCCATGAGCGTTTTTTTCTTTTTCCCTTCCTTGCCGTCATTCGCGAAGAGCTCCGGCTTGTAGTCAAATATGTCGTGCTGGGACGGCCCGCCGTTCATGAAGAGGAAGATGATTCGCTTGGCCTTCGGGGCGAAATGGGGTCCGGCGGGAGATCTTCTTCCCGCCATGCTTTGCCCGGCGCTCAGTCCTGCCATGGCAAGTGAACCAAATCCACCCGAGCCAAGTTTGAGCCAGTGACGGCGCGAGAGATTGATGGGTTTTTGTACGGGATTCATCTTATTATTCAATATCGACCAGATAGCGGAATTCAGCGGTTGAAAACAATGAGAGAAAAAGGGTCGACCAGGCTCTCTCATCGCGGTCTTCAATCTCTGCAGTGCTGTCTCGCGTCAGCGCAAGGAGCGCGGATGCGCCCCTCTTTTCCTCCGCGGTGGCTGATCGTGAAAAGACCCATTGGATGGCAAGGTCGATCCTGCTGTGGTCATCCTTCGCCGAGGGGGCTGTGAGAAGACGTTTGGCCGCATGTTTTGCCTGCTTGGCTACAAATTGGGAATTTTGAAGAAACAGTGCCTGGGAGGGGACTTCAGTCACGGCTCGCTTTCCACTGACCAGGCTGGAGGACGGGAAGTCGAAGCGGTCAAAGAGTTCTGAGGCATAGTCCCGGATGACCGGCAAATAGACGCTACGGTGATTACTGGGCGGCTGCAGCTTCGCAGTGTCTACGCCGCGCACCAATTGATCTCCCAGGCTGGTGACGCTTGACCCGACTGGCGGTTCGAGGTCGAGCTGGCCACTGACCGCGAGGATGGCATCTCGAATTGCTTCTGCCGACAAACGACGAGGAGTCGAGCGCCAGAGCAAGCGGTTCTCCGGATCGATCTTTTGGCCCTGCTCATTGTTTGTGCAGCTGAGTTGATAGGTTCTGCTGATTACGATTTTTCGAATGATCTGCTTGAGCGACCATCCTTCGTTCATGAATTCAACGGCCAGGGTGTCGAGTAATTTCTGATGGCTGGGAGGAGTGCCTGTTGCTCCAAAATTGTCGACGGAATCGACCAAGCCACGACCGAAGAGGTGATGCCAAATGCGATTGACCATGACCCGGGCGGGCAGGGGATTGTTGCGGCTTGCCATCCAATGGGCCAACTGCAGCCGACCACTCTGCTTGGGGTCGATGACGGGCACATCAGGGACCGGAATGGCGGATGGAAACCCGCGCGGGGCAATTTCGCCCGGCGCACCGAGTTCCCCGCGGATCGCGATCTTCGTATCGGCAGGCTCTGGTCGATCCCGGGCGCTCATCGCGTAGGTCGGTCGTGGCGGACGGTTCTTTTCCAACTCTGCAAGGGCAGCTTCAATAGGCGCAAGTTCTTCCTTGAGTCTGGCAATTTTGGCCTCCGCTGTTTCTTTTTCTTCTCCTGGTTTTTCGGGAGCTCCGGCTTCGGTAGCCTTTGCGTCAGGTTTGGCAATTGCCTTCGGGGTTGATTTTTTCGTGGCCTCCTCAGCTTCTGTCAGTTCGGCTTTTTTCTCATCCCTGAGCTTCTTAGTGACATCGATTTTCTTTTCGTAAGCTTCAGCGGCAGTATGTAATTCCGCACCATTTGAACCAATTGGAAGGAGATCGGTTGGATTGTTGCTGTACTTCTGTTTGATGGTACCATACAGAGGTTCAGTGCTGAGGAAAATACCAGCCAAGGAATAGTAGTCTTTGGTCGGGATAGGATCAAATTTGTGATCATGGCACTTCGCACACGAGACGGTGAGGGCAAGAAAGGTGCGGGTGGTGACGTCGATTTGATCATCCACGATTTCCATACGGTAGGCCATTCCGCCGGAATTATGACGCTTGGTTCCGAATGACAAGAGGCTGGTGGCAATCAGTCGATCTTCGAGATCTTTGGCTGATTCGTTTGGAGCTCCGGGCAAAAGGTCTCCGGCAACCTGCTCCCGGATAAACTGATCATACGGTTTGTCAGCGTTGAAAGAATCGATCACGTAGTCGCGGTAAGGCCAGGCATGGGGATAGGAAAAATTGAACTCCTTGCCACTTGATTCGGCGAAGCGAACGACATCGAGCCAATGCCGCCCCCAGCGTTCGCCGAAACGCGGTGAGGCCAGCAGTTCGTCAACCAGCTTGGCAATGGCGCCTGGTGATGCGTCATCTACAACCGCCTTGATTTGATCGGGAGTTGGTGGCAGTCCTAGGAGGTCAAAATAGAGACGGCGAACAAGCGTGGCGCGACTGGCATCGGCCACCGGGGCCAAGCCAATTTCTTCAAGTTTCGCCAGAGTGAAGGAATCGATCGGGCTTCGGGGCCAGTCAGCGTTCTTAACGTCCGGTGCCACTGCTGCCAGCGGCGGATGAAAAGCCCAAGTGCTCGAATGAGATTTCGGTTCCCCGGCCAAGGACGACACGAGCGTCATTAGCATCAGGCCGGAAGTGATGATCAAGTTGCGTCCCTTGCGAGGCGACTGCCCAAGGGCAAGTCCAGCGCAATCTCTTTTCTGTTCATTCAGCATATCGGATGCTGTCGGTATATTTTGATGAAGCCACCAGTAGAGATTACTTGGCTCTGAGTCTCCAATCTTACTGCTTTCTACGGATTTTTCTTGGGATGGGACCAGCGGAGCTTGGCATTTCTGGTGGAATTAGAGTCCCGGTTATTGGCGCAGATCGTAGCACACCAGGCGGTTGCCCATGGCGTTTTGGTTAAGGTAAAGGAGCCCGCGCGAGACCACGGGGACGCCCCAGGTTTCCGGTGCCCGGAAGAGCTGCGCTTGCGAGAGAATTTTCGCTCCTTTCGGACTGAGATCGAGCCAAAGCAGGGTCCCTTGGGCGCCCAGGCACAGGAAGGAGCCGTCGATATGGAGGAGGCTGGCCCGTCCGAGGCGTGCGCTTTCGAGAGCAAGGCCGTCCCGCCACATTTCGCGGCCGCTGGCAATTTCGTAACAGACCATTTCGGTTCCGCCGGTGCCCGAGACTCCGTAAAGGTAGCCCTCGTGGGCGACCGGGGTCGTGAATTGGCTGCTAAATTGCCGGGCTTGCCACCGCAGCTTGGTGCTGCCGTCGGGAGCGAAGTCGATCATGGCTCCGCCCTCGGTATAGCCCTCGGTCACAAAGGCGGCATTTCCAACGACGACCGGAGAGGCGGCGTTGACCGAGGTGAACATCCGTGCCCGCCAGGGGAAGGCGCTTTCGGCTTTGCCGGTTTTCGGGTCGATGCCTAGCAGGCCTCCGACGGGGGGATCGGTCATGCCACCGGCAAAGACGAGGACGCGGTCCTTGCCTTGGATTTTGGCTGGCACCGGTGAGGCGTAGCTGGCCTGCCAGTCGTGCTTCGTAGTCCAGATCAGTTTGCCGGTCCGCTTTTCGAAGCCACCCACGCAGAACTTTCCGCCGACGTTGACGATTAGTTGATCTCCATGGACGAGGGGGCAACCACCCCTCCCGAAGAAGAAGGGGGCGGGGCCGTATTCCTCGTCGAGATTCTTCTTCCAGAAAAGCTTGCCGGTGGTCAGGGAAAGGCAGTGCAGGTCACCACGCACTCCGACGGTGAAGACCAGATCACCGTCGATCACGGGTCCGGAGCGCGGGGCATCCTTGGTTCCGTAGCTGGATCCCAAGGTGACGGGGTAGTCAAACTTCCAGTGACGACGGCCGGTCTCGGAGTGAAGGCATTCGATGACCTCGCGATCCTCCAAAGTATGGATCATCACAAGGCGATCTCCCGACACAACAGGTGGAGCATGTCCGCCTCCCCGGGTCACCTCCCACACCATTTTTGGTCCTTCGGTTGGCAGGGACTTCAGGAGACGGGTCTCCTTGGAATGGAGGTCGTGGCGTGGTCCGAGAAAGCGCGGCCAGTCTTCGGTCACAGCCTTCCCGGACAGGGGCTTTGGTGCGTCGTGGAAGGTCAGGCGATCAAAGGGCTCGGCCGCGGCAGCCGCAAGTGGGACGACAAGAAGGAGTGCAGCGGGGGAGAATGTCATAACAATCGATAGCCCCACTTCGTCATCAAGCAAATGGATCGAAGTGAGTGGGTGAGGGAAAGGCTACCCCGTCAGGCCGCCAAGTCTTTCGCCTGAAGCTTTTCTTGCATCGAGGCCAGCGTAGTCCTCCCTTCCTCTGCTTGGTGGAGCGAAGACCAAATCAACGGGGCGGCCAGACATGAAAGAATGAGAGCACGTCGGTCTGCCATTTCTTGAGAGCTACGGTGATCGCGATGGCTTCGAGATTGCCGAAGATGGCAAGGATGCAGGCGATTCGAAGCGGCCATACGGACCAGTCGAGGATCAGGCTGACCGCTGCCAGCATCGCAAGCCACTGGGAGCATTTGGCTGCGTAGGTGTGGTAGGAAAGAAGCCTTCGGAATTTCCAGAACCCAAAAGCCTGCGAGAAGCAATAGCTTCCGATGACCAGTCCTACCAAAAACAGTTCATGCTGCAAAGTCGTCCAGCAGAGGATTGCGACTCCTGCAAGTAGGCACGCATTCAATGTGACGTCGGCAATGCTGTCCAAGTGGGCTCCAGTGTTACTCCGTTGATGGAACTTGCGGGCGATGGGGCCATCGACGAGGTCGGAAGTGATCAGCAACAAATAAATACTCACGAACCAATAAGCCATGTCTGCCACGGCGATCGGCAGCAGGACAAATGATCCCGTGAAGCGGGCGAGACAAAGCACGTTGGGAAGCGTCCAAAAGCTCGATGTGTCTTGCTTTGAGGTTTCTGGATCTTTTGTCATCTTTCCATCATAATATCATCCAATGGCCATGCATCCTATCTGCGAATCATAGTGGCGAATGTAAGCTTAAATGAACCGGGATTCATGAGGCTACCAGGTATTCTTTTTTAGATGAGTAATGTGGTGCTTTGTTGAGACGATCCGAGAGCGGAGAGCAGAAGGCTCCGCTAACAGAATTAATTATCAGCGCGAACCAGAATTCCTGCAGCCACGAGGACCGCCCCGGCAATCGCATAAGTGCCGGCTTTTTCCGGGAAGAAATTTGCCATGTCCGCGATGATCATTAGGGATCCAAGAATGACGAGGATTCGTGTTGTTAATTTAGTTTTCATGTAGCAGCGACCGTCCCAGATCCACCGCCACACGACAATCCAAAACGGCTCGCTGATTATTGAGTCTTTCCCAACGATCATGTGAATTTTCCTGGCGCTTGGCACCGTTAAAGCTCAAGTGATGTCAAAATTTATGTTGGTGAGCCTACCTCAAGGTTTTGCGAAATCATCCTATCACCTTTATTTTTAAAACTGGACGTATGATTTCTATCCGGTTTCGACTAACGCGGTTGCAAAAGTTGGTGAAGAGAAGGCGGGGGCACAAGAAAATTTATACTGCTGCTGAATTGCATCGTGAATGAGGGCTCCTTGTCTAGGGTCGTGGAGGGAATCATGACATTGAAAATAATGTTCATCAAAATCTGGGCAGGCTTGTTCATTTCTGTAGCGCTGCTCAAGGCGAAGTCTCCAAATGTCTTGTTTATCGCGGTCGATGATCTGCGTCCGGAGCTCGGGTGCTATGGAACGAAGGAAATCAAGTCGCCGAATATCGACCGTCTCGCAAAGTCGGGAGTGACCTTTGATCGGGCTTATTGTCAGTTGGCGGTGTGCAATCCTTCGCGGGTGAGCCTGCTGACTGGGTTGAGGCCTGATTCGACCAAGGTCTGGACTCTTGATATTCGTTTTCGTGACACGATTCCGGATGTTGTGACCTTGCCGCAGTATTTTAAGAAGCATGGCTATTATGCGGCTTCCTTTGGAAAAATTTTCCATAACCCATGGCCCGATAATATTTCATGGAGCGAGCCTCATAGTTGGCCAAAGGGATCAAAGCTTTGGTCCAAAGAGGCAAAGAAGAGACATACCGAATTTCGCAAGAAGATGCGTGCCGATGGCAAGTCCGAGGCTGCGATCAAAAGAATCCGTCCGCAAGCTACCGAAATCCTCGATGTTCCGGATCACGAGCATATTGATGGCGCGATCGCCCGGCAGGCGCTGGTATCCATGCGAAAGTTGGCGGAGAAGGATGAGCCGTTTTTTCTGGCGGCAGGATTTGTGCGACCTCACCTGCCGTTTGTGGTGCCGCGCAAGTATTGGGATCTTTATGACCGGGAAAAGATTACTCTCGCGCCCAATCAATCTTTACCAAAAGACGCGCCGCGATTCGCGATGAATACGATGTATGAGTTGCGCGATTACATGGATTATCTGGGAACACCAAGTCCGCGTTCCGGGTCATTGACGGAAGCGCAGCAGCGGGAGCTTAAGCATGGCTATTATGCTTCGGTGAGTTTTATCGATGCCCAGATCGGGGCGCTTTTGGATGAGTTGGAAGAGCTCGGGATAGCCGATAATACCATCGTGGTGCTCTGGGGGGATCACGGGTGGAAACTGGGGGAGCACAACAGTTGGTGTAAGCAGAGTAATTACGAGGTCGATGCCCGCGTGCCGATGATCATTCGTGCCCCTGAAGCGAAGGGGAATGGGCAAGTCACCAGGTCATTTGCCGAACTCCTGGACCTCTATCCGACTCTTTGTGAGCTGACGGGGCTTCCGATTGCCAAGCATGTGGAAGGAGACAGTGTCGTTCCATTATTGAATGATCCCAAGGCCGGTGTGAAAGAGGCTGCCTTCAGTCAGTTTCGGCGTCGTGTCGGAAAAAAGGATCTCATGGGGTATGCCATGCGCACTGACCGTTATCGATATGTGGAATGGATTGATCGGCGGACTGGAAAGTCGGTCGCCCGCGAGCTTTACGATCACCAGGATGACCCGGAGGAAAATACCAATCTGGCTCAAAGGCAAAATCAGAAGAAGCGTCTTCAGACTCTCAGTAAAAAGATGTGGGCCGCTTTGCCTGCGCCACCACTTCTGGCTGAGGCGGCAGTGAAGAAAGATAAGCGCCCGAACATTGTCTTTTTCATGGCAGATGATTGGTCGTGGCCTCATGCCGGAATCTGTGGCGACAAGACGGTAATGACGCCAAACTTTGATCGCATTGCCCGGGAGGGAGTCTTGTTCAACAATGCCTTTGTTTCTACTCCATCGTGCACGCCGAGTCGGACCAGTATTCTTACCGGTCAGCATCACTGGCGATTGAAGGAAGGGGATAGCCTTGGCGGCTCTTTGCGCGAGGAGTTCGATGTCTACACCGAGATGCTTGAGCATTCGGGCTATCGAGTTGGGCGATATGGAAAGGGCGTTTGGCCGAGTAAACATCAATTTAGAAACCGCGATTCCTTCGGTAAGCAATTCAGAACCTTTGAGGATTTTTTGAAGACCCGCAAAGATGGCGAGCCGATTTGTTTCTGGTATGGCGGTCGTGATCCGCATCGACCTTACGAGCTTGGGGTCGGGGAGAAGAGTGGCATTTATTTGGATCAAATCGAGGTGCCAGCGAGCCTTCCTGACGTCAAAGAAGTGCGGAGCGATTTGGCTGACTACTATTGGTGCGTTCAGCGCTTTGATCAGGAAGTTGGTGGGGTTCTGGCCAAGCTCGAGAAGATGGGGGAGTTGGACAATACCATCGTGGTGATTAGTGGAGATAATGGTATGCCTTTTCCGAGAGCCAAGGCAACACTGTATGATCTGGGAACGCGGGTTCCTCTCGCGGTGAGGTGGGGGGATCAAGTAAAAGGCGGTCGCGTCGTGAGCGATTTCGTTAGTCTTTGTGATTTCGCTCCGACTTTCCTTGAAGCTGGTGGTGTGTCCAAAGGGAAGGGGATGACCGGGAATTCGCTTTTGCCTCTGCTTCGATCAGGTAAATCAGGGCAGGTGGAGGTGACCCGGACCCATGTGCTGACGGGAAATGAGCGGCATTGTTATCTCCATCCCTCGCGAGCTCTGCGAAATAAAAATTTCCTCTACATCCGCAATTTTAATCCCGGGCAATGGGATGCCGGAGAGGTTGACGGGCATACCCCCATCTATGATTTTATAAATCAGCCTTGGCCGACCGGGGAGGGCGCATTTTCCTACAACATCGATCCGGGTCCTTCGAAGCAAGCGATGCGCTTGGATCGTAGCTCGCCACAAGCCCGGCTCGCCTTCGCGAAACGACCGCAGGAAGAACTATACGATTTGAAAGTTGATCCAGATCAATTGCGAAACGTTGCCTCGGACGAAAATTATACGGGTTCGCTTCAGCGACTTCGCGAGCAACTCACCTCTGAGTTGAAGGCCTCGCAGGATCCGCGCTCCAAGACGAATTGAGCGACCTTGCCGGGCCTGGAATCATTTCGCTGGCTTGCTCTGGCGCCAGGGATGGGGTAGTTCTTCCCAATGCTCACTCGTGCTGTTTTCGTCTGCGTCTTGCTCATTCAGGGCGGGCTTTTGAATGCGGAGGAAGAAGTCCCTGATTTTAATCGCGAGATCCGGCCGATCTTGGCGGAGAATTGTTTTCATTGCCACGGGCCGGATGAAAAATCGCGCGAAGGGGGATTGCGGCTCGATACTTTTGAAGGGGCAACGGTGGGCGGTGAATTTGCGGAGGCCGTGGTTCCGGGGAAACCGGACGAAAGTGAGGTGATTGCCCGGATTCATTCCAATGATGCGGAGGAGTTGATGCCGCCCTTGGATTCCAAGCGGACCCTCACCGTAAAAGAAAAAGAGCTTTTGATGCGATGGATTTCATCGGGTGCGAAGTACGAAGAACACTGGGCTTGGGTGGCTCCGGAGCGGGGAAGGATTCCCGAGGTTAAAAATAAATCGAGGGTGAACAATCCGGTGGATTCTTATTTGCTGCGAAGGTTGGCGAAGGAAGGGTTGGGGTATTCAGAACCTGCTTCGGCGGGGAACCTCTTGCGGCGGCTTTCATTGGATTTGATTGGCTTGCCCCCTTCACCGGAAGATTTGGAGAGGTTTTCGAAGAGCAAAAACTATGAGGCTGAAGTGGATCGGCTATTGGCTTCTCCGAGGTTTGGAGAACGATGGGCGCGGCATTGGCTCGACTTGGCTCGCTACGCGGACTCGAATGGCTTTCAGGCTGATCAACTTAGGCCTTCGTGGGCCTATCGTGATTGGGTGATCGATGCGCTGAACGCAAATATGCCCTACGATCAATTTACGATCGAGCAATTGGCGGGAGACCTTATGCCTGATTCAACTTTGCGCCAAAAAGTGGCGACCGGGTTTCATCGGACGGTCACCTGCAATGTCGAGGCGGGGGTGAGCCCGGAAGGGAACCGGGTGAACCAGGTTTTTGATCGCGTCAATACCACGGCAACGGTTTGGTTGGGGGTGACTTTGGAATGCGCGCAGTGCCATGACCATAAGTTCGACCCTTTCACGATGAAGGATTACTATTCGCTTTTTGCCTACTTTAATAACACGCCGCTTGAGGTTCAACTGCCTTCAAACAAGAAGGATGTTTCGCATGATTTTGTGGGGCCGTATTTGGATTTGCCTTTTTCGGAGGAGCAAAAGGACAAGATGAAGAAGCTTGATGAAGAGATCGCTGAGTTGGGGCGCGAGAGGGATCAATTCGGCGAGATTGCCGAACCCGGATTTCAGGCTTGGCAGAAGTTAGCAAAGGCATCGCTCGCGAATCAGCCAGGGTGGAAGGCGATGAAGGTGAAATCGTTTTCTTCGGAGGGCGGCGGAGAGCATCGGGTGTTGGACGATGGTTCGGTTTTATTGACGGAAAAAGTTCCGGACAAGACGGCTTATACCGTGCAAATTGAAGGTGCGCTTGACGGGATCACCGGCTTTAAATTGGAGGCTTTAACTCATCCTGAACTTCCGGGAAAGGGGCCGGGACGAGGAGATGCGGTCCGTTCCAACTTTGTGCTCCACGAATTCAAAGCGGCGCTTAAAAAAGAAGGGAAAGAGAAACCGTTGAAGCTTAAGCATGCCGAGGCTGATTTTTCGCAGAAGGGTTGGGATGTGGCCGGAGCAGTTGACGGAAAGCCCAAGACGGGGTGGGCGATTGCTCCGCGTTTTGGGAAATCGCATTGGGCGACCTTTCAGTTGGCTCGACCGATTACGGATTCCGAAGGGACGACTTTGGTGTTCAGGCTTGAGCAGAATTTTGGACAAGGGCGGGTCATCGGTAATCTAAGACTTTCGGCCATTTGCGATCCTTCCGGAGCGGGTGGTTTGCCTGTCGAAATTGCTCAGATTTTGAAGAAGCCGGACGGAAAACGAAGCCCGAAAGAGGTGGAGAAGTTGAGAAGTCATTTTTGGAAATCCGATGGTCGATTTGCGAAGCTGGAGGCTCGGGTGGCTCGTCTTCAAAAAGAGAGGGCAGCTTTCAAACCCGATCAAACCTTGGTAATGGTTGAGTTGAAGGAACAACGCGAGACCCGAATTTTGAAACGTGGTAATTTTCTCGCTCCGGATGTGGTGGTGTCAGCCTCGACTCCGGAGTGTCTTCCTAGGTTGGAGGGTTCTGGAAGTCGGCTCGATCTGGCGAGGTGGCTGGTGCGCCGTGACAATCCTCTCACGGCGAGAGTGGCGGTGAATCGTTGGTGGGCGGAGTTGTTTGGAGGTGGGATCGTGGCGACCCTGGAAGATTTTGGAACCCAGTCTGAGCCGCCAACTCATCCTGAATTACTGGACTGGCTTGCGGTGGAGTTGATGGACTCGCGCTGGGATATGAAGCATGTTTTGAAGACTATTGTGATGTCGCAGGGGTATCAGCAGTCTTCGCGGGTCACTCCGGAGTTACTGGAGAAGGATCCTCGGAATCTGTTTCATGCGCGCGCTCCCAGATTTCGCATGGATGCGGAACGACTTCGTGATAATGCCTTGGCGATTTCAGGATTGCTTTCGACCAAGATGCACGGGAAGCCGATTATGCCTTATCAGCCGAATGGCTTGTGGCGTCAGACCGGACGAAACGAGCCGAAGTGGGAGGAGCAAAAGGATGAGAACCGATGGCGGCGTGGAATCTATATCGTTTACCGTCGCGCGGCACCGTATCCCAGTATGGTGAATTTTGACGCGCCGGATCGAAGTTCCTGCACGGTGCGGCGGCCACGTACGAATACTCCAAGCCAAGCGCTCACAATGTTGAATGATCCTGCCTATGTCGAGATGGCCTTGGCGCTGGCGGATCGGATTTTGGTGGAATGCGATGATCCTTCGAAGCGAATTAATTATGCCTTTCAGTTGACGGTGGCGCGGTCTGCGGTTCCGCGTGAAGTGGCGATCCTAGAAGAGTTGATTCGCGAACGAAGTTTGTATTATCGCGAGCATCCGGAGAGGGCCTTTGCGATTTTAAAGAGCCCGAGGTTTTTCTATCAACCGCGATACATTAATGAGATTGAACTTGCCGCCTGGTTTCACGTGGCAAATGCCTTGCTCAACCTCGATGAAGCCCTGACTCGAAACTAGCCAATGAATCACCATCCTTTCCTAAATCAAAACCGGCGCTCCTTTCTCCAGAAAAGCGGCTTCGGTTTTGGGAGCGCGGCGCTGGCTTCTTTGATGAATCAGGATGCGGCCTCGGCGGCTGACGGACCTTTGGCGAAGCTGGGACTGCATCATGCTCCGAAGGCGAAGAGGGTGATTTATATCCACTTGGTAGGGGCTCCTTCGCATCTCGATCTTTTTGATTTCAAACCCGAGTTGCAAAAGCGAACGGGCGAGCTTTGTCCCGACGAGTTCTTTGATCTGAACCAACTTGCCTTTATTCGTGAGCAGCCCAACCTTCTGGGAACGCCGAAGGATGATCGCTTTGCCTTTAAGAAGTGCGGTCGGTCGGGGACGGAGATTTCGAACCTTCTGCCAAACCTGCAGGGGATGGCGGATGAGATGTGCTTTATCAAGACGCTGCATACCGAGCAATTTAATCATGCTCCGGCGCAGATGTTTGCGCTGACGGGATTCGAGAGATTCGGCCGACCGAGTATCGGGTCGTGGGCCAGTTATGGGTTGGGGAGCGAAAATCAGAATCTTCCGGGATTTGTCGTTTTGATTACGGGGCAGGTTCTCGGCGCGGGTAATAGTGCCTTCGGGAGTGGATTTTTGCCGACGATTCATCAGGGCGTGGAGTTTCGCTCGAAGGGGGATCCGGTGCTCTTTTTGTCGAATCCGGACGGCGTGTCCCATGGGGAGCGAAAACTGGTGGTGGACGTGGTTAAAGATCTCAACCAAGTCGCGCTGGATGATGTTGGTGATCCGGAGATCGCTACGCGGATCAGCCAATATGAAATGGCCTATCGCATGCAGACGAGCGTGCCGGAGTTGATGGACATTGAGAGCGAACCGAAGCGAATTCACGAAATGTATGGCACCAAGCCCGGCGAGAGCAGCTTCGCGAACAATTGTTTGCTGGCTCGCCGACTGGTGGAGCGGGGAACCCGCTTTGTTCAACTCTTTGATCAGGGTTGGGACCATCATGGCGGGGTCTTTGAGAATCTTCCCAAGAAAGCCAAGCAGGTGGATCAGCCGATCGCTGCTCTACTCAAAGATCTCAAAGAGCGCGGACTTTTGGAGGATACCCTGGTGGTCTGGAATGCCGAGTTTGGACGCACTCCGATGGCCCAGGGGACTTCGGGTGACGGTTCAACAAGGTCCAAGGCGGGGCGGGATCACCATAAGGAAGCCTACACGGTGTGGATGGCGGGCGGGGGCACCAAAGCGGGACACGTTTACGGTGAGACCGATGAATTGGGCTATGGTATCGCAAAGGATCCCGTGCATGTGCACGACTTCAATGCGACGATTCTTCATCTCCTGGGAATTGATCACGAGAGGCTGACGTTCCGCTATCAAGGAAGGCAGTTCAGACTGACCGATGTCCATGGAGAGGTCGTGAAGGGGATCCTTGCTTAATCTCTTTTGTGGCTTTAACCGAAGAGGATTATTAGGAAATCTTAACAGAATCGTCTTAATCCACGAAAATTGCTGAATTCCTCTTGCCACTAAGAGGATCTTTGATACAGAACCCGTCCCCGCGACAGTGCAGAAGGCATTGTTGCGGGTATTTTTGAACATTTACGATCATGGCACGACTCTTCGGCACAGATATCCCCAATGAGAAGCGTATTGAAGCCTCTCTTCCCTACATTTTCGGCATCGGACCTTCGACTGCTTCGAAGATTCTCGATCACGCAGGCGTCAGCCCTGACATCCGCACCGGCGAACTCAGCGAAGAGCAGCTTGTAAAGATTGCGACCGTGATTCAAAACGAGAACATCCTTATCGAAGGTGACCTTCGTCGTGAGAAGCAGGCTCAAATGAAGCGCCTCTCTTCCATCAACTGCTACCGCGGAATTCGCCACAAGCGTGGTCTTCCTGTCCGCGGTCAGCGCACGCGCACCAACTCACGTACCCGCAAGGGTAAGCGCCGCACTGTCGGCGTGGTGAAGTAAGGTTGCTGACTACTTACAAAGAATTTCCATTCCATTAACATGGCTGAAGAAGAAAACAAAAATGAGGAGACCGAGGTCGAAGCTGCTGATGCAGTGACACCTGCGGAAACTCCAGCCCCTGAGGCGGCTGCTGAAGAAGCAGCTCCAGAAGCCACCGACGCTCCGGCGGAAGGTGACGCTCCTGTTGAGGGTGAAAGCACAGCTGAAGGCGAAGAAGCCGCAGCACCGAAGGAAGAGAAGAAGCGCGACATTTTCGCGGAGCTTCTCGGAGAAGAGGATCCTGACAAGGTCAAGATTCACAAGTCGAAGAAAAGCAAGAACGTGACCAAAGGGATCGTTCATGTCACTGCGACCTTCAATAACACCACCGTTACCGTCACCGACGAGCGCGGAAACACCATCGGATGGTCTTCATCCGGCAAGATGGGCTTCAAGGGGTCTCGTAAGAGCACCGCTTATGCCGCCCAGGTTGTTTCTCAGGATGCTTGCCGCCAAGCGATGTCCCACGGCCTCAAAGAGGTCTTGGTTCGCGTGAAAGGACCGGGCGCCGGACGTGAGTCCGCTGTTCGTGCCGTGCAAGGTCTCGGTGTGGATATCAATGGCATCCTCGATGTCACCCCGATTCCTCACAACGGATGCCGGCCCAAAAAGGCTCGTCGTGTTTAATTCTCTCAACCCTAATTTTTAGAAAGACAGATCAATGGCACGTTATACCGGCCCAAAAGATAAAGTAAATCGTCGCTTCGGAGTCCCTCTTTTTGGGCCTTCCAAAGCTCTCGAGCGCCGCAACTACCCTCCAGGTCCTCACGGACTCCGCTCCGGACGTCGCAAGAAGTCCGACTATGCAATCGCTCTCGGCGAGAAGCAAAAGCTTAAGTTCATCTATGGTGTTCTTGAGAAGCAGTTCCGTGGATACTTCGCAGAAGCTGGCCGTCGCCGCGGTATTACCGGTGACATCATGCTCCTCCTTCTTGAGACCCGTCTCGACAATGTTTGCTACCGCCTCGGTTTCGGAAACTCCCGGAATGCGGCTCGTCAGCTCGTTAACCACGGTCACGTGACTGTGAATGGCAAAAAGCTCGATATCCCGTCCTACCAGGTGAAAGCAGGAGACGTCATCAAGATTGGTGACCGCGCTTCTTCGCAGCAACTCGGACTTCGTATGCTCGACCTGACCCAGTCAGTTCCTCTTCAGGACTGGTTGACCCTCGATCGCGAAAAGATGGAAGGAACCGTTGCCCGCCTCCCTGAAAAGGAAGATGTCGACTCACCGGTCAATCTCCAGCTTATCGTCGAACTTTACTCTCGTTAAAGTTCTCCGACCTTTTCCAAGCCCCACTTCGTTTCGACGAGTGGGGCTTTTTCATTTACAGTGCGAGAGCTTGCTCGTCTATAGGTCTCCATTGCGTCCTGTGGTGTTGGTCTATCGGGTGCGCTTGTTCTGAAATCCCGCGAGGGCGCCGCAACTCCTTTCTTGGGTTTCCAAAAGGTTGGCTTAAGCTGAGGTTATGGATGGTCTTTTGTGGTTGGTTTGGGTTGCGGTGATTGTAGCGATCGCGGTTTGGGCGTTTGGCTGCCAAAAACGAAGAAGGCAAAGGGCTCTTTTGGCGGCTGGTCCCTTGAGTGAGGAAGATCGCGGATTCCTCAGGGACCATTTTGATCTTTGGCAAAAGATTCCGTCGGAGATTCAGACGAGATTAGAGCCCATTGTGCAGGTTTTGATTGCCGAGAAAAACTTCGAGGCATGTGGCGATTTGGAAGAGGTGAGCCGCGAAATGCAAGTGGTGGTCATGGCTCAGGCTGCGCTACTTTTGGTAGGGCGTGACCACCGTCTTTTTTCAAAATTAAGGACGGTTTTGATTTATCCGGATGCCTTCAAAGGAGGACGGGAGGAGCACGATAAAACGGTCAGGCTGGGTGAGAGCTGGGAGTCGGGATCGGTCATTCTTTCCTGGCGGAGCGTGCAACGAGGAGGTGAGGACAAAAAAGATGGGCACAACGTCGTGATCCATGAATTCGCGCATCAACTCGATCAGGAAAACCGGCATGCAGATGGTTTGCCCGAGTTGGAAAATCGAGCTGCCATTGGAAACTGGGCTCATGCTTTTTCGGAGGCTTACGAAGATTTTTGCAAGGATCTGGATGCCGGGCGCAAGACAGTGATGGATCCGTATGGTGCGAAGAATCCCGCTGAGTTTTTTGCGGTGGCAACGGAAACATTTTTTGAGAAAGCCAAGCAGCTCCAGCGCGATTACCCCAAGTTGTATCTTCAGTTGAAGAATTTCTATGGCCTCGACCCTGTCGTCTGGTAATCTATCGATGGTATGGCTCACCACGTTTGATGGTGTAGGCGCGGTAAATTTGCTCGAGCAACACGACGAGTGCGAGTTCGTGTTGCAAGGTGAGCGGGGACAGAGCCCAGACTGCATTGGCATCCTGCCGGAGTCGCTTGGTGTGGCCGTCGGAGGCTCCGATAAGCAGTGAGATGGTTTTGATCCCCGGGTCCATCTCCCAGGTGTTGATCTTTTCGACGAGATCAGCGGTGTTCCAGTCACGGCCCCGTTCGTCGAGTGCAATTCGGAAAGTGCCTTCAGAGCGGGCGAGTAGGTCGCGTGAAACTGACTCGGAATCACCGGCCTTGAGGTAGATGAGTTCGACCTTGGCTCCCCGTTTCAGCCGTTTGAGGTATTCCTCGATTCCACTTTTGGCGTAAGCCAGAGCGGGTTTCCCGGCGGCGAAGATTTTCCAGTTCACGATTCAAGAATATCGAGAACTGCCGGAGGAACAAATTCGCTCTCGGTCGCTTCCTTTACCGCGAGTCGCATTTGAGCCTTCAGTGTTTCGAATGGAACGGGTGGAAGGCTGCTGGAGAGAATATGCTCCATTGCCTGAAAGGGGGCGTGGGTCTTTGTTTTGACCAGTCGCACAGCCTTCACTGCGAGGGCTTCGGCGCCTCCGGGCGTGAGGAGTTCGGGAAGAAGCGGGGAAAGCTTTTGCCAGTCTTCATCCGGAATTTTGAGCCCTCGTTTTCCGCTGAGGGCACGGAGAAGAAGGAGTGTTTCGGCCGGTTCGGTCGCCGGGAAGATGGGAATCTTCACATCAATCCGGCCCGGTCGCTTGAGGTCGACTTCAATCAGGTCAGGTCGGCTCGAAGCGAGAATCCAAACCAATTTGCCACGATTGCGGGGATTGGACATCTCTTTGGCGATCATGGAATAGACCCGGCTGGAGACTCCGGAATCACCGGAGCCACCTGCTCTCCTCCCAAGGGCTTGATCGGCTTCGTCGATGAAGACCATGCAGCGATCGAGAGCGTGAAGGAGGGAAAAGATTTTTTCAAGATTGGCTTCGGTGGAACCAACCCAGCGGTCGCGGAAGTTCTTCAGTGTAACGACTGGAACGCCAGCTTCACCGGCGAGGCATTCGGCAAGATAGGTTTTGCCGGTGCCCACGGGACCGCAGAAAAGGTAACCCATGGGCATGGCCTCGAGTTCGTCACGACGCCAAAGGTCGAGGTCGAGTTTGAGCCATTCCTTGGCGATATCGAGGCCGATGACGCCGTCGAGCGAGCGATCCGGCTCGACGAACTCGATAAGCCCGGCGCAGTCGCGCTCGACGAGTTGCTTTTTGAGCGCGCTGAAATCGTTCTCTGCCAGCGGTCTGTCATCGTAATGACGACGAAGGAGAAGGTCTTCGACCGCGCTGCCAGTCGCGCCACGGAGTCGGGCTGCGGCCCATGGCAGTCGCTCGTTGATGCTGGCAACTGCCTTGGAGCAAGTTGGTGCGAGGGTTTCCATCACCCCGGTGAGTTCTTTGGTGGAAGGCAATGGGACCTCGATATCGGCCACCGAAGGGTGGTTCGCAACGAGGGGATGGAGACCAGTGAGGTTTTCCGAGAGTAGAAAGACGGCTTGCCCGTGGCGTGCGAGATTGGCTTCCGAAGCCCACGATTGCCAAACGCTGGCGAGTGCGTGGAGATCATAGTTGAGGGCGTTGGGCAGGCTCGGGCACATTAAGTGAGCGCCTTTGAGAATGATCGCGATCTTTGGGGCTTTGGCGCCGACATGATTGAGATTCCTGGCGTATGTGAGGTAGCGCCCCAGAAAACGTGAGGCCTTGAGAGGCTGGGTCGGAAGCTGGACCTCATTTTTGAGACTAGGCCAGGTTGAAAAGACCTCCTTGCCTCGTTCCACTTCAACTCCGCCGCCAAGATCGTAGGTTAAGACAACGTCGAATCGGGGGAGGAGAACTTCGCTGAGGAATTCGCTGAGATTGCCCAGAGAGGGCTTTTTTCCGGGCAGGTAAAAGCGATCGTCGACATTTCCGTGAAGAACAAAGCAGCCTGCCGAGCCGCTCTCATAACGAGCGACTACTTCGTTGGCCCAAGATGGAAGAGATGAGCTCATTCGACGTCTTCGGGGTCAGGGAGATCGAGAACCTCCGGGACACCGGGATCTTCGTGCTCCTCAGGTTGCTTATCAATGTGGGTTTTGATCCAGATTCCGCCGCCTGCGAGGGTGGCGAGAATTATGAGCAAAATCCAACGCAACCAAGGGCGTTTCATCATTTCAGGAGATTACTGGGACTCGGAAGTCGGTCCCATCGAGCCTTTTGTGGTTTCGGAAGGCGCGCTGTCACCAGCAGGCTTGTCTGATTCCAGCTCGATTCCTTCCGATGCGGCAAAATCGGCGAGGGCGAGCTCGGCGAGAGCGTCTTGCTCGGCAGCGGTTTCGTTGATGCCAGTCATGTCGAGCTGATCCTTGGCAACGCGGGCGCGGCCAGCAGCTTTGGTGCGCTCATCCTCAACCATTTCTTCGAGGCGGTTGAGGGTGTCTCCGGAGCCGCCAATGTCAGTCACCATTCCGGAAGCCATTTCATTGAGCTCGGCCATCGCCTTGGTGGACTTCATTTCGTCGAGATCGCGGGTGAGTTGCTCAATCCGGTCGCGAGCCTGCTTCACTGAGACGTCGCGAGCTTTCACGAGCTCTTTGTAGCGGGCGTCGGCTTCTTCCATCTGCTCGCGAACGCTGTCGTGCTCACGATCAACGGTCTGAAGTTGAAGGGCGAGCTTGCCGGCTGCCTCGCGATTGCCAGCCTTGAGGTTGGCGGCGGTTTTGGCACGTAGTTCGGTTTCCTCGCGGTCGAGTTTTTTGGCTTTCGACATCAATTTTTCGACGAGTCCGGCGTGGCCTGCGAGGCCTTTGTTGAATTCAGCAATCTGCTTGCGGAGGTTTTCTTTCTCGACGTCGAGAAGAGCTTCGGGGTTTCGTTTTTCGAGGCCGCCGATGAAGAGACCGAAGAATCCTTTAATGAGGTTTTTGAGGCGTTTGAACATAGATTCAGCAAATGTTAAACAAAGTTTGCGTCATGCCGGGGCATCCTGCAAGGCGGGACGAGGAGAAAACGAAGGGAATTTTGTAAGTGCTCGGAGGACGAATTTTACTTTGTTACTTTTCGAGAGGGTCGGCAGATTAAGGGGAAAGGACGATGGATGAAGGAGACTCAGAATCTATAGCCTCGCTGCGACAGTTTGTGCAGGGAGTCGAGCGGGAGCAGGCTTTTGCGAGGGTCGCGGAGCATTTCGGCGGATTGATTTACGCCAGCGCTTACCGGAGCACGGGGAATGCAGCGCTGTCCGAGGAGATTATGCAGAACGTTCTGACCGCGCTGGCCCGGAAGGCTCCTTCTCTCCTGAAGCATCCTTCCTTGGCAGGATGGGTTTTTCAAACGACGCGATTTGAAACTGTGAATGCGAAGAGAAAAGAGAAGAGGAGGGCTGAAAAGCATGAGGCTTACCAGGCCGAGGCAGAGATTCTGCTGGGGAGTGATGGCAGTTGGGATGAGGCGATGCCGCTGCTCGATAAGTCAATGGCGCGATTGTCGGGCAAGGATCGGGATTTGGTTTTACGTCGTTTTTTGAGAAGAAGAGATTCGCACAGATCGCGGCTGAGAAGGGCACAACGGAAGCGGCGGTAAAAATGCGCTTGAAGCGGATCTTGCAGAGGATGTCAGATTGGATGCGGGGGCGTGGAGTCGGATTGCTGGTTGTGGCGCTGGGGGCGATGCTTTCGAGTGAGATGGCCAAGGGTGCACCGGCTTCGGTCGGCAAGTGCGCGGTTGGAGCGTTGAAACTTGCGGGTGAATCTCCTATCGGGTTTTCGTCAGTTTTGAGGTCGCCAAAAATGACCACGGCTGGGGTGATTGCGCTGACAATTGGAACAGCGATCCCGGCGACAAAGATGTGGAGCGAAATTCGTGACCTGCGCGAGCAGCGGGAGGCTTTGTCAGTTTCGAATACAAATTTGGTGAGTCAGAGAACGGGGGCCAGGACGAGGACGGTTCGCGATGCGGTGCGGAGTTTGTCTGGTGATAAGATGAAGCAGCTATCGATGGAAGGGTTGGCGATGCAAGTCGTGTTGGCCAATGAAAGAGACGATATTCTGGCCCAACACAAAATTGGACTCGTCTTGGCGGAGATGGAATTTGAGGAGTCCAAGGATCTCTTGCGGGCGCTTTTTGCTTTGCCGATTGAAGATCAGAGGAAAGTGAATGCAGAATCTGATTTAAAATTCTACAACGACAAACTCTACCCCAAAGGGTGGCGTGGTCGTGATGAGATCGAGTTTTCAATCGCCCACGAAGCACCAGCCAAGCTGGTAGGATACAAGTATGGAAACTGGATTGACAGCTCTGCGGGAATGGGGCAGGCCATTGCCTGGTTTGAGGAAAACCGAGAGACCGGGCTCTTGGATGGGCCAAAGGGAACCCGCTGATACCATGGCTACTTGTTGCACGAATATCTTGGAAGAGCGGTTGATTTTCACCGGCTCAATTCGGCAAAAGAGATCTTTGAGCTTCATCACTCCTTGCCGGAGGATTGGCAAAATCGGACTTTCGGGTCGATGGTAAATCGACTCGTTAGTGTTGATTTGCCTGGGGCGATCAAAGAAGCCCAGAAGGAGCCAGAGAGGGATCGCAAACAGATATGGGTTAGGAAAATACTGGAAGCCCTTGATCGCGAGACCCGAAATGGAGAGTTGGCGGAGTGGGCCCGCAAAAATGACTTTGATGAACAAATGGTGCGGATGTTTGTGCGCGAGGCTTATTCTGATGGGGCCGGAGGTCTGGCTTTCAAAGATCAGATGGCTTGGTTGGAACTCAATCAGCCTTTGGATGGTTCCTACTATCCATTGCAGTGGCACGATCTCCTGAATATTGACCAAGCGTATCAGTTTAAGCCCGGGGTGAAAAATTGGATTGAGGAGGCTCCTGCCGGAGCTGCGAAGGATGCGGTTCTTGGTCGCGTTGTGTCGGGGATGACGTTTTCCACAGGTGTTCAAAAGGGTGACCGTGCCCAGGAGATCCTGGGCTATTTGCAGCAGATTGAGTCGGAGGAATTAAGGCGCAGAGTAGTGAAAATTTTTTTGGATCAGGGGCGCGTGGATTTCCCGGTTGATCGGCAACGTCTTGAAGGGCTTCTGGAAAAGCATGGAATCAAGGTGAGCGGGAAAGGAGATTCAGAGTGAGAAGTTTGCTTGGTTTTGCGATCGCTTGTCTCTCACTTTTGTTGGTGATGTGGGGGTGGCGGATGAAGTTGAAAAATGACGTGGCTAAACCAAAGGTAGGGGAGCTCGTCGCGGTCGAAGGTTCGAGGAGAGATCGAAAACTGGAGAATCAGGAGTCTCGAGAGGTGAGCCTCGATGCTGTCATTCAACGGAGTCCGTGCTCGAATTTCGACGATCTTGTAGGGGCGGAATCGCTGGAACGATTGGAAATAGTTCGGATCTTAGAGGGCTTCGACAATGAGGAGCTCAAGTCCCTTGCTTTGGAGGGATTCGAGAGACGACTTGAGTAGAAAGGCAATTATGATTCAGCAGCCAGAAAGAAGAGAGATCTTTGTAAGGTGGCCTTTATTATTTTAGCGGAGGCAAAACCACTCTGGGTTCTCAAGGAAATGGAGCCGTATTTTGATGACAAGGACACTTTGCATTTGTTCGCCAAGGACATGTGGGGAGCCTCAATCATTTCACTCTTTAAGCAGGATCCTAAAGCTGCGGTCGGGTATTTGAAGGCGATCCGGTTCACGGAATACCAGCGAGAGAGAGATCCGTGGGAGATGGCTCGTTGGATGGGATTTAATGACCTGGCAAGAACACAGCCAAGGCGGGCGGTTGATTTCATCTTGGAGCATGCGACTTATCGAAGTGACCTTCCTGACTACATGAATGGGAAACTGGCGTCGAAGGCGGTGGTGGAAGAATGAGAGACAATTTTGAAGGAAATGAGTCCTGGGCGGGTCAGGACCGCTTTTGCTAAATATATTCTCCCGATTGTTGGCAGGGACTTCGGCTTCAAAGAAGGTTTTCGTGTTTTGGAGAGGGTTCAGCCATTGGATTTGACTAAAGAATACGCTCTTTGGGTTGGGTGTCTCCTGGCAGCGGAATTTCAGTCACCAGAGGCTGCTGAATTTGTTCTCGAAAGATTAAGTGATCAAGATGAGAGGAGGCGCTATCGCACGATAACACTCTATTCAATTGCCTGGTCCAGTCTTGATCTGACTGCCGCTGGCAACTGGATTCGTCGACAAGCATAGGGTAAGGAAAAAGACGCGCTCATCGAGGGTGTGATTTCGAATGTTTCAGAACGCAACCCTGCAGACGTGGTCGGCTGGATTAATTTGATTTCTGATCCAGAAAAAAGAGAGGGACTGCTGAAACGATATCGCTAAGTTCACTTCTTTTTCTCCGGAGGAGGAAGCGATTTTGGGGGAGCCGGCGTAATGCGAAGGATGACTTTGGTGCCAACTTTGGGGAGATGGGTCGGTTTGGCTTCCCACTGGAGAGCATGGTTTTCGTGCCCGTAGATTTGCGGGAGGCAGAGGAGTTCGTCACCAAAGGTGGAGAGGCTGATGACGCTGCCGCTTTTGTCAGCGAGGTAGGTCTTGGGTTCATCTTCTTTGCCGATGAGATGAGAACCAGCGAAGAGGAAGGTTTTGAGGCGCTTTTTGGCTTCGGCACTGTCGGGGTTGCCCTCGAGATCGAGTCGGTTGACGAAATCGGAGATCGGTCGCTCGGTGGGTTTTCCTTCTTTATCGGGAACCACCAGAGAGACCGCAAGAGGGCTGCCTTTTGGGGCGAGGTCGATCCAGCGTTCTTCTTCACCTTCGCCAACGATTTTACGAATGGCAGGGTGGCCCGCCTTGGCGCCAAGGAGAAGAAGGGCGGTGTGAATGTGGCTCGGCTTCGCCTGAACGGTGATGACGGCCTCGTGTTCCTTCGTGTTCTCGGTGCACGCAAAGAACTCGAGGGATCCTTCCGTGAGAGCGACAGTAGAAGCGACATCGACAGCTCTGGCCTCGAGATTGATGGTGACTCCGGGAAGTTTAAGATTTTTCAAGGTGTCATTGTCGATCTCCGGGCCCTCGCCAACGAGGCGACCGGTGAAGGCGAGGACAACAAGGCCGCGAAGTAAGAAGTTCATCTATTTGATACTGCGTAGTTGAGGAGAATCCTTCGAGGCTTCAATTTTTGTGATTATCTGCCCGAGGGCATTGATGTGTTTTTGGAGATTCCTTCTTTCGCGATGAGCCAAGAGGTCTTTCTCAAGTTGCCGAAGTTTTGGCAGCATCGGCTTGGCGGCACCGCCATAACTGGCGAGAGCCTTAAGACATCGTGGAATACGCGCGGCCTTACCCCACTTTTGAATCTCCATCACTTCGAAGCAGAGAGGCATGCCTTCTTTGATGCGATGTTTTGCGAGGATATCGAGGCCGGCGAGGCGGATCCCGCTCGCGAACATGACGCCGCTGGGTGAGGGGACTTTGACCGCTTGTTCAATCGCAGGCAGCAGGGGCTTGATTTCATCGTATGAAAGTTTGCTGTAAATGCGTCCCACATCGCTGCGTGCACGGCCATCTTCATTCAGGAGAGTCGCTGCGATGGCTTTGCGGAGAAGGTCTTTTTTAATGCCATCAAGCGAGTTGCGCAGCATCTTGCCAAAGACCGCGAAGCTCAAATAGCGTTGCTCCATACCACGTGGGTCATCTCCGGAGGGTGGCTTGGCCAACATGGTCAGGAGCTTGGGGAGAGCTGACATCGCGGGTTTGCCGATTTTTGCGAGGGCTTCGGCGGATTCGATTCGGAGCCAGAGGTCTTGGTGATCGAGATTCTTGGTGAGAGCGGCGACAGCGTCGGGGCTTGCTTTTTTGATGTGGGCGAGAGCCTGGCAGGCGCCGTAGCGGGTTTCGAGATCGTCTGAGTTGAGCATCCGGATGAGCTCTTGATTCGGATTGACGCCTCTCCGCCCCAAGGCCATGGCGGCTCTTTCCCGGACGATGGGGGACCAGCGGCTGAGAAGCTTGAGGAGGTCTTTTTCGCTGATCTTGTCGTAGGTTTCATTGCGATGCTTGTTGGACCAACCCCGGCCATCGGCGACGACATCAGCAGCGGATTGGGCGTCGAGTTGGGGGATTGAAGGTTCTGCTTTCCCGGTGATGTAGAGTTTTTTGAGAGGGTGGGCGTATGCGAGGAGATAGGCTCCGGTGCAGTCCCAGTTGGCGTATTTGTCATGCCGGGCATCGGGTGGTCCCTGATGGGCGAAGGTCCCGTCATGGGTGCGGGCGAGGTCAAAATACCAGGCTCCGAATTCTTTCATCCAGGCTCCGGTGGCCTCGGGCCCGGAAAGGGCTACGCCGGGAAGGGACCAGAGGATGTTGAAGAAGTTTCCGGTGTGGCCGGTGTCTCTTTCCGAACCATGTGAGGCGAGGCTCATGCGGGAGAAAAATTCGGCTCCCTTGGGTTCGTCGTTGAGATGGAAGAGGACCGCGGCCATGCCGCACTTGCCGTTGTCTTCGTGGGTTTGATACCA
The DNA here is from genome assembly GCA_965657795.1 of Akkermansiaceae bacterium. Taxonomy (GTDB): domain Bacteria; phylum Verrucomicrobiota; class Verrucomicrobiia; order Verrucomicrobiales; family Akkermansiaceae; genus SW10. The sequence goes on from CBFHQJ010000006.1 coordinate 30,027, forward strand.
GGGCTGGTGATCACCGTAGGGGATCGCGCCTTTGCCGATGTAAAATCGGAGGAGTTTCGTACTTCGCTCAATGGCGATCTTGACCTTTTGGTCGGTGATGCCTGCTTTTTGCGCGAGGACGAGCGAATTGGTGAGAGTCAGACCGGGGGCATTCATCATGCCGTATCCAACGAGGCGTCCGTCTTCGCCTGCGAATTTGTGTCCCCAGGATCCAACGATGCTCTGTCCCTCGGACGCTTCGAGAGCAAGGCGCTGAAGGCCGGGAAGAAAGGTGTTATCACCAGTTGCCATGGTATATTCGGCCAGCAGAGTGATGGCGTAGCCATAATACCAGGTCGCCATGGAATCGGTTTTGTAATTCGAGGCCCATTCCGCTTCTTGCTTTACGAGGGGGAGGTAGGCCTCGTTGCCGCTGGCGAGGAGAGCTAGACTATTGAGGGAGCGAATGATGGGATTTTGTCTGCGGCTTCCGGGCTGTGACATTCGTGAGGCCAGTTGTGCGCAGCCGGCTTCGAGAATTCGTGTGGACTTCGGACAATCGTAGGGTGCGGTCGCGCTGTAATTGCCCAGGGCTGGAAGCTTGATCGTGACGGTGTTGCTTTTCCCATCGCGCCAGCGGAGGAGTTTGAGATCGCCGGATTGACCTTCCGTCAAAGTGAGGGCTTTGCCGAACTCAGTCCGGGGGTCGTATGAAAATTTGCGGCCTCCGACTCCGAGGATGACGTCGCCGACTTTGAGGAGGCCATCGGCCGGAGAATTTGGAGCGATCTTGGTGATGGCAATTTGTCGGGCGGTGGAAGTTTCCATTTTGTCGCTGAACATCCATCCCCTTGCTCCGGTGGCACCGAGATTCCAGTCATGCCTGGCACCTTCTGGAATTGAATCACCTTTTGTGAAGTCGGGGAGGCTCATCTTGACCTTCGGACCGGCTCCGGAAACCAGTTGGGAAAAAAGAACGAGGAATGCGGAGAACCGTGAAAAATGGGTCATCATGACAGGTGAGATTACGAAAGGAATTAGCTGTCCTTTCCTAAGATCGAGGAGATCGCTTCCGTTTGGCAGGGTCGATTTGATTACGGACTGGACGCCTGCCCTGCCGTGGGTAGGTTGTGGCGTGCCTCCCCTTAGAATCCTCTCTCCATCAGAGCAAGTCGCCGAGTATCTTAAAGGCGAGCTTTTGCGCGGGCGGTGGACGACCTCAATTCCCGGGGTGCCAAGTCTGGCGGCGGAAATGGGGGTGAACCGGAAAACAGTCGATGCTGCGCTGAGGCAGTTGGATTCCGAGGGGATTTTGATCCCTCAGGGAGCCGGCCGGAAGCGCTTGATTGGTGTGCTGCCTGAGGATCGGAGCCCCGCACCTTTGAAGCTCGGAATTCTTCTTTATGAAGCGACCGACAAGCGGATCGATTACATTGTCGAAATCCAGCACATGTTAATGGAGGCCGGGCACGCTCCTTTCTTCGCGCAGAAGTCACTGGTCGATCTTTCCATGGATGTGAGCCGGGTGGCTCAAATGGTGGCGGCCACTGAAGCAGATGCGTGGGTGGTGGTGGCAGGTTCGAAGTCTATTTTAGATTGGTTTGCGAGTCAGGAGGTTCCAACTTTCACTCTTTTTGGAGGGGCACGAGATCCCCGTTTTGCAGGCGCGGGGCCGAATAAGTCGCCGGCTTATCGGGAGTGCGTGAAGTCTCTCATCGGACTCGGGCATCGTCGCATCGTTTTACTTGCGAGAACGCAAAGGCGCAGACCGGTTCCGGGTGATTCTGAGCAGACTTTTTTAGATGCTTTGGAAGAAGAGGGGATTGCGGTCGGGGAATATCACCTGCCTGATTGGAGCGATCGAAAGGAGAGTCTCTTTTCTTGTCTCGATTCTCTTTTCAAGGTCACCCCCCCGACGGCTCTGATTATTCAAGAAGCTCCGGTTTTTGCGGCAGCACAGCAGTTCCTGGCGACTCGTGGCTTGAAAGTGCCCGAAGATGTTTCGCTAATTTGTTCAGATCCGGACCCCACCTTTGCTTGGTGTGAGCCTTCCATCGCTCATATCAGTTGGCGATCACGGCCCATCGTGAGGCGAATTATCCGCTGGGCGGACAAGGTGAGCCGGGGTAAGGAGGATTTGGTGAAGAGTCATGCCAAGGCCGAATTTATCGGGGGCGGCTCAGTGGGCGTGGCAAAGAATTAGATGCCTTACCGCTTTAAAAAGTCATTGATGACAGCGCGAAACTTCGAGGGTTGATCCCACGGTGCCCGATGCCCGGAGTTCGCGATCACGAGGTGTTCGCTATTTGGCAGCAATTCACAGGCTTCCTTCGCCAAGGTTGTGAATTTTGGATCGTGCTCTCCCGTAATCCAGAGAACAGGACAGGTGATTTTGGGTAGTTCGGGGCGAAGGTCTTTTTGATTTCCAAGGGACCAGTTTTCAAAGCTCTGAGAGACGTTTTTCTGATCTGAAATATCGGCTTGGTGTAATCCTTCGGGAAGAGAGTCCAGAATACTTTGTTGATTCCACTCCTGAAGGAAGGACTCCCAGTCGCGAGCTGAAAGTGCGGCCCATTCCAAGTCCTTTATCCGTCGTTCTTCCTTTTCTTCCGTCAGGCCCGGGTGGGCGCTGACAATGATGGCGGCCTTCCATTTTTGAGGATCGGTGATGAGGGCGTGGAGCGCCAGTCGCCCACCCATTGAATACCCGAGCAGAATATCGCCGGAGCTGGCCGTCTGGCAGATTGATTGCCCGGCTTCAGCAAGAGTGGGAGTGGCCTGATCGAAGAATCGCCAGAGGTCAACGGGGGTCATCGAGTGGCCCAGGTCTTCGCGAAAATTTTCCCAGGCTTTGAAGCTTCCAACCGCTCCATGGAGGCAATGAATCATGGTTTCCAGAACCCAAAGAGTTGACGGGCACATCCGATACCGAAGGCCCATCGGTTTTTCCAGGGCTTTTCCGGCTCGAGGAGACGCCATTCATTCTCCTCTCCGATTTTGCGCATACCGGGAAGGGGATTAACGAGAGTCTTTTCGCGACAAAGATCGAGAAGGGGGAGATCGGCCCTGGAATCGGTGAAACCCGCCAGTCCGGAGATGATACCGAGCTCTTTGAGCCGACGAACCTTTTCTTCTCCCTTGTGATTTTCTCCAATCAATTCCGGAAATAACGGTGTGCGGTCCGTCCAATTGAATAGGGTGCCGTAGCTTTGGTCAAATCCCAGTTCCCTGCCAATTCCTGTGACCCAGAGTTCGGGGCTGGCGGACGACAAGATCAGAGGATGACCCTTTTGCTTGTAGTAGGCTATTTCTTCCAAAATTTCCGGATAAGGAAGCTTTGGAAGCCATTCATCGAGAAAGCCTTCCACATGCTCCTGTAGCCTGGAACGGGACATGCCCCAGAGGTAAGAGTGGAAAACGCGTTTCATTCCACCGGCTCCGAGGACTTTGTTGAGGGGAAGGAAGAGAATGAAGATAAGAGTCAGGAGACGTCGTGCCGGTTCCTTCCTGAGGACATAGCACCTGAAGACGAGTTGGGTGTCCCATGGGATGATGGTTTGGTCCAAGTCGAAGAGGATGGGGGCGGAGCGATCTTCCACAGCGCGGAACTTAGGCGTTTGTAGATAAAATGGAATTTCAATCTGGAAATGATGGGTCTATCGTCCACCCCGTGAGGTTGATATTGTCTCTGCTACTAACGCCAACTGCAGTTTGGGCCCAGAATCCTGTGCTGCCCGTGTTGAATCAGCTCTTTCCCGATCTGGATAAAGATCCGGGTGAGGCCGAAGAAAGATTCGTTCTCTCAGACCATTTTGGTGCTGAGGAGATTCTCGATACTGCGGTGAGATTTGAATCCGGCTGGACTCTTTTGGATGGCACCGAAGAGACGGCGGAAATTGATTTCCTGCTATTTCGAGATCGGACCCCAATCACCGTGGCTAATTTTCTGGGCTACGTGAACCGGGGGGATTACACGGATATGATTGTCCACCGCTTGGTTCCGGGATTTGTCATTCAGGGTGGGGGCTTCACTATTACCAATGATAACGGGCAGCCAGCCTCAGACACCGTTCCGACCCAGCCAACGATTCAAAATGAGTTTGGTGTCTCCAACACACTGGGGACGATTTCGATGGCGAAGCTCGGAGGAGACCCTGATAGCGCCACCAGCCAGTGGTTCATCAGTACCGGGGCAAATTCAGATAACCTCGATTTTCAGAATGGTGGTTTCACGGTCTTTGGAAAAGTCAGCAAGGACAGTTTTGAGGCAGCCTTGGAACTTGACCGGCTGGAAAAGTTTGATCGTTTCAATTTGGGTGGGGCATTAGCCGATTGCCCTTTGATTAGGGGGACAACGCAAGCTACTTTTGTGGCCGAGAGATTCTATCGATTCTCGACGGCAGAGGAAGTTCCTCTGCCAGCGGGACAAGCAGGCACGGATGCCAATTTGACTTATTCGATTCTCTCTGGTGCCGAGGGAAGCGGGCCGGTCGTGGGGATTGTCGATGGTGAGTTGGTTGTCGGATTTCCGGAATCCATCATCGGAGGTGTCAGGACGGTGGTGGTTCAAGCCGGGGATTCGGTCGGGAATACGGTCGTGGACACCTTCAATGTTTCGATGGAAGTGGACTACGAGGCATGGCGGAACATTGTGTTTCCCGAGGCTGTTGCCGGGGATGACTCGGTCGCCGGACCGGGGGCGGACTTTAATAATGATGGAGTTAGTAATCTTGTTTCCTTTGTATATGGTCTGGATGGGACCACGGATGCTTCTACCGGAATTGGAGGTCCGGCTTTGAGTCTTGGATCATCGACGGTGAGTCTTGAGATCGAAACCGGTTACCTTGAGGGAGTGGGGTTCGGGGTGGAGTTTTCAACCGATGGCGAGAACTGGGAATCAGTCGACTCGACACAGTCCACGACATCGAACCCTCACGGAAAGATTGAACGATTCACAGTAGCGCGTGTGGTTGGGGATCATCCCAAATCATTCTATCGCCTCAGATACTCCCTCAACTGATTTATGATCCTACGATTAAAAGTTCTTTGCCTCTTTGCCGGGCTGGCCCTGACGGCAAAGGCCGATTTTATTGCGGCCGATTTCCGAACCACGAAGGGAGATTTCACGGTTTCTCTGGACTACACGAATTCCCCTCTGGCAGTGGCTAATTTCATCCAATTGGCGGGGAAACCCGATGATATTTTGGAGACTCCGGCGGGTGTCCCGTTTTTGGAAGACGCAGGCCATTATACCCAGTCGTTTTATCGACCGACCGTGGACTCTGACGTCGTGAGGCTGCCGTTGCGGGTTCAGCGAATCGAGGCGACTCCCACCATGCGAGGATTCTACGGAATCTTTCAGAGCAATACCTACATCGGCGGGGTGGAGGGGTTTCCATTTCCCAATTACCACGCCGATATCACGGGAGAGGACAGAATTCGGCTTCAGCAAATTGGTTCCAATCCTACGAAATATAGAATCACCCTCAGGTATCCAAGGTCGTGGCTGGATGCACGTGATCTTAGGGTGAAGCAGGCTCCGATGTATCGGGCGATTCGAGTGAATCGGGTGGAAACCGGTGTGAGGTTTTTTGCCGGAAGTATGACCAATGATCCCTTGGAGCATCCAGGGTATCAATTTCAAGACGAGGTGGTGCGCGACCCAAACAATCCGTCTAATCCTTTCGGATTTCCATTCAATGGAGCAGGCATTTTGGCAATGGATTGTCTGGCGCCGAACCGCAACGGAAGCAGGTTTTTTATCACCTCGGTCGCGGTCCCGTCCTTCAACGGGCGTTACACCGCTTTCGGTCAGGTCGCGGATATTCCCGGATTAAATGTTATTAGGAGTATTGCTAATGTTCCGAATGATAGCACGGGAGCTCCTGATGAAGAGATGGCGATTCTCGACATTAGTATTCGTCGCAGCGGTCTGACCGCAAATGCCTTTATGGAAGGGTATCATCAGGGATTTCTACCTGGAGCCATTGAAACGTTACCTTTATCACTTGAGCGAAATGGTGCTGCTTTGGAATTGGTGACTCCGCTACGCCCCCAAAGTCAGAATGCTCTCTATTCCAGCTCTGATTTGAGGGCGTATCTGGGCGGAACAATCGAGGCACAACCCCCGAATCAATCCGAAGCCAACCGGATCGACCTGAGCCCGCTGCTTGGCTTTGCGCCAAGGAGCTTCTTTAAAGGTTTTTCGACCGCGATGCCAACCTGGCCATCGGGGGAAATCTCACTTGAAAATGCCCGCCTGTTTCTGAGTGCATTCTCGGGAACGGATCGTGGTAATCTCAATATGAATTTCAATGAGGATGGAACGGGAGGGACTTATTCAATCGACATGTTCGTGGAACAGAACGTTTTTGGAGAGGATCCCAGAGTGGTGCGTTCGTTTGGCTCCGGGACTTTCGCTGCGACCTACGATTTTTCAGGAGGGCCGTATTTTGGCATTCTGAAGATTACGAATTCCACGGGGCCTTTGAATGCGGAGCAGTTTACCCTTCACTTTGACTCGAGCCGATTCACCAATAACCCGCAGGTCAACCCAGCGACTTTGATTCGTCGTTTTGATGCCCGTACCCTGGACCCGGAGGTGCCTTTCCTGAGTTACAGCGGTCGCTTCCAAAAACTTCAATAAGATGGTTCCCAAAGGAAAATTTGTCAGGCCAACAGAGCCCAATGAACTCGTTCCGGAGAATTATTTTTCGGAGATCCGGATCAGCAATCATTTTGAGAACGAAGCTCCTTTGGAGATCGATCTGGGATGCGGCGACGGGAAGTTCACGCTCGAGATGGCGGAACATCATCCTGATCGCAATTTTATCGCGGTTGAAAGGCTTCTAGGTCGGGTTCGAAAGGTTTGCCGGGGGGCTGAAAAACGGGGTCTCAACAACTTGAGGGTGTTGCGACTGGAGAGTCTTTACACCTTGGAATGGCTCTTGCCGGAAAGATGTGTGGATCGACTTCATTTGCTTTGCCCGGATCCGTGGCCCAAGGCGAAACACCACCGCAGGCGTCTTTTTCAAAAGCCGTTTCTCGATGCAGTGGTGCGGGTGTTGAAGCCGGGTGGGGAGCTTTTGTTCAAGACGGATCACGACGAGTATTTTGAGTGGAGTGAAGAACACCTCACGGAATACCCGGGGTTGGAGCGTCTGGAATGGCCCGAGGATGCCTTCTTTTATCCCAAGACTGATTTTCAAATTCAGTGGGAAGCGGAAGGGAAGCGACTGCAAGGGCTCAGAGCCAGGAAGCCGACTACTTAGGTGGGGCCTCCTCCTCTGAATTATTGTCGACTCCGGGATATGAAGCCGGTGCCACGAGGCCGGCGGACAGAATCATTTTTCCGGCTTCCTCGAGCGTCATGTCGCTTGCGAACACTTTCTCGTCATCCATCAGGACTACGAATCCGGTCATGGGATTGGGGGAGGTGGGGATGAAAATTGAAGTCGTTCCCTTGCCGGTTTGAGGGTCAACAAAGTTGCCGGTGATAAAGCCAATCAGGCGGCAGCCGGGACTGGGGTATTCGACATAGGCCACACCTTTGAACTTTTGCGGACCACCAAGGTTACGAACGGCATCGACGAATTGCTTGATGGTGGCATAGACAAATCCGAGGAGGGGAATGCGGATGATAAAATCGTCAATCCAGCTACTGACTTTTTTACCGGGACGGTTGGTCACCGCAATGCCTACGATGAAAAGCAGGGCGAGTGGAATGAGGAGCCAGAGGAAATCATCACCGGGAAATCCCTCGATAGACCACGCGTCTTTTTCATTCTCTTTGACCCCGCGCAGCAGGTTGAGCCCCTTCAAAATTCCATTTATGATGGCAAGGCCGATCTTGTGGAGGAGACGGAAGACAAGGACGACAATCCAGCCGGTGGCCAGAATCGGAATGACGGTCGCCATCCCTGCCAGAAAAGGTTTGAGGACCTTCTTCACCTTGGGGTGGCGTGGCTCCCTTGGGCGTCCGATTGGGTCGATATCGTCTTCGCTCATTACTGGGGTAGACCTGAGCATGGAGTTTGCCATCTGACAACCATGAGATTTCCTGCCTGACGATTCAGTCTGGGCGTGCTACGTTTCCCGGGTGAGCCGGGGAATTTCAACTAGCGTTCTGAGCCGCTTGATCGTCTTGGCCTTTCCTCTTCTGGTAATTGGCTTTTTTGGGGTGAATGGGATTCAAAATTTGCCGGTATCGGCACCTGAAGATGTTAGGACGAATTTTGCTCCAAGGGATGACCCGGGCAGGTCTTTGATTGGAGGGAAAGAACTAGAATCCTATGATGCTTTTTCATCGCTTGTGCGACCAGAGAACACGGAAACAAGGGCAAGGGTGCCTGTCCTTAAGGTTCGAAAATTGGCAGACGCAGAGGGTTTTATTCAGTCACTGGATCCTCAAGTCCGGTCCGGATTGAATCAAAAAGATCGGATGGATCTAAGCGCTTATCTGAGTCATTTAAACTCGTCCCCAAATAGGGAGCCATCCTGGCTTTGCTGGGATCACGATGTTTCTACGGCCAAGCTCGCCGCCTATCACGAGATCGACAAATTGATTGGTTTGGTTGGCTCGGAATACCGCGTTTCAGCCAATCAATTTCAGAGCAACGGTCGGTGGAGCAAGACGGCAAGCGATGGCTTTGATTTCTCGTCGCAAGGCGATGCTTCGACGGTGACCTGGAGTATTGTTCCAGATGGCACATTAACACCCGGGCTCAACAATCAGTCCGGGACTGGATCAAATTTGCGGGCATGGATGGCTTCCATTTACGGAGGTTCCGCAAGTGGACCAGCAGTGGATCAACCATGGTTTGATATTTTTGAAAGTGCCTTCGAGGCCATGGCCGAGACTTGTGGGGTGACTTTAATCTACGAGCCAATGGACGATGGTATTGTTTTGGATTCCTCCAATGCCGGGGTGTTAGGTATCCGTGGTGATATCAGGATTGCGGCCAGGGGATTGGACGGTAATAGCGGGAATCTCGCCATTGCCTTTCCGCCTGATGACGGAGACATGATTTTAGATTCGAGCGATGGAACTTTCTTAATCACCTCCGGAAATTCCATCCGCCTGTTCAATACCATAACTCATGAACTGGGGCACAGCCTGGGGTTGGCGCACGTATGTCCGATCAATCGCACCAAGTTATTGGAGCCAAGTTTGACCACCACTTTTCGAGGGCCGCAGTTTGATGAATTTCAGTCTTTGCAGCGTCTCTATGGTGACCGGTTTGAAGTTCATGGATCCTTTCGGGATAACGATACTCCGCTCTCTGCCAAAGTGATTGATTTGGTTGAAGGTGAAGCCATTTCTTTTTCACGACTGAGTATCGACGACGATAGGGATCGGGATTTTTACCGCTTTGAGGGTTTGGTGGGACAACGGCTCAATGTCCATGTGATACCGGGTGAGGGAATTTATTTTGAAGGCGGAGAAGCAGTTGACAGTTGTTCCCAAGGGATCGAATTTGATTCTGCCAGCATTCATGATCTTGCGATCCAAGTGCTTGGCGAGGACGGTGAGACAATCCTCTTTGAGGCTGACTCGGGCACCTCGGGTGAAGCTGAATCGATCCAGATGTTTGAACTTCCTGCAACTGGAGTCTTCTATCTGCGCGTCGATGGAGATCTCGCAAATGCCACCCAAGTCTATGAGTTGAGAGCAGAGTTACTGGCAAGATTGCCGGCAGCAAGATTGCACTTGGTGGAGCATCTCGTTTTGGAAGAATCGGGATCAGTGAAAAATGGGCGGCTGGATCCCGGTGAGACGATCCGCCTGGCGATTGAGATCGAAAATGTGGGCGAGCTTCCCACGGGCTTGCTCACAACAGAGATTCTGGGCTCTGAAAATGCGGTTGTCTTTTCGGAGTCAGCGCCCAGCCAACTGAATCCCGGAGAATCTGCGTTGATTGAGATGGTGGTGGGGACATCCGGAACTTGCGGGGATTTCATGCAGATCGATTTGCAAATTGAAGATTCATCCGGGGAGTTGTTGACGGAGGTTCTGAACCTGGAAGCCGGGGTGGTGACGAAGCCGGTCGCCTTTGTTGTAGATTTTGAAGAGTTGAATGAGCTGCCTGCGGGATGGGCTTCGGATTTTTCCGGTTCCGGCGATGATTGGACGGTCGCGGCGTCCCGGTCCGACTCCAGATTCCAATCTGCCTATACTCCGGCACGTGATTCGATTGGCGAGGCGTTCTTGATGTCGTCTGTCTTTGAATTGGCGCCGGGTGGTGGAACTCTGAGTTTTAGTCATCTCTATCGCCTCGAGCCGGGCTTTGATGGAGGTGTGCTGGAGGTTTCAAGGAACGGAGCGGAGTGGAGTGATCTCATCAGCCACCCCGACGTCATCGCGACTGGAGGATACAACCGGGGGATTCGTGAAGGCTTTGGCTCGGCAATCGCGGGCCAGCAGGCTTGGTCGGGTCTTCAGGAGATTTCCACGCAGGTAACGGCAGTGCTTCCGGAGGCTTGGGCAGGGGAGGTGATCCAGTTCAGATGGCGGGTGGTGCACGACGCGTCATCGGCGCGCGAGGGGTGGTGGATCGATGAGGTGAAGATGGAGATGTTGATTGAAGATTGTGAACCACACCGCCCCGAGATTTCACTGGCTCTTGCAAGTGGTGAGCTTAGCGAAAATCATCCGGATCTTCCTGCGATTTTGGAACTAAAAACCAACCTCCCTCTCGTTTCATCACTTAGCATTCCACTGGAGATTTCCGGAACAGCAGGCCTTTCGAATGACTACCAATTCGATCCGGAAGCTGTTTTGGTGTCCGGCCAGACCTCCTTGGAGGTGCCGCTCACGGTGATTTCTGACTCTGTCACCGAGGGCGATGAATCCGTTTTGATCGAAGTTCCACCAGAGAGTGCCAACTTTGTCGCCGGCAGCAATTCTTCCGTCCAATTGAACATTCGCGATCTCGTGAACGTTGAGGCCTGGACCCTGGCGTTTTTTGGAAGCCCGGTCGATTTGTTTGGTGATTTCGATGGCGATGGATTTGACGAACTCTCGGAATATCTCCTCGGAACGAATCCGGTTTTGTCCAGTGATCAGCCGTCGCTCGCCTTGGTTCCAAATGACGGAAAATTCCTACTGCCGCTGGCTGCTCTTCCGGTCCGCCCTGATGCCAGCTTGGGAGTTGAGTTTTCGAGCGATCTGAGAAGTTGGGAAACCGGTGAGTTTGTCAGTGGGCCTGAGGGCCTGGAGATCGCACCGATGACGCAAAAGTCGTATTTTAGGCTGACATTCTCGCTAGACTAAACCAGTTCCGACTTCCTTTCTCTGCCGGATTTGGCAAGACAGTCGCGACATGAATGCTGTTGATCTTGCAAGCTCTGCGCAATCCGACTCTGAACCACCGGCGGGAACATCTCTGGCCCAGCAGGCTCTTTGGCTGGCCAAGGCCGGGCGTTGGGATGACTCGCATGATCTTTGTCAGGATGTTCCCGATCCGGCAGGGGCTTGGATTCACGCCTACCTCCATCGTGAGGAGGGTGATCTTGGAAATGCCTCATACTGGTATCATCGCGCAGGTAAGGAAATGCCAGCCTCCGGGGTGACTCTGGAAGAAGAATGGGGACAAATCGCCGCGGTAATTTCCTAGCACAAATACTCGATGCCAAAATCTGATAAGAATGTCCGGCGCGCTGCCGTTTCTGCGCTGAGGGCGTGGGCAAAGGGCCACGCTTATGCGGATTCCCTCGTGGATCGTCACTCCGAGCGAAATCATTTGTCGTCTGCGGATCGTGCTTTCTTGAAAACGATCCTTTTGGGAGTTCTTCGCAATCGAAGCCTGCTCGATCATTGGATCGGGATGTTTCGAAAGGGGAAGCTCGATCCCGAAACGAGAGATGTTTTGCGAGTGGGCTTTTTTCAATTGCTCATCTTGCGAACTCCGGATCACGCCGCGATTTATGAAACGGTCGCCTGTGCCCGCAAGCCGGTTCAGGGGTTGATTAACGCGGTCCTTCGCAAGGCCGCCCACTGTCGCATGAGGCTTCTTCGGGAGCTACCGGATATCGAATTGCCGATTCAGTTTTCACATCCTCATTGGTTGTGGAAGCGTTGGAAGAAGCTCTTTGGTCAGAATAATGCGGTCGCTTTGATGGATTGGAATAATCTCCCGGCCGAGCCTTATTACCGGCCCAATCTTTTGAATCCCCCTCCGCCGGGAAGTCCTGAGCCGGAGAGTGCCCGGGAAGCGGTCGAGCACGGCCACTATTATGTGACCGATCCTTCAACCGCTCACGCTCCGGAACTACTGGCGCCAAAGCCGGGCGAGATGGTTCTCGACGCTTGTGCTGCGCCGGGAGGAAAGGCGATTCATCTCGCGGGCCTCATGGAAAATGAAGGTCGATTGATCTGCATGGATTCCAATGAGAAGAGGTTACCACGCCTCAATGAAAATCTGGAACGTTGCGGGGTGAAAATTGCGGAAGTTTCCTGTCATGATTGGACTCAGAATCCTCCACCGGAACTTCTGGAGGCCTTTGATGCCATTCTTCTAGATGTTCCGTGCTCTAATACCGGAGTGTTGCGCCGTCGGGTGGATGCCCGCTGGCGAATTCAGAAAATCGATTTGGAGCAACTGGTTGTGATTCAGAATCAGATTTTGGAGCAGGCCGTCAAGTGTCTGAAACCGGGGGGCAGGCTCGTTTACTCGACCTGTTCCATCGATCCCGAGGAAAATATAGAATTGGTAACCCGCTTTGTGGAGAGTCACTCCGCACTCGAACTCGAGAAGAGTGAGCAGCTGCTGCCCTTCAAGGATCAAACGGATGGGGCTTTTGCCGCTCTTGTTCGACGGAATTCCTCCTCTTGACCCGTCGCCCGTTTCGGGATTACTTTAACCACCCAAAATATTTTATGAAGGCACTACTTTCCTTGATCCCGATGGGGATTCTCGTTCAATCCTGCGCTCCCTCAATTTCAGGGGGTGGGGGTAGCGGTTATCTGACCGGGTTTCGTTCGGCGACACCGACCAGTGAACGTCAACCGATGGCGCATGAGCGTGGATATTGGGATGGCGATGCGGTTGAAGGCCCCGCCTCCATCCGGATCAATCGGGACGAACAGAAAGCATACTTTTACAAAGGGAGCCAACTGGTGGGTGTGTCTCCTCTTTCGACCGGAAGTTCAACTCACACCACTCCGGCTGGAAGTTTCAAAGTGACCGAAAAAGATATTGATCACGAATCGTCGCTTTACGGCGTCATTCGGGATCGGGCAACCGGCCAGATCGTAAACAAGGACGCCGACACCCGAAAGCACCGGGCTCAGCCAGGGCAGGTCTTTGAGCATGCGCCCATGCCCTACTTTATGCGGTTCAATGGTGGGATCGGGATGCACGTGGGGCATCTTCCGGGCTATGCCGCTTCTCACGGTTGCGTGAGGATGCCCAAGGAAATGGCCATGCATTTTTATCAGGCAGCTAGCGTTGGAACCCCGGTGATCGTGGAATAGAGGCTTATGAAGACTTCACTTGTTTTGACGGTACTTGGTCCGGATCGGACCGGACTGGTGGACGATGTTGCCGATGCGGTGGCCAAAAATGGCGGTAGCTGGCAGCAAAGCCGAATGGCTCGTCTGGCCGGACAGTTTGCCGGGATTCTTCGGGTGGAATGCCCGGAAGAGAATTGCGAGGCGCTTGAGGCTAATTTGTCAGCACTCGGCGAGCGTGGCCTGATTGTAACTGTCGCTCGTGATTCGGAAAGTGAGGAGTCAAAAGGAGAAACCTTGTCGCTGGATATTACAGGGCTTGATGAGGCGGGGATTGTGAAGCGAATTGCTTCGGCCTTGGCTGAATTGGGAGTCAATGTGGAGGAGTTGCAAACTTCGCTCGAATCCGCGCCGATGGCGGGACATCTCCTGTTTTGTACTCGTGGAAAAGTGAGCCTGCCTGACGGACTTCATCCTACCGAATTGATCGAGGCTCTTGAAAAAGTCGGAGCGGGGCTCAATGTTGATGTTCAAGCGTTGTGAGGATCGATATTCTTACGCTTTTTCCTGAGATCGCCCTGGCTCCTCTCGGTGAAAGCATGATGAAACGCGCCCAGGAAGCGGGTTTGGTGCAGATTCGTGCTCATGATCTCCGCGATTGGGCGACGGGGAAGCATCGAAGGACCGATGACTATCTTTGTGGCGGCGGGCAGGGGATGTTGTTAAAGCCCGAGCCGATTTTCGCGGCTATCGAAGAGTTGAGGGGGAAGACGAGCAAGGTGATCCTTCTCACCCCGCAGGGGCAGGTTTTCAAGCAAGCCCGGGCGCGTGAGTTGTCTGGTGAGGAGCATTTGATTTTTTTGTGTGGTCACTACGAAGGCGTGGATCATCGCGTGATTGATGAGTTGGTTGATCTCGAGCTTTCGATTGGTGACTACGTCCTCACCAATGGTGCCATCGCTGCGGCCGTAGTGACGGATGCCATCGTTCGACTGCTTCCCGGTGCGCTCGGAGATGCCCGGTCGGCAGTAGACGAATCTTTCTCGGACCCCAATCTTTTGGAAGCTCCAGCTTACACCAAGCCGATCAAATTCCGGGACCTTAAGGTTCCCGACATTTTACTCTCGGGGCATCACGCCAAGATCGAAGAATGGAAAGCCGGGATGGCGGTGAAGCGGACCAGGGAAAACCGGCCGGACCTTCTCGAAGAGTAGTCCGACCGGACGGGCATCCTAGCGTGGAACGGCCTCCGCCTGTTGCGCGCGAACGCGGAAGTAGAGTTTGCTTTGCGCGGTGGCGAGATCGGTAGTGTAGGTCATCGAGCTGATTGTTCTCCCTGTAATGTTCTCCAGAATTATCCAGTTCTCGAGATCGTTGGAAAATTCCACGCGATGCGAAACATCATCCGCAAGAGGATTGATGGGGAAGGTCAGGCTGGCCTGTCCGCCTGCAACAGTCACTGTCATAGGTGACGAAGGGGCGTCATCACTGGTTCCAAAGAAGTGCTCCAGGAGTGCATCGAAACCATCGGCATCAGCGTCAATATTGGGATCTCCGACCAAGGTGTGGGTCGGGTCGCTGGCACCAGGGGAACCATCGATTGCGGAGCTGGATCGCCACTGTGAAGAACGTCCGTGGCCGAGGGGATCCAGTGGAGTCAGTGCTGATTGATCGGTCACATGTGATAGAACGAGAGAGTAACCGTTCCCGTCAGCCAGTTCCGGCCAAGGGCGATCATCGTCGTATTCGAACTCGTGAATCGCGAGTGTTCCGAGCGCGAGTTTGAGCAGTTCACCTCCATTACTGAGACTATCGTCATCGTATTGGCCGGGGGCGAGCGGAAGATCGCTGCCATACTTAGCCTCAAAGGCGACAGAGTTTTTGGCTACGATCACGTAAGCGCCGGCGGCGAGCGTGAATCCTTCGGGGAAGTCGTAATCAATGCCTTTGGTGAAGCGGACATTGGTGAGGTCGAGATCAGTGTCACTTGAATTGAACAGTTCGATAAACTCCGAGGCATCGTCGCCCTCCGGGTTGAACATGATCTCGCTGATGACGAGGCTTTGTTGCAGCTCGGCGATGTTTGGCGCCGAACTTTGGAACTCAATGGGAGCGGACCAGTGACTCCAGCGACCGGTATTGTCGCGGTGCCGAACGCGGGCGCGGTAGGTGCGATCCGGCCGGGTTGCCGATGCCGGAGGCTTCACCGAAGAAACGAAACCAGTAATGACGCCGCTTTCCCATCCCGCTTCGATTTCGTAAGTTCTAGGCTCTCCATCAGGCGCTGAGATTTCGGCAATGCGCCACTCCATGGCGGAGAAAGATCCCGCTCCTTGAGGGTCGGAGAAGTTCGAGCTTTCAAAGGCCAGGCCGGAAGTGGGGAAGCCTGCTTCGCCGGTGTAAGTGATCGTTGGGATGTCGGGGATTGCCGTGTCGTTGGACTCAGACCTGACGTAATTGTATCCGTAGCCGCGCTGGTCTCCGTTGTTCACCGACCATGCGCCAGTGGGGTGGGTATCGGTGAGGTAGCCAAGAACGTAATTCTTTGAGCCCTCAAAATCCGGAGAGTCGAGAGTTCGTCTCCAGCCTCCCCCGAAGCGCGTGTCATTGATGATGGGAGCGTGGAAGTTGCCCCGATGATTTGTCTGGGCTGATCCTGATGCCCGGGTGCGGGGGTGGTAATTCCACATGGAGCGATCAATGTCGGCCCAAGTTTGCGCTTGTCCGACCGGGTTGACGATCTGGGCATACTCGTCGATGAGTTGGCCAATCTGCCCGCCGTCCGGTGAGGAGTCATCCAACATGAGGTCAAGAATTTCCCGTCCGCGATTTCTGAATTCGATGGCTAGCGCCGGGTTGTTAAGTGCATTGCGTTGGCGAATGGTCCCGGGCGGATTTCCCTGGTGGCTTTTCGCAATATACATCATGTCGAGATCCCATGGAATGGGATACCACTTGCCGGGACTGCCGTCAGGATTGCTACTGTGATAAAAATAGTGATTCCAACCATCGCGGATATCGACGTTTCCGAGGGCGCGGTTGAGCGTCCGGAACGTATAGTAGCTATCCAGGTCGAGGTTTGTTCGCCACCAATTTACGTTGTTGGTGCTGCCCGATTGACTGCTGAAGGAGGTCCAGTCCGATGAGTTCGTGGGCTGGTTTGGAGCCTGGTGTTTTTTATCACCCGTGCCCACTCCTCCTCCTTCGATTTTATAAGTGTTGCCATCCGGGAGATCGCGTTCGTCGAGGAAGGATCCGTCGGGTTGCTCCACTGCAAGATAAAGTCCCCAGAGGTCTCCCCGATATTGGTCGGACGGAGATGATTCGGCGGCTTCGTCAATGACGCGGTAGTGAAGGTAGTTGGTGTTGGGGCTGGCCATCCCGGCGATCTGGAAAGCACGATAAGAGAGAGCTTCGTCCAGTCCCGACATTCCCCGATTGACAGCGGCCCAAGGGCTGGCATTGGCGTTCATGGTGAGTTCGTCCCAAGGCTCTTGATACTTGTTCCCGTAGTTGTCACGAGCTTCGAACTCTCGAGCGGGGTTGAAGAAAAATCGCCACTTGTTTTTGCCACTTTGGTAGGTTGAGAATTCGCCACGGACTTTGTATTCGATATGATCGTAAACGACTCCGTCGTAAACCATGGTGCCAAAAAATCGGCGATTTTCGGCTGAGTTGGAATACTGGCTGGTGGTGACATCGCCTGAATTGGCGATCAAGTGATACGCGGGGAGGTCGTCGAGGAGAAAGGGTTGGAAGGTTTGCGGGGAGTCAACTCCCGGTCGGTTTGCTCCTCTCCAGGCAGGGATGCCATCGTAAACAAAGTAGGCAAAGTTGGGTTGTTCATCGTCATCATAGGGCACAGTCACCGAGGCTCCACCGGAGTCGGTCACGGTGATGCGATAGCGAACGAGATGGCGGTGCGCTTGAGCTGGAATCTCGACTGTGTAGGTGGCATCTCCGTCAGGATCAGTCATCTCAAGTTCGGTCCACGAGGTTTCATAAGCGGCATCTGAAAGCCGAACGTATGCTCCGGGTGCCACGACCTGGTATGCCAGTGCGACACTTGCCACGCCATCCGGGTCGGTCACCTTGGCGCTGATCGTGACGGGAGCTGAAGATCCTGGCTCGTTTGGCAGGTGTTCGACTTGGCGGATGTTGGGAGGAGGGGTTCCGTTGGAAGAGTTGTTGGGGCGCCCCGGGCTGGGTGGGGCCGGTTCGCTGAAAGGAGTGGGAGTTTCCAGGACTGCATCGATGAGAATATCACTGCTCCCAATGGTTGCGTTGAAGAGTTGAACCGCGAGCACGTTGACACCATCTTGAAAGAGGTTGGCAGTTCCTCCGATATTGAACTCTTCATAGCCGGTCTGCTCGTCACTGGAAATCGCGGTGCCATTACCTCCGGGATTGGCAGGGGTGTTGCCTTGGTAGTCGATGACCCCGGCGTCAACGGAGCTGGTTCGAAAAATTTCCGTGCCATTCAACCAGAGAATGACTCCATCATCAAAAAGAAGTTTCAGGAGGAGCGAAGAGGGCGCGGCTCCGTTGAAGGTGAATTCTTTTCTCAGGAAGACGGACGAGTAATTATTCTGGGCGTCATCGAGAGTGGTGACAGCGAGGGCTTCCCTTCGTCCGAGAGGGGCTGCGCCGGTTAGCCAGGAATCGTCCTCATTGAAATCAACCCGGGTCCAGTCGTGAATGGGCGAAGAGGCTTCGCTGGTCCCTTTGCGATAGCGCCAGGTTTCGCCTTCCGCGACAAAGGAAACCCTGTTGCCGTTGAAGCCAATGGAAGAGCTTCGCCACGAACTGCCCAAATCATTGTCGAGGGTCGGGTTGATCAATTCCATCGAACTACCTTCACCCTTGGCGCGGGTGGGCCATGGAAACCCCACGCCGTAATCAACACGGTCAATTTCACCTCCCGAGGCATCGAGGAGTTGTAGCAGTTCTCCCTCGCTATTAAGTCCGCCGTTGTAGGGACCAATGGCGGATGTGCCAAACTCCGAGGCGATCGTTGCGGGATCTTCAGCAATGACGAGGTATCCGCCCGAAGGAATTGTGGTGTTGGCCGGAAAGGTGAAATTTACCGCGCCATCTAGTTCCCAGCCACTCAGGTCGACTTCGATTGCGTCGGGATTATGAATTTCGACAAACTCATTGAGGACAGTGTTGTCGTCGTTGTTGTAGTGGATCTCGTTGATGACCGGAGATCCTTGCAGAGGCGCAAGAAGAATCGATGCGGCGAGGACGTGTGTGTAGCTACGCATACGTGAATCTAACTCTATTTCCTGCCCGAAGAAATAGCTGATTTCCCGGAATCGGATGAATTAGTCTGTAATTGCCTTTGAAAGTGGGACTGCGCCTTCGGGCAGATAGCCTTCCTTGTCGCGCTTGCGCTTAATTTGCCAAGCCTTCTTGGCCTCTTCCTGCTGCTTCTTTGTCGGGCCGGCAAGTGGCCATTCGGGATCAACGAGGTGGGCATCTTTAAAAATTTCCCCTGCTCGTTTGACCAGATCAGGTTTTTTTGGGGCGATGTTCTTTTTCTCGCCCGGATCTTTGGCGAGGTCGTAGATTTCAATTGGATTCTTAATGCCATTGCGAACCGCTTTCCAGTCACTCCAGCGAGCCGCTTGCACCACTGTTCCTCTGTGGAGTTCCCAATAAAAATAGTCACGTTCTGGTGCTTGACCTCCTTTGAGGAAGGAAACGAGCGATTTTCCGTCGGTCTGATATCCTTGGGGTGGAGTAACTCCTGTCATTTCGACAAAGGTGGGCATGAGGTCCCAGAGGGCCCAGGGGGATTCGTCAACCCGACCGGCGGGAACCGTGCCGGGCCACCAGGCAAAGGCGGCCTGTCTCAAGGCTCCTTCGTACATGCCCCGCTTGTAACCGCGGAGGCCGTTTGCGTCCTGCTTGAAGAGCTTGCCGATTTCTGATTTTGGATCGAAGGAAGAACCATTGTCGCCGGTGAAGATAATCAGGGTGTCCTTGTCGATTCCAAGTTCACGAAGGGTGTCGACCAATTCGCCCATGTCCGAATCAATGCGCGTGACTTGAGCCGCGTATGATTTTTGTAGCTTGGTCCACGGCTTGTTTTTGTAGATTCCCAGGTGATCGATTTCGTGGGCGCCGTGAGGGAGGGTGATGGCGTAAAACATCATGAAGGGACTTTCGGCATTTTGTTTCACCCACTTGATCGCTTCGTTTTGGATCAACTCCTGCGCGTATGTCTCGCCGATTCCTTTACCCTTGTTTCCCGGCAAGGCGATGGGCTTGTCATTGTCCCAAAGGTAGGTCGGGAAATAGGAGTGGGCGTGGCGCTGACAATTATAGCCAAAGAAGCGGTCGATACCCTGTTTCATGGGGCTGCCCGAAGTGTCGAAAAATCCCATGCCCCATTTCCCGAAGGTCGAGGTGGCGTAACCGGCATTCTTGGCGATTTCACCGATGGTGACTGTTTTTGCGGGAATGGGCCATTGGCCTTCCGGGGCCATCTCGCGATTCCCTCTGACGGGGCAACGTCCGGAATGAAGGCCGGTAAAGAAGACGGATCGACAAGGTGCGCAAACGCTGGTGCCACAATAGGCTTGCATGTAGCGCGTCCCTTCCTTTGCGATTTGATCGAGTCTGGGAGTTTCAATCAACTCCTGACCATAGACGCCAAGGTCGCCTTGCGCGATATCATCGCTGAGGACGAAGATAAAGTTGGGCTTCTTGGCCGCGAGGGAGGCGGTGAATAGGGCAACAAAGAGGACAGAGATTCTCATGCATCGAGCTTATCGTTCTTTGTGTATTTTGGTCAACCGGAGAGGCTGTCTCCAGACTGCCTGTGGGTCAACGGGCGCTGGAACGGCTGACACTCTGGAGAGATGTCACTCCTTGGAGAGCAGGTCGCTCAGAGCGTCTTCATCAATGACGGGGACGCCAAGGGATTCGGCTTTCGTTTGTTTCGAGCCGCCGCCTTCGCCCGAGAGGAGGTAGTCGGTCTTGGAGGAGATCGAGCCACTGACTTTGCCGCCATTCGCTTCAATGATCTTTTTGAATTCAGGACGTGGTGCCGAGAGGGTTCCGGTGATGACGAAGGTCTTTCCGACAAGTAGAAGCCCTTCGGTCGCGGCTACCGGATCAGGTGCGAAATTGTCAGATTTGGGATCGATGCCAAGCTCGTGGAGCTTTTCGAGGACTGTTTCCCCGGCTTCGGATTGGAAGAAGGTGCGCAAGTGCTGGGCTGCCACCGGTCCCAGATTATCGTCGATTTGATATTGCTGGAGGCGAGGGTGGTTTTCTTTCTTACGCTTGGATTTTGAGAGTTCTTCAAAATCAGGGAGATCGGCGAGATCGCTGACGATTTCGGAACCATGGAGATCGCTGAGTTTTTCGTGGAGGCGCGAAAGCTCCCGGGCCGCTGATTCGCCAATCTGAGAGATTCCCATTGCGAAGAGCCAGCGGTTCAGAGGCATTTCCTCGCGAGCTCGGGTAAGGGAGTTGACGAGAGTGGTGGCTCGCTTTTCGCCAAAGCGGCGTTCCTTCGACTGGGTTAAGCCGTCAGCAGATTTGGCGGGATCAAGGAGGAGATTTGCGAGCTCGTCGACGCTCAGCGAAAAGAGATCGAGAGGTGAGGAGGCGAGCTTGTTTTCCACCAACTTAATCGCAACGGATTCGCCGAGGCCGTCGAGATCGAGTGCCTTGCGACCTGCAAAGTGAGTGATGCTGGTCACCGCTTGGGCGGGGCATTCAAAGTTGACGCAGCGCCAGGCCACAAAGCCGTTGGGTTTTTCGATGGGTCCGTGGCAGGACGGGCACTGGTGGTTGAGGGCTTCTGGAAGGTGGTAGGCGGGGGTGTTTTCGGGGCGCTTGGCAACGACGACGGAAACAACAGAGGGGATGATTTCGCCGGCTTTTTCGACGATGACGGTGTCGCCGATACGGATGTCCTTACGCTCGATTTCCTCTTGATTGTGAAGGGTGGCGCGAGAGACGGTGGTTCCGGAGATAAAGACTGGCTCGAGTTCGGCGACCGGAGTGAGAACGCCAGTGCGGCCAACTTGAATGGTGATGTCTTTCAGGCTGGTTTCCTTCTGCTCGGGAGGATATTTGAAAGCGGCGGCCCACCGTGGAGCGCGTGAAGTGAAGCCGAGGGTTTCGCGTTGATCAAACTCGAGGACTTTGATGACGGCTCCATCGGTGCCGTGTCCGAGGTCATGTCGTTTGACGTCGAGCTGCCGAATCGCGGCGAGAACTTCCTCCAAGGTGGAGACATACCAGACCGGCGAGTTGCGGGGGATTTGGAAGTTTTTGAGGAGTTTACGGAAGTCGTCTTCGTTCGCCATGTCAGCTCCTTCGTTCGCGCCGAGCCCGTGGGCGAGGAAGGCGAGGGGACGTGAAGCGACGACTTTTGGGTCGAGTGACTTTAAGGTTCCGGCGGTGGCGTTGCGGGGGTTGGCAAAGGTATCGAGGCCGGCTTCGTCACGTTGCTCGTTGAGCTTTGCGAAGCCTTCAGACGGCATGAAGATTTCGCCGCGGACTTCGAGAAGCGGGGGGGCATTTTTGAGATTGAGCGGAATGTTGCGGATGGTGCGGACGTTTTGTGAAATGTCATCGCCCCGGGTTCCGTCGCCGCGGGTTAAGGCGTATTCGAGCGAGCCATTGCGGTAAACCAGCGAGCAAGCGACACCATCGATTTTTGGTTCTACGGTGAGTGGAATTTCTTCGAGGCCGAGTCCCTTTTGAAGTCGCTTGAAGAAATCTTGAACTTCCTCCTCGGCGAAAAGGTCGTCGATGGAAAGCATGGGGAGGAGGTGTGCTCTTTGCTCAAAGGCATCAAGCGGAGCTCCGCCGACCCGCAGAGTGGGTGAGTTGGGATCGTGAAGGTCCGGGTTAGCTTTTTCGAGGTCCTCCAATTCGCGGAAAAGTCGGTCGTATTCGGCATCCGAAATTTCGGGTTTGGCGTCCTGATAATAGAGCTGGTTGTGCCGATTGAGTTCGGCGCGGAGTTCAGCGATGCGGTTGTCGAAAAGCACGCGCAAGTCTTAGCGCTTTGCCCGGAGCGCTGGGAGTAAAAAGGTTGGCTTTCTATTCAGTCTGACTTGTCTTGCAGCATGCTATTCCAGAGTCTTTGGAAGAGATGCCTAGTCAAGAGTCCCAGATGGCAGAAGAATTCAAAATTGACCGTCAGGATGGCTTTTTATCGATCACTTGGAAATGGTCAGCTGAACATTTCTGGTTCCTCACCGTCATGTCGGTTGGCTATTTCGGATCAAGTATGGTCGGGATGATTTTTGTGGCAAAGGAGGGCTTTCCGCTCCTGGGGGTGGTGGTTGTCGGGTTCAATCTCATTCTTGGGGGAGTCGGGGTGAAGCAAGCTCTCCCATACTTTTTTAATCACACTGAATTTCGGGTGATTAAAAAGGCCTTGGTGGTTGAAACCTCGCCTTTTGGGCGCCGGGTTGAAATTGATTGTGTTGGCTTGGGGAAGCTTGAAGTGATCGATCGTGGCAGAATTGGGTATTTGGCGAGAACTTTCGGAGTTGGCTCGAAGAAGGAGAATCTTGGGATTTGGTTTCGAAACGAACAGCGAGCTGAGATCCTCACAAGGGCTCTGAAAGCGGCGATGAGGGGGCAGACAAGTTACAAAACTTGATGATTCGTGTGCCAGTCGCGATAGATTACGGGAGAGATTTCCGATGGTTTGATCTCGGATTGTCCGCCCCAGAATACGCTGGTGTAAAGCTGGGGGATGCCCACTTTTTTGAGATGGGCGTCAATCGCGGCTTTGTGCGCGAGAACGGTTTCTTTTTGGGCTCCATGGACGACACCCATGATGTTGACGTTACCGAAATCCGGTCCGCCTTCGCGCCAGTAGCAGTGTGTCATGCAATAATGGCGGCCGATTTCAGCGCCGGCTTCTTTTTCCATGCCTACGGGGACCGCCCAATGGAAGAGTCCGTTGTAGCGGGTGACCTTTTCGCCGGAGGCCGATGGCTTCACGTGTTCGAGGAAGGTCGAAAACCGCCCAATGACGCGCTTTGCGTCCAACTGACGAGCAATGCGGTAAAAATTCTCGAGATCCATGCCAATTTCTTCGTCACGTGCCACCCACGGGCGGGGGACAATTTCCTCGGGAGTAAGGTCTCGCTTAATCGCGAGAAGGACGTTCCATTCTTCGTCGGTCAATGTGACGTTTTTGGTCGTCATCATGCGGGCCTTGCCGGGAGTGAGTGCTCCGGGTTCAAGGCCTCGTCGACGCATGTGTCCGACGCCGAGGGCAAAGACTCCTTCGGCGGGCATGAGCCGGAACTGTTCAGCACCCACAATGCGTTTGATGGCCTTGGCGTGCTTGTCGAGAGCCTCACCCTGGGGTACTTTGAGAGTGGTCCAGAGGTTGAATTGAGATCCGGGAAGTTCCCGGTCTGTTGAGCGCACCACGATGTGGCCGGAGAAGGGATCTTCATCGGCCATGAACCGGAAGGCGGCGGTCAGTTTGTCCTTGGGCACCTGCCAAGCGACAAGGGCTCCTTCGGCCAATTTGGTAGCAAGAAGAGTCTGACGCACCCGCTTTTTCAAAACGAATGTTGGTCTCTTCAATGAGCTTCTTTGGGACTGCAGTCCAGTCATCAGAGGAGCGCCAGTGGATCAAGAGTTTGATCTCGGAAGGCTGCTTCTGAGACTGAATAACTGCTTTTCTAAGAAAGCCTGCCCGCGTGGAAAGGGTGTTTGTCCAAACCTTCTGATCCTCTTCGATGAACTTCTCGACGTGAGCTGGTTTGACGATGAATGTCAGTTCCTCGACGATTCTCCGGGCCTGGAGCGAGACAATAAAAACGAAGAAGATGAGGAGGGTTTTCATCGCGGAATCGATGGCTTAGTTTTTCGTGGTGGAATGAGCCGCTTCTTGGATGAGCCTGGCTTCGTCTTCGGGCAGGCCTCCGGTGAACTTGAGTTTGCGAGGGTCTTCTTCAAAGAGAGTTGCGTAAAAAACGCAGGCGGCAAGGTATGCTCCTTTTTGGGAAGGGTGACTGCCATCGCGGGCATAGAGTTCTTTGCCGAGTGTGGGATCCTTCTTTCGAACAATTCTCCAGGTCGAGCCCACCGGAGCAAGGTCAGCCCGGCATTTTCGAGCGGTGGCCTGATAACTCTTACTGAGGGCTTTTTGCATGGGCTCATAGGTTGGGAAAAGTTTTTTGTTCATTTTGTCTCCGTCGCGTCTACCCCAGGTTTCGTAGAAGACGGTCTTGGCCCCGGAGTGGTCGATGATTTTGTTTAGTCCGATCGCAGCCTTTTGGAATCGGTCCGGAAAGACCGCCGGAAATTGGCTCTGATCTTGCAGAACAACGACATCAAATTTTCCGGCCTTGATCTTGTCGATCGTGCCTTTGCTTTTGAGATGGAATTCAAGGGTTTTTCCGCCGGGGTTAATAAACGAGATTTTGGCCTTGGTGTGTGGCGATTGTTTGACCAGCTCGCTGACGATTTTCCGAATGCCACCAGTGTAACTATTGCCCACAAAGAGGATTTTTTCGGCGGGTTCTGCGGAAGAGGTGGCCCCGCAGCAAAGAAGAAGGAGGGCGAAAATAAAACGGCGGGGCAATTGCATCCGGAATTTCTAGCGTTCCTTCCGGTCAAGCTCAATGAAGATGCGTGATTCGTGCCGTGATTTTGTAGACGGCGGACGCTGGAACGGCAGGAAGGGTGTTCTTTTTACTTGGTAGACGGGCAATCGGCGTTAACTACGTTCCTAAGAATGAAGAAATTGATTACGACTCTCTTCTCCTCCTTATTGGTGGGAACAGCCTACTCGGCCCCGGATCCCGCGATGCTGGCACAAGGAAAGGAACTCTATGACGGTGCCGGATCTTGTATCGCCTGTCACATGGTCGATGGCAAGGGACAGTCGGGTTCTGTCCCTCCGTTGGCTGGAAGCGATTGGCTGGATAATCCGGATCGCACGATCGCTATCGTTCTCCGTGGTATGGCCGGCCCAGTGAAGGTGAATGGAGACCGTTACTACTCCGCGATGCCCCCGCAGCTGCTCTTTGATAACGAAAAAATCGCAAGTATCGTTACTTACGTGAACAATGCGTGGGGGAACACAGGAGTAGAGGTCACAGCCGCCCAGGTTGCCAAGGCTCGCAAGGAGCTTCCGCAGGCTGTTTACACGCCGGAAGCTCTCCTTAAAACGTTTCCCTTCGAAAAAAAGAAACGGAAGAACAACGGGACTTATACCCCCGATTTTGACGACAATTTGACGGTAGTCACTGAGCCCGTGATTTATCGAACCTTCATGCCAGGAGCTTCACCTGCCGCTTTCGCGGTGGCGCTCCCCGGTAATCACTACTATTGCTGGGACGCTGGCGAATGTCGCTTGCGCTACGCTTGGACCAAGGGCGGCTTTATCCGGGGCAACCAGGTTCATTGGTCCAGTAATGGAAAGCCGGTCGCCAAGTTTAATGGCATTCCTTATTATCGGGCCCGATCGAGTAAGCTGATGCCGGAGGATTACAAGTTCCTTGCAGATACTCGAAGAAAGACCCCGTTTTACGACACGACCGAGGCGGTGGATTTCCCAATTGAGATTGAAGGTGTTGATGAGTTGCCGAAATACAAGGGCTACCGTCTGGTGAAGGGGTACCCCGAGTTCATTTACAAGGTGGGCGACTATGAGATCCGCGAGCTCATTCGAACCTCAAAGGATCAGCTGGGAATCACTCGAAAGTTTTTCGTTTCACCCCGGGTTCCGATCACCTTCAAACTCACGCCGGATGAAGCCGCGGATTATTCCACTTCGGCTGGATCGATTGCCAAGGACGGAAGTTTTAAACTCACCGCAAAGCAAGCGATGGAGTTCGATATCACCATCACTGAGAAGACTCCAGGTGCCCCCGCCGCCACTCAAACTGAAGAACCAAAGAAATGAAAAAGTTCAGCTATCTCATCGCGCTGTCTCTGACGGCAAAGCTCGCGCTCGGGGGCACTTCTCCCAGCTACAAGGTGACGAGTATTCCCAATCCTCCCTCGAAGTTTGGGACGAAACAAATCGACGGACTCGATTTCCTTCCTGACGGGCGGATGGTCGTCTGTCAGCCGAGTGGCGAGGTCTTCTTTTTTGATCCCAAAACATGGGAATGGCAGCTTTTTGCGGAAGGTTTGCACAATCCTCTTGGGGTGATCGCGGAATCTAATTCATCTCTGATCATTTCCCAACGACCGGAAGTGACGCGAGTCAGTGACACCGACGGCGATGGTAAGGCTGATTTTTATCAGGTGATGACAGATGAGTTTGGGATGTCGGGGAATTACCACGAATTCCACTTCACTCCAGTGAAAGACAAGGAAGGGAACTATTTCTTCGCCTTGGGAACCGGCTCGTCAGGAAATGGGATTCGTTCGATTGTTCGCGGGGAGTTTGATCCCAGGGGCAGACCAGGCCGCATGCACTCGTCCACTCCTTATCGTGGTTGCGTCATGAAGCTGACCAAGGACGGGAGAACGATTCCATGGTCTTATGGACATCGTACTCCGAATGGACTGGGTTTTGACTTGGAAGGAAATCTCTTCGTGACCGACAACCAAGGCGACTGGGTTGGTTCCAGTAAATTGTTCCATGTCAAGGAAGGTCGCTTTTATGGTCATGCGGCGAGTCTGACCTGGAAGCCGGGGTTTGAAGGTGCTCCGCTGGATGCTGATCCCAAGGACCTCGCCGAGATGCGCACTCGAGCCGCCGTCGTTTTTCCTCACGGATCAATGGCCAACTCGCCGACCCAGGTTCTTGCGATTTCACCGGAAGCGAAGTTTGGGCCATTTACCGGACAACTACTCGTGGGCGAAATGAACACGAACCGAATCGTCCGTGTGATGCTGGAGGAGGTCGATGGTGAGCTTCAGGGCGCTTGTGTTCCGTTTATTGACGGCGGCGCGCTCGCTCGTGGTTGCAATCGCATGGCGTGGGCACCGGATGGTAGTCTTTACGTAGGTCATACCAAGCACAGCTGGGCCGGAGGTGAAGGAATTTCGAGAGTTGAGTGGAATGGCGAAGATCCTTTCGAAGCCGTTTCGATGAGGCTCACGAGGACAGGTTTCCGTTTTACTTTTACCAAGCCTGTGGATTCCAAAATCGCGGCGGAGGTCGCCAATTGGCCCTTCAAGCGCTACTATTACAAGTATCACAAATCTTATGGATCGCCGCAGATGGATGTCACTCCGGTAAAGGTTGATTCGATAGAGATCTCGAATGATGGAAAGACGGTCGAGGTAAATCTTGAGGAGCTGAAAGCCTGGCACATTCACGAAGTGAAAATCAATGGTCTGAAGGCAACTGATGGAACTTCCTTGGCCAATTCTTACATCGCTTACACCCTGAATCGTTTGCTGGAGAACACCCCTCCTGATCCGCTGCACATCGGCGGGGGCGCTTCGCCAAAGAAAAAAACGGCTTCCGGAAAATCGGTGAAGGTGATTGATCCACAGGGGACGGTTTACCAGGTCACCGATGCCAAATTAAAAGGGGTCCGGACTTCAGATTCTCACGATGGATATACCGGCACTTGTTATGCTGATTTTGGCGACGGTAGGGAATCGATCAAATGGACGGTCAAAGGTGCCAGGCAAGGTCAGGGGAAAGTCCTGATTCGTTATGCTTTGGGTGCGGATTCACGCCCGCTTAAGTTAATGGTTAACGGAAAGGATCACTCCGTGCTTCCGTTTCCCGACACGGGCGGTTGGAGTAGTTGGAAAGATCAGATGGCTTCGGTTGAGTTCAAAAAGGGCGACAATTCAATTGTCCTCGAAACTAATGGAGCAAGTGGAGGAAACATCGACCACCTGCAAGTGATCGAGCCGAAGTAGCGATTACTTGAAGCTCTTCTGAGCCTCGTCCGGGCCAGGTGAAGAGTAGTTGGGATCTTTGGCTCGGATGTAAATTTCTCTATTATCGAGGACCTTGACTTCCAGTGGAACGATCGTGGTGCCACGGTGGTTGATAGTCTGGGCGGTTTTAGAAAGATCACGAATTTCGATTCCTTGCGTCGGGAGTGGCGGCACGTTGGCATTGAAAAATGCAGTGCACCACCACTTGCCATCGCGGGTCTGGAATGGGGTGCCGTGACCCAGGAAACGGCCTGCAAATTTTCGAGGACCATAGGGGCCGGTGATTTTGTCGGCGGTGGAATAGTAGAGATTATAAGAACCCTGACGCCCCTTGTCGGTGGACCAAGCGGTGCCAAGGTGAACGTATTTGTCTCCAACTTTAATCATCGTAGCTCCTTCGTGGCCGATCCGGCGGATGAGAGTGCCGTCCGGCCCGGATCGGGTACTGGACGGATCAATGCGAATGCGTTTACCTGAGAGTTCTGAGAAATCGTTCGAGAGCGGACGGAGGTGGGTGTTTTCGGAGAGAACCCACCATTGATCGCCGTCCTTGTAGAGTGAGGGGTCGTGGTGTCCGGCGAATTCGCGTTTCATGGGATGGGTCCAGGGGCCTTTCAATTCGGGGCCAGCCGAGAGGGCGAGATTTGATTTTTGCATGGGGCAGTGGACAAGGGCCCAGCGATTCATTTCTGGGATCCAGTGAAATTCGGGAGCCCAGATTCGTTTGCCGGGCTTAGGATGAGCGCTGTCTTTGAGGGTGAAAATAATGCCGAGATCCTGCCAGTCGATCAGGTCTTTCGAGCGCCAGGCGCGGACGGTGTCGCCAACCGCTGAGATTTCTCCCAATCCGATATTGTAGGGGGCGGTTTCCTCGCGGGGATCGTCGGCATTGATGGTGGTGCCGGTGAGGTAGTAGAAATCGTCGGGACCGTGTGTGAGGTAGGGATCGCGAATCCAATCATTCTTGATGAAGAGAGCCCGGTCGTGGGATTTGAGGCCGGCCTCTATCGTTTCGCGTGAATCGACAGGACGCACCGGGGCCACTTTGGCTTTCGGGACGCGAACGGGAGCCATGCCTGCCGTCTCGCTGTCCTTCTTTTTAGGGATAAGGCCGGAGTCTTCGTGGATCTTGCGTAAGGTGGCGGGAGGGAGCTTTTGGATCTTACGATCATAGGTGATGAGACCGTTGATTTCACCTTCGACATCGGTGGTCTGGGTGTAAATGCCAGCGGCGATGCCATTGCCGCGAAGCTCGACCAACTTTGCGATCGAGGTTTTGTAGCGCTGGATCCATTCCTCCTTGTTCTTCGGAAGACCACCGTAGCCCCAGTTGCGTGCGTCGGGATTCCAGAGATGGTCCTCGACCGGGAAACCGTGACCGCCAAATTCTCCGACGACTTTTACGAACTTGTCGAAGCGACCGCCTTTCCCTAGATCGAATGGGAAGCCGGGGTGGGGGTATTGGTGGTGATCGACGATGTGTCCTGCCGGAAAGAAATTACCACCGGACGCGACGTTGGTTTGGCGGGATGGGTCGTGTTGAGTGAGCCAATCTCCGACGTTCATCGTACGATGTTGCCCCCAACGTTCGTTGAAGGGAACCCATTGCACGATGGAGGGGTGGTTGTGCAAAGTGTCGACCATGAGTTTGAGTTCGGTCATGAACTGTTGGTGTGGGGCGTCGGGCCAGGTCGCTTCGGGAGGATTGGGGGCGAGACGCGGCCAAGGGGGATCATCGCTGCGTTTTGCGCTGACCTGGTCCTGCCAAACAAGCATGCCCATGCGGTCGCAGTGATAGTAGTAACGGCGGGGTTCGACCTTGATGTGTTTGCGGATGGTGTTGAAGCCGGCGTCTTGCAGGAACTTGATGTCGGAAAGCATGGCGGCTTCGGACGGCGGGGTGAGGAGGCCGTCGGGCCACCAACCTTGATCAAGTGTTCCCCAATGGAAGAGCGGCTTCCCGTTGAGGTGGAGACGGAGATGGCCATTCTTGTCCTTGGCGACGGTGGTTTCACGGATGCCAAAGTAGGACTTGATCTGGTCACGTTGGTCCGATCCTTGTTCTTCAACACTCAGATGAAGATCGTAAAGAAATGGTTTTTCGGGAGACCAAAGTTTTGGGTTTTCAAGGCTAAGAGTGATCTCGTGTCCTGCTGTCACCGTCTTTCGGGTGATGATTTTCCCTTTGTCTTTAATGGTAACAGTGACTGAAGTATGGGCGAAGTCATCCAGGTTTTTTGTAGTCGTGATTGGAGCTTGAATTGAAATTTCTCCGTTGATTTTGGTAGTGATTTTTAAATCGGCGAGTGAGGTTTGTGGGATCTCTTCAAGCCAAACCGTTTGCCAGATTCCGGAGACAGGAGTATACCAGATGCCTTTTGGTTGGAGTCGTTGCTTGCCGTGGAGTTGGTATGCGGCATCGGTGGCGTCGAGGACTTTGACGGTGAGGGTGTTTTCGCCGGGTTGAAGGGCAGAGGTAATGTCGAAGCTGAAAGGAAGATTGCCACCGGTGTTGGTGCCAATTTTCTGATCGTTGACCCAGATGGTTGAGTGGTAGTCGACCGCCTCAAAATTGAGGAGGGTTCGCTCGTTCGATTTTTTCCAGGTGAAGGTGCGTTGATACCAAAGGGCGTCTTCGGGGGTGATCTGTTTTTGGACGCCTGAGAGTTGGGATTCGATGGCGAAGGGGACGAGGATCTTGCCTTGCCAATTTTCGGGTTTGGTTGAGTCCTTCCTGCTGATGGCGTAGTTCCAGTGGCCGTTAAGATTGGTCCAGTTTTCGCGAGCCATTTGTGGGCGCGGGTATTCCTGCCAGGCATTGGCGGGAGTGACTCTTTTGCCCCAGGGAGTGAGCATGTTGGTGGGTTCCGAAAGCTGGAGCTTTCGGCTACTTTCTGGACCGGCTTTGATCCTTTGGGTGAGGAGTTTTCCGGTGAAGCGATTGGGGGCTTCGTAAATTCCTGCGGAGGTGAGGGAGTCTTCACCGAGCGAGAGGTCGTCTTTTGGTTGGACCGGGATGAGGCCGGGGGATTTGGTGGTGACGGATTTTCCGTTGACGGTGAGGATGAGCTTTTTTTGCTGGATTTTGGCTTCGAGGACGAATTTTCCGGAAGCGCTTGGTGGTGCTTTGAGGCGGGTCACCGTTCCGTTGACACGGACGTCGAGAGCGGGGGATCCGTTGATGAAATGGAGGGCATAGCCGTGTTCTTTTCCGCCTTGGGCGAGGACGACTCCGTGGAGCTTTTGGCCTTCGACGGTGGCTTTGATGGTGAGGGGGCGCTTGGCAATTTGGGGAGACTTGGATTGTTGGGTTGGCTTTTTGACAAAGCCGGGTTCAGGCACAGGATGAGGGTTGGCGTGAACGCGTTTGGCCCAAGCGGTCCAGTCATCGACAAGTTGGTCTTTAATCTGCTCGTAGTTCTCAGCGACGTTGCTTTGCTCGGAGCGATCCTCGGCGAGGTTGTAAAGTTCCCAGGTAATTTCGTCGGGTTGACGTTTTCCCCAGACGAGCTTCCAGTCGCCTTTGCGAAGGCCACGTGCTTCCTGGTGTTCGAAGGCGAGGACTCGGTCTGGGATGGCTTTAGGGTCGGTAATGGCGGGGAAGAGGGAGGTTCCCTCTACGGGGGTGATTTGATGGCCGTTTCGCTCTGACGGATATTGAGCGCCGGTGGCTTCGAGGATGGTCGGGACGATGTCCATGAGGTGCGATGGCGTTTTGAGATAGCCGTCGGTTTTGGCGATTCCCTTGGGCCAATGGAGAATGAGCGGGGAAGCGATTCCGCCTTCGTGGCAGAAGTGTTTATACATGTTCAGAGGGGTGTTTCCGAGATTGGCCCAGCCGGAGCCATAGGATGAGTGGGTTCCGGACTGCCCCATTCCGCTAAGTTGATCGCCGACGTGGAGGGTTGTTGTGCCGAGACGTGAGCGACCATCGAATCCGAAGGGGCCCCATTCGTAGCACGCTCCGTTATCGGAAAGAAAAGCGATGATGGTGTTATCTAGTTCACCGTTCTTTTCGAGGTCGGTAATGATGCGTCCAATCCATTGATCAATGTGTTCCACCATGGCGGCGAAGGTGGCCATGCGACGGGCGAGGTCTTCGCGACGGTCCGCGGGAAGGTCATTCCACTTTGGATTCTTTTTTCCGGAGAATCCATTGGCGATGTCGTCACGATCGACCGGAACCTCGGAGAGCGGGGGAAGCTTGGCATTGGGGCGAATGAGGCCGAGCTTCTTTTGCCGTTCAAAGCGCTCGCGGCGGAGGACGTCCCAGCCTTTGCGATAGGTTTCGATATGGCGGTCGATGGATTCCTTTGGGGCTTGGATTGGGAAGTGGGGCGAAGAATGGGCAAGGTAGAGGAACCATGGTTTTTCTTTTTGCGAGCGGGCTTGCTTGAGGAATTCGAGGGAATAGTCGGTGAAGACATCGGTGACATAAAAGTCATCCTTCACTGTGAGTTCCGGTTTTTTGGACTTGGGAAGTCGAACGTATTTCGAGGAATCCCATTGGTCCTCGGAGTGGGCGAGGAAGTTTTTGTAGCCGTAATAGTTTTGGAATCCGCGTCCGATGGGGCCGGGTTGGGCCATGTGCCACTTGCCGACCATCCAGGTCGAGTAGCCGTCATCGAGAAGCATTTCGGCAAGCGTGGCGCAAGTTGGCAGAAGAGCCCCTTTGTAAGCGAGACCCTTGCCGGGAGGTTGCTTGGAGTGGGTGAAGGATCCGATGCCAGCTTGGTGCGGGTGGATTCCGGTGATTAAGGAAGCGCGCGAAGGGCAGCAGCGCGCGCTGGTGTAAAAGGAAGAAAATTTAGCTCCGCCGGTGGCAAGACGGTCGAGGTTTGGAGTAGGGATTTCGCCACCGTAGCAAGAGAGGTCGGAGAACCCGAGATCGTCTGCGAGGATGAGCAGGACGTTGGGTCGCTCCGATGCCTTGAGCGAGAGAGTCAGGAATAGGAGAAGGAAGAGTGGTTTTCTCATCGTGTTTGTTGATTAGTTTTGAGCGAGGATGGATGGGCTGCTGGTGAGAACGCGGAGTTCATCAATCCCATAGCCGGTGTGAAGGTCGATGGTGAGAGTGCGGCGGTCTGCTGAGAGAGTGACCCGGTCTGCGGGAGCTTCGAGATTTCCTTCAAGGCCGCGATTGTTGATGGGCAGCTCGATCTGTTTCCACGGGCCGGTTGCGAAAAGGTCGTCGCACTTTTTTATGAAGTTTTGGGAAGCGATGACTGCGACAACAGGTTCGGCGAAGGTGACCGAACCCTGATAATGAACGTGATCAGTCTTGCTGGTGATGGGGCGCTCGACCCGAGCGTGAAGGAGGAAGGATGAGAGGCTTTCGGCGGAAGCTGAAGGCGAAAGTTTGACGCTTTTTTCGGCGTTCCAATGGTCTGCGACAAAGGTACCCGGTTCGAGGAGATCGGTTTTGAGGGGGCGATTGAGAGTCACGTGATGTCTTTCCGGACTGACGAGGACGTGAAAGTCATCGCGCTGGCCGGCGATGCCTTCGGGAGTGTCGGGATCGACTGGAACCACCGCTCCGCTCGTCGAGAGAATGCCTTCGGCGAGAAGCCATGTTTGTTTGTAGGGGGTGCCCTGGAATGGGGTTTCCACGAGGGAGTGATCGCGATTGACAAGAACACTGTGACCATTCTTGAGAAGGGTTCTGTGTTCCCCCTTTTCGATTTCGACCATGCCATCGAAGACGACGAACTCGGCTTCCTGGTGTTCGTTGAGGGTGACTCCAAAAGAGGTGCCGAGATCCACGAGCGAAGCTTCGGGGGTGATGACGCGGAAGCCATGGGCGGAGGGCGGGCAGAATCCATTCAGGCGACCGCGGGTCAACTTGATGTTCATGGCATCCTCGATTGTTAGCGTCGCCGGGGCTTCCAAAGCGATGATGCAGCCTGAGGCGAACTGAATCTTGGCGCGCCCCGAGGTGAGCTGAATCACTTCGGGAGCGGTGATTTGGGTGGGGGGAGAAGGGTGATTCCCATCTTCGAAAATGGTGATCGAAGCCAAGACCGTTGGGGAAGTGATTTGGGGAGATGGGACGAATTGAGTTCGGAGAAAGAGGGAGAGGATGATCACGGCGGCGATTCCGGCGGCGGCAAAAATGGAGCGCTTGCGAAGTTGACGGACCTTTTCTCTTTTACGGATCTCGTTGAGGAAATGATCGTCTTGCTCTTGGTTCAGAGTCGAGGCTTGTGCGATCAGGCCTGAGACAAATGAGTCTGTTTTTTGAGTTGAAGCGAAAGTTGCGAGCCGGGCATCGACTTCGAGATGAAGGAGGCATTTCTCGCGGAAGTCTTTGTTGTCTTCGAGGAGCGCGGTAATTTGCTCTTCTTGTGAGGGGGCGAGCTCTCCTTCGAAGAGGGAGGTGATGAGATCATCGTGAGACGAGTTCTTCATGCTTTTGAGGGCTTGTTTTGTTCACGGGAGATGCAGGTGGCGAGGGCTTCCCGGGCACGGAGAAGAGCACGGCGGACGGCGCTGGATTTCATTTCCAAGTCTTCTGCGATCTCGCTGGAATTTTTGTCGTGGAAGTAGCGCTGCTCGACGATGTTGCGGGTCTTCGCGGTGAGGGTCTGAAGGCAACGTTGCAGAGCAGAATAATTTTCCCTGCTGATGGCATAATCGGCGGGGGCCGGTGTTACCGAATCACGCTCGATGACGAGGGTGGTGAGGTATTTGTTGAGAAGGTGGGGGCGTCGCGAGGTTTTTCGGAGTTCGTTGCGAACGAGGTTTTTGGCGGTCGCTCTGAGCCACGAGTCGGCTTCATCGTGGCGCTCCAACTTGTCCCATTTTTTGAGGAGAAGGATGAAGGCTTCTTGCGCAATGTCATCGACCCAGCCCGAAGTGACGCCGAGCGAGCGAATGAAAAATCGCAAGCTGGCGTGGTTTTCCGAGACGATGGTCTCGAATTCAGGTGGGAGCGAGGAAGACATAGGCGGTTCGAAGAGGTTATGTCATTTCAGCCGCAATGTGTGACGGGAAATTTTGCGACCCTGGCGCTACTCGAGTTCGAAATTGTAGGTGAGAATCTCCGAGTTCTGCTTGGCTGCGGAAAGGATAAAGATTTTCTCGATTTCAAGCGATTCGTTGGAACGGCGCCAATTTCGATAAATCTGCACGCGAACGATTTGTCCGGCACCGCTACGATAGGTTAATTTGTAAGCGCCGGGTATGGCGTGCCGGATGGCATATTCGGCCACGCCCACGGACTCGTAAGAACGTGAGCCAATCACGTTGATACTGGGCCAGTTAGGGAAATCTGAAGTGGTGGTGCTGGGTTCTTCGGTGCTGAGATTGAGATCTTGCCCGGAGGCGGATGAGACGACGATGCGGAGATCGAGAGGAAGGGGAGCTTGCTCCGTGAGTCTTCGGTATTCCACGGTGGCGAGTTCGGCCAAGTTTTGGGTGGCCTGCTTCGTCGAGTCGAATGAGTCGATTGCTTTCGCAAGGTCTTTGATGGCGATTGGTTTCTCTTTCAAGCGGGTGTTGATCCAAGCGAGATCGAGCGAGAGCGCCTGATCGTCAGGAAAGTGGAGAGCGATGGCGTTGAGAATTTCGCGAGCTCCTTTCCAGTCCGAATGCTTTGCGAGAAGGTAGGCCCATTTGCGATAGGCGGCTGGTTTGGGGTTTGGGCCTTCGATGAGGTTTGAGAGCACGCGATTGGCGAGGGCGGGTTCCTTTTTCTCAAAAAGAAGATCTCCCAGGTTGAGGTAGAAATCGTCTTCGTAACGGTCTTTGAGACGAAGTGACTGGTAGACGGCTTCTGGCGATTTGCCACCTTTCATGGCGTCCTTGATGAGACTCAAGGCCATTCCCGGAGCGGGAGGGATCTTGGTGAAAGTGATTTTTTCTCCGGCCTTCTTTGCCGGGGCACCGCCAAAGGGATCGGAATCGCCACCGCCGCCTCCAGCCCCGCTACTACTGATGAAATCGTAGTTGGGGTTTTCTACGATTGCAGGCTCGTCGGCGTGGTTGAACGAGCGCCTTGTAAGATCGCGATCGGATGAAAATGGATCGACATCGAAGGATTCGTCCCAGGCTTGTATCTCTTGTTCCACCACGATGAGGTCGCCAGGTTTGAGAGGAACGTCGCGGTATTGTTTGCTGAGGGTGTTGTAGGTGGTTTTCTTTGCGCCGCGATAGACTGAAATG
Organism: Akkermansiaceae bacterium; assembly: GCA_965657795.1. Classification (GTDB taxonomy): domain Bacteria; phylum Verrucomicrobiota; class Verrucomicrobiia; order Verrucomicrobiales; family Akkermansiaceae; genus SW10. The sequence goes on from CBFHQJ010000006.1 coordinate 66,481, forward strand.
CGCGAGCCGGATCCGAAGCTGGAAATGCCGCCTGCTTTTTTAACGGCGGTCAGAAGAGTGAGATCGGGAATTGAAATGATCTTACCCGGCTGATTGACCATGCCATTGACGGCGACTGCCATTTTCTTTTTCGGAGTGATCGCGCCCGCAGTCATGGTGTGGATTTTTTGAATGTTCTCAGAAGTGGCTCCGAGCTGCTTGAGCCAAGCCCGGTATTCTGCGTCGGTAGTGAAGGGCTTCTCGCGACGGGCTTTGAAGAGGGTGTTAATTTCCTTTTCGAGGCTGTTGACTGACGTGGAAATAGCGGGGTTGAGTTCTTCCGGGGTGAAGGTTTTTTCCAAGGCGTTCTTCCAAAGAGTCATGCGACGGATGGCTGGAACGAGCAGCCGTTCCTGCCAGGGGAAGTGGGTGGAGTGCCAGGTCTTTCGCCATTTCCAGATGTCGGAGATTTTCTCAGCCAAGCGGCGACGATCACTCTTTCGATCAATCTCTGCATCATACTTAGCGCGGAGGTCAGGCTCGGGGGGCGGGATACGATAGCGGACGTAGTCTGAAAAGCGCTCCAGAACGATGAGTGAAGTGAGGTTGCTCACCAGGTGATATTTTTTGCAGTGGGTGATGATTTGCTCGGAGTCGGGAATGAAAGCGGCTTCGAGTTCGCTGAGTTTTTTTTGAGCCCATAAGGTTGATATGATTTTTGTGATGCGGGGTTCGTTGACGCTTCGACCTTTTTGGTTTGTTGGGACGAGTTCTCCAGCTTCACGGGAGGAAAAATGGCGCTGGATTTGGTTGGAGGATTTCTGCTTTGGGTCAGCGGCCAGGTTGATCCAGGAGCCTTCGCTTAAACTTGCTTGTTGCTTCCAGTAAGAAGATGCTTTGCCCAGGCTGTCGACGAGAGTGACCGGAGAGGTCCATTTGTTTTCCAAAAAAGCGAGGTGCGAATGACCATCGCTAAAGAGCAAGGTGGGGAGGTCCCCGGAGGGAATGGCGGCAAGGTTGTTGGCACCATCGTAAAAGACATTTGAGAGGACCTTCTTGAGTCCACTCCAGTCCCCGTTTTTGATGATGAAATCTCCTCCGGGCTCGGTCCTCAGTCGAAGCAGCGTGAGATGGATCTTTAAGTTGGGATGCTTTGCGAAAAGGGAGTCAAGGAAGGCGAATTCTTTCGTTGGGTTGCGTTGTCGCATCGATTCCGAGCAGTCCCAGACGATTTGGATCGCTGTGGAATTGCCAGGGATGAGCGGTTTTTCTTCCTGATCAGCGGTCTTGCGGAAATAGGAATACTTGCCGGCTTTGATCAATTCCGAGCTTGCGGGTTTTGGGAGACGAACTGTGAGTTTGGGAGGTGGTTGTTGCCTGTCGGCATCGGCACGATAGAGACCGGGGCTTTCATTTTTGAAGACCAATTCCCCTGAGTTTTGGATGGAGATATTTTTGGATTCCAGGTGTTCGACGATGATTTTGCAGGATGGCGTTTCGACTTGTGGTAGGGGCAGTTCGTAGTCGAAGTGCCCGTTTTTTGGATCGATGACTTCGCAATAGGACAGGCGGACGGCTTTGGTGTCTTTGGCGGGGATGGGAAAAATCTTGGTTCGGTAGACATTCCCTTCTTCACGTTCGACGAAGCCGGGGTCGATCATCTGGCGCTTGATGGATTCATAAGCGAAGCGGGCGCGTTCTTTTTCGACAACGGAGCTCTCACGCATCTTGCCATTTACATCGAGAGCGTATCCCGAAACGGTAGCGCCGGGTGGAAGGGGCATCGAGAATTCGCCTTCGATGGCTCGTTTGGAGGGGTTGAAAAAGGTGACGGTGATAGTTGTTTCGGCGAGGTCTTCAAAGAAGATCGTTTTGGTCTCAAAGGCCGAGATGGCAAGCGGGGCTCGTTCGCCGCGCGGACCTTGCACGGTGAGTTCGGGCGCGGAGCGGGCGGTCGCCATCAACGTGGCCAGGATTGCGAAGATGGCGCCAATGATTGGGCGGGAGAATGAGGCAGGTGATTTCATTTGGGAGGAAAGTTGGGGCTATTGACCAACGGTCAGGACTTCTGCGCGGAGGAAGACCATGACTTTGCGGGAAGGGTCGGTGATGCCTTTGTTGTCTTTTGGCGAGAGAGCAGCGACCATGGTTGGTTGTCCTGTCATGAGAGTGGTCCCGGTTTTGACGGAGAGGGAATAGAAGTGGGCCATTTCCACCGGGCCGGCGGCTCCGTCGATTTTCTCCGCTCCCCAGTTGATGTTTTTAATGTGGTAAACAAGGTCGGGGGCGAAACGGACTTCGACGAATTGATTGTTCTGATCAATCATTGCTTCGACCTCAAAGGTAGAGCCGGTGTTTCTTACATCAAAGGCAGTGGGGAGAGGCGGGGAAGCCAAGGATTTTTGCGGATTCCCGGTGACTTTGGTGGGGATTTCTCCCGGTTCGTATTCGGTAGGGTAGATGTATTCCGCTACCGATTCCGCAGTGGCGCTATATCCGGGAAGAACAGTGACACCCATCGTTTCGAGGATGCCCGCTTTTTCGGCCGCGATCAGCTTGGCGCACTCGGCGCGGAGCGCAGTGTCGTTGGCACCGGTGCTGGGCTTGGACATGAGTTGGGTGTAAGTGGCGTGAGGCATTTCGATGAACTCGGCCTGAACGCGGATGAGCTTGGGTAGGTCGTTGATCTCACCGAGTGGGTCAAAATCGGCAGTGGCGGTCTGGGACCGTGTGAAGAGCGTGGCAAGGATGGTCGCAAAAACGCCGAGGGTTAAAATGGTGGCTTTCATGGGGTTCTAGGTGAAGAGGTTATTGGTCAACCGAAAGGATGTCGGCACGGACGAAGAGCATAATTTTGCGAGAGGTGTCGGTGAATCCGTTCTCGTTTTGAGGGGAAAGAGTGGCCATCATTTGGGGTTGTCCTGAGACCACGGTGGTGCCGGTATTGGCTTGGAGAACGAAGAACTGAGGAACCCGGAAATCGATGCTGACTTCATCGGTGGACCATTTGTTCCAAGTGTTTTCTTTCTCGTAATAGACGATGGAGGGGGCGAGCCGGAGGTCAACGATAGGGAGTGAGAAATCATCGAGAATAACGGCTTCGACTTCGAGGGTTGAACCGACATTTCTGGTTTCAAAAGCTGATGGGGCGGGTGGGTTTCCCGGCGGTATCTTGGGGTCAGGAATTGGAGGGGTTACGGCAGCCACTTTGTTTGGGAGAGCCGGCGGGTCCAATTCGGTGGGGTAGATATGCTCGGAAATCGATTCGGTGACCGTGATTTGGCCGGGGAGGGCCGTCACGCTCAAAGATTCGATGACACGGGCCTCTCCGGCTTCGACGAGTTCAGCGCAGGTGGCACGGAGATCGGCGTCGTTGGTGGTCGCGCGTGGTTTTGCCATCAAGCGGGTATGAGTGGCGTGAGGCATTTCGATGAACTCGGCCTGGACCCGGATCATGCGAGGGGCTTGCTTTGCTTTCGTTTCCTCGGCAAACGGATCGACTTGCGACTGAATGCTGGAGGTGATCAGAAGTGCTGAGGCTGCCGCCAAGGTGAGACGTTTTGGACTCATTATGTGATCGGGTTTTGGGGAGCGCGGTGAGCGTTCCTGTTTTAGCAGGCTTCCGGTGGTGGCCTATTTGCCGACGGTGAGAATATCGGCTCGCACGAAGACCATGACCTTGCGGGTTGGGTCCATGATGCCTTTGTCGTTCTTGGGCGAAAGAGCGCCAATCATGGAAGGCTGTCCGGCGACGACGGTTGCTCCGGTTCTGACCGAGAGGACATAAAAAGTGGGCATTTCGATGGGGCCGGCTGCCCCTTCGATTTTTTCGGCACCCCAATTCACGGTGTCCACATGGTAAACAAGGGTCGGGGTAAAGCGGAGTTCAACAATGGCATCGTTGGCATCAATGGCGGCTTCTACTTCGAAGGTGGAACCGGTGTTTTTGGTGTCGAAGGCGCTCGGAGTGGGGGGTGAGCCGATGGGGTGATCTCCCGGTACGGCGTTGCCATTGATTTCATTTGGGAGCTCACCGGGCTCATATTCGGTGGGGTAAATGTATTCGGAAATGGATTCGCTGGTGGCGCTTTGACCGGGCAAGGCGGTAACGCAGAGGGTTTCGAGGACCCCGGCATCGCCCGCTTTCACGAGCTTGGCGCACTCGGCACGAAGATCGGTATCGTTGGCGCTGGTGCGCGCCTTGGACATGAGTTTGGTGTAGGTGGCGTGCGGCATCTCGATGAACTCGGCCTGCACGCGAATCATGCGAGGAAGGTCGTTGATTTCGCCGAGAGGATCGAATTCTTCGGTCGCGGTTTGAGAGTGGGTGATGAGCGTGGCCAGAATGCTTGCGAGGAAGGCCATGGTAAGGATCGTTGATTTCATAGGATTGGGATTTGAGGTGATTTGTTTTGGGGAAGAGTTATTTTCCGATGGTAATGATGTCGGCGCGGATGAAGGTAATGGCTTTGCGGGAGCTGTCCATCCAGCCATCCTCGCTTCGGGGTGAGAGACCGGCGACCATGTGGGGCTGGCCTGCGGCGACGCTAACTCCGGTTTTGACGCTGAGGATGTAAAATCGCGGCATGGAGGTTTCGACTTTGACTCCGTTTCTTTCCCAAACTCCCCAGACGTCCTGGCCAGTGTGATGAACCAAGGTCGGAGTGAATCGGAGTTCGACGATGGGTAGATTTGCGTCGATCTGGGCTTCAACCTCGAAGGTGGAGCCGTTATTTTTGGTATCGAATGCTTGCGGGGGAGGAGGCCCTCCCAAGAACCTCTTTGTTGGTAAGGTCCGGTCTGGAACATGGATTGGGGGACCGGGGGGCGAGTATTCCGTCGGGTAAATGAACTCGCGAATGTTCTCAGACGTTGCAGTCTGGCCGGGGACGGCGTTCACGCTGAGTGACTCGATGACCTGGGCGTCTCCGCTCTCGATCAGCTTGGCGCATTCGGCACGGAGGTCGGTGTCGTTGGCTGAAGTCCGGGGCTTGGCCATCAATCGGGTGAAGGTGGCATGAGGCATTTCGATAAACTCAGCTTGCACCCGGATCATGCGGGGAGCGTCATTCCCGACTTCGTTCGCGGCGAAGGGATCAGGATCGGTCTGGGACTGCGTCGTCAGCGTCCCGAAAAGCAATGACGAAAGCGCCAGTGCTAACATTTTAGGATCCATAGGTATCACGAAGACACCTGAAATCTGGTCCCGCGTCGAGAGGAAAAGAAAGCTAGGCCCTGATCAAGCTGGAGGGGATTTCGGAAATCTCTCCATGAATCTCGGCGAAAAACTGGTCGCCTTCGGCCATTTTGAGCGGGTGAATCCCGGTGAATTCCGAAAAGGCTGGAAGGATCAATTGTCTTCCCGCACGGAGAAAGAAGCCCGCGATTCGAAGTGACTGGCGCGCTGATTCTCTGATTCGGACGCCGGGATGGATATGCCCTGCAATGCCGGACTGATCGGCGGGAATGTCGGCGGGGTCGTGGGTGATGATCAGGTCATCCGTCTCGAGGCTTGGAGTGACTTCGATTGGGAATTTGTGTCGCGTAAACCACGAGCGGCGGTCGTGGTTTCCTTCGGTCAGGATGACGGGCAAGTTCAATGCCTTCAGCCAGGCGTGAAAAGTCGTGATGGTCGCCTGACTCATGCCGTCCGCTGAGTGAAAGAGATCTCCGGCGATCACTAGTTGATCGGGCTTTTTCAAATCGACCAGACTTTGGAGACGGGCGAGGTCTGCCTCATTGGAGCCTTCTGGAACGGGGAGGCCTCGCTTTCGAAAAGTTGCTGATTTCCCCAAATGGAGGTCCGCGACGACGAGAGTTTGCGACGCGGGTAAAAAAACGGCCCGGCCGGGGAGGAGCTCCACCTTGACCGGGTCGAGGGAGATTTCCATGGAGGACTAGCCTTGGGTGGCAATGAGAGCGCCTTTTTTCATCTGGGCCGCCATCAGGGTGAGGGCGTTGGCGCGGGTGGGAGCGAGGTGCTCCTTCAGGCCGGTCTTGTCGATAAAGGAAAGGTCAGCCGTGAGGACGTCCTCAGGTGATTCGCCATCCAGGACGCGAACAAAAAGAGCGATCATGCCTTTGGTGATCACAGAGTCGGAATCGGCTAGGTAGGTCATCTTGCCGTCCTGAGACGAGGAATCGAGCCAGACCTGTGATTGGCAACCCTTGATCAGTCGGTCGGAGGTTTGCAGAGCCTCGTCCATGGGAGCCAGCTTTTTGCCAAGGCTGATGACGTATTCGTAGCGTTCGGTCCAATCTTGAAAGAGATCGAGTTCGTCGAGGAGTTCCTGTTGTTTCTCGGTGATGCTCACGACCCATCCATAGTCGTGGATGATCGAAAACGCAATGGAATCAACGAAGCATCATGAGGGCTTTTTTGAGAGCCTTTCCGAGGGCTTCAACTTCCTCGAGCGTGTTGTAAGCAGCGAAGGAGGCGCGGAGGGTTCCGGTCATCCCGAAACGGGCCATCAGAGGTTGGCAGCAATGGTGACCAGTGCGGAGAGCGAAGCCCATTTGGTCGAGCAGGGTGCCTAAGTCGTAGTGATGGATTCCCTCAAAGTTGAAGGAAAGTGCGCCTGCGCGGTCTTCCGGTCCGTAAATTGTGATGCCTTCCAAATCGGCGAGGATCTCAGCAGCCCGTCGGATGAGAAGGCCCTCATGATCGGCGATTTGAGTTATTCCCAAGTTATTCACATATTCGAAAGCGGCTGCGAGGGCGATCCCACCTTCGATATTTGGGGTGCCGGCTTCGAATTTGAAAGGGGGATCGTTGTAGGTCGTCTTTTCAAAGGTGACTTCTTTGATCATTTCGCCACCACCGCGCCAAGGAGGTAATTCACAGAGGAGATCGTGTTTCCCGAAGAGAATTCCGACGCCGGTTGGTCCGTAAACCTTGTGTCCTGAAAATGCGTAAAAATCACAATCAAGATGCTGAAGGTCAATTGAGAAGTGCGGGATTGATTGAGCTCCATCAATGAAAGTGAGAGCGCCAACCTTCTTTGCCTGTGAACAAATGTGAATAACATTATTCACAGTGCCGAAGGCGTTGGAGACGTGGTTGACCGAAACCAATTTAGTCTTTTCAGAGAGCAGTTGATCGTAGGCATCGAGGTCGAGGGTGCCGTTGTCGAGAACCGGAATGATTTTCAGAGTTATTCCCAGTCGTTCACAAAGCATCTGCCAGGGGACCGTATTGGAATGATGCTCCAAACCGGAGAGGATGATTTCGTCGCCAGCCTTCAGCCTTGCCGAGCGACCGAGCGCCGAGGCGACCAGATTGACGGAATCGGTTGTGCCAGAGGTGAAGATAATTTCCTCGGGCCGGGAAGCGTTTAGGTGCTTTGCAATGGTCTCGCGGGCGGCTTCGTGAGCGGCGGTGGCGGCTTGAGAGAGCTTGTGGACTCCACGGTGGATGTTTGAATTGATCCTCTCGTAGTAGTTTCGAGAGGAATCGAGGACGCAAAGTGGGGTTTGGGAGGTCGCGGCATTATCGAGGTAGACGAGAGGTTTCCCGTTGATCTCTTGGTTGAGAATGGGGAAATCAGGTCGGACCTTGTAGGGATCGAGCGCGCTCATGGTTCGTCTGTAATCCCGCGAGGCCGATCCCGCAAGCGTTGGTGTCTTTGAGGGCGGCTTCGGATCTGATTTCAACTAGAGGATCAGGAAAAAGAAGCAGGCGATCGCGAGAATCACGACGGTAATCCACCAATGTAGGGCGAGGCCGACGCCTTTATGAGGAGGTCCATCTCCGAATTCCTGAGCGATGAATTCGTCGTAGTCAAAGTTGTCCTCGGGAACGCCGCCATCGTAGTCGTATTCTTTTTCCCAAGGTTTTGAGTCGGGTGCCTTCCTCCGCTTTTTCTTCCACCGGGGTTTGGCGCAACGGCAGTTTTTCCCGACGACGACATTTTGTCCGCAGGTGGGACAAAGGTAGTGATCGGGGTCCATGATTGAGAGATAATTGAGGCGGAGATTTGGTCCAGAAAGGTGTTGAATTTGAATTAGCGATCTCCCACCCGGTCCTAATCAACTACGATCGTTTTATTTGTCGGTGATATCGTCGTCGCTCGCTTTTCCATCGGGCCCGAACGACAGGATTTTGGGTTTTCCGTCTTTGAGTGAATACTGGTAGAGATTTCCCCACGGGTCTTTGAGCGCTGCCTCCTTGTCGATCATCTGGACCCAGCGCCTGGGTCTGGGAGCTGTTGTGGGCCTTTTTAATAAGGCCATCAGCCCTTGCTTGCTCGAAGGATAGTGACCACCAATATTTTTATACATTTCGAGATTTGATTTGAGAGCGAGTATATCCTGAACGGCGGTCGCTTCTCGGGCGTCGGCAGCGACCATCTTGAAAAGCGAGATGGCGTCAAGTTTCCAACGCTGATCGACCTGTTTCATAGGACGAAATTGTTGGTCGCCTCGATAGAGCATTCCGCTTGATGGCGAATCTTTTTCGGGGAGGAAGACGAGATTCCCTTTTTCCTTTAAGATTCCTGCGCTCAATCCTCTTTGAAAATTCTGAAAAGATCCCATTTGTTTCAGGGCAACCACATCTTTTTCTGAGAAGACTCTGTTTTTATCAGTGACTTCTCCCTTTTGAAAAGCCTCGGCCCAGTTGATGACCCGGTCGATGGCAGGGTGGTTTTTCTGTTTCTTCGATTCTTCAGCCTTAACGAAGCTTGCAAAAAGCAAAAGGAGTAGGTGAGGAATACGATTTTTCATGAGTTTCAAGTGTAGGTATTGTGGATCAGGTAGCAAGCCCTCGAGGCTGTCGAATAATCTTCCTGCGGATTTATACTCTGGTTTGGTTTGATCGCACTCGGATTAACGTCTGGTGATCGATGTCGGTCGGGTGTTTCCCAGAGGTTTTCAGGCCTATCGGTGCCGTGTTTTTCAAAGCTTGTCAGATCGAAACAAGCCTGTCTACCGGGTAGCTGCCTCGTTATGATTCGGGAATGCCACAATCGCTCGCCAAGATTCTCGTTCATCTCGTTTTTAGCACGAAAGATCGTCGTCCAAATGGATATAGTCGGAATTCGGGGTGGAGGATTTTGCGAGGCAAGTGTGACCCCAGGCTGCGCGCTGACCTTGGGCTGGAGAGTGTTCAGCCCGCTGGGCTTTTGGGATAGAGGCCCAACCTTTCTAAGCTGAGTCTCGCCACCATCGTTTTTCGATTTTTCGGAGATCAGAGCATCCCTTGAGCGTGGGGAGATAGTCCATCAAGAGAAGGAGTTCGTCATCATCGACTACTTTGAATGGATTAACTCGCAGGTAGTTTCCGTAGCTTCGCTGCCATTTTTCAGGGGTGTCATCGATTGCAAGTATTTCTTCCAGATTGTATCCCGCTCGCTTCAGTTTTCGAATGTCTTTGACTGGATACTGGGTCAGGAGTTCTGGATCATAGTGAGATGTGCACTGTTCGTCCCACCAAAGAAACTCAGGTTTCCGCCCTTGGAAGGTTTTGTGGAGGATCCCTTTCGCATAGGAACGACTGGCGGAAGTCCAAACCCCAACTCGAAAATTCAGGAAGCAGAAATCGAGGAACTCTTGAAGGTGCGGACGCTCATAAAGAGGCCAGCCATGGATGGTGGTGTCAGACTTTCGACCGACATCTTCTCGAGTTCTGACATGGATGAGCGTCTCATCTAGATCGAGGACGAGAAGATGAGGGCTCATGCGATAGCTATTGCAAAGAGACTACAAGATCACCCGTATCCGCGGACTGGCCTTTTTTGAGGAGGACTTCGCCGACCACGCCGTTTTCGGGGGCACTGACGGTGGTGAGCATTTTCATTGCCTCCAACACGACTAATTTGTCGCCTTCTTTGACTTCTTCGCCGGGTTTGACAGCGACTTCGCTAACCATGCCGGGAAGCGGAGCGATAATGTGTTTGGGATTGCCGGGCTCGCCTTTGAGGTTGGTGGCGGCCTCTTTGCCGAGGGCTTTGTCGACGACGACGGTTTCGCGGGGCATGCCGTTGAGTTCGAAGAACAAAGTACGACGTCCTTCGTCGTCGGGTTCTCCGATGTTGAGGAGCTTGATAAACAAGGTCTTTCCTGGAGCGATGTCGACGTGAACTTCTTCTCCGACACTGAGGCCATAGAAGAAGGCCGGAGTTGGGAGGACGGTGAGTCGGTCGAATTCTTGAAGAGAGCTTTGGTAGTCGGCGAAGACCTGGGGATACATGAGATGACTGTAAAGGTCATCGGTGGTGGTGTTTTCGCCAAGTTCGGCGCGGACTTCATCGAGGTCGATGGGCGCGGCGAGTTCGCCGGGTCGGACGGTGACGGGGACCTTGTCGCCGAGGACGAGCTTTTGGATTTCCTTGGGCCAGCCGCCGTCGGGTTGTCCGAGGCCACCGCCAAGCATGTCGATGACACTTTCGGGGAAGTCGAGATTCGGAGCGTTGCCGTTGAGAAGATCTTCTGCTTTCAGGTCCTGGGTGACGAGAAGCATGGTCATGTCGCCGACGACTTTGGAAGACGGGGTGACTTTGACGATGTCGCCGAAGAGCTGGTTGACGTCGGCGTAGGTGTGGGCGATTTCCTGCCAGCGGTGACCGAGGCCCATACCGTTGGCTTGTTCCTTGAGATTGGTGTACTGTCCGCCGGGCATTTCGTGAAGATAAACCTCGGCGGTGCCGCTGCGTGGAGCGGAGTAGAAAGGTTCGTAGTGGGTGAGAATCTCTTCCCAGTAATCGGAGAACTCGTTGAGGGTTTCGATGTCGAGTCCCGGATCGCGTTCGTGGCCACCCATCGCGGCGCAGACCGAGTTGAGGTTGGGTTGACTGGTGGAGCCGGACATGGAGGCGAGGGCCATGTCGGCAATGTCCACTCCGGCATCGGCGGCGGCCATGATGGAGGCGGCGTTGAGGCCGGAGGTGTCGTGAGTGTGGAAGTGAATCGGGATTCCGATTTCTTGTTTCAAGGTTGAGACGAGCTTGCTGGCGGCGGCGGGATGGGCTAGGCCGGCCATGTCCTTGATGCAGAGAATGTGGGCTCCCATTTTTTCCAACTCCTTGGCCTTATCGACGTAGTATTGCAGGGAATACTTGGCGCGGTCGGGATTGGTAATGTCGCCGGTGTAGCAGACGGCGGCTTCGCAAACGGACTTGCCGTGTTCGCGGACCGCTTCCATGGCGACCTTCATGTTGGGTAGGTAGTTGAGGGAGTCGAAGATGCGGAAGATGTCCATGCCGGAATCGGCGGCGTGCTTCACGAATCCGGCGACGACATTGTCGGGGTAGTTGGAGTAACCGACGGCATTGGATCCGCGGAAGAGCATTTGGAAACAGATGTTGGGAATGCGCTCGCGGAGTTCGCGGAGGCGGTCCCACGGGTCTTCCTTGAGGAAGCGCATGGCGGTGTCGAAGGTGGCTCCGCCCCACATTTCCATTGAGAAGAGGTCGGGGGTGCGCTTGGCGTAAGCTTCGGCGACGTTGAGCATGTCGAAGGTGCGCATGCGGGTGGCGATGAGCGACTGGTGGGCGTCGCGCATCGTGGTGTCGGTGCAGAGCAGGCGTTTCTGTTCGCCGATCCATTTCGCGAAGGCTTCGGGGCCTTGTTCGAGGAGGATTTCGCGGGAGCCTTTGGCTTCACGGGCAGGGATGCTGATCGGGATGCGGGGTTGGGCGAAGGGTTTTGCCGGGCGCCAGTTCTTGGCGCCGGGGTTACCGTTGACGGTGAGGTCGGAGAGGTAGTTGAGGAGCTTGGTGGCGCGGTCGCGTTTGGGGACGAACTCGAAGAGGCTCGGCTGGGAGTCGATGAGCTTTGTGTGTGCGTCGCCGGAGCGGAAGGTGGGATCCTCGATGACATTTTCGAGGAAAGGGATGTTGGTTTTAACGCCACGGATTCGGAACTCGCGAAGAGCTCGGTCCATTCGCTGGCAGGCGGTCTCGAAGTCACGGCCGGTAGCGGTGAGCTTGACGAGCATTGAGTCGTAATAAGGGGTGATGACCGCTCCGGCGTCGCCGTTGCCGGAGTCGAGTCGGATGCCGAAGCCGGCAGCGGAGCGGTAGTTAGTGATGCGGCCGTAGTCGGGGGCGAAGCCTTTTTCGGGATCCTCGGTGGTGATGCGGCACTGGATGGCGTAGCCGTTGCAGGGGATTTCGTCCTGAGCGGGAATGCCGATTTCAGGTTCGTGAAGTTTCTTGCCTTGGGCGACGAGGATCTGTGAGCGGACGAGGTCGACTCCGGTGACGCATTCGGTGACGGTGTGCTCGACCTGGATGCGGGGGTTCATTTCGATGAAGAACCATTCCTTGGAATCCATGTCGTAAAGGAATTCGACGGTGCCGGCGTTGTTGTAACCGATTGATTTGGCGAGGTCGGCGGCGGATTGGCAGAGGTCGTGGCGGAGGGTGCCTTCGAGGTCGATGGAGGGTGCGATTTCGACGACTTTTTGGTAGCGGCGTTGGACGGAGCAATCCCGTTCGTGAAGGTGAACGACGTTGCCGTGTTGGTCACCGAGGATCTGGACTTCGATGTGTTTGGCGCGCTTGATGTAGCGTTCGAGGAAAACGGCGTCGTTGCCGAAGGCGTTGAGGGCTTCTTCCTGCGCTTCCTTGAGGCGGGCCTGGAGCTCGGAGGGTTTTTCGACAATGCGCATGCCGCGACCGCCGCCACCGAAGGCGGCTTTGATGATGAGCGGGAAGCCGACTTCTTGGGCCGCGGTGATGGCTTGGTCGGGGTCGGAGATAGCGTCGTCGGTGCCGGGAAGGACGGGGACTTTGGCGGAGATGGCCTGGGCGCGGGCGGCGGTTTTGTCGCCCATGGAGCCGAGGAGGTCGGCTGAGGGCCCGATGAAGGTGATGCCTTCCTGCTCGCAGGCGCGGGCGAAGTCGGCGTTCTCGGAAAGGAAGCCGTATCCGGGGTGGATGAGGGTGACGCCTTTAGCTTTGGCGAGAGCAACGATGCCTTCGTAGTCGAGGTAGGCGCCGACAGGGCCTTTGGTGGCGTCAAGTTGGTAGGCTTCGTCGGCTTTGAAGCGGTGGCGGGAGAAGCGGTCTTCTTCGGCGTAGATGGCGACGGTGGGGATGCCGAGTTCAGTGGCGGCGCGGAAGACGCGGATGGCGATTTCGCCACGATTGG
>CBFHQJ010000007.1:0-79430 GCA_965657795.1 Akkermansiaceae bacterium
TTTACGGAGATCCAGATACCAACCATAGTTCTCCAGACTCAGCTCGTGCGCCTCCATCGCGGCCTTCAACAAATCATAACGCTCCTCTCGCTGGCTTCCACCAATGATCTCTCCCACTCCCGGCACCAACACATCCATCGCGGTCACCGTCTTGCCGTCATCATTTGCGCGCATGTAAAAGGGCTTAATTGACTTGGGATAATTATAAACCGTCAGCGGCCCTTTCACCACTTCCTCGCAAAGGTAGCGCTCATGCTCCGACTGCAAATTAATCCCCCACTCCACCGGAAAATCAAACTTCTTACCCGATGCGATGAGCTTCTCCACCGCCTCGGTGTAACTCATCCTCTCGAAGCCGCCTCCGGCCAAGCCCTCAAGTCGCTGGCGGAGCCCTTTGTCGACAAACTTGGCGAAGATATCCAAATCTCCCTCGTTATTCTCCAGGACATCCTTCACCAGGAACTGAATGAACTCCTCCGCGAGATCCATATCGCCCTCCAAATTGCAAAAGGCCATCTCCGGCTCAATCATCCAGAATTCCGAAGCATGACGAGAGGTATTCGAATTCTCCGCGCGGAAGGTCGGCCCAAAAGTGTAAATATTCGAAAGCGCACACGCAAAGGTCTCCCCCTCCAACTGGCCGCTGACCGTGAGATAACTCTTCTTCCCAAAAAAATCCTCCTCCGGCTTCCCTGCCCCATTCGAAGTGACCTGGAACATCTCGCCCGCCCCCTCGCAATCGCTCGCCGTAATGATGGGCGTGTGGACATAGGTGAAATCGCGCTCATTGAAGAAGCGATGCACCGCATAAGCCAGCCGACTCCGCATCCGGAAGGTCGCTCCGTAAAGATTCGTCCTCGGCCGCAAATGCGAAATCGACCTTAAAAACTCCGGCGTGTGCCCCTTCTTCTGAAGTGGAAAATCCTCCGGCACCCCGCCCAGCAATTCGACCTCCGTCGCCCGAACCTCCCAGCTCTGCCCCTTCCCCGGACTCTCCACCAATTCACCCACCACGCGCACCGAAGCCCCCGTGTTCATTTTCGAAACTTCATCCGATCCCGGAATACCCGCATCGATGATCACCTGAATCCCCTTCAGACACGATCCATCGTTCAACTCCATGAAGGAAAATTCCTTCGAGTCCCGCCGCGTACGCACCCAGCCCGACAATTCCACCGAGTCCCGGGCCGACGCACTATTCAAAAGATTCTTCACCGAAGTTCGCATGCCGGGTTTCTAATCCCACCAAGCCTTTCCCTCAACCAAGATTCGTGAATCATTCCTCGTTTTCCTTCGGGGTCAGAAAAACCACCCTCAAGTTCACAAAAAATCTTGCATTCGCCCTCTTCAGCCCTAAAAAGCCGCTCCCATGGCCCGCAAAGCTTGCAAGTCCAAAACCAGATCGTCCGTCGCCAAGCGCTTTAAAGTGACTGGTACCGGTAAGATTCTGCGCCGCAAACAGGGCAAACGTCACATCCTCCAGAAGAAAAACCGGAAACGGAAAAGAATGCTGGGTAAAGCGACGCTTGTCTCCGACGCAGATATTACAAACGTGAAGAGAAATCTTCTCATGAAGTAAGTCTTACCGTGCATACGTGCACGATGCCCCCGCCTGCAAAATGGGCGGCCTCCAGATAGCCAGCCTTCCCCGGAAGGACAACGAACGAGTGAGACTATCGGAGTGAAATCGAAACCCAACGACCCGTTCACCCAAAAGAAACAATGCCAAGAGCAACCAACAGTCCGGCCAGTCGGAAACGCCGCAAGCGTATCCTTCTCCGTGCCAAAGGCTTCCGCGGCTTCCGTTCCAAGCTTTACCGCTATGCGAAGGATGCCGTCTACAAAGCCCGTCAATACGAGTATCGTGACCGTAAAAAGCGTAAGGGACAATTCCGCCGCCTCTGGATCCAGCGTATTTCCGCTGCCGTCCGGAACGATGGAATGACCTATTCCCGTTTTATCGAAGGCCTCAAGGCCGCCAACATCGAACTCGATCGTAAAGTCCTCGCTGACCTTGCCGTCGTGGATGCCGCCGCCTTCTCCGCCATCGTGGAACAGGCCAAAGGAGCCCTCGAAAAGAAGGCCGCCTAAGTCAGTCAAACTGATCAACTTTCATGCCCGGGACACCGCAAGGTGCCCGGGCATTTTTGTTGCGAGCAAAGCGACACGATCTTTGGATCCTGAAGCAGGCCACAAACCAAAACACCTTCGTTACCCCTTCCCCTTGACCAACTCTAAATCTCCCATTACTCCAACCCAATGACCGAGCAAGCCGCCCAAATCCAAGCCGACGCCCTCGCCGCAATCGCCGCCGCCTCCACCGAAGCCGCGCTCGAAGACGCCCGCGTCAAATTCCTCGGCAAAAAGAGCCCGCTCAACGCCCTCGCCGCTGAAATGCGCAACCTTTCCAACGAGGAGAAACCCAAACTTGGTGCCGCCCTCAATACGGCTCGTCAGACCATCAACGCAGCCCTCGACGCCTCCAAGCAAAAACTCCAGGACGCCGCCGACGCCGCCTCGGTCGAAGGTCTCGATGTCACCATGCCCGCCCGGGAACTCCCCGCCGGAGCCCTTCATCCTCTCACCATCGTTAAGGATCGCGCCATTCAGATCCTTCGCCGGCTTGGCTTTGCCCTCGCCGACGGGCCCGAGATCGAAACTGAATTCCACTGCTTCGACGCCTTAAATACCCCCTTCGATCACCCCGCCCGGAACGACTCGGACACCTTCTACTTCGACTCCGGCAAACTTCTCCGGACCCACACTTCCTCGGTCCAGGTTCGCACGATGGAGAAGCAAGCCCCACCCGTCAAAATCATCGCTCCCGGCTCTGCTTACCGTCGCGACGAAATCGACGCCACCCACCTCTCCGTCTTCAACCAACTCGAAGGCCTCTACGTCGACTCCGACGTCCGCCTCTCCGACCTCAAAGGCACCCTCGAATTCTTCTACCGCGCCATGTTCGGAGACAAAACCGAAGTCCGCTTCCGCCCTCACTTCTTCCCCTTCACCGAGCCCAGCTTCGAAATCGACGTCAAACTCCAAGTCAAAGGCGAAGCTCCCAAATGGATCGAAGTCGCTGGCTGCGGCATGGTCGACCCAGCCGTCTTCACCGCCATCAACGAATCCCGCGGCGACGACGCTTTCGACCCCTCCAAACTCACCGGCTACGCTTTCGGCATGGGCCTCGACCGCCTCGCCATGATCCAATATGGCATCAAGGACATCCGTCTCCTCATCGAGAATGACACCCGCTTCCTCCGCCAATTCGCATAGGCAGTCCATCACTACATTCGATTCACCGACGATTTGGATTTAGGGATTAGTGCTGATCTCAAAACCCTGCGCCAGGTACCCGATGCTCTTGGTGACCATAAAGAGTTCAAAATCGCCCCTCACCATCCACCCCGAAAGTCAGCTACGCCTCGCTCCCCTGCCCCACCTTATCGCGCTCAAACTTTATTTTATGCAGGCTGTCTTAAATCTCTTACCGACATCGTCGAGCTTCTCAAACGTAACCCTGAGGCGGACCTCAAGAAAGTGCAGGCGGTCTGCGATACCTACCGTTTAAGCGGACTCAGGGAAATCATCGCCGAGCTCCCAAAAAAAGGAGGCTGAGACTCCGCAAACCAGTCAACAACACCCGCCCCTCCAACCCGGGGTCAACGTAATTAAACGATGCCCTTTTTCTTTAGGAACGGGACTAGCTCTTCCACCCCGAAGTCGGCGAGAACCTCACCGTGCCAATTCATGGTCGGTGCCTTGGACTGGCCGGAAAGATCGACCATTTGCTGCATCGCCTCACGATCCCCGGAAACGATCACTGTTTCAACATCGATTTTTTTCCGGGAGAGATAATCCACGACATCGACGCACCAAGGGCAGCCGGGTTTGATATAAAGAACAGGTAAAGACATAGGCTATAGCTGGGCGGAGTCTCTCACATCCCACTCCGCTCTGCAAGCCGGTCGCTTTGAGCGGGTGCTTTGGCATTGACGCAAATCAATCGTTTATCAAAAACGATGCCAGCTCCGACAGACCATGCCTCTCATCACCTCCACCTATCGCGCTCCCATCGGGCTTCGTGGAGGACACCGCTCGACGATTTACCCTACGCTTTTTCGCCGCATCGGATCACCGCCAGTTGAGCGGGAGCGACTTGAGCTATCCGATGGCGACTTCATGGACTTGGACTGGTCTCCCCGAAAAAACAAACGCCTCGCCATCATCGGACACGGACTTGAGGGTAAATCTTCCGCCAAGTACATTCGAGGAATGTCCTTGGCCCTCCAAAAACGAGGTTGGGACACTCTTGCCTGGAATTGCCGCGGCTGCTCGGGCGAACCCAATCGTCTCCTCCGCTCTTACCACTCGGGAGTGAGCGATGATCTCGGCCACGTGGTCGATCACGCCATCGCGCAAGGCTACTCATCAATCGCACTCATCGGCTTCAGTCTCGGAGGAAACATCGTCCTAAAATACCTCGGAGAACAGGGATCCGCAATTCATCCCGAAGTGAAAGCCGGAGTCGCCTTCTCCGTTCCCTGCGATCTCACCTCCAGCTCGCTCCGACTCGGAGACTGGGATAATAAAATCTACATGTCTCGTTTCATGGACGGTTTGAAGGACAAGGTTGTCCAAAAGAACGAAAAATTCCCAGGCAAGCTCGATCTTGATGATATCAAGAAAATCAAAACATTTGCGCAATTCGACGATCGGTTCACGGCTCCCCTTAATGGATTTTTGGACGCCCGCGACTATTGGACCAGCGCCAGCAGCAAGCCCCACCTCGACACCATCCAAACCCCGGCGCTCATGGTGCAGGCCGCCAACGATCCATTCCTTCCTAAAGCTTGTTTCCCGCGCGAAACGGCGGAAGCCAGTAAGTTACTCCATCTAGAAATCCCCCGCCACGGAGGACATGTTGGATTCATTAAACGAGGACCCGAATACTGGTCGGAAACACGCTGTGCAGAGTTTCTCCAAGAGCTTATACTGTGAGCTCCTGACGATGTTTCGCGCCTTTCTATTCCTCGCCCTATCCCCTCTGGCAAACGCCCGCCAGTTCGAGATCGAAGTCCCCAGCTTCCCTTATCCAGTCAAGGTGTCGCTCCCCGACAATCACAAACCCGGAGAGAAACATCACACCATCTTTTACTACCACGGAACCAGCAGCCATCCCACGACGACACTGATCCGAAACCACACCGGCCCCGGAAACTGGATCGTGGTGGGCATGACCTACCAACAAAAAGGAACCTTCACCCTCAACGCCGAAACTTGGAAAGCGGAACGTCAAGCCTACCACACCATTCGCAAAATTATGGTGGAGAAACATGGAACCGATCCCGATCATCTTTACCTCGCCGGATTTTCCAAGGGCGGCTGGCACACCAACCTCATGCTGCAATCAGAACCCACGGTCTGTGGCGGCATCATCATGGGAGCAGGCCATCTTCACTTCGCACCCACCACGCTCAAAAAATACGCTTCGGAAAAACCCGTTCATATTGGAATTGGTCGTTCCGATGGCAATTTCCCCTTCGCTCTAAGCGCCGTACTTTACCACCGCAAGATGGGCGGAACGCCCACCATGGAGATCTGGCCTACGCTGGGACACGACTTCCCTGATGATGGATCACCTGCTCTCAGGCAGTGGCTCAAGATGCGATTGCAAACGCCCGGGGAACTGGCGCCCGGCGCGACTCGCGAGCTGGAATCTCTTATTGATACGGCCCGGAAATTAGCACCGCTCGATTACTGGCATCAGCTGAAGGAAATCAAACAAATGCCTTACTTCAGCCTGACCTCAAAAGCATGGCAGGATAATTTCGAGAAGAATCTGACAACGGTTAAATCGAAGCCGGAAGTTGCCACCGAGGCAAAACTCTTCTCAAAACATCGTATTCTCCTCTTTCAGGAGATCAACAACAACACCCTTTCCTCTCTAAAGAAGGTCAACTTATCTTACCTCGATCTCTCCAGTCAACATCCCAACACCAGGCAAGGAAAACTCATGGAAAAAGACTTCGTTCGCACTAAAAACCTTCTCAAGCACTTCGCCGAACAGGAGAAGCTCCGCCCCCAAAAGCCAATCAAACCTAAAACGGAAACCGAGGCTCCGGATTCCCGCCGGCGAATCCCCGGTTCACCGCTCAACCGCTAGTCCATTTGTCTCATGACCAAACTCATCAAGGCCTTCACAATCCTCTCTCTCGGCTGCTCTCTGCAACCCTGTCTGGCAGGACAGATTAAAAATATTCTCCTCATCGTCTCGGACGATCTTAAGGCAAGTGCACTCGGTTGTTACGGAAACAAGATTTGTGAAACACCCAATCTCGATCGGCTTGCCGCACGCGGGATGGTTTTTGAACGCGCCTACTGTCAGGGAACGTGGTGCGCTCCTTCCCGGCTCTCTTTCATGCACAGCCGCTATCAAGGCAGCGTTGGCAAAAATATGGGCGAACACTTTCGTGCGAATGGTTTGCACAGCGCGCGGGTCGGTAAGATTTACCACATGCGGGTTCCGGGCGACATCATCGCAGGGACCGATGGACAAGACATCGCCTCAACCTGGGACGAAAGATTTAACACCAAGGGGCTCGAAGCCCACACCACCGGTGATTACGCCTGTCTGAATCTTAACATCTTCACCGACAAACTGGAGAATCGCCAATCGACAAAAATGCCACACCGCATGTTTGTCTCAGTCAACTACAAGGGCGATGGCTCGGATCAACCCGACTGGCAGGCCGCAGAAAAGACCGTTGAGCTTCTGAAAGAGCACCGTGAAAAACCCTTTTTTATCGCGACAGGATTTGTTCGCCCCCACTACCCCAGCGTTGCCCCTTCGCAATACTTCGACAAATACCCTTTCCCCAAGATGCCTCTCCCTCAGGTTCCGGAAGACGATCTCGATGATATCCCCAAGGCTGGCATTGCCCGTACAACGAGCCAAAAGAGCGGCATTGCAAAGTGGCCGGACAACCAAAAGAGAATGTGGTCCGCCTACTATGCCACCGTCACCTACATGGACGAGCAACTCGGTAAAATTATCGCTGAGCTGGATCGCCTAAAGCTCACAGAGTCTACCGCCATCGTTTTCATCAGCGACCACGGGTATCACTTGGGCGAACACCATTTTTGGCAAAAGAGCAATCTCCACGAAGAAGTCACACGCGTTCCCATGATCATCTCAGCCCCGGGCTTGAAACCCGGACGCACCAAGGCCTTTGCCGAACTCATGGACATTTACCCGACTCTTTGCTCCCTTCTGGAACTTCCGATTCCGAAATCAGTTCAAGGAAAGAGCCTGCTTCCCACCCTCAAAGACTCCGCAACAAAATCGCGTCAGGGAGCCCTTTCCCTGATTGGTGGAGCACACTGTCTGAGGACCGATCGCTGGGCCTTCATGAAATACAAAAATGGTGAGGAAGAACTTTACGATATGACCGCCGACCCGGAACAGTTCACCAACCTGGCGAAGGAAAGAGAACACCAGGCCACGAAGAAAAAGCTTCTCGCTCAACTCAAGGCGCGAGTCAAATCAGCCTCACTTCGCTGAAGTCTTCACGGTCATTCCCGGCTCCGCCATCATTTCGAAGCCATCAGAGAAAGTGACCTTCTTCGGCGCCTTGCCAAAGCGATAGACCGCGTATGTTTTCTCTCCGTCTTTTTGATATATATTCACCCAAGGGTGGCTGGAGGTGACCGATCGATCGTTCCCACCCAGACGGTTTAAAGTGTGAATCCAGTGGGACATAAATGCATGAGTGTTCCCGCCTTCAAGACTGCAATCTGGAGTTTTCTCAAGGTAATCAGCCGCCATCTGGGAGTCTTGCAGAGCGTTAAACATCACCACCAAATCTCCCCAACCGTTGTTGTAGTCGCCCCCCTTCTCTCGCTTCGCCACAATGCGATCGTGATTCTTTTTCACATATGCGGGATACCTGCCCATGTAAATTGACGCTGGCGTGAAGGGCAGCCAGTTGATTCCGTGAATGCAATCGATGTCTGCCGAAAACCAGGTCGAAAAGGCCCCTTTGCCTCCCCAAACCATCCCCAGAGCCACCTCCGGAAAGTCCTTGGGAAAGTTAGTCGCCGAAACATCAAACCAGTATTCCTCAACCGCTGTGCGTTCGGTATTATAAAGAAAGACGCCGGTGTCCCTGAGCTTGGTATTCCCCGTCACCTCACCCCAAAGCATAAGGCCATACCAAGCATTCAATGATTCGGATGATGACTCCTGATTGTTACCATCACCGAATTTGGCATGACCCGATGCCCACGAATGCCCGGCGTAAACATCAAAGCAGCGCAGATGTGGAAAGAGCGGATCCTTCCGGTCGGTCGAGGCGATATCCCGGATCAGAAGCTCAACCATGGGTCCCCACTTTTTAGCCCACTCAGAATACAGGCGAGCGACTTCCGCGGCAGCCCGAATGAAATATCCATAATGGAAATGGTGATCATTGAGTTGTCCGTCACTCCCGTAAGAGGGCTTACTCCCGATGAGCGTTCCCCAGCTTTTATCGTAGTAAAACAGTGGAGCATTTTCACCTTTGGCAGCGCTGAACCAATCTTCAAGCCGCCGCCGAATTTCATTTACAAAACGCTTCTGCAATTTCTTCTCGCCTGCAACTTCCGCAACCCCGCTCAAGGTTGCCAGCTTGCCCAGAAATTTCCCGTCCCAATAAGTGTCCGCAAAGGGCATTTCAAGCTTTGCGGCCTCCTTCTCAAGATACACGACCAGTTGTTTTTGATCTGCAACGCCCTCGGCCGGTAACATTGGCAACAGACCCTGGATGGGCACCGAGGTCTCAAAGCCATCTCCCCTCGCCAACTTCATCTCCCCGCGAACCGAACGATAGCTGTGTCCGGTCAAGGCCACCTCTGAATATTTCCATTGGTGCGGGTAGAGAGCAAACAAGGTTTCCGTCCCGTCCCCGTCCATTGCTTCGACTTCAAAACGATATTCGGTCTTCAAGTGACCATCCACCGGCTTTGCGGAGAAACTGGTTCCAGTAACATGATGATGAGCGTATTCCGCGAAGCGGGCCAGCGTGGCTTCTTTGGCATCTGGCAAAAGCGCCACGGTGAAGTAGCCCTTCGATGATTTACTTGTGATCGTGTCCGTCTTAATCCCCAACCAACTTGATCCGTTCGGCCCATAGATCCCATAATGATTTCCCCTGACCGTAACCCCCAGGGTCGAATCCCCTTCTTTTCCCTTCCAAACGATGGGTTGGTGCGCAAATTTCAGGATCGGATTGCCGCCTCCGATGCGATTAAAAATGTAGGGACTTCCATGCCCAAATGTTGAGCTCAAAAATGCGTCCTCTTTGCGAAACTCGGCCTTAATGAACCAGTCCGAATAATCAGCGAGGCGGGTATCGGGAAACTCCGCAACCTCCGAATGCGAAATCACAAAATCACCCGTTTTACCAATTCCACCGCCCATGATGTGGCCGCCTGCTCCCACAATCCCTGATCCGGGATAGGCCACAGCGAGTCCTCCCTCGTTGCAATTCATCGCGAGTGGATGAGGAAAAAGGTTCTGGGAATATTTTTCCCATACGAGGGAACTCCACCACTGGTTGGTCGGAGTCGCACCTTTCAAAGAAGATTTCGAAAAAATTGCGCCCGGAAGGCCTTCACAATCCGCTGGACGAACCAGCGAATAGCTTCCGGCACCGGCCTTTATGGTATCAGCCTTTATCGGATGCTTTACGAGAACTGTTACCGCCAAAGCAAGGCAGGTAATTTGTAAGATTGATGGAAGGAACTGGTGCTTCATGAGCAATAACGTTGGAGAACTGGCAGCTTGCAGCCACATCTCGAACATCACCTGTGAGCACCCGGCAGTCAAATGATCATTGCATAATATTGCACTCGAAAACCCCATTGATCACACTGACCCTTGCCATGCAGCGTCAGGGTGCTCATGTTCTTCGAGTTGATCGGCGAAGATCCAATGAATTGCCATGCCTAAAGTGAACCAGAAAGCCATTGCTGACAAACTGGGGATTTCCCGTGCCACGGTGTCTCGCTGCTTCACCAACCACGCGGGAATCAACGCGACCACGCGTGCCAAAGTTTTTCAATTAGCAGCAGAGATGGGCTACACCCATCTCGAGTCGCGCAGCCCGGCAGTGAAAAAGGCGAAGAAGAAGGTGCATTTTAGTGTGCTGATCTGTAGCGAAACCGAAGAATACTTTCGAGAGGACTACAATAGCCCGGGCGAACAAATCCTCGTGGGCGTTTCCGAGTTTGCCCAAGCCCATGAAGTAGATGTCGACGTCGACTTCATTCCCCCATCCGCCACAAGTCTTGATGACCCGGCATTTTCAAAAATAAAGAGCCTTAAGTCCCGGAAGAATCGCGGTGTTCTTCTCATCTATCCTTTTGCCGACTCCATCGTTAAGGAGCTCTCCCATCGACTCCCGCTCGTCTCACTCGTTGATCAACTGGAGCATAAATCAATTGATTGCGCGGATGTTGACCATAATTCCGGGATCTCAATGGTGATCGATCAACTGATCGCAAAAGGTCATCAACGGATTGGATTTTATACCCGTGAGTATGCCATTGCAGCCAGCTGGTCATTCCGACGTTACAGCGCCTTCATGGAGAAAATGGCCCGGGAAAGGCTGACAGTTTCGAACAGCGATATCATCGGCGTCTTTCCCCGCACCTTCGATACCGTCATCGGCGGTATCGATGAAGCGCTCAGCAGAACCAAGGATGGCGTGACCGCCTGGGTTTGCGCAGCCGACCACCAAGCCTATGACCTCATTGATGGCTTTGAGAACCAAGGGCTACAAATTCCAAAGGACGTTTCCATCACCGGATTCGACGGCATTCAAAGAAGTGATGACCGCCCGGCACTCACCACGATCAAAATCCCCTTCCGCTCTGTCGGAATGACGGGGGCAGAGCGTCTCGCTTCAAGAATTCGCCAACGCTTTGGTGGAAGCCAGAGTGTCTATATCAGCGGCAAGCTCATAGAAGGCGAAACGGTAGCCACACCAAAGGCTTAGGATTTACCGCGACGTTCTTCCAGTTCGACCGCGATCTTTTCGACCTCGTCATCTCCCAGCTTATACCAGAGGAGAACGACTCCGTTTAGAATCGCAAGCACTCCGGGAAGAATACATGCTATCGCCCTAAAACTCTGCACGACGTCCTCGGATGGTGATTTATCAGGATCGAAACCGACACCGCCAAGCAGCCAGCCACAAAGACTACTGCCGATACTGATCCCAAGCTTTTGGGAGAACATGGCAGCTGAGAATGCCAGACCAGTCACTCGCCGGCCTGATTTCCATTCTCCGTAATCAGCAACATCAGTATAAATTGCCCAGACCAGGGCAGGCGTGGGCCCCGCTAGTAGGTTCCCCGCAATATTCAAGATCACCAACGTCGTGTATCCGCTGGGCGGGATCATGAACTGGACCAGAATAATGATTCCATTAATGACCGTCAGTCCGATCAAGCTGTTTCGTTTCCCAAACCTTTTGCTAAAGAAGCCGGTCAAAAAGACGCCCGCCAGGAAGGCGAGACTACCGGTTGTCTGGACGTAACTGATCTTATCCAAAAACCAAAAATACTTATCGTCGCCGACTCCAAAATAATATTTCAGATACTGCGGGGTAATGGTCCATCTCACCGCAGCACTTGAGAGAGTAAGAAAGGCCGCCGCTACCATAATGACCCAAGGCTTGTTATCCAAAAGCGCTTTGAAGTCTCCGCCCAGATCGTTCTTAACCTCGGGAGGCTTCACCCGCTCGCGCGTCGAATAGAAGGTTCCAAAAAACATCAGCGTGGCAAGAACAGCCATCACCGCCATGGCCCGGGGAAAGCCGGTGACCTTGTCTCCTTCACCCAACCAAAGAACCATTGGAAGAAAGGCCATCGAAATAATCAACTGCCCTGAAAATGCCCCGACAAAACGGAAGGTGGCGAGTTGGGTGCGCTCGGTAGGCGATGGGGTCATCACGCCCATCAAGGCCGAATAGGGAACATTAATCGCCGTGTAGACCGTCATTAACGCGATGTAAGTGACATAGGCATAAATCAATTTTCCCGCAGGATCGATATCGGGCACCGCAAAAGTCAGGTATCCGAACAATCCGAACGGAACCGCCAACCAAAGCAGGTAAGGACGATATGTCCCCCGCTTTGTTCGGGTCCGATCTGCCAGGGCTCCCATCAAGGGGTCTGAAATCGCGTCCCACAGCCGCGGCACCAGAAGAAGGGTTCCCACAGTGGCAGGAGGAATCTTGCAGACCTCGGTGTAGTAGAAAAAGATCCAAGCATTGACTCCGAAAAAGAAAATATTCGAAGCTGTATCACCAAGACCGTATCCGACTTTCTCTGTCGTCGAGAGTTTTTGAGAAGTTTCAGAAGACATAAAAAAGCAGGGTTAGGAAACGAGCCAGTGGGTCGGAATTTGCACGATCACATTCGCGACCGATCCCCGATTGAACAGGATGCTTGAACTGGTCTCGATGTCGAGAACGCCGTTTGGAAAAACAATTTCCCGTCCATCGCTTTTGACCACGGTCACTTTGGGGTCCTCAATACCATCACAGGGTTGATATCTCAAAGGAGTCCGGGCATGAGTGAAGGAGAGGTCACCATCGTCAAACTCGGCCGCCCGGAGAAGGTAAGGCCGGAAGCTTAACTTGCCGTCGCTGAAGTCGACGCCCAACTCTCCCAAACGACAGAGCAAGCCTTCCTTGACTTGCCCGGTCAGGCCCGGTTGCTGCGCTCCTCGCTCGCCCTGACTGTGAGAATAAGGTTCGGCCGGAAAGGCACCATAGCTTTCGGGAGTTTGACGAAAGCCCAGTCCTCGTTGCACGCCGTAATAAGCAGACACAGCCCGGTGTCTCAACCCCTCGCTTGAGGAATTTTCCCTGCACACGGCCAAGGCAACTTCCTGCGCTGCCAGCATCAGCTTGGACACCATATGCCAGTAGACGCAACCCAGCCCCTCATAACCAAACATCGAACCACTGCGACCAGTGAAGGAATGATGGGTAAAAACTTTTTCATAAAGAGTCTCGATTGCTGCCTGATCCTCGGGATCGAGGTTTCCGATTTCCTCCAGGCGATCCGCCAAGGCATATCCATTAACGAGAGTTTCATCGAATCTCCAGGCTCCTGTCTGGTCCTGATAAACCAACCGTTCATCCCCCTCTTCTGCCATTGTTGCGAGGAGCTGATTGCTTTGCAGATCGGGTTCCGGAATCCGATTCAGGTCATCAAATTCCGCGAGCTCGCGATCCGGATACAGGAGATAGGTTGGATGACGCTTTGAGCGAAGATTACTTAACGCGAGCTTTTCCAGCAGCTCCACCGCAGCTTCATTCTGAAGAAAACCCGAACTCAGAATTGCGACCTGCCCTTCCAGCATCAGTTGAAGATGATGCACTTTCATCTTTGGACTCTCCGGGCGAGCTTCCAACACATTGTAGGAATGCCAAAGCCCATCCGGCCTGCGATTGGAATCCAACACCCCTTCTACGGCTTTGATCGCAAAGTTAAAGAATGCCAGAAGATCGGAGGAATCGAGAGTCCCTTGTTTGCAAATCCCGGACCTTGCCGACTCCCGGTAGCTTTGCATTACAAGTCCATTCGCACGAGCGAGCGTGAATCGATCAGCATCTGAAACCGGATCGCTTTGCTGCCAGCGCGGATCTCCCAGCGCATCGGTCAGTGCTTGCACGGCCTCACGGGTTACATTGGAAACTGAAAAACCTGTAGCTCCGCAGGATTTCACCGAATGTTTCAGGAAACGCAAATAACGGAGAAGATAACCAGAGGTCACCACCGAAAGTCCGTTCCCCGCCAAGGCATTGTTAGCATCGTTCCACTCAGGCTTCTGGGTGTTCATCCAGATGCCTCCGTCAGGAATCAATTGCCCCAACTTCGCCAGTGCCGGAATGAGCAACTTCTCGATCAAGCCGACCCGAATCAACTCACCCTTCCCATCGCGTAAGAGCAACCCGTCGCCGCCCATTGTTTCCTTCCGCGACATGAGCTCATCGTGACGCTCCTGATCAAACTCCACCGTGTCGCGGGGATCGGCCAAGGTCTTATCCCAGCTTGCCAGGCGGTAAGGAACGTCTGCAAAAACAAAGTTCGTGTCACTCCACGCGTCGAGGAATGCGGGCTCGATCTTTGCTTTGAGCTCCAGGAATTTCAGGAGATAAATGATCTGGTGGTCGCCCCAGTAACCGATCGATACCCAGGGATCCTCCGGGTCTGGAACTTCCCAATCCACCCCGGAGGAAGTCACCCGGTAAGGATTAAATCCATCCACTGTCGAAGCATTAAGGAACCTGGAAATAAAACCGTCGAGAAAGACGGGATAACTCCAGGCAAGAGCCTCCCAGTTCTGGAAAATATCACGCCAATTCCCCTCGTAGTGATGAACCGGACGGCCATTTTCATCGTGTAATCGGATATTAAACTTGTTCCATGGACGGCTCGGATCTCCGTGCCGTCGGCCCAGAATCAGAGGCAGATATTCCGTGGTGAGCCGGACCAAATCAGGATCCCGCTGTTCACAGGCTTGTCCGATAATCCAGTCTCTCTCAAAAGTCCCGGGCAAAGCAGACAGCCACTCCTGGTGCCTGACAACCAAGTCACGATTATTCTGCGTCAGGAAATGCTGGAACTGACCTCGAGACAAAACCGAACCGTTCTCCGGAAGACCACCGCGGAGCAAATTACAAAGAGTATTGTGATAGTGGTAATGGGAGCAATCCCGATCAGCACTTTGCTGAAATCCATCCACCGATTCCACCAACTGCGCTAACTTGTTTCGGCCGTCTTCCAAATCGCTTTCGACAGCGGCAAGCAGAGCGGTCTCATCGCGCAAGGACTCGACCAAGCGACCAACATCACGATGGCTCTGCTCAATTTCAGCCACCATCATCCATTCCCTGGACTCCCCTGCCGAAAGCGCCAAATCAGCACCCAGTAAAAACGCTCCCCGCTCCCCACGGGACTTCGTTCCATTTTCTGGCGCGAAACCTTCTTTCAAAAACAGCTCAGCCTCACGACGTGATAAAAAGGCCCGGGCTCCGGGAAACCCCGAGGTCCAAACCGTCGTTGCCTTGAGACTCTCCAATGGAATCGGCGCATCCACGATTCCGGAGGCCAAGCGATGAATCATCAATCGGCCGTCACAAGTAACCTCACTCATCTTGTAAGCGTCAGCGAGGCAGCTCAAGTCCAGGTGCAAGCGCTGGCTCACCCCGGAAACTTGAAGATCCTGGAGGCCGTCAACGATTCTGAAACTCTTTGCTTCATCACTTTCGTTGGTGATCCTGACCTTACGCACAAAACCAAACTTTCCGGAGAGTTCCCAGTGGTAGCTAAAGCGCAATTTCAGAGCCTCATGCCACTCTTCAAAAATTAACTCCTCGCCGAGAAAACTTTTCAAAAGGCGCCTTCGAACCGGCGTCGTGTGAATCGAAGTTGGCCAGAACGGATGCCAGATCTCCCCCTCGCATTTGATCGCCGTCAACGGCCCGGTCGCGTTCCAGTTCCCAAGAATCTTATCAACGGTCAGATACGGAAAGAGGGCCTTTTCCGGATTCTCCCGCCCGGCACTCAAGGAACCATTGCTGCTGCAAAAGAGCCACTGATTGGTCACCGTCGCCATACTGAGAAAAAAAGGATCGAATCCCTCGAGTTCATCAACTACCGCATACTCGCGACCGTTTCGCACCTCCCATTGATTGACCTGATCAAACTCGATGCTTTGGTTCATTTCTCTGATTTCAGGGGGAAGAGTCAAGGGTGTCATTGTCGGAAAATTTAGTTCATTCACTCAACAAAATCCCGCTACGCTGGAACGGTTATTTCGTGTAACTTTATGCAAAAGTAAATTAGCGTCGCATGCCGACAAGTGAAATTTCTAAAAATGCAAAATTATGCAACTTTTTGCATATTCCTCTTGCGGGATGATTTTAAAATGAATTCATTCACACTGTTGACGAAATAGGCCCATTCCATGAAACCCATCCCAACCACTCTGGCGCTCGGCGCTACCCTCCTTGCCCTTCCCTGCTCCGCAGGATTACTTCCCGACGGAACCTTTGACGTCGGAGAAGCCTCCTGGCCCACCGCCAGCGGCGGCGACGGAACCTTCACCTTTGACTTTCCAACTGACAGCGGGAATCCCGGCGCATACGGTCGAATCGAAGCGTCCGGTCCGGGCTTTGGAATCTTTATCAGTGACGGCGGTGAAGTCACCACACTCGACTCTTTGGGTCTGACCGCCGGAGGAACCTACACCTTCTCGCAGGACATGATCGTGGAAGCCGGGACCAGTGTTGGCGGCCTCAAAGTGGAATTCTACACCGGAGGCACATTGGTTCCGGGAAGTGAAAGCACCGGAGATCTTTTCCCGGATGCCATCGATGGAGGAGCCTCATGGCAAACCTACGACTTTCCTATTTCCATTCCCGCTGCTGCCGACGGCATTAAAGTCGTCCTCCTCTGGGGAAATGATTCAACCGTCGGCTTCGACAATATTCAGGTGGACCCCACCCCTATCTCGCAAGGAGCGATCAAGAACAACGACTTTTCCCTTGGTTCATTCGCCTGGAGTGAAATTGGAACCGCAGGAGAGACCAGCTGGGATTACCCGGCCACGGGCGGCAACCCCGGTGGATATGGCGTGATGACAAATTCTGGCGTCGGTTTCGGAATCTGGATCGCGAATAACAACCAGGTCATTACCCTCGATGAGCTTGGTTTGTCCGCGGGTGATACCGCGATCTTCCAACAAGACATGATCATTCTTTCAGGGGGAAATGTCGGAGGCCTCAAGGTCGACTACTTCAGCGGCGGCAACTTCGTCAACAGCACCGGCGACATGGATCCGGCAATCATTGGCGACGGCGACACTTGGGAAACCTACTCCTTTCCCATCGTGATCCCTGCCGAGATCGATGGTATTCCCATTGACGGAA
Organism: Akkermansiaceae bacterium; assembly: GCA_965657795.1. GTDB lineage: Bacteria > Verrucomicrobiota > Verrucomicrobiia > Verrucomicrobiales > Akkermansiaceae > SW10. Next base: position 16,992 of record CBFHQJ010000007.1, read on the forward strand.
TCAAGCTGGTCCCACTGGAGGGCCAGGCCTCTTCGGTTGGCTACGACAACCTCCGCGTGACAGTACAACCCGCTCCTCTCGAGGCAACCGAAGGCGGTGAGCTTGTCGAAGGAACCATCGTTTCCTGGACTCCCACCAATGTTGACAAACTCCACCAACCCCAGCGTTCATTCGACGGCATTGAGTGGGTGGACTTCGGGCCGGCGTATCCCGGCACTGACACCACATCCCTGCTCGATCCAAACCCTGCTCCCTTCTACCGAATCTCAGAAGAGAACGCCACCGGCGGAAGCATCCTCGTGAACGGAGATTTTGAAATTGCCGACCTCGTTGACCCAAGCTGCGCTGAAAACTGGCTCTGTTTTTCACCTTCCGGACAAGAGCCATCCCTTTACACCCTGGATACCTTCTCTGGGAACCACTCCATTCGTCTGGCCGTTCAAAATGACGAAACCCCCACACCCAACAATTCCGAAATCCAGCAAAACCTCGGAAATGCGGGCGGATTCGTCACTCCGGGCGAGACCTACACCCTGAGCTTCTACGCCAAGCAAATCAGCTCGGGAGTCAGCTACGTTCAGAACTATCGAATCGAGTGGTTCGACGAGAATGGTCCAATTTCAGGATCGGGATTTCCATTCACTCCCTTTAGCGGTGGAGATGGAGCTTGGACTCAAATTGTCTCCCCTGCCACCACTGCGCCAGCCAACGCGACAGGTGCTCTTATCCAGATTTTTGGAGCAACCGGCGCCGTTCCAAGTGTCGATGCGAAGGGAGAGGTCCTGCTCGATAATGTCGAACTGATCCCAGCTGGTTCAGGAGAAGCCACTATCCTTGAGACGACCCAGTCCGAAGGCATCGGGATCTTCGCCCAAACCAGAAACGGCCAACTCTATCAAGCCCAGGTCTCGGACGACCTCTTCATCTTCGACAACATCAGCGGAGTCTTTGAAGGCAATGGCGAACCCGTCGGAGCGGGAACCGCCGTCGAGGGTAGCAAGCGATTCTACCGTCTCTTAGAGGTTGAGGCCGAAGAGAACTAGGAACGCTTCCACTTCGTTACCATCGAGACCGTCCACTGGAATTTCCGGGCGGTCTCTCGAATCAAAAACGGCTCGTCAGCCATTTCGATCAACTCGAAGTGGCCGGCGAGTTCTTTTTTGAGCCAATCAAGAGTGCGCCCCTCGGGCCAATTTTCTTTTTGCGTGAACTCTTCCAGCCAAGTGCATGGCGTTGCCAAAACCAATTCACCACCGCTTTTGACCAAGCTTGAGAGCCTCGATAAAAATTGCCGGGGCTCCGGAAGTCGGCAAACCAAATTCGCGGCATGCACCCGATCAAACTCGCCCAAATCCTCCCGAAGATTCATGGCATCCCCTACCTCAAAAGAAATCCCCTCACCGTCTGTCCCGTCGGGCCGAGCAACCCTCACCTCAGTCACTTCAGCGGCTTCTTCCAACCTTTGACAGGAAAGACTCTCCCCCGTTCCGATCCTCTCGGCTGCGTCAATGAAGGCCTTGGAAAAATCGATCCCGACCACTTCATCACTGGTTCGTCCGAGCTCGAAAGCCGACCGCCCGACGGCACACCCCACATCGAGAGAGCGCTCGACCCGCCCCTCGGAAAAATGCCCGACCGTCCGCACCGGAAAGCCCAGCGCCTCGCTCGGACCATTTTCCCAAGGGAGAATTTCCTTAGGTTTTCCGTAATGAAAAAGGAGATACTCCCCCACGTATCGGTCGGTCTCGTAAACATCTGACATAGTTTGCAAATCAAGCCCTTAATACCTCAATGTCCAGACCAGAGAACAAGGAAACGAAAATGACAAAAATTCCCCATTGTTCTTTGAACGAAGCCGGGCATTTTCAGTCTCAACTATAGAAAGGGAAGCCCTTGCTTGTTCCACTTTTATGAAGATTCCCTCTCTCATTCCCCTTCTAACCGCCCTGGCCCTCGCTGGCTTGACTTCTTGTGGATCCTTCAAAACCTCGATGCAAAAAGCAACGAACCCCATGAAGGCTCTCGCCAAAACCAACGTCGAACGCCTCAAGAACCTTCGCTTCAAAGGTCAGGGGAAAGACGCCCCGCCTGTCGTCGCCGTGCGTAAAGGGGACCTTCGTGAAATCCAGACCGGCAAGGAAAAAATCCTCGCCTGGAATCGTTCCCGCCGCGCCAACCGCACCGCTGCCGTTTACCTCCCCGAGAATTTCGACCCCTCCAAGCTACCCGTGGGCTCAGCCCTCCCCCCTTCCGGAATTCTTCCCCCCTCAGTTCGGGCGGCTCCGGTGACGACTCCCCGATCGAAGCCGGTCCTGATTTGGACCTCCCCGGAGACTCCTCCGACGAATAAAATCTCGCCTCGGGGCGAGTTGGGGGTTTCCACTGCCGCAATCCTGCGGTAAAGCCTCCGCATCATGCTCAAGGCCGGAATCGTCGGAATGCCCAACGTTGGCAAATCCACCCTCTTCAACGCCCTCACGCGGACCCGCAATGCCGAGGCCGCGAATTACCCTTTCTGCACCATCGACCCCAACGTGGGCATGGTCACCGTTCCCGACGCTCGTCTCGATAAACTCTCCGAGATGTCGAAGTCGACCAAGGTCATCCCGACCGCCATCGAATTCGTCGACATCGCCGGACTCGTCGAAGGTGCCTCCGAAGGAGCCGGGCTCGGCAACAAATTCCTCGCCAACATCCGCGAGGTCGATGCCATCGTCCAGGTCGTCCGCTGCTTTGAGAACGAGGATATCATTCACGAACTCGGCACCGTCGACCCCACCCGTGACATTGAAATCATCAACGCCGAACTCATCCTCGCCGACATTACCGCACTCGAGAAACGAAAACAGTCGCGCGAGAAAAAAGCCAAGTCAGGAGACAAGGAATCGAAAGCCGAGGTTGATCTCATCACCAAGCTCCTCCCCCATCTTGATTCCGGAAAGCCCGCTCTCACTGCTGAGCTGAATGACGATGAAAAGAAGCTCATGAAGGACTTCTTCCTCCTCTCATCCAAGCGCACCATCTTCGCCTGCAATGTCAACGAAGACGAACTCGCCGGTGCGGTCGCCGATCCTGATTCCCACCCGCTTGTCTCAAAGGTCAAAGCCTACGCCACTGAATCCCACGGAGCGGAAATCATCGTCATCTCAGCCCGCATTGAGGAAGAGCTCGTTGAACTCAGCCCCGAGGAAGCCGTCGAATTTCTTGGCGACATGGGAGTCAGCGACTCCGGAGTCTCCGATCTCATCCGCGCTGTTTACCACCTCCTCGGACTCCGCACTTATATCACCACCGGAGTTCAAGAGACCCGGGCCTGGACCATCACCGCAGGTGACAAAGCGCCTGCCGCAGCAGGCGTGATCCACGGCGACTTCGAGCGGGGTTTCATCGCAGCGGAAGTGATCCACTACGACGACTTCGTCGAACTCGGGGGCAAAGCCGCCGCCCGTGACGCCGGAAAACTTCGCATTGAAGGAAAGGAATACGTCGTCGCCGATGGTGACGTTATCGAGTTCCGCTTCAACGTCTAGAGGAGAAGCTTACTCGGCAATCAACGCCTCGTTTTTTCGGAGGTGATCCGCGACGGGTAGTCGCCAATCCCGGACATCTTCATTGGCGGGAATTCCCAAATCCTGACGAAGTTGTTGCTCCATCGCAGCCCTCTGCAAAGGCAGAAGCCTGGGCTCTTCCAAAAGCCTGACGATTCCCGGCAACTGAAGTGCCGGCGACATTAGGCTGCTCATTTCGAGATACTCGGAAACAAGATTGGCCGGAGCATCCGAATTTAAATCATCCACCACCACCTCGACCGCAAGCTCATGTTCATCGGTTGGCAGCTCCAACATCATCTCCGCGAATAACTCCCGCCTCTCCTCTTGATTCGCGCTCTTCTCCAACTCAGCGATCAGCTTGGCGACTTTCGACTCTGCAGCATCAACGCCTCTACCGCTGACGACACCCTCGTCCTTCCGCGAGTTTGAGGCAACTTCGCCCGCTTTGTCGGATTCTTGAGATTCATTCCCCTTCAAGCCACTGACCTCCTTGCACGAGATCATGACGACAACCGCAAGAGAAACAGACCCAATCGTGGAAAAATGATTCATAACAAAAAAAGCGGAGACCCTGCTTCCGGCAGAGCCTCCGCACTTGGTCCTTAGGAATAGAAGAAATTAACCTTCATCAGACTCATCTTCGTCCTCCTCTTCAGGAGTCGTCTCAGGAATCACTCCGCCAACGATGTGGAGAACTCCGTTCGAGGCGTCCAAGTCAGCTTCAACGAGCGGCGTTCCATTGAAGGTCACGCCTTCATCTGAAAAACTGACGGCCAGACGACCTCCGATAGTCCTCACGACGCCACCATCAGCAAGATCACCGGAGGTGGTTTTTCCAAAAGCGACATGCCGGAGCAGCACCCCGCGAAGGGCGCGTTTGTCTTCGAGTAATGCCCCGAGCGCATCAGCAGGAATCGCTGCGAAAGCCTCGTTATCGGGAGCAAAAATCGTCCATTTCCAAAAGCGCGACTTTTGATCGAAGAATGGAGTGAAGCCCGCTTCATCAAGGGCAACCTTGAAGGTCGCCAGCTCGTCGCGGGAATTGATCACTCCAACCAATGTTTCAACCGTCTCGGGCACCAAGACCTCGTCGATCACGTGCACGACTCCGTTGGAAGCCAGAACATCAGCGCCGACAACCATAGCTGGACCCACCGTGATTCCGTCTTCCCCAACCAAGACATCCAGGTTGGTCCGAGCGACGGTCCGGACCGTGCCGGTCTCAAGGTCGCCACTTTGAACCGAGCCGCGGACGATGTGATTTCGCAACACGAAGCGGAGTAACTCACGATCATTTTGGACTGCTTCGAGAACCTCTGCGGGAAGCTTTGCAAATGCCTCGTTAGTTGGGGCAAAAACCGTCAACTCAAGGCGATCACTGTCGAGGGCGCGATCAAGTCCGGCGGCTTCCACCAGTGAGGCAAGGGTCGAAAGATTTTCGTTTCCAGCAGCAAGCTCCAAAATCGATTTAGGTGCCATGAATTCGGGATCAAGAACGGTGTCGATGCTGTGGATGATGCCATTGGTAGCTCCGATGTTGGCCTGCACAACCGTTGAGTCGTTCACCTTCACCGTGGAGGAGAACCACCAAAATGAACGATGACGGGTCGTCTTGACAGCGAGCGTCCCCTCATTCAAAGCAGTGAGATCACGGTTTCCCAGACGGAAGGACGAGAGCCGCTCACCCGGGACGACGTGGTAAGTCAAAAGGTTCGTAAGGGCGTCTTTGTCGGCAAGAAGCGCCGAGAGGCTTTCGGCAGGGATTTTTTCGAAAGCCGCGTTCGTCGGAGCAAAGACCGTCGCTTGATCGATCTCGGCGAGAGCATCGCCCAGACCGGCTGCGGTGACCGCAGTCACCAGGGTGGAAAATTGTTCCAAACCGTCGAGTCGCTCGACAAGGTTTTGGGTCCGTGAAGAGCTCTGCCTCCATCGGAATTGAGCTTCAGCTTTTTGGGGAATGACCAAACTGAGGCCGACGGAAAGGCAGGCAAGGCCTGTAACATTTCGGAGTAGTTTCATGGTTTCATGTGTTTTGTTTGGAATCTGACGAGAGCAGATTCCCGAGAAAGTGCCCCACTTCCCAAAGCCCGCAAATTCTTTTTCGTAATTACAATGACTTCACTAAATCCTCTTTTAGATCTTACATTCGCCTGACACACCGCGGAACATTTCCTGCGATGGTTCATCCGCTATGAAAAAAAACATCTGGTTCACCTACTCCCACCCTTCGCAATCCTAGCGGTCAACGGTCCATGTTTCGGCCAGAATGCCGACCCGTACTCTGGCAAATAGGTTGGGAAAAGTAACGGGCGCCTGGCTAACTCCGGGAGTATTTATATCCATCTTCATCATCCCCCCTCTGTGCGGAACCCCAGCCAACTTTCAAGCATACCACATCAGAGATTTGAGAGACCAAGGCATCAATACCGCATGCAGAATTCCCACCGAGAATGCCGCCATCACTCTTGCTTTTTCATCTCTGAACGTTGCGCGCCTCAAAATGCCCCAGGGAATTCCTACCCAGAAAACAGCAGCGAAGATCATCGCCACTGGAAAAATCACCGCAAAATTAGTCAGAACTACAATCATTTGGGTCACCGGAAGAAGAACCAATACCGGCGACAACAAGACCGCCGCCAAGCCACGACCCGCCACACAAATGGCCCCCACCAAAATGCTCGGCAAAAAAAGAACCCCTAAAAGCGATGGCTTATTCATCTCCCTTTCAAGCGATACGGCCGCTCAGTAAATTTTGTGAAACGTCGGTCTTAGGAAACAAGAAGCTCATTCCCCGCAGTATACTCGACTCAATCGAAGGCGCGATGGATGATTGACCTCTGCACAATTCACAGCGAAGCGGCAACTACCCGCCCCCCTGATTCTCAAGCCCTGACAAACTCCCTTTGGCTTTCTGATTGATGACAGCGCTCTCCGGGTGGCGCGACAAGGCAGCCTCATAGACACTCTCTAAACTCGATGCGTTTTTGATTGCGTAAATCGGGCCCAAAACCGACTGGTCGACAGGACCAAAATCAATTTCCCAATCGTCCAGCCAGCCCTCTCCAATGTGAGAGGCGGAAACACTATAAAGCCTCGCTTTCATATATTCCCTTAATTGGGGAGCCATGGTATCGGAATGCGTTTCTAGATTGTAGTAGCAGATCTTGGCTTCTCCCACCGGCTGGCAGGGCTGCGGGCGATAGACGGCATACCAACACGCAGACCACCCGATTACGGCACCGCACAGGACTGCTCCAATAAATCTAAATTTGTTTTTCATCTTTTCGCGTAAACGGCTCGTCGTATTCCGGATCGAGGGTCCCGAACACCTTGTCCCAAACCAAGGTATAAAAACCGAAATTGTATCCGGGGTGCTCGTGATGCTCGGCATGGAATGTAGATGTTCCCAAGTATTTCAGAATTGGAATATTTTTGAACCATGCCGGTAAGGGCTCAACCCCGGAGTGACCCAGCGTTCCAAATGCTATATTGAGCGTCAGATAAGCCAAAAGCCCGGCGAGAGACATGGGATAGACAATCAGAAAGAGTATCATCAAGCCACCAAAACCAATTACCTCGGCAGGATGGAGGACAAAAAGACTGATCGGGTTCGTCGCTTCGTGACGGTGATGAAAACCATGGATCAAACCGAAAAACCAAGGAATGTGGGCCACCCGATGAAACAGATACATTCCCAAATCCATGGCGACAATCATCGCCACGCAATCAACCATGGCTCGACCAAATCCCTCATCACGAATTTCAAGATAGCCCGCTTTCCAAGCCATCCAACCGACCACGAAAACGACAGAGTTAAGAACAACTGCACTCAAGGCCGCGAGCTGCTCCGGAGCCCGAAGGGGCTCCCAGCGCGTAAAAATCCGCCGCCCGTCGAAGACAACGCCGAGCAGCCAACAGGAAATGACCGACGCTGCAAAAATTACGATATTCGCCACCAGGAAGAACAGTAATGGGCAGACTTAGGTCTTGAAGGAAAACAAGCATGGGAGGGCAATTCCCTGAAGTTGAGGCAGGAAGATATGAGGAAGCTAGCGAAAGCAGCCACAGATTCAAGGAAGTCCCATGAGGTTCCCGACCTGAGAGATAAACCAACCTGCCGAGGGGCCGAATTTCCTTCTTTCAAATCCACCAAGCAACCGTAGCGTCTCTCCAATCATGCGAACGATCACGCGAATCCTCCTTCCTCTCGTTCTTTGCGGTGTCCTTCCCGGGCAGCTGCAAGAGCCCCGGACCTTGCCAGCCAATCCACTGGCTCCAGCGCCAACCCTCTATGATTCAGTGGTGAAGATCGAGGTTGCGACCCAAGTGCCGGATTATCGCACGCCTTGGAACAGCGGACGCTTCAGCGGAGGAACAGGAACCGGCTTCATCATCGGGCCAAACCAAATCCTGACCAACGCCCACGTTGTTTCGGACAACCGCCGCCTTCTCGTGACTCGCCGTGGATCCTCTCAAAAACACGTGGCAAGGGTCCGCCACATCGCACACGATTGCGACCTTGCCCTCATCGAACTCCAGGATTTCCGCCCCTTTGAAGGACTCCCCTACCTCGACATCGGAGGAATGCCAAAGCTCGAGAGCCGGGTCAGCGCAATCGGCTACCCGGTCGGTGGCGAGCGCCTCTCGGTCACCCAAGGCGTTGTCTCACGAATCGACTTCAGCAGCTACAGCCATTCCCGCGCCGACTCCCACCTCGTCATTCAGATCGATGCCGCCATCAACCCCGGCAACTCGGGTGGACCGGTCGTTCAGGACGGCAAGGTCGTGGGCGTCGCCTTCCAGGGAAATACCCAGGCTGACAACGTCGGTTACATCATCCCGACTCCGGTCGTAAAGCGCTTCCTCAAGGACATTTCCGATGGCAAATACGACCACTACATGGATCTCGGGATCTCACCCTTCCCGCTTTTTAATCCCGCCATGCGTCAGGCCTACCAACTCCCGGCCGACGGCAAAGGCGTCCTTGTCGCCAACGTGGTTCCCGGCGGCCCTGCTGATGGCATTCTTGAGCGGGGCGACGTCCTCCTCAGCATCGATGGCAACGTCATCGACAGCGCGGGCAACATCCGCATCGCCGGCGAGTTCGTCGATATGAACGAAATCGTCGAGCGTAAGTTTGCCGGCGACAAAGTCTCGCTCACTCTCCTCCGCAAAGGAGAATCGCTTCAGAAAGAGCTCACCTTGAAGGAATTTCCCTACTCCCGCATTTACGCGATTCAGTATGAGGAAGTTCCCCGATACTCCTTTTTTGCCGGTCTGGTTTTTCAACCTCTCAACCTCAACCTCTTCGCAACCTTCAAGTTCAACGACCGACGCCTTCGCCAGATATTCGCCGACTACACCTCGCGCGGCCTCTTCAAGGACATGGAGGACGTTGTCGTTCTGACCCGTGTTGAAAACGATCGCCTCACCACACGCATGGGCGGTTTCACCGGTATGGTCGTTTCCAAAGTAAACGGCAAAAAGATCAAGACTCTCCGCCAACTTCACGAACTCCTCAATGCTCCGAACCCTCCCGAGTATCACGTCATCGAGTTTAATGGCGGCAACCGCCCCCTCGTCATTCCAAGCGCTGAAGTCCCGGGCGCCCAAAAGCGCATCATGGCGCAAGTCGGCATCACCAAGGCCGCCCAGCTGGACTAAGCATTCATTTCTAATCTCAACGGATTCCACTCCATGAAAAAACTTCTCTTCGCCTTCCTTCTCGTCCAACCGCTCGTCGCGGCCCCCGAGGATTCACTCGTCCGGATCAACTCAACCATTCAGACTTACAGCGCGTCCCAGCCTTGGGAGAAAACCCCACCCCGGTCCCGACGTGGACTTGGCACCCTTTTGCCGGGAAACCGCATTTTGACGACAGCCGCCATGGCTGCTGACTCGATTTATATCGAGCTGCAATCCGCTGACAGCACCAAGAACGTGCCAGCGAAAGTCGCAGCCATCGACTACGAGGCCAATCTCGCTCTCCTCGTTCCCGATGCCGAACCCGGATTCCTGGCGGAACTCAAAGCCACCGAAATTGCGCCGGCCGCAAAACCGGATGACGAAATCAAACTCCTGCAACTGGAGACCAATGGAGAGCCACTGCCCACCACCGGTAAAATCCAATCCATGGAATTGCTGAGCACCTTCGTGAGCGGAAGATACTTCCTCGGATACATCGTGAAGGCTTCGATGCAGACCTCCGGGAACTCCTTCACTCTTCCCGCTTTTCGGAATGACCAGCTCACCGGAATCCTCACCAGCTATAATTCCAAGGATCAAATCTGCGATGTCATCTCCGTCGACATCATCTCGGCCTTTCTTAAGGATGCCAAAGATGGAAACTACCAAGGTTTTCCAAGCCTCGGTATCGCCACCGCCACCACCGAAGACCCTCACTTCCGGGGTTGGTTAAAGCTGCCCGAGGACAAGGGAGGACTCTATGTCACTCGCGTCTTGCCAAAGGGATCCGCCGACAAAGCCGGTATGAAAAAAGGCGACGTCATTCTCAGCGTGAGCGGCTTCGCCGTGGACCGTCGTGGATACTTTGAGCATCCGGATTACGGAAAACTCTTCTGGCCACACCTCGTCCGTGGAGGTCCGGTCATGGGCTCAAAGATTGCCATTGAAGTCCTGAGGGATGGCAAAGCGCAGACCATCGAAGCGACCCTCAAAAAGTCGCCCGAGCCTTTGGTTCAAGGCTATCTTTATGACGAAGCCCCTTCCTTTTTCATTAAAGGCGGGCTTGTCTTCCAGGAACTCTCAAAGCCTTACCTCGAAGCCTTCGGCAAAGATTGGTCGACCCGCGCTCCTCTTAATTTGCTCGATGTCCTGAGCAGCCCGGAGGACTACGAAAAAGGCCGCCGCCGCGTTGTCGTCTTGACCCGCGTCGTCGCAACGGAAGCAACCATCGGATACGACCGTATCGGCAGCCAGATCATCAAATCGGTGAATGGCAAACCCGTGAAGGGACTTCCCGAACTTGCGAAGGCTCTCGAAACTGTTCCTGAAAATGGCATTCACACCATTGAAACAGATGAAGAACCTTATCAAATCTTCCTCGACGAGGCTCTTTCCGACCGCGTCGACAAAGACTTCATCACCCGGGGCCTTCCGACCCTAAAAAGACTCTACGAAGTAAAGTAAGCCTGCCCGCTTTTACTTGGTAGGTATCTTAAGCTTCTGACCGATCCGCAACATATCGGACCGGAACCCGCTCGCTTTTTTGATCGCGGAAATCGACACCTTGTAACGGCGCGAAAGGGCGCTGAGAGTATCTCCGCGGACCACCTTGTAAGTAATAAACTCCGGCAAGGGAGCTGGGTCCGGCTCGTCAGCGACCGGAGGAGTTGACTCCGTCTCCGGGGTCGGTTCTGGTTCGGGAGCAGGATCTTCTTCTGCCGTTTCCGGAGCATCTTCATCATCTGCGACGACCACGGCACGACCAGGTTCCTCAGGTTCATCCGCGACCTCGGGCTCATCCGCGACCTCGGGCTCATCCGCGACCTCGGGCTCATCCGCGACCTCGGGCTCATCCGCGACCTCGGGTTCAGGAGCAGGCTCAGGCGTTTCCAATTCACCAAGCACAGCTCCCACTTCCGAAGCAGCTTCACCTGTCTCTTCCGCAGTGGTTGCCGAATCAGGACCGACCGTCATGTCCGGTTCGGACTCTGAGCTGACTGTCTCTCCAGCCTCGCCACTCACCCCATCCAGAGGGGTGACTTCGGGAGAAACAACGATGGCGTCACCTGAAGAGTCAGCGGAACCAGATAAAGCCTCACTCGCCTCCCATCCTATTTCCGCGTCCGTCAGTCCGGGCGGCGGAGTTGGAGGCGTGCTCGCTTCCGATGTCGATTCCGGAGCCGAAGGGATCACCTCACTTTCAATGGACGCCAGATCGGGGCTACCACTTTCTGCCGCTTGTGCACCAACCGGCAGAACCATCACCAGCTGATGAATGGCCTTCCCGGTGGAGTCGGTGAAGACCTGACTTGAGCTTCGCTCCATGCCACTTCGCAAAAGAGCAATCTCATACTGGCAAAGAGGCTCGGCCTCCAATCCCCACAGCCCTTCCGCGTCCGAGTATTTTTCGGCATCAAGCTTGCGCTGAATGGCCCGGTATTGGTTCTCCCCCTTGTTCACTCGCCCTTCGATCACCGCAAAATAGTCTCCGGCCGGAAGCTGTTCCTGGGCAAAAATGAGCCCGGCCTTACTCATCCACGGTCCGAACTCAGCTTCACGCGCCAACTCTTCGGTCGTGAGTTGTTGCTGAACCTTACCCTGCGGCTGCTTGGGATTGTCGCAGGAGGGCGTTAGAGACATCAGGCCAATGGCGATGGAAAACTTGGCTGCGGATGGAATTTTCATGGGAACTGAATGGGAACGGGATTTCGAAGAACAGGCGTATCGTCTCGGGTTTCCTAGATATCACCGATGAACGCAAATGAGAAGCATCCATTGTCTTTCACAAAAAAACGTGCCGACCCACTTGGAACAACACGTCTTGAGAGTTATTTGGGCGCTAATCGATTCCGAGCTCTTCCTTAAAGTCGCGGCGCAATTTGCGATCGGTCAGAACCTGCATGAGGTCTGCGTTGACGTCGGGGACGTCCGCTTCGTAACCCTTATTATAGCTGAAAAGGTGCTTGGGAAAATACTCCACGAATTGCTCGCGCTCCTCGTTGGTTAATCTCCCCCACACCGCGAAATTGAGCGTCCGCGCGAGCTTCTGCTTCATTTTGAGAGTGAGCCTTCTTCCCTGGCAGGCCCGTTGGACCTGTTTGTGGGTCAGTTGCTCGGGAGAGACCTCAACAAGATCGTGATTGGATAGCCCCCAGCCCTCAAGCAATGACGCCAAGGGCTGTGGTCCTAAATCTCGAGCTTCAGTCATAGGCGGCATTAGGCGTTCACAAGACGAAGATCGCCAAGGCGACGCACGAGCTCACGAGCTTCGCGCTGCCACTGACGAAGAGTGGAACGGGAAGCATCAAGAGATTGGGAAACCGACGATTCCAGCTCGTTCAGGTTCTTTTTAAGCTGAACCAAAAGCTCGTCCACACGGGCCATGGCATGCTCGCAAATCGTGCCGTCTTTGGCCTTCAACTCAGCCAGCTTGGCCTCGGCCTTGCGCTGGGCTTCTCTCATTTCGGCCGCGACGATCTTCCTCTCGGGGACACGACGCAGATTGCTAACAAGGCCGACCTTGTGAAGAAGCATGATGGTCCACTTGGTAGGATCGAAGTTCCAGGCCTTCACTCCGTTGCGGTAGTCGTGCTGGAATTCGTGGTGGTAGTTGTGGTATCCCTCACCGTATGTGACGAGAGCCATGATCCAGCTGTCACGAGCGCTGCAACGGGTCGAATAAGGCTGATCACCGATGCAGTGGCAAAGGGAGTTAATGAAGAAAGTAGACTGCTGAACAAGAACGACCCGAAGGGCTCCAACGACGAGGAAACCACCGAGCGCTCCCACCATTCCACCCATGACGAAGTAACCTACAACGGCAGGAAGGATCAGGCCGGCGATGAAAGCGATTGCCACGTAGTGCTTGTCTTGAAAGCGAACCAAGGAGTCTTTTTGGAGGTCCTTGACGTTATCAATTGGAGTAGGAGCGTTGAGCTTGAAAAGGATCCATCCGATGTGGGCCCAGAAGAACCCCTTGGAAATATCGTAGGGATCTTCATCGTGATCCGTGTGCTTATGGTGACGGCGGTGATCCGAAGCCCAGTGCACAACCGAGTTCTCGAAAGCACATGCGCCGAAGATCAGAGTGAAAAGACGAACCGGCCAGGTGGCCTTGAAGGACAAGTGCGAAAAGAGACGGTGGTAGCCGAGGGTGATGCTGAGACCGGTCGCGATCATGTAGAAAGCAAACATGCTCCACATGATCCAATTCATGTCATGTTTGAAGAGGTAGATGGGAGCCGCGACGACCCCGAGAAGGGTGATGATAAAGAGGAACGAGGTGTTCACCCAGTTTACTCGATAGAAGGGAATTCGATGATTCATAAATGCTGTGTCTGTTTTTTGAAGCTTACCTGTCGGTTTTTTTGTAGATTCCGCGTCGCGGGGAGACTACCAGTTCCGAAGCCAACAGGCGAGAGCCAATTTCAGGTCGGCTCGAAAACGGAATTATCCAGTCAAATCTTTCATTGATTTGCATTCTTTCAAACCTGACCAAGACTCTCATATTGACTCACTTTTTTTGTCAGACATGCTTTCGCCTTCCGTATCATAAACCCTGCTAAAATCTCATGAAGAACCTTCTTGCTCTCTCACTTCTGGCCACTGCGCCCGTTTTTGCCGCCCATCCGGGTCAGGCCCCTTACGAACTTTACTGCGGCGCCTGCCACGCCCCTGATGGAAAAGGGATTAGCGGCGGGCAATTCCCCCCTCTCGCGGACAGCGAGTGGGTCAAAGGAAAGCCCGAGCGGATCATCGAAATCGTCCTCCACGGCCTTCAGGGCAAGCTCCAGGTCGCTGGCAAAGACTTCAATCTCGCGATGCCCCCTCACAAGGACTCGCTCACCGACGACCAAATTTCCAACATCATCAGCTACGTCCGCTCCAGCTGGGGCCACAAGGAATCGGCAGTCACCAAGCAGCAAATTGCGGCTATGCGGAAGAGCACGGCCAAGCAAAAGGACATGTGGAAGGCTTCCGATCTCCTGAAAAAATATCCGCTCCAAAAGCCCCCCGCGATTCGCGATCTCCTTTCCTACACCCATCTTGGCAGCTTCAAAACTCTCGCCGACCTTCGGAAAACCAAGGCCGTAAATGTCGAAGAGGAGAAAAAAGGCGTCATTTCCCTTCAGCATGCAGCTCTGGAGAAGAAAAAGCGTGATAATTACGGGATCGTCTGGGAAGGCTGGCTGGATGTCCCACGCGACGGAAAATACACCTTCGCCTACGACACCGACGACGGCGGAGCCTTGACCATTGGGGGCAAGGAAATCATCACCCGCAACTACGTAGGCCCCGCAGGCAAGCCGACCAAGAAGTCGATCAAGCTGAAGAAAGGGCGCGTTGACATTAAGATCGAATATTACGAGCTCAGCGGACAGGAGCACATCTCACTCTCTTGGGAAGGCCCCAAAATGAAGAAGCAATATCTCTCCGACACCAAGTCCAGTGGCGGCGGTGGAGGTGGCGGCGGTGGCAAGTCCATCCCTGTGGTCGCTCCTGCAGGAGAAGCCATCATCTACCGTAACTTCATCGCCGGGACCGACCCTCGCGGCATTGGCGTCGGATACTCAGAAGGAGTCAACCTGGCCTTCAGCGCTGATTCGATGAGTCTCGATATGATCTGGAAAGGTGATTTCATCGATGGCGGCCGTCACTGGATCAACCGTGGCCAAGGATTCCAACCACCGGCAGGCGAGCAAGTCGTGACGATCAACCGCGGCATTCCTTTCGCGATTCTCGAGAGTCAGACCACTGGCTGGCCAAGTAGTGCCGATGACAACATGAAACCTCTGTTCCATGGATATAGCCTCAATAAGAAGCAACAACCGACCTTCAAGTATCGCTTCGGCCCCGTTAAGGCTTTCGACACCTCTCTCCCGAAAGCCGACGGCTCCGGATTTACCCGGACCATCGCGATCAACGTTCCCGCGCCCGGGTCATCGGACGACCAACTCTACTTCCGGGCCCTGAGCGGCGGCACCGTTCAAAGCGGCGGCGAAAGGAGCTTTACCTTTGAAGACGATCTCGTCGTCAACGTTCCGAATTCCCAGCTCCCCCCGTTTACCCGGGAAAACGAACTTCTCATTCCAATCCCGCTCACTCCGGGTAAGCACACCGTCACCATCGATTACTCCTGGAAATAATCAGACACTCCAAATCTCAAAAATTTGATCACATGAAAAACTTCATTCTCTCCGCAACTCTTGTTTCGACCGCTCTCGCCGACCCGCGTCAGCCGGAATTTTACCTGCGCGAAGAAATCCCAACTCCGGAAGGCGAGGTCCTCGAACTCGGCGGCATCGCCATCATGCCCGACAAGAAGGTCGCAGTTTCTTCCCGCCGCGGCGACATTTGGGTCTGCGAAGGCGCTTACGAAAAAGACCTCTCCAAGGTGAAGTGGACCCTCTTCGCACGGGGACTGCACGAACCACTTGGCATGTTCTACCGCGAAGGCTCACTTTTCGTGACCCAACGACCCGAGATCACGAAGCTCACTGACACCGATGGCGACGGACGGGCCGATGATTTCGAAACCGTTACCCACCACTGGGGCATCGACGGCAATTACCACGAATACAACTTCGGGTCCGATCCTGACAAAAACGGAGACATCTGGGTTGTTCACTGCCTCACCGGTTCCGGCGGCGCCAGCGACAAGTCTCCATGGCGCGGCTGGTGCTACCGCTACAACCTGGACGGCACCGCAACTCCAACCTGCCCTGGAATTCGCTCTCCGGGCGGAATCGGCTTCAACCAAGCCGGCGACGCGTTTTACACCGACAACCAGGGCCTCTGGAATGGCTCATCTTCCCTGAAATGGCTCAAGCCCGGCGGCTTCATGGGCAATCCCACCGGCAACAAGTATGTCAAACTTGTCGAAGGCATGGAAGAACCTCCCAACCCGAAAAGCGGATCTCGCATGGTCATCGAGCATGACAAGGACAAGCGGATCATCCCACCAGCAGTCATCCTTCCTCACGGAAAAGTGGGTCAATCCCCTACCGCCGTGATTTACGATGACACCAGCGGCAAGTTTGGTCCTTTCCAAGGTCAAGTTCTCGTCGGCGAGCAGACCCACTCGCAAGTTCAGCGCGTCTACCTCGAGAAGGTCAAAGGACTTTATCAAGGTGCCGTTTGGAAATACCTCGAAGACTTCCGCTCGGGAATCGTCCCCGCCCGCATGGGTGAGGACGCGACCCTCTTCGTCGGAGGAACCAACCGAGGTTGGGCTGCCCGAGGCGGCAAGACCTTCACCTTCGAGCGCGTCCGCTGGACCGGCAAGACACCTTTCGAAATGCACGAAATGCACGCCAAGTCGGATGGTTTCACCATCAGCTTTACCGAGCCCATTGATGTCGCTTCCGCCAAGGATCTGAAATCCTACGAGTGCGCAGCATGGACATACGTTTACAAAAGCGGATACGGCAGCCCGGAAGTTGACCAAGCTACTCCGAAGGTTGATTCGGTCACGGTGTCAGCCGACAAAAAATCGATCCACTTGAAGATCTCAGGTCGTGTCCGCGGACACGTGCACCACTTCAAGCTCGGTGGCTTGAAATCAGCAAAGGGTGACTCGCTCTGGCATCCCGACGTCTACTACACCCTCAACGAGATCCCCGATTGATCGGACGTCCCGAATTTCAAAAAGCCACACTCCTCTCGGGGTGTGGCTTTTTTTGTGAGCCAATTCCCCTGTTGCGCCGTTTCCAGTTTACGCCATCATCCTGCCATGCGCTTCGCCATCATTCCACTTCTCTTCACCTTCCTGCACGCTCAGGAAAACCAGGAGACAGAAACCAACAAGGACAACCCTACCGTCGCGAC
Organism: Akkermansiaceae bacterium; assembly: GCA_965657795.1. GTDB lineage: Bacteria > Verrucomicrobiota > Verrucomicrobiia > Verrucomicrobiales > Akkermansiaceae > SW10. Next base: position 34,055 of record CBFHQJ010000007.1, read on the forward strand.
CAAGCAAGACACGGTCACCATCGACGGCAAAAAGATCGACTACAAAGTCACCGCCTCCACCCTCACTCTCAAAACCTCGAAAGATGAGGATCGGGCTTCGATCTTCCACGTCGCCTACGAGCGAATCGGCATGCCCGAGCGCCACAAGCGCCCCGTCGTTTTCGCCTTCAACGGCGGCCCTGGCTCTTCTGCGGTCTGGCTTCACATGGGAGCTCTCGGACCGCGTATCGTCCCGACTACCCCCGATGGCACCCGGACCCTACCGCCACCACTCACCGTTCAAGAAAACCCCTCTTCTATTCTCGATGTCGCCGACATCGTCTTCATTGACCCCGTCTCGACCGGTTTTTCCCGAGCTGAGGGCAAAACCAATGCCAACGAATTCCACGGCGTTCAGGGCGACATTCGCTCCGTCGGCGACTTCATCCGCCGCTGGGTGACCGAAAACGATCGCTGGGCCTCGCCCAAATATCTCCTCGGTGAAAGTTACGGCGGCATCCGCGCCACCGGCCTGGCTGATCACCTGCAGGAGGAATTTGGCATGTCCCTCAATGGAGTCGTCCTCCTCTCGTCGCTCATCGACTTTCGCACCTTGCGCTCCAACACTGCGGACGATCTTAGTTACGCAGTCTTCTTCCCAGGCCTCACCGCCACCTCGCACTACCACAAAAAAATCGCAGGCAACCGTGATCAGCTCGTCGAGCAAGCCCGCACCTTCGCCTTCGGCCCATACTCCCAGGCTCTTTTGAAAGGCGCCGCAATCTCCGCCGAAGAAAAAAAAGCGATCGCCGGGCAACTGGCCAAGTTTACTGGTCTTCCTGCCTCACTCTTCGTCGAAACCAACTTGAGACTTTCTCCAACCCGCTACCGCAAGGAGCTCCTTCGCGATCAGCGAAAAGTCCTCGGACGCTTTGACGCCCGCATCGCCTGGCCCGCCAGCTCTCCGGAAAGCGATTATCCCAGCTACGACCCCTCCTACGCGGTTGCTTATGGAGCCTTCTCGACCGCCATCAATGATTACCTGAGCCGCGACTTGGGCTGGGAAGGCCATCATCCTTACAAGATTCTCACCAGTGATGTCCGTCCCTGGAATTGGGGAACGAGCAACAGCGTGCTCAACATGACACGTAATCTCGAATCCGCCCTACGCGAAAATCCGAATCTGAAGGTCCTCGTCATGTGCGGTTACACCGACCTCGCCACCCCGCCGGCCAACATGCAATACAGCATCGATCACCTCTTCAATATTCCCGATGAACGACGGAAGGCTATCAAGTTCACCTGGTATGAAGCTGGACACATGTTCTACCTGAACCAGCCGGATCTGGAAAAAATGCGCAAGGATCTCGTTGACTTCATCAAGTAGAGAAAAATTGCCACCTTCCAAAAACTTTTGGGGAAGAGTGGCAGTCCCACAAGGACTCGAACCTTGAATGACTGAACCAAAATCAGCTGTGTTACCAATTACACCATGGGACTGGCGCTTCGCCTGCGCTGACGCGCGTGCGGCGGAGGAATAAATTCAGTCCCGCACCGTTGCAAGACCGAAATAGGTGGAAATCCTATTTTTCTTCAGTGGCGACCTCTTTTTCCGCACGCTGCTGCGCGGCTTTGCGTGTAAAACCCAGAGCTGCTCCAACGAATTTTGCCATTCCTCGATCAAATCTGCCCGGAGCGACCTGAGCTCCTTCATTGTCGGAAAAAGCCATCGTGAGCTCCATTCGACTTGCCGGCAGCTTCAATTTTTTGAGCTGTTCACCATTCCCAAGAGTGATACGACCATCCTCCAACGCGACCACTTTTGATCGCTTGAAACCTTGCAGGACAGACCAATGAAGTCCTGTCGAGAGAGCCAAGCCCGGCTTGGCAGAAGCTCCTAGGCTCTGCGTCTTTAAAATAGCCCTCTTTCCCTCGAGAACTACCACCTCGAGATAAACGGCGCCCTCATTTCCGAGCCTATCTTGCAACTGGATCACCCGCAACCGGTCTTCCACGAATACGGTCTTAAAGCCCAGCGCATTGACCTTTTTCTCAAGCTCACTCTTAAATCCCTTCCCATCCGGGCCATCTTTCGGAAAAGCCAGGCTAAAGATCACGGTATCAAATTTCCCCAGTCCGCGAACTCGGGCCGGACGAAGCACTGAATCGACGATGAGATTAAGATCCGTGGTCGAAAGTAGAAACTCTCCATCCTTTTTTAGAAGTTCCTGACTTAGCAAGAAACCCACGCCATTGAAATCAGCCTCCTTCGACCCACCCTCGAACACCATCGTCACATCCTTGTTTTTCAAGGTCACCTTTTCCCCGTCATTCACTGGATCGTTGAAACGATAAAACGAAGCCACGTCGGCCATCGAGACATAAGCCACTCCGTCGATCTCGATCTTCTTCCATTGATGACCCTGCCCGAGAGCCTGCGTCACCAACAACACCAAAAGGACAAAACCCGTTTTCATAGATAAAACAACTCTTCCCGCCCTGTGAAGTCAAGCTCTGTCAAAATCTCCCCCGAACAAGCCAACCCTTGACCTCTCGCGCAAAAACCAAGAGGTTCGCCCTCTCCCATGGACTACGGAACGCTCATTGAAAAACGCAAAGCACGCCTCATCGAGATAGAAAAGCTCATGGAGGACCCCGGTTTTTTTAACGACCAGAAAACCTCAACCCAGCATATGCGCGAACACCGTTCGCTCAAAAAGCTCATGGGCCTTTGGGATGAATACCAGCAAATCACTGGCGACATTGAAGGAAACGAGGAACTCGCCAAAGGCGATGATGAGGAATTTGCCGCGATGGCCGAAGAGGAACTCCCCGGCCTCCGCGAGCGCTACGAAGTCCTCGCCCAGGAAGTTCAATATGCTCTCCTTCCCAAGGACGAGACCGAAGACCGCGACGCCCTCCTCGAAATTCGGGCCGGGGCCGGTGGCGACGAAGCCTCTCTCTTTGCCGGAGAACTCATGAACGCTTACCAACGTTACAGCGACAAGCGCGGCTGGAAGTGTGAGCACCTCGGCAGCTCCCCCTCCGATGTCGGAGGCTACAAAGAAGTCGTTCTCAAAATCACCGGAGAAGAAGTCTTCCGCTTCCTCAAATACGAATCCGGCGTTCACCGCGTTCAGCGTGTTCCCGCCACTGAGACCCAAGGTCGTATTCATACCTCCACCTGCACTGTCGCCGTCCTCCCCGAGGCTGAGGAAGTCGATGTCCAGCTACGTCCCGAAGACCTCCACATTCAGGCCACCCGTTCCGGTGGTTCAGGCGGACAGCACGTCAACACCACCGACTCCGCCGTGCAAATCACCTACCTGCCCACCGGCCTCCAGGTAAAATGTCAGGACGGCCGCTCCCAAACTCAAAATAAGGCCCTCGGCCTCGAAATTCTTCGTGCGAAACTCTTCGAAATCGCGCAACGCGAAGCTCAAGATAGCTACTCTGCTCAGCGTAAATCCCTCGTCGGCTCCGGTGATCGTTCCGAGAAGATCCGCACTTACAACTTCCCCCAATCCCGCGTCACCGATCACCGAATCAATTACACCTCCCACAATATGGAAGGAATCATGAACGGTGATATTCAGGAGTTCACCGACCACCTGCAAAAAGCAGAAATGGAACAGCGCATGGCTGAAGAGGAGCTAGCCTAAGCTCAGCGATCTTCCGGCCTGGCATCAAGGGATTGGAATTCTGCTGGGAGCTTGGCTTGATCCAAATTCCTCAGGACATCCGGACTCAAGGAACGTAGCCAGGTGAGACGCTCTTCGGGATCATGATAAAGATCATGGACATGCTGCAGACTTTTTCGACCTGCATTTTGCAAAGCCTCACTTTCACGAGAAAGAAGATCAAGAGCCGCTTTCTCACCTTCTTCTCTTCCTCCCGAACGGATTGCGACAAGTCCGAGTCACTGCTTCCGCGATAGCTTGCCGCTGCACCCAGAGATCCGGCAGGACTTCCGCCCCTTTTTCTGATCCATCAATCAGGGGATTGCCTCCACCTCCCCGCGCAACCCACCCCACAACAATACCAATCCCAACGGCGAGAGAGAGCATTAAGAAATTCAGCTTCATTAAAACGGATGATTACAGAACTCCATGACTTACACTCCAGCGACGAAATGGATATCACAGAATCTGACCGCCAATCGAATTCAGAATGTTCAGGAGAAGAGCCTCCACCTCTCCCTAAACGAACAAATGAAACAAAAAATCAGGACAAACTCCAAGATTGCTATCCCAAATCTCCTCTCCTATTGCTTTCACGTGAGTCGCAACAAATCGCAGTTTCAAAAGGCCTGCCCCTTCCTGCTTCAATCAATGAGTTTCGCGAAAATCTGAAAAGATGCTCTCTACTACCACCACGCACTCCTTCACAACTTATTCACACCGCTTTTGACGCATGACCACCATCCTTGAAGTCCTCGAGAAAGGGACTTCTTTTCTCGATAAAAAAGGCATCGCCGACCCACGGCTGAACATGGAATTGATGGTCGCTCATGAATTAGGTCTAAAGAGGATGGATCTCTACCTTCGTTTTGATCAACCACTCGAAGAAGCCGCTCTCGCCTCCCTCCGTGAAAAGCTAAAAAAACGCAGTGAACATATTCCACTTCAGCATCTTAACGGAGTTGTTCACTTTGGAAATTACGAGTTTCATTCAGATGATCGCGCTCTGATTCCACGCCCCGAAACCGAGGAGCTCGTGGATCTAGTGAAGAAGCAGTTGTTCACAAGTCCTGCTCGTATCCTCGATATTGGCTGCGGCTCGGGAGTTCTGGGGCTTACCCTTGCGAAAGACTTGGGAACAGACTGTGAGCAACTCGTTTTGGCAGACTTATCCACAGACGCTCTTGCTTTGTGTGAACAAAATCGGAACGCCCTCGAAGTCGAGGCCGACATTGTTGAGAGCAATCTCTTCTCAGGAGTTCAGGCGACCTTCGACATCATCGTCGCAAACCTCCCCTACATTGCCGAAAGCGAACGCGACAAGCTCGAACCCGAAGTTCTTCACGATCCCGAAATGGCCCTCTTCAGCGGTTCCGAAGGACTCGATCTCTTGCGGCCTTTCTGCTCCGAATGCTCCGCCTACCTCGATCCGGGAGGAATCGTCGCGCTGGAGGTCGGATACGATCAGGGTGAAATCGTTGCCGGGCTTCTTCGCGACGCCGGCCTCACCGACGTTTCAGTCGGAAGTGATCTCAATGGAATCCCCCGCTTTCCACTTGCACGGAAGGCCTAAAAAGCTCACCTCCCCCCTCAACAACAACGGACTATGGACAAACTTCTCGTGCACGGCGGCACCTCCCTGACCGGATCCATCAACATCTCCGGTTCTAAAAACGCCTCTCTTCCCATTCTCGCAGCTGCCCTTCTGACAGATCAGCAGGTCGTCATTGAGCGCGTTCCCGATGTCTCTGATACCAACTACATGCTGCAAATCCTCAGCGCTCTTGGTTGCGAAGTCGAACGCTACAGCGGCACCGTGAAGATCACCGCAGCCGATATCCACCCGGAAGCTCCCTATGAGATCGTTCGTAAAATGCGCGCCTCCATCTGCGTCATGGGACCACTGGTGGCCCGCCTCGGACGTGCCAGCGTCTCCATTCCCGGAGGTTGTGTCATTGGTGACCGCCCCATCGATCTTCACCTCAAAGGACTGCAAGCGATCGGCGCTAATATCAACACCGAAGGAGGCAATATTCTCATCGAGGCCAAAGACGGGCTTAAGGGACAGGAAGTTGACCTTCGCGGCAAGCACGGCCCCACTGTTCTTGGAACCGATAACCTCATGATGGCCGCCGTCCTTACCGAAGGAACCACCATCATCGAGTCCGCTGCCTGCGAGCCCGAAGTCGTCGACCTCGCCGATTTTCTCATCTCCATGGGTGCGAACATCGAAGGCGCGGGAACCCGTCGTATCACGATTCAAGGTGTCACCTCCCTCGGAGGAACCCACCACACGGTCATCCCAGATCGTATCGAAACCGGAACCTTCATGGTCGCCGGAGCCATGGCCAGCGAATCTGGAATCACCTTGAACCGCGTTCGCCAGGATCAACTGACCGGAGCCACCGAAAAGCTCATCGAAGCCGGGCACCTCGTAAAATTCAACGAGGCCGGAGACAGCGTCACCATCAACCCTGGCGATTCGCCCACCGGCTGCTCCATCACCACCGCTCCCCACCCCGGATTCCCGACAGATATGCAGGCGCAATTCACGGCCATGTTTGCCACCACTCCCGGGATCTCGGTCGTCGAGGACACCATTTTCCCGCAGCGCTTCATGCACTGCGCCGAACTCACCCGGATGGGAGCTGACATAAATGTCGATAACGGAACCGCTGTTGTCCATGGCATAGACCAACTCAGCGCCGCCCCGGTCATGGCCTCCGACCTCCGCGCTTCCGCCGCACTCGTGCTCGCCGGATTGAAGGCCAAGGGCACCACCGAAATCAACCGCCTCTACCATATCGACCGTGGTTACGAGATGATTGACGACAAACTACTTCAGCTTGGAGCCAAAGTAGAGCGCACCCGGGGAAGCGCCTGATTCTCTCGCTTGCAGTGGCATTCCTTCCAGTCTAGCGTGCCCCTTCACACACGCACCATGACGAAGCCCCTTCCCCTCTTTCTCTGTATCTTGCTCCCGGCAAGCGCAGATCTCGTTGCCCACTACGCTCTCGACGAAACCGACACCACAACCACAGTCGTTCAGGACTCACTGCAGCAAAACAACGGCGTCCTCATCGGCAACAGCAACCCGACCAAAAATTTCACAGCGATTCACGGTACTGGCTACAACTTCCCGCTGCGCTCCGGCTTCCGTGTCGATCCCGCGCCGGAGGTCCAGCCCACTGACCAATTTACCATTACTTGGTGGTTTCGACCTACAACCCTGGATGCCTTCGATCGCTTTTACGAAACCCTCTCGGGCACCGGAAACAACGGCTCGGGAATCCGTATCGACCTCGGCGGAAACGGCCGACAGGTCCGTGCTCTCCTGCGCGATGGCAACGGTGCTACCAATACAACCGTAACCAGCCCACTCAGTCTCACCGCCGGAGCCTGGTATTTCTTCGCCCTCCGATACGACTCCTTGAACAACTCCTGCAAGGTCACCGTTCTTCGCGACACCGGCGGCGACATCGCGGCTTCAAATATCACCTCGGCCACCACCACAAGCACCTCGCTTGGAACCGACGCCATTCCACACAACACCGGCGTCTTTTTCGCCGCTGATGATGCTGGCGCCGGAGGATCCAACGACTTTGGCGGGGCCATGGATGACATTGCGATCTTCCAGACCGGCGACGATTTCGGCGTTCTGTCTGATGCCGATCTTGCCGAAATTTTTAATGACGGAGCACTCGCCTTTGACCCTCCTGCACCCCGCCCCACCATCAATTCCTTCACCGCCAACGGGTCCGATTTCAACTCCGGCGACTCGGTCACCCTTAGCTGGGATGTTGCCGATGCCGACTCCATTGAAATCACACCTGGCATCGGTTCAGTCGCCGCAACCGGCTCGACCAACTTTACCGCATCCTTCACCGAAATCTACACTCTCACAGCCACCAACGCTGAAGGCCCGACCACTGCAACCGTTCAGGTGACTGTCGACGGCCTCGCCCTCGCTCCACGCATTAGCGAGTTCGTCGCCAGCAACTCCTCGTTTGATGACGGAGACGGTAACTCCACCGACTGGATCGAAATTCACAATCGCAACACCTCGACCTTCGACCTCTCCGGCTATCACCTTACCGACGACGCCACCAACCTGACCAAGTGGACCTTCCCCGCCAGCACGGTCTTGGATGGCAACGAATACTTCGTCGTTTTCGCCTCCGGCACCGATACCCCGGATTCCGCTGAAAACCTCCACACCAATTTCAGTCTCAGCTCCAGCGGAGAATACCTCGCCTTGGTCTCTCCAAATGGCCACACCATCGTCCAGGAATTCGCGCCAGAGTATCCGCCTCAAAAATCCGATACCAGCTACACCTCGCAGGGATTTCTTTCACTACCCACCCCGGGTTCCGAAAACACCGGCATTCCTCAACAAGACTATGTTCGAGACACCACTTTCGACATCGATCGTGGCCACTACGACGCCCCTTTTAACGTCAACATTGCCACGGCCACGCCTGACGCGGCAATTTACTACACCACCGACGGCACCCCGCCTACCCCGGACAACGGAACCCTCTATTCCGCTCCCGTCAACATCACCACGACCACCGTCCTTCGGGCGGCCGCGTTCAAAGATAATTTCATTCCCACCAACGTCGACACCCAAAGCTACATCTTTCTCAACGACGTCATCACTCAACCCAACAACCCGCCCAACACCACTCCCCTCTGGGCCGGGCGCATTGCGGATTACGAAATGGATCCGGATGTCGTTGATGATCCCGGGTATGCCGACGAAATCATCCCGGCTCTTCAAACATTCCCCACCCTATCGCTCACCATGGATCCCGACGATTTCTATGGCCCCAACGGAATTTACCAAAACCCTCAAAGCGAAGGATCACTCTGGGAGCGTCCCGTCTCAGCCGAACTCATCTCTCATGACGGATCCGAATCCGGATTTCAAATCAATGCCGGCCTCCGCGTCCAGGGTGGCAGCAGCCGAAATCCAGACACGCCAAAGCACAGCCTCAGCCTTCGTTTTCGAAACCAATATGGAGCAGGCAAACTCCGCTACCCACTCTATCGCGATGCTCCCAACGGACGCCAAGCCGTCGAGAAATTCGACACCCTCCAACTCCGTGCCAACTACAACTACGGGTTTTCTCATCGCCACTTTTGGCAAACCGACAAAGCGCAATACAACCGCGACACTTTCACCAACGACACCTTCATCGAGATGGGGAACACCGGTGTTCACGGACGCTGGACCCACCTCTATATCAACGGAATCTACTGGGGACTCTACCACCTTCACGAACGCCCCGATCAAGATTTCATGGAGGCTTACTTCGGAGGCGAAGACGATGACTACGACGCCATCAACAAGGGCCAGGCCCAATCCGGCACTACTGCCCGCTACAACACCATGGCCTCCATTTCACGGAGTGGCATCACCAACAATTCAGTTTATCAAGCCCTCCAAAACCACCTCGATCTCGACTCGTTCATCGACTACATGATGCTGAATTTTTACATCGGCAACAACGACTGGGATGGCAACAACTGGCGCGCCGCAGGCATGGGTCCTTCAGGAGTCCCCTTTCACTATTTCCCTTGGGATTCCGAATTCGCCATCTCACCCAACCGCAGCAACCCCGCATACCTCGATATCGCAGGCGCACTCAACATCAACGTCACCGGACGCAACAATCGTAACAATCGGCCCTCGGGCATCCATCAGGACCTGACCCAAAACGCCGACTATCGTCTCCGCTTCGCCGACCGCGCCCACGCCGCTCTCTTTAACGGCGGTCCGCTCTCGCCGACCGGAGCGACCACAAACTGGCGGCGTCGGTCCGATGACATGGACGCCGCCATCATCGCCGAATCCGCCCGCTGGGGAGACTACCGACGCGACGTTCAAGCCTCCGGGGGGTGGCAGCGTTCAGACTACGAACTTTACACCAGGGACGACCAGTATCTAGCCACACAAAACTTCATTATTGGCACCTATCTTCAGCAACGTCCGGATATTTTTCTAAACCAACTTCGCTCGCGAAATCTCTACCCCAACGTGGACGCCCCCACCTACTCCCAAAGTGGCAACACCCTGACCATGGTAAATCCCAACGGTGGCGGAACGATCTTCTTCACCACCGATGGGTCCGACCCACGTGACCCCGGCGCCTCAACTTACTCGAGCGCAATCTCCCTCACTGCCAGCGCCACCTATAGATCCCGGGTGCAGGAAAACGGAGTTTGGTCCGCACTCCAGTCGGTCGATATCATCGCCGGAAGCCCTGCAGATGCTTCCAACCTCGTCGTCTCCGAACTTTACTACAACGAACCCGGAGCCTCCGAAGAAAACGAGTTCATCGAACTGGTCAATATCTCCGATATGGAAATTGACCTCAGCAATCTCACTTTCACCGCGGGTCTCACTTACACCTTCCCGCTCGATACCACCCTCGCTCCCGGCGAGCGGCTCACTCTCAGCCCGGGTGACTACGCCGGAAATCTCGACAACGGCGGGGAGACCATCACCCTCAACGATGCCTCGGGTGAAGTCATCGAAAGCTTCACCTATAACGACCGCCTTCCCTGGCCCGAAGCCAGTGATGGCGCAGGATTCAGCCTCGTCCGCATCACCCCTTCCTTGCAACTTGATCCGAACCTTCCTTCCAGCTGGCGGGCCTCAACCACGACCGGCGGAAGCCCCGGTTCATCGGACGCTACCACCTTCCCTGGTGGCGACCTCATCGACTACGCCCTTCAAGGCCAAATTCTCGTCCCTGGCGAAAACGGGGTCCTTGCACCTCGAAACCTCGCCGCCGATGACCTCATTCAAGAAGTACAAACTTCCACCGATATGGAGAATTGGACCACTCTTACCGACCCTGTTTTCGAGTCACTGCCCGAAAATGGCTTCAGCGTCCAAACCTTCGAAGTTGGCCCCATTACTGAAGCCCGATTCTATCGTCTGAAAGTCACCCTTCGTTAAAACCTTTGATGTTCAACGTTGGAAGTTGATCGTTCTGCGTTCAACCTTCACCCATGCCTCTCGCCGCCAGCGTTCTCATCGACGGACCTTCCGAGCTCGTTTTTGACTACGCCATCCCGGACCACCTCAGAGTCCTTCCCGGCTGCCGCGTGCGCATCCCCCTTCGGAACAGGAACGCCATCGGAACCGTCCTCAGGATTCAAGAAGCCCCCCAATCGGAATTCGACCTCCGCTACCTCACCGGCCTCGTCGACCCCGAACCACTCATCACTCCTCCACTGCTAAAACTCGCGGAATGGATCACTTCCTACTACGGCACCCCACTTGAACAGGTCATTCGCTCCATTATTCCCGCTTCCATTCGTGGAGACAAAACATCAGCCAAGATTCGCAAGGCCGCCGTCCTCGACAATAAACCTTCGGACGAAGATCTTGCCACGCTGGCTAAGCGCGCCAAGCGACAACACCAGATCATCACACTGCTTTCGATCGCGGACAAACCCATCCCTATCACTGAACTCGGCGGGGCCTCCGCTTCATCCTCTCTCAAAACCCTCGCCGAAAGAGGCTGGGTTAAGGTCATCAATCTCGAAGTCCGACGCGATCCCGATGCCAACGAAACCTTCGTTCCAACCGAACCTCTGACTCTGAACGACGAACAAACCGAAGTTCACGAAACGATCTCCAAGAGCCTGCATTCGGATAAGCCCACACCGATTCTTCTTCACGGCATCACCGGCTCCGGCAAGACCGAAGTTTATCTCCAGGCCACTCGTGCCACGCTGGACCTCGGTAAAAACGTCATCGTCCTGGTCCCTGAAATCTCCCTCGCGCCTCAAACCGTTCAACGTTTCAAAGCCCGATTCCACGATCTCGAAGGCCAAATTGCCGTCCTCCACTCCAACCTTTCCCAAGGCGAACGATTCGACGAATGGCAACGCATCCGCGCCGGGAAAGCTCGAATCGTCATCGGCGCTCGCTCCGCCATTTTCGCGCCCGTCAAAGACCCCGGCCTTATCATTGTCGACGAGGAACACGAGCCTGCTTACAAGCAGGAAAACGTTCCCAAGTATCATGCCCGGGATCTTGCCGTCGTCCGCTGCCATCTTGAAAAATGCACCGTCGTCCTAGGCTCCGCCACCCCCTCACTCGAGACCTTTCAAAACACCCGACTCGGCAAATATAAGATGGTCAGAATGACCGAGCGAGCCGACGGAGCCTCGCTCCCCCTCACCCGTGTCGTAGACATGCGCATCGAGTCAAAAAAGCACAAAGGTCGCGACGCCATCATCTCAGACATTCTTCGTACATCGATTGATAAACGCCTCGAGGATGGAGAGCAAGTTATCGTCTTCCTGAATCGCCGCGGCTTTGCCCGTTCCCTTCAGTGCCCACCCTGTGGCCACGTCATCGAGTGCAACCACTGCGCGATCCCCCTCACCTACCATCGCGGCGACGAACGGCTCGTCTGTCACATCTGTGGCTTCCAGTCCATCGTCCCCCGTCTCTGCCCCAACTGCCAGGACCCCGCAATTCGCTTTCAAGGATACGGAACCGAAAAAGCCGAGACCATCCTTCGCAAGGTTTTTCCGTCAGCAAAGATCGCTCGCCTCGACACCGATACCACCCGACGAAAAAACACCCTCCGCGACACTCTCCGCGACTTCCGCGCCAAGAAAATCAACATCCTTCTCGGAACTCAAATGATCGCCAAGGGGCTCGACTTCCCCAACGTCACCCTCGTCGGAGTCCTCAACGCAGACCTCTCACTCTACGCGCCTGACTTCCGCGCCGGCGAGCGTACCTTCCAGCTTCTCACCCAGGTTGCCGGGCGCGCCGGACGCGGCGAAATGGCGGGCGAGGTCATCATCCAAACCTCCACTCCGCACTCGCCCTCCATCCAGTTTGCCCGTCACCACGACTTCGATGGCTTCGTCGCCCAGGAACTCGACGTCCGACAGCAATTCCAATATCCCCCCTTCACCCACCTCGCCCTTCTCCTCGCCCGATCTTCCCACGAACGCCGTGCCGAATTCACCTTGCAAACCCTTCACCGCAAGCTCGTCGAAAACCTCCCCGAACACGTCATCCTAGGCGACCCCATCCCCAGCCCCCTCACCAAATCCCACTCCCAATTCCGCTTCCAACTCCTCATGCGAGGCCCCAATGCCCGCGTCCTCTCCCACCATCTCAACAAAATCCTAAAGGCCACCCCCACCCCCGAAGACGTCATCGTCACCGCCGACCTCGACGCCTATGACTTGGGATAACAATCCTCAGTGTCCATGAAGATCTGGCCGCCTCTCACCCGACCTCCCTTGCGCACTCTCCCTTTGGTTCTGGGAGTCCTTGGAATCATCGGGCTCGTTTACTTAATCTATTCTCCCGGCAAAACCATTCGTGACGGACGACACGACCTTGGGCAGAACGGGCTTTGGCTTCAACACGGATGGCTCGGACACGACGATTGGTTCGACGAACATGGGCGTGACCGATCCACCTTTCGTAATGATGACGCCATCGAAGAACTGGCTTCACTGCTCAAGGAGCAGCGGATTACCTACCTCTTTCCGCACCTCTGTCCCTGTCATCCCGACGGCAGAATCTGCGAAGTCGATGCATTACAAACCGAGCGATTTCTGAACCACTCTCCAGACTCGAAAGTCATCCCGTGGGTAGGCGGAGTTCTGCACAACCAATGCTCTCCCGAGTCTCCGGGCTGGCGGAGAAATTTCGTACAGTCATCGGTGGCTTTACTCGACTCACACCCGAGACTCGCGGGACTCCAAATCAACATTGAGCCTCTTCCTTCCGGCAATTTCGACTTCCTTCTGCTTCTTGATGAACTCAAAGCAGCCCTTCCTCCCGAAAAGATCCTTTCGGTCGCAGCCTATCCTCCACCCACCCGCTGGCACCCCTTTCCAGAAGTCCATTGGGAGGAATCTTACTTTCGAGAAGTTGCCCGCCGCTGCGACCTCATGGCCCCCATGATGTATGATACCGCCATTCGTTTCCCAAAACTCTACCAAAGCTTAATGAAGTCCTGGACCAAAGAAGTCCTCGATTGGTCCGGCGACACCCCTGTTCTACTCGGACTACCCGCCTACGATGATGCCGATACCGGATATCACCGCCCTTATGTTGAAAATTTAGAGACGGTCTTCCCTGCCATTCACGCCGGCCTTCTCGGTTACAAATCCCTCCCAAAGAACTATCTCGGCATCGCACTTTACAGCGAGTGGGAAATGGAAGAGCACGAATGGAAGACTTACGAGCGCGAGTTTCGAAAATATGGCAGGCACCTCGCTTGCTTCCCTCGGAAGCTCCCTCTAAGTTACCGCCATGGCATCGGTCCTCATTGTCGAAGACGAACCCGCAATCGCGGACACCCTCATCTATGCGCTCGAGACCGAAAACTTCTCGGTCACCCACGTCACTACGGCACAGGACGGTCTTAATCACTTCGACAGCCATGCTCCTGATTTTGCCGTTCTCGATATTGGCTTACCCGACTTCACCGGCTTCGATCTCTGCCGCAAGATCCGTGATTTTTCCCAAATCCCTATTCTCTTTTTAACTGCCAGGGATTCTGAGATCGACCAGGTCCTTGGCCTCGAACTCGGCGCGGATGACTACGTTACCAAACCCTTCTCCCCCCGCACCGTGGTCGCCCGCATTAGGGCCATTCTCCGTCGGGGCAAAAGCGCGCCGGAGGTCACCTCCACCCTGCTTCATCACGATGCAGACACGATGAGCATCACCTGTTGCAACCACCATCTCGATCTCACCGCACACGAGTATAAGCTGCTTGCCATCCTCCTTGGGCAACCCGGCCGCGTCTTCACCCGCGAGCAACTTTTAGAACAAGCGTGGGACGATCCCGGCTCCGCGATGGATCGCACCATCGATGCTCACATCAAGTCTCTCCGCGCCAAGCTCCGCCATCACTCCGAAGACGCCGCCGAAACCATCCAGACGCGCCGCGGCCTCGGCTACACCCTGGTCCTCTAATCCTCCCCGACCGTCCACTGTTTACGCTCGTCATTGAATCCTCAAATGCGACTCACCCGCGTCACCCTGTTCTTCATCACTCTCATTATGGGAGCAGGGTTCTATCGTCTCACCGACTACCTTCTCGAAGACCTCGAAACGCAGACCTTGCAGGCAACCGAGGAGGCCATGATCGACACCGCCCAGGTTCTCGCAAACCTGGCCGAGAAGGATCCTGATCTCAACAAGCTCTTCGAAGGCGTCAACGAACGTAAAATCAACGCCAAAATCTTCGTCGTCGCCAAAGAGCAGGTCGGGCTCAATGCCTACCTTACTGATGAGAACGGCATCGTTCTTTTCGACAGCGGGCACCCCGAGAACGTAGGCAAAGACTTCAGCGAATGGAGTGACGTCTACAAAACGCTACGGGGCAAGTACGGCGCACGTTCGACCAGGGAAGACGAATCAAAATCAGACTCATCAATCATGTTCGTTGGAGCTCCTGTTTACAAGGATGGCAAAATCGCAGGCTGCCTCACCGTTTACAAGGCACAGAAGGACGTCCTTCCTTTCGTCCAGGATCGACGAAAGAAAATCATCTGGTCGGTTGCCCTCATCGGGCTCGGCATTCTCGCTCTCATCGTCGCAGTCTTTATGTGGCTCTTTCGGCCCGTCGGCAAACTCACTGCCTACGCCCGCGCCATCACGCGGGGTGAGCGTCGCGCCAAACCCGATGTCGGACTGGGTCGCGAAGTGAACACGCTGGCAAACGCCCTTCACGACATGCGGGAGTCACTCGAAGGCCGACAATATGCGGAGCGCTATATCCAAACCTTGACCCATGAACTCAAGTCCCCTCTTGCCGCCATTCAAGGAGCGGCCGAACTCCTGAACGAGGACATGCCACAAGCCGATCGCGCCAAATTTGTGGGAAACATCCGAACCCAAACCAAAAGATGTGAGGCCATGATTCACCAGTTACTGGAGCTCTCGACCCTGGAAGCTCAGAGCCATTTGGAGAACTCGCACGAATTCGATCTCAGCGCCTGCGGTCGCAGGCAACTCGCTCAACTCAATGGCCTCGCCGAGTCCGCCGGTGTGAATCTGGAATCAAACCTACCTAAAAACCTTAGCTTCTTTGGAAACGAACCTCTTCTGGGATCGGCTCTTACCCACCTTCTTGAGAATGGCATTCAGTTCTCCCCCAAGGGTGGGACTGTCGTTTTCTCTGCAAAGGTCCACGAAGACCGGCTTCTTATTTGTATTCGTGATGAAGGAGGGGGAATTCCTGACTTCGCAGCAGCACGGGCCTTCGAACGATTCTATTCATTCCGCAGTGAGGATCGCGGAAAAGGAAATGGCCTTGGCCTCACCTTTGTCCAGGAAGTGGCGGAGCTCCATCAGGGCAAAGCCCGCATTTTTCGTCGTGAGGAAGGCGGAACCGAAGCCAGAATGGAACTTCCCATTATCCCTGCCTCGACTTGAGTCCTTCTCAAAACCTTCACACCCGGGACATGCGGACTTCACAGTTTCGATCTAATTTTTAGAAATGATTTAAACAGACATGAGTCGTTTACATCTTTCTTCATTACCATTTTCCTCATGCATCACGAACTAACCATCCTTCTCCGGGGATCTCCCGAAGATCTCCGAAAGTGGATCAACGACCCCGGTCCGGCGAGTCTGCGTTTGTGCCTCGTGACGATCATTGCAGCCTTCGGAATTTACGGCATAACAGTCGGTATTTGGAGGGATCCCAGAATGGGGATTTTCGTGGGCATCAAAATGCCGGCCCTGATCCTTCTCACTTTGGCATGCAATGGCTTTCTCAATGGCATGCTCGGCCTTCTTCTGGGGAGTGGACTTGGCTTCCGGCAATCGATCATGGCTCAATTGATGAGCTTTACCATCGCCGCCCTCGTCCTCGGCGGCCTGGCACCGGTGACCTTCTTCATGTCACTAAATGCGCCCGCTCCCGATGCTGAGAACGCGTCCAGTGCCCACTCCTATTTCCTGGTTGCTCACACTGTTCTCATCGCGGTAGCCGGTATCATTGCAAATCTCCACCTTGCCAAACTCCTCGTCGCTGTCACTCCGGACTCCCGCACCGCCATTACCACCCTGCTGGCCTGGCTTGGCGGCAACGCCTTCGTGGGCGCACAGCTTTCTTGGATCATGAGGCCCTTTTTTGGAACACCCACCATTGAGGTTGCCTTCCTTCGGCCAAATCCATTTGACGGGACCTTTTACGAAGTCTTCTGGGACAAACTGCAAGCCATCAGCGGCGGCGCGGGCTTTATCGTGCTCATGCTGATTACAATCGTAATCTTCCTGCTCCACCTCCCCGTGATCAAACTCCTCTCAAAGGCCGACCCAACGAAATCAAGAGTCTCAAATTAAGGTTCTACCCCCAACAATAGCTCAATAACAAACTTGGTGTTACATTTTTGCTGGTCACTTCTAACAACCCTTCCTGAAACGTTGGGGTCGGCAAAGTAAATTAGCCGGCCCTATCCCATAAACAGAAAAATGCGTTCTATTCATCGTTCAATCATCGCCGCAATGCTGGCACTGACAGCGCTGGGTCTTTCCAGCTGCGGATCTTCAAAACCAGCTCCCCGCCC
The DNA here is from genome assembly GCA_965657795.1 of Akkermansiaceae bacterium. Classification (GTDB taxonomy): domain Bacteria; phylum Verrucomicrobiota; class Verrucomicrobiia; order Verrucomicrobiales; family Akkermansiaceae; genus SW10. The sequence goes on from CBFHQJ010000007.1 coordinate 51,295, forward strand.
GAGCTATTCGGCCCCGCGTAAGGTTGTTTTTAAACCATTGGTCACCATCCGGAATAACTCCTCCAAATCCATTCTTTTGGGCCTTCGGGGACCCGAAACGCGCTTTGTTTCCATCCCGGCCCGCTCCAGCCGCTCGGTAAACCTTTATTCCGGCACCTACAAATATGCTGCGACCGCCAAGAACACGAATACCATCTCGGGCTACAAGTATTTCGGCACAAACCGAAAGTATACCTGGAACTTCAAGGTGAATTAGCCCGGATTCACAGTAATTCGCCAAAAGCGGGTCATTCGGCCCGCTTTTTTGTTGGAGTAATCTCCCCTCTTTACGCTTGAATCCCTCCAGTGACTCAGGACAGGCAGGATCAAATCGCGGATGGCTCATTTGAGTTCCTCGCAATTTTTTTGGAGGGCCTTCCTTTCATCTTCCTCGGAACCCTTGTGAGTGGCTTCCTTGGAACGTATTTGCCGCGTGGGGCTTTCGAAAAAATCCTCCCTAAGAACAACACCCTCGCCGTTCTCATGAGTGGACTTCTCGGCGCCGTCTTTCCGGTTTGCGAATGCGCCGTCGTTCCGGTTATCCGGCGACTTGTTAAAAACGGGCTCCCCGTTTCATGTGCGCTCGCCTACATGCTGGCCGCTCCGATCTTTAATCCCGTCACGGCAATCAGCACCTACAAGGCCTTTAACAACTCATCAGAAATCGCCATTTCCCGGCTAGCAATGGGTTACATGATTGCGGTCTTTATCGCCCTCATTATAGCTCGAATGGCCCATAGCTTTTTCCTCAAGGATTCCGCAAAAGCCGAGGACAGCCATGAACACCACCATCCGCGAAATCTCAATGCCGCGCTTAACAACTCGCTGCGCGATCTCATGGATGTTGGACTCTACTTCTGCATCGGGGTCGTTCTCACCGCGATCTTAAAGACCACCGTCATCGATCCCACCGATGACTTCTGGAAAAATCTCGCCGACAACTCCATCATCGGATCGATTGGCATGATGCTTCTCGCCTTTGTGCTCTCGCTCTGCTCCACCTCGGACGCCTTCATCGCGGCGAATTTCCACAACTTCAAATACGGACCCAAGCTCGCCTTCATGGTCTTCGGCCCCATGATGGATGCCAAGTTGGTCTTTCTCTACTCCACTGTTTTCAAGTGGAAGTTCATTCTCTTCCTCTTCGTGGCCACCTTCATTTTAACAGGGGCCCTCAGCCTTCTTTTTGAGACCAAAATCCTCCCCGGGTGGATGTCTCAACAATCAGAAATCCCCTTGGCACCATGACATCTCTGGATACCAGACTCTTTGGATTCCTCGCCAGTGCCTGGGGAGGCTTACTCATCTATTTTTACCACTCGACCCGTATCCGGGGTTACCTGGATATTGGCTTCCACCACTTCATCTTGGTTGGCGGAATCGGGATGCTGATTCTCGGGATCTACTCGATGATCAATCCAAAGTCCACGCGCCCCAAAGATGAGGCTCCGGGATCATGCGACCACGACCACGACCATGACCATGACCATGACCACAAGGATCACTGCGAATCCTGCAATCACGACCATGAGGAGGGACATGGTCCCTTCGTGACAATTCTCCTCACCCTCATTCCTCTCACCCTCGCCATGACCTACACCAAGGACAAACTCTCGACAGGCGGGATGGCTAAAAAGGGTCTCTATGAAAAACCTGCTCTCACCAATGCCGATATCCCGCCTTTCACCCGGGAAGACCTTGAAAAAAATGTTCCCAAAAATGAACATGGTGAATTTCAACTGCGCATGATCTCGGCATACTACGCTGCCGGAGATCGCGAAATTCAGGACATCTTTGACGGACTCCCGGTCGAACTCGAAGGCCGGATTGCTCCTGAGCAAATCAACAATGAATCCGGAGATCGCCTCCGCATCTTCCGCTCAATCATCACCTGTTGCGCAGCGGACCTTCAGATCGTTGGAGTCTCGCTGGAATTTCCTGAGGGAGCAAAACGCCCACAGGTGGAGGACTGGGTCAAGGCCGGTGGCACACTGACTTTTGAAACCGTAGACGGCGACGTTCTTCCACTTCTCAAAATCCGCGAAGTAATTCCCGCCGAAGAACCTTATTCGGAATTCCGGCGCCGACAATAATCTCCCATGCCCCTCAAAGCCCTCCGAAAAGAACTCCTCGGAACCGTCCTTGGTTCAAGAGCAGCCATCGACCTCCTCCTGACCTCGCTTCTGGCACGTGGTCACGCCCTTGTCACCGGACCTCCGGGAATCGGAAAGACCACTCTTGCCCAGACTCTCGCCACCCTCCTCAGCGGGAGCTATCGCCGCATCCAATTCACTCCCGACTTACTGCCCTCCGACATTCTCGGCTATCAACTTTACCGCCCTCAAAATGGCGACTTCGAGTTCATCGCAGGTCCCGTCTTTGCCAACTTCGTGTTGGCAGATGAAATCAACCGCGCCTCCCCCCGCACCCAGTCCTCACTCCTTGAGGCCATGAACGAGCGCCAGGTCACCATCGATGGATCGACCCGCGAACTCCCAGATCCATTCCTTGTCATTGCGACCCAAAACGACACCTCGTCCACCGGCACTTTCCCCCTGCCCGAGCCACAACTCGATCGCTTTCTGCTCTCAATCCCCATGGGGCTTCCGGACGATCAAACCCAGCTTGAAATCCTCCGCTATCATGCAGAAGGAAATTCATCACAAGCTTCGGAGCCGATCATCTCGCTGGAAGAACTGACCACACTTCAGGCACAAAGCGCCGCGATATCGGTCTCGGATACCCTGCAACGTTATCTTCTCGCGCTCTGCCAAGCCGTCCGGTCCATAATCGGCCAAGACCACGCCGTCTCGACCCGGGCCACACTTGCTCTTCAGAGGGCTGCCCAGGCCTCGGCCCTCCTTGACGACCAGAAAGCGATTCATCCGGACCACGTTCAAAAGATTTTCCCCCACGTCTTGCGCCACCGACTTCTCACCGAAGACACTCCCGATCCCGACCACCTTCTTCGGGCCGCTCTTGAGCAAACTCCCGTCCCTTGATTCGACGTTGAGTCGTGTCGATTAGAGCTTACACTGCGGGCGATGATTAGAACCATTCGGGTTGCTCGAACCACCCTCCTGCTATCGCTGGGGATCGTTGGCTTGGCGATCGCTGGCGGTTTGGTCTACCTCAACCAAGTCGGTTTCCCCGGCCGCTATGGCGATTGGTTGAAAAGTGAACTCGCTGGTCGGGGAGTCTATCTGTCTTTCGAAACCCTCCGCTTCGACTTCCAGCGGGGTCTGGTCGCGACCGATTTCTCCTTCTATGGTGACGATGGCCAGGCAATGCCACTTCTCGAGGGGAGTGAAATGACTCTGGATCTCGACAAAACAAAAGCGCTTCGAGGAAAGTTTAAACTCCGCAGTCTCAGGATTATCGACGGAACAGCGCACATTCCCGTCGGCAACGATGGTCGAACCGTGACCGCCCGCGATATCAATGGTCAGTTAAAGGTGACTGAAAGTGGCCGGATTATCGTGAACGGGGCCAGCGGCATAATCGAAGGATTGCGAGTGAAACTTTCCACGGATCTCCGGATGCCAAAAATCAAACCTGAGGACGATCAAACCAAATCCGAATACACCCTGAAGTCGAATCACGTTCTCAGCAAGGTCCTTGACGAACTTGCCCTCTGGACATTTTCTCCGGACGATCCGCCACAACTGGCATTCGAAATCAAGGGTGACCTTGGCCAACTTGAGAGACTGCAAACCTCATTCCGGCTCGACGCCGTCCGCTTGCAGCGGAACCAATATAAGCTCAACAGACTCCTCATCGCTGGCGACCTCCAGGCCCAAATTGTCACCCTCGATGAGATCCTGCTGCAAGATGACAGCGGTTCTGCCTCCGGTCAGGCTGATTGGAGTGTGTCCAGAAACAACGGCCGCTTTGATCTCACCTCGGATCTGCAAGTCCAAGATTTTCTGGACAACTGCTTCGAGATTAAGGTCCTCAAAGATCTCGACATTGATGACATCCCACCCGTTCTCAAAATCAACGGATCCTTTTTCGCAAAAGCGAATGGTGGATTTTCAGTCACCGCAACCGGCCACGGCGATATCAGCAAATTCTCCTTCCTTGGAACAAACTTTGATAAATTAACCTCTGAGTTCTCATGGAGGGATGGCGACCTTTACCTCCGGGATCTGGAAGTTATTCACGATGGCGGTCATCTAAATGGTAGCATCATGAGAAAAGGCGATAAGGTTCGCTTTAAGCTCAAATCTTCGCTTCCGCTGAGCGCCTTTAGCCCCTTCATCAAGTCAGGTGGTCCTCTGGAGCGATCACTTTCACACATCACCTTTGTCGACAACTCTGCCGTCGCTTTGGACGTAGACGGATCTCTTAGCCTATCCGACCGTACTGATTGGTCCGCCACCGGAAAAGTCTTCCTCAACAATCTGACCTACAAGGGCACCAGGATTCATCACCTTGCTACCAGCTACGAAATCTCTCCGGACAAAGCCGAATTCTCAAACATCGAGGGACTCCTCAATGACGATCAGGAAAAGGCTCGACTTCGATTTAATGGAGCCGCGTCCCAGCCCGTCTACGTCGACAAAGTCCTCTATGACCCCAAGACCCGCTTCACCACCATCAACAATCTCCGGGGCAAAACCTGGCCCACGCCCATCGTGCGAATCTTTGCTCCCAAAACAGCCGAGCACATCGAACAGAATTACCGCTTTCACAAACTCCCGCGCGTGGGACTCAACGGAACCTTTGCCGGCACAAAAGAGGATCGGGACAAAAGCGCTTTCCGTGTGGAGGTCAGAACGGAAGGCCAGACCGACTACCCCTTTCTGGGGTCCGACCTACCGCTTCAAGACCTCGCTGCGGATCTCTCCATCCGGGGAACCGGAATTACCGTGCAGAACTTATCCGGCCGAACCTTAAAAGGAAGTATTGGAGGCTCGGTCTTTTGCGATGTCACGCCGGGACAGAAAACGAAGTATCGCGGAGCCATCAAGTGGGATAATCTTTCCTTCCGAGAACTCTCCAGAGTTTACGAATTTAAGGAAGAAGAAAAGGGCACTCTCACCGGAAGTATCGATTTCCGGGGCACCGCCGGGGGAGTCCGGGGCTTTAACGCCGAGGGCCTCCTTGAAATCAATCGAGGCAATCTGGTCTCGCTTCCAATTCTTGGCCCACTCTCCCCAATCATCGCCGGCCTTCTCGGTGACAAAAGAATGGGTTATGAGCGGGCCAAGGACGCATCAGCCCGCTTCAATGTCACCAATGGGGTTCTTATCACAAAAGACTTCATCGCCATCTCCACCAGCGTCACTCTCACCGGGGAAGGATGGATTGATCTCCTCACCGAAAAACTGGACATGACCATCCGGGTGAATGCGCGGGGCCTCCTTGGCTTCATCACCCTCCCCCTCCAACCTTTGAAGGGCATCTTTCAGTTCCGGGGCACCGGGACCTACGACAAACCAACTTGGCGGAATTCCCCCTTTACGCGACCAGCCAAGGGCAGAAACGACCCCATTTACCAAGAGCCCGGCAAAGCTCAGATTGTTCGTGAATAAACTGATATATTTGTCGGACAAGTCGAGTATGCTCTCGCATGAACCGATTCCTTTTCGCTGCGCTTTGCGCATCGTCATTCCTTGCCGCACCGGCTCCCGCTGAGGTCAAAGCAGGCGCTGGCCTCGACTACTCGAAACTCGCTTTCTACCCGAAGCGCTGGAAGGAGAAAAAAATCGATACCGTCATGTTTCCGTGGATCGGAGAAAATGTCGCCTTCCTGACCATCACCGACGGATTCGATCCCAAGGTCATGACCCGCTTTGTCGGATCCCTTGATCAAGGATGGGCCACCTATCTCAAGTTTACTGGCAAGGCCCCTCGACTCACCCGGCAGGTCAATGGCAAACCCATCATCGCCGCGATTCCAGATGGCAATCTGACCTGCGGCGCAGGCTGCGGATATGTCGGTGCGACAGGAATCGAAGCGAACTACTTTTACTCCAGCACCTACAACAACCTCCAGAAGAACCCCAAGGCCATCCCCCACCTCTACTTTTACGAGATGGGTCGAAATTTCTTCACCTTCGGACGCAAGCACAGCTGTTTCACCACCGGCTTTGCCGTCTTTATGCGCTATGTCTGCATCGACTCTCTGGACGTCGTTGACAACGACAAAAGAACCCGTCAAACCATCAACAAAGCGATTAAAAACTACGGTGACAGCGACCTCGGATTCTTGAAAACATTCACCAATGCGCATGGCCTGACCGAGAAGCAAAACCGACTCAAAACGAGCCCAACCGATCAGCCGGTCATGTATGCTTCCGCCATGCTTCACCTCTGGAAATTACTCGGAGATAACTGGCTCTCGGCCTACTACAAGAACATCCATACTCTTCCGTCCTTCGCGGACAACACCAAGGAAGGAGCTCGCGCTCAAGCGCTCGGCTGGTATCTCTCAGCTTCGGTTGCCGCGCAAAAAGATCTCTCCGAAATCTTTGTCAAAAAATGGCGTTTCCCGCTCAGCGAAAAAGAAGGAAAGGCACTTGGCAAAGTCGACTGGAAAGCGAAAGAGCTCACCGCCGGTCAACTCATGAAAAGCCTCTCCGGAAAGTAGAGCCGCTTAGTTCGCGGCTTCTGCGTAGACGCGGTTCACCTCATCAGCAATTACCTCAATTCCAGCCTCCACCGTCTCCGCATCCATGGTATAACTGACCCGGATGCACTCACTGGTGTGCTTCCAATCAGAATCCTCCGGCAAACCAAAGAAAAAGTATTCGCTCGGCACCACCAATACCCCGCGCTTTTTCAAGCGTTGGTAAAGCTCCTTTGCAGTAACCGGAAGCCCCTCAAACCACAGCCAGAGGAAGAGCGCCCCTTCACTCCGGTGGATGAAATACGGAACCGAATCATCAAGCTCTCTCGCGAAAATGCTTTGCGCCATTTGAGAACGTTCCTCGTAAAACGGCTTCACGACTTCTTTGCTCAATCGCAAAATCTCACCACTCTCCACCAACGGTCGCAAGATCTCCTGCCCGACGTTCGCATTGGCCAGTCCCACAATCGAAGTCATGGAAGACACTTGGCGGCACACGTCCTTGCTCGCCACCACGATCCCGGTCCGGGTCCCGGGCAAGCCAATCTTGGACAAGCTCAGGGTCAAAATCATCCCTTCATCCCAAACCGGGGTCACTTCCGAAAAGATGACATTGGGAAACGGTGCACCGTAAGCATTGTCGACGATCAACGGGATTCCCTTCGCTCGCGCGATCTTACGAAGTCGTTCGATCTCATCATCGGTGAGCACATTGCCGGACGGGTTGGTCGGTCGGGAAATACAGATCGCCGCGATGTCTTCACCGGGATTCACTGCATCGAAGTCGACGCGATACTTGAACTCGTGCGGCCCAGTTTTCTCAATGCGCGCCGGAAGAGCCTCAAAGAAATCACTGCCCACTGATTGATTGGCATAACCAATATATTCCGGCAGCAGCGGCAGGAGCACCTTCTTGCGGGAACCGTCATCGAATCTTCCCGCGAGGGCATTAAACAAAAAGAAAAACGCGGTCTGCCCCCCCATCGTCACCGCAAAGTTTTCGTGGGTCACCTCCCAGCCAAATTCCTTCCGAAAGAGCTTCGCAAGAGCTACCCGGAAAGCTTCATTCCCCGCCGGCACATCGTAGTTCCCGATCATCTTTTCGAGCGCGTCGGGCTCCGCCATGATCTCTTCCATCCGTTGACGCCAGACAGCATCGATCGCGGGCACGTGGGCTGGCTGGCCTCCGCCCAACATCTTCACATCTCCACCACCGGCGAGAGCTTCACCCAGGTCATCCATCAACTCTCCGATGCCACTTCCTTCACAGAGGTTTCTCCCAAATTTCGAAAGCTCCCAGCTCATGGGCTGAATCATTCTCTCCTTCGGCTGACTTGTCACTGAAATCTCTCCGCTGTATTGCGAAATTTTGCCCACTCTCATCGGGAGGCACGAACCCGCACGAACTTGCGAACCACCACGGTCTCGGGCGCCCAGGTCACCTCGGAGAAATTTCCGTCCAGAACACGCTCGGAAACCTTAATCCAATCATGAGCTTCACTCCATGTTTCAAGATCATCGCTGGTCTCCAAAACATAACTCACATCTCCGGCTGCCAGATTTCTGGAGTAAGTGAAATCCAGGTCCCGACTGAACCGCCCCGCAATTCCACCGAAAACATAAGCCTCGAAATCTCCTCCGGTGAAACTGGTGCTGTCGCTCGCCCCCGGACTACCTGCCTCAACTGCACTTGCACGCCAACTGGAGGCCAGTTGCGGATCGCCACCCGCAAGGACCAGACTTCGTCCACCACCATCGGAAGCCTCCGGCCAAGGGAAGCTGTCTTCGTAAACAAAATCCACAATTCCCGCGAGGGTCAGTTGCTCCCCACCATTATTGAGGCTCCCACCATATTGCCCGACCACCGGCAAACCTGCTCCAAAGGCAGCTTCGAACTCCGCCAAATTTTTCACCAAAAGAATTCGCTCGCCCGGCTCGAGGACGATCCCCGGAGGAAAATCAAAGCTAATGCCTTCCACGAAGGAAAGCCCGTCCAAGTGAATGGACTCATTCGTCGATACATTCAGCAGCTCGAGATACTCGGTGTCCTCCGAATTCCCCGGAGGGTTGTAGTAGATCTCTGAGATTACCAGAGTCTCGGACGACGCAGGTGAAGAGGTAAAAAACGCTGCTTCGTTCAACGCCGACCATTCTCCTCCCTCAAAAGCACGTGCCTTCACCACTGTGTTTTCCCCGATCAAAACACCGGAACCATTCGTGTTGATTCCCAAAAGCTCCACATCGATCACCAGATCCCCGCTTGTGGCAGATCCTTGATGGACTTCCACCGCCAGAATATTTGCTCCCTCTACAAGCTCGCCCATACTCAAAACGTGGCTCTCAGTAAAGTAGGTCGACTCATTGGCGCTACTGGCATTGCCCGCAGCCGTATCACTGTAAGTCACATTGCCCGCTGGCATGTTGCTTCGCGCCACCTCACGACCATTCAGGTAAACAATAGCCCCGTCATCCCTGCGAATATTGAAAGTCAATCCGGAGTAGTTAGACGCTCCTGTCACCTCGAAACTTTTGCGGAGGTAAGTTGTCCGATTGGGATTGGCACCATCACCCCGGCTAATTTCGGTCGCCCACCCCGGAGTCCCCACTCCGCCGTATCCCAGAGGCGCATCACCCACCGTCCAAGTCGTCGCATCAAAGCCGGGGTGCTTCCAATCGTTTGCATTGTAGGAGGGATGCCCCGCGACCACTTCACTGTCACTCAAAGGCGTGCCGGTCACCAGATAACTCCACTCCTCTGCCCTCGCTTCAATCAGGGTGTCTGTGGTCGAACTTGCATCGAACAAGATTCCTCCCGGGCCTGCGGGATCACTTCCATCCACCGTATAATAAATCTCTCCATCAGGAGCATCAATGGTCAGCCCGAAGCCAGCCATCACCTGCCCACCATGCAGGCTGAACCCGGGAGCCGTCACATCCGGATAAAGATTCCGCGAGCGTAACTGCCCCACCAAAGCGCTTGTCCGTGCTAAAAGAAATCCACTCAAAGCGGAGTTAACCGCAGTCTGCCAATTCCCCTGATCATAAGGGCTCGAGCGACGGGCATCGCCCCACCTTGCTGACTCACCGATCACGGCGTTTTGAATCACATCCGCCGTCGCCGAGAAGCGCTCACGGCATTCCTGAGGAGTCAGCGCTCCCCCATTAAAACAATGACGATGCACCCGATCTCCAAAACGCTGCCGATAAAGAGCATTACTCGAAAGCCGTTGATGCAACCACTTGGGATTAAAATAAGTCAGACGATCTCCCGTGCCATTATCACCAGTAACATTCACCGAACTACTTCCCAGGCTGTCCTCATTATCATGGATGAAAAAGCGGAAGCCGAAGCGCCCGCCACGCGGACGCATCGCAAAGAAATTCTTCGGGACATTGGCGCCCAGATTCACCGGCCCGTCACGTTGACCGGTGTAAAAAATCACCAACATGTAGTCGATCAGGTTATCGATATCCAATAGGTTCTCCCCGGCCGCATCGACCTCCCCTGCCGTAGTCAATCCCTGCACCGCATAGTAGGCGGCATCGGAAGAAAACCCTGCGACTGCGGCATCGAACAAACGTGTCCAAGCTCCGGGATCGCCATCGAGTGATTCCACCCGGTGGGGCCTCGTTCGCGTTTTAATAACATCATAGTCCTCCTTTTCTCCGCCAAAGTAACTTGCCGAATAATCTGCATCGACCCGTTCCTGGGTTTGAAACAGTCCGAAGTATTGCCCGTTCACATAAAGGTGATAATGACGACTCCTCGAATAGGCCTGCCCCATATCCCTCTGGGTTTCGCGGGCAAAAACATCCCGATTAAAAGTCGCACTCGTGCTATGACCGAAATGCCATGATGCCCCACCGCCCTGCGAAGCCCGGAGATCGATCGCATCGAAACGCTCTGCTCCCTCTTCGCCAAACATGGGGTATTCCAACTTCCCTGCTCCATACTCTGATCGAAACGCCAAGCGGAAGGAATGTTTCGCATTACTCCCCTGCCGGCTGAAGCCACCGCGCAAACGAACTCCGGCATCAATTTGAAATCCACTCGTTCCGTCTGTATTGATGAGCTCCACCGAAACCGGTCGCTCCCAGTCCCGACCACGGTTCTCGGCATTCACCCAAAACCCAGTCTCCGGATCGTTAAAATTATCCAGGTCGGTCACGAAAGACAGCGTCGGGATATCAGTCATGGCTTCCTCGAACTCAGCCTCACTGATTGAGTTTATGATTTCAGGATCCATGCCGTAATCAAATGTCTGACCATTCACACTTCCCGAAGGCCATCCGTTTTCGAGTGCCTCGCTGCGGCTTTGCGTCCTGACATCATCCAAAAAAAGATAGGTCTGGGTATCAACATTGGTCGGGGCCAGGCCATCCACAAAAGCAGCCGCCCGAAGAACCGTCGTTTTGGAAATCGCAACGTTCGCCGGCGAAGCCGATTGCACCCCATTGGAGAGAGATGGCACCGTTCCATCGGTCGTCGTCACGATCACAGCACCCGGAGTTTCGCACGAAACCTCTGTCGTAAAAGCCGCTTCATAGAATCCCCGGGGCATGCTGAATTTCGTATCAGCCGTGAACCCCGAATAGGCAATTTGCGAATTCACCACGCCTGGAGTCGGCTCCTGAAAATACCCTCCCGCCAGATAGTCATCGAAGAGACCGTAACTCACATCCTCCCGCTGACCGGGGTAGTCTTCGTATTCCGAAGCTATGCTCAAATCAGGCCTCACCAAAGCAAGATAGGACCCGGCGGAATCATTGAGCCGAAAGCTGGTATGTCCCGGCAAATCTTTCCCTGAAGCAAAGATCACCAGGTGGCCCAATGGCGGCAACATCGCTCCATTGGGAAATGTCCACCGATCCAGCACCATCGCATCATCGGTGAGATGCCAACCAGTCAAATCAAGCTCAGTCGAAGTTGGATTAGAAATTTCAATCCAGTCCGGCGAATCACCTTCTTCATCGTTCAGAGTATCATCGTTATCCGCCATAAACTCACTGATCACAGGCTCGGAAAGAGCCGGCACAGTCACCGTAAATTCCTGACGGGCTTCCGCGCCTTCGCTAGAAGTCACGAGCACACGTATCGTCTCCGTTCCAAAATCCGCGGCACCCGGCGTCCCGCTCAAAAACCCCGAACCCGACAAACTCATCCATGCAGGCAACTGTCCGTCCACCGAAAAGGTCGCGTCGATATCAGTCTCGATTTGATACTCGTAATTCTCGCCCGCCGGTGCAATTCGATCGAGTGAAGAGGTCACCGAAATCGTTTCGAGAGGCCGCAAAAGGTAATCATCAAAATGAAGCTCATAACGGGATCCTCCATTGCGGCAACGCAACCCAAAATAAGAACCGTCCAGGGAGGTGGAATCCGTCCCCGTGAGAGTATCGCTTTCGCCGTCTTTTCGAACCGTGAGCGAGAGTGTGATCGAATTCCCTGCACGAATTCCGCTGAACTCCAAATCGAATGGCTCCCCCCCCCCGAGAGAAAAATTCTCGATTTGTCGCTCGGCCGCAATCGTCGTGGTTCCGCCGCTGATTTGTAAAATTCGAAAGGTGTTCTCAGTGGGTTTCACATCAGCGAGATAATAGCTCCCAAAGGTTCGACTGTTCCCGCAGGCCGCAAACCCGGCAGACGTTCCACTCCCGACGATCTCCACCGGATCAATGGTCACCTTCATGTAGAACTCCTCGCCGGCCAACTCACGTGCCTGCATCGACGCAGTTACAGTCCGGTTTGCCGCAGAAACCCAGGATTGGTAGTTACCGCCCCTCCAGTCATGCCCCCAGTTGTAACCATTCCCGGTCGGCGCAAAAAAATCTCCGAAGTCACTGGAAAAATCAGTTGAGTAAGGGACTTGAACTGGATTGGCATCCGCCATCATCCACAGGCCAAAAAACAAGGAGAAAGCGGAGCTTCGTTTGTTCATAAAAATTTGAAAAATCGCATCACACCGCCCAACCATCCGGACAACCTTCAGCACGGGGGGCCTTACCAAAGACAGACATGCTTTCAAACCTGCAATTCGTCTCACATCAACCTCCTGCGATCCCGAGCGTTTCACTGAAATGAATATTACCTTCGCCCATCTAACACCGCTAACCTCCTGCAGTTTAATCGGCATAACCCGGTCATGAAAAAATTTCAGTCTCTCACCCTCGCAGCCCTGGTGCTCACCCTCTCTTCCCACGCCGCCGTGGTTTACTCCGACAACTTTGATGACAATTCCAATTCCGGTTGGACCTATCTCGACCGGAGTGGCGGCACCGCCATCGTCACCACTACCGGCGGGAGTGGCACATCTCCTTCCTTTAGTGAACAGAACGGAAGGCTGGAACAAACAGTCACCAACTATACCTTTCCCAACGGCGTCTTACCGAATGGCGACGGAGGCCCCCAACTCGGCAGCATGGCTCTCTCCGGATCCGGAGTGATCGGCGGACGCTACACGATCTCACTTGGGATGGATAGCCTCGAAGAAGGCAACGGATTTCAGGATCAAGTCGTCGTTTTTGGTTATGTCGATGAAGATAATTTTTTCTACATCGAAACCATCCCTGATCGCGTGGTCCTCTTCGGAGTCACCTCAGGAGTGCGCACCCAACTTGGAATCAATAGTTCGGTCACCTTCAGTCATGCCCCGACCGATGTGGATGTCTTTGTCGACACCGCTGCAGGAGGCGTGTCAGTCAACTACGGCGGCACCGGCCTCACCAGTCTCGCCACGGGTCAACCCATCACCGCCGGACTCAACGGTGTCGGTTCCAACAATGACGCCTTTGCCATCGACAACTTTTCCATCGACCAACAGCAAATCCCCGAGCCAATTTCACTGGCTTTGATTGCTGTGGCCGGAATCACCCTCGTCCGCCGCAAACGGTAGGTAAGCGAGCCCCCTTCAAAGCATGTCCTTAAATTGTATCCATGCTCTCGCAGCCGCCCTGGTGATGCTGCCTTCGGCCGGTCTTAACCGGACAGTCATCTTTGCAGACAACTTCAACGACAACACCGTCACCGGCTGGACCTTTTTCAATCGCAATGGTCCCAATGAAATCGCCAATGCCAATTGGGTGGAGACCGGAGGTCGACTGGAGCAACAAACCGACAACTACGACTTCCCAAGGGATAGCGAGGACGAACCTTACCTAGGGACCATTGCCCTGGCTCCCGGCAAGGTCGGCGGACATTACCAAATCACCTCGACTTTCATCAGCCTCGAACCCGGCAATGGTTTCCAGGATCAGGACATCGTTTTCGGTTATGTCGACGAGAACAATTTTTTCTACGTGGAAACGATCCCTGATCGGGTCGTCATCTTCCAGGTCGTGGACAGCAATCGCATGCTCATTGATCAAGGGGCCGTCACCTTTAGCCACGACCCGATCGTCGTGACCGTGGAACATGAATCGGAGATCGGCCGCGTCGCGATCACCTATGGCGATGCCCTTCCTCTCGAATTCACCGACCCAGCTTTGATTCGCGAGGGCGAAAACTCCTTCGGTGTTGCTTCGAATAACGACGCCTTTGCCATTGATGACTTTTCAGTAAGCTCGATCTCATTGGAAGAATCTCCAGAGCTCAAAATCACCTCCCTGGATCAGGATCCTGAGACGGGCGGAACATCGATCACCTGGACATCGCAGGCCGGGGTCGAATATTTCGTCGAAAAGTCGGATGATTTGACCACCTGGAACGAAGTGGACGACGCCACAGGCGAGGCCGGCACGACCACGCTGGTGGATCTTGCTCCAGGAGCCTCCAAAGCCTTTTACCGCGTCCGCTCCGGACAATAGTGCGACCCCGCACCAGGACACATGGCCCATTTGGGAGCCGCCTCGCTCCGAAATCCCCTTTCCATGGTTCAACCTGCCAAAATGGCTCTACTTTGTCGCAAAAATCACCAAACTCATTCCGTAATCACTTTCGAAATGACGAGACCAATCCTGATCGCACTTCTCACGACTTCCCTCCACGCCTCGGACAACCTCTTCGTGGAGGCAGAGGCTTTTACTGATCGCGGAGGCTGGGCCGTCGATTCCCAATTCATCCTCAACATGGGATCCGCGTATCTCATGGCACACGGTCTCGGAACTCCGGTGGGAGACGCGACCACCGAAGTCACCTTCCCCTCCATCGGAACTTACCACCTTCATGTCCGCACCAAGGACTGGGTCGCCAAGTGGGAGGCACCAGGCGCGCCTGGAAAATTTAAGGTCAGCATTGATGGCAAACCAGCCACCACCACTTTCGGAACCGAAGGGGCGGACTGGCACTGGCAAAGCGGAGGCACCGTCGAAATCACCTCGGCAAAGACCACTCTCAAGCTTCATGATCTGACCGGCTTCAACGGTCGCTGCGACGCGCTCTACTTCACCAAGGATGCCAAAGAGGTTCCTCCGGGCGAAGGCCAGGCGCTTTTCGAGTTCCGCCGCAAAGCCCTCAAGCTCCCGGCCACCCCACCGACAAAGGACGGCTATGATCTCGTCGTTGTAGGCGGAGGCTACTCCGGACTCGGTGCGGCCATCTCTGCGGCGCGCCACGGATTGAAAGTTGCTCTCATTCACGACCGCTCGGTCCTCGGCGGCAACGGATCCTCCGAAGTTCAGGTTTGGGCCATGGGCGGAACCCAGCTCGGCAAATTCCCCCACCTTGGCGAAATCGTGAACGAGTTCTCCGACTTCTCCCGCGACTCTCCCGGACTCATCCGCGAGTTTGTCGATGACCTCAAAGAGAAAGTCGTGAGATCGGAAGACAATATCGATCTCTACCTCAATCACTTCGCCTTCCGGACCAACGCCAAAGAAAATCGGGTCGAGTCCGTCGACGCGGTCGACACCACCACCGGAGCCTTCACCCGTATCGCTGGCGCTCTCTTCTGCGACTCGACCGGCCACGGCACGATCGGCGCACAAGCTGGAGCCGACTTTATGATGGCCGAAAAAGGTCACATGGGCATGTCCAACATGTGGTCCACCAAGGACGCCGGAGAAAAGGTCTCCTGGCCCGAGACCCCTTGGGCGCTCCCACTTGGAAAAGGCGACTACCCTTCTCTTCACGGCTCACGCGGACCTTACGAAAAATTCAAAAAAGCCGAATGGTTCTGGGAAGGCGGTTATGACAAGCACCCCATCAACGACCTCGAAGAGATCCGTGATTGGAACTTGCGCGCCAACTTTGGAGCCTTCACTCATATCAAGCAATCTGATGATAACGCCAAACTTATGTGGATGGCCTTCATCGGCGGAAACCGCGAATCCCGTCGACTCGAAGGAGATGTCATCCTGACGGGTGATGATATTGCCGCCAAAAAAGTCTTCCCCGACGCCAGTGTTCCGACCACTTGGTCCATCGATCTTCACTACCCCAAAAAGGAATTTCACAAGGGGGTCGCCAAAGAAAACCCTTTCATCTCAATCGCCGTTCACGATCGCAAGGTCGACCGCAAAACCGGCTATAATATTCCGTACCGCTGCTTCTACTCCAAGAACATCGAGAACCTATTCATGGCCGGACGTTGTGTTTCCGTTGATCGCCGGGCTCTCGGCACCACCCGCGTCATGCGCACCTGCGGCATGATGGGCGAAGTGGTCGGAAAGGCCGCTTGGATCGCCACCACCCAAAACACCAGCCCACGCGGGGTTTACCAAAACTACCTCCCCATCCTTATCGATCTCATGGAACAACCGGGCCGCGCCCGCCGGGAAAGTATCAACGCCCCGCTCACCGTTCCTTCGATTCCCAAGGAGGGACTTCGGGTCAAGCCGCAGAAACAAAATATCATCAAGCTCAAGGGCCTCGTGATTGATGACATCAAAGCCAAGCTCAAAGGCTCTTGGAGAAAAGGCGACGGCCTGAAGCCCAATCATGGTCTCGGATACCAGTATGCGCCCCACCCGGCCTCAGCGACCTACAACATTCGCATCAAGGACTCTGGAAAATACGAGGTGCGCGTTCACTGGTTGAATCACGAGAACCGTACGACAGCGGCTGAACTTACCCTGACTCACGCCAAAGGAACGGAAACCATCAACCTGGACCAAACCAAGACGCCGGCTCAGAAAACCTACACTTCCCTTGGAACCTTCGAGTTTGTCGACGTCCTCCCGGCTAAATTCACCATCACTTCGAAAGCACCCGGCAATCTCCACATCGACGCCGTCCAGCTTCTCAAAGCCCAATAAATCAGCACGATGCCGGGAGGGACAGAGCTTTGGGTTCGGCTCTACCGGCTTCTGATCGTCGCTGCGATCTCTTGGCTCATTTTTGACAAATCGCAGCGGATCCAGACTTCAGACGAGGGCGATTTCACCTTTCTCTTTCCTGATGGCGTCCGAATTAAAAACGATGAAGTCTTCAATCAGGAAGACCGATCCCTCGGCTACTTCCTGACCACTTCCCCACAATGCGATCACCTCAAAGGGTATTCCGGTCCCACCAATCTCGCCCTCGCTCTTGATAAAACCGGCAGGCTGATCGAAGCCCGCATCATTTCCGCCACCGACACCCCGGACCACGTTCAATCCGTGCTGGACGATACCGGGTTTTGGAAGGCGCATCTTGGACTCAGCCTTGGCTCACCCGGCAACCCAGAAATCGATGCCGTTACCGGATCAACCCTTACCAGCTCCGCAATCTCAAGAAGCATCATTGAGAGACTGGGAGGCCTCACCACCTCGCGACTCTTTCCAACCGAAATCCTCGCGGCTGAACTACCCGAAGCAGATTCCATCGAAAAACACCCCGAGTGGGCCGGGATTTTTTCAATGTACGACAAAAATCGTAGAATTGTAGGATACGCTCTGAGGACCGCTCCTTCCCAGGAATACCTCCACGGGTATCAGGGCCCCACTGATGTCCTCATCGTCCTCGACCGGGAAGCCGAAAAAGTCACCCGGATCCGTTTCCGGAAGAGTTACGACAACGAGGAATACTACGAACGCATTCTCGACGAGCCCGATTGGCTCGAACTCTACAATGGCCTCACCATCGAAGAAATCCTCGCCATCGATCAATCGAAAATCGAAGGAGTGAGTGGGGCCACCCACACCTCGTGGGCCATTGCCGACAGCGTGGCGCGGCGGCTCGCCCGATTCGAATCGAACCGCGCTGAGCCTCCCCGTAGGATCCCTTGGCGTAATCTCTCTCTCGTCGCCCTCACCATCGGCGCGGCCCTCTTTTCCTTCACCAGTCTTCGCGGCAATCCCATCGCCCGAATTCTCTGGCAGGTCACCGTTGTTATCCTCCTCGGAATCATCCTCGGAGACCTTCTGTCCCAAGCCCTCTTTCTCGGCTGGGCCCGTCATGGGCTTCCCCTCGCTGACTCCTGGGGTCTCCTCTTCCTTGCTGCCGCAGCTCTCCTCACTCCTTGGGCCACCGGAAACCAACTCTACTGCCACCAACTTTGTCCTCATGGCTTTCTTCAGCGATGGCTCGGGAAACTCCCCGTTAAACCGGTCAAAATTCCACCCAAGCTAAACAAACTCCTGCTTCGGCTCCCTGCCCTCGTCCTCATCATTCTGATCTCTTCCGTCATCGTCGGGGCCTCCTGGAATCTAGCCGACTGGGAGGGCTTTGACGCCTGGCTTTGGCGCTCGGCTGGCATTACCACTATTACCATCGCTGCCGTGGGACTGATTGCGTCAATCTTCAGTCCCTTGGCTTATTGTAAATATGGATGTCCGACCGGAGCTCTCTTCAAATTCCTTCGCAAATCTTCCGGAGCAAAATGCTTCAGTCTTCGGGATTTGCTTGCCGGACTTCTCTGTCTCGCCGCCTTTATCACCTAATCCCATGACGGAAAACCTCTACGATGATCTCGACCTCCTTTACCGAGAGATCTGGGGGCTCTCTCTTCACCACGGCGCATGGAAAACCGGGCACGAATCGATTGCAGAAGCTCGCGAAAATTTGATCGACCTTGCTTTGGAATTTTTGGATCCAAAAGGAACGATCGCTGACGTCGGATGTGGATATGGAATCTTAGCCCAAAAGATCGCAGATCAATTTGGCTGCCGGGTGATCGCAAACACAAACTCTGAGAAGCAAGCATCTCGGATTTCCCCACATCCTCGAATAGAAGTTCTCCAAGGCAACTGGCTTCGACACCCCCCCGCACCAGAGTCCCTCGACGGTGTCCTCGCCATTGAAAGCCTCTCGCACTTCACCTCCTTCGAGGGCTTTCTTAAGCACACTCTTCCGGCGCTCAAACCCGGAGGACGTATTGTGATCTGCGACTGGTATTCCGAAAACGGTTCGCGCCTCTTTCTTCGGCACCTCTCCTCGACCGGTAACCTTCCCCCGTGGCGCTCCATCGATTTCCTCCACTCGAAGGCAAGAGCTCTCAATCTAAAAGTTCGCCACTCACTGGACTTCTCGCAAGAAGTCGCGCCCACTTGGTCCGCCCTTCTTTGGAGATCCATTTCCCTTCCCCTTCGCAAACCCTCTCTGATGGGCCCCCTACTAAAGAAGACGCTCTCCAGACCGGCCCTTCTTCTCGCATTTCCATTGATCCGGCTCGCCTACGAAACCGGCGATCTCGAGTATCATATTGTCAGCTATGAAAAGTAGCTCATTCTTTGCTCTCGCGATTAGCTTCGGAATCCCGTATCTTCGCGGCAGACCATGAAGAAAGCACATTTTCCCCGCTCCATTATTTTCGTGGTCGCGCTCTATCTGGTCGCTGCCATCAGCGCGGCGGTGACCCAGCAGAACTGGGAATTCCTTAAGGTCTACATTCCCTTCTTCGTTATCATTGCCGGAGTTGTCGCCCTGATGCATGCGCGCGTCAATTTCTCGACCCTTCTTCTGTGGTGCCTGACTCTTTGGGGTGCCATGCACCTTGCCGGCGGACTTGTTCGCTTGCCGGATGGATGGCCTTACAATGGCGAGCATCAGGTTCTCTACTCATGGTGGGTCGCCGGGAACTGGCTCAAGTATGATCACGTCGTCCACACCTTTGGTTTCGGCACTTGTACCTGGCTCAGCTGGGAAGCTCTTCGTGCGAGTGTTCAACAGAGACTGGGCCGTAAACTCTTCCCCTCCATGGGCATGATCGCCCTCTGCATCTTCACCGGAATGGGACTCGGAGCCTTGAACGAAATCATTGAATTTGTGGCCGTTCTCATGATTCCAGAAACGAACGTGGGAGGATACGTGAACACCGGTTGGGATCTCGTGGCGAATCTCGCCGGTTGCCTCCTCGCAGGAATTCTCATTCTCTTCCGCGGCTAGGAATATAGGTTTGTGATGACTCTGGAGGTTTCAAATGGAGACGGCCAGCGGCTCGACGCTTTTCTGGCCTCGGAGCTGCCGGACCTCTCCCGCTCTCGCATCCAGGGCTTGATTAAGGAAGGACATATTTTGCTTAACGAATCCAAGGTCAAGGCACGGGCCTCGTTAAAATCCGGCGATACAATTTCAGTCCATATTCCGGAGGAAAAACCAGCAGAGCCGCAGCCTCAGGATATTCCCCTTTCGGTTCTTCACGAAGATGATGACATTATCATCATCAACAAGGCCACAGGGATGGTGGTCCACCCCGCTGCCGGAAACGAAGACGGCACCCTCGTAAATGCGCTCCTCCATCATTGCGCGGGCCAACTTGCCCCCGAAGGCGGCGAAGGGCGACCGGGAATCGTCCACCGCCTCGACAAGGATACTTCCGGCTGCCTCGTTGCCGCCAAAACAAACTCCTCTCTGAAAAACTTGGTCCACCAGTTCTCCGAGCGCCAAACCTCCAAGCTCTATCTGTGCGTTTCGCAATCGCCGCCTAAGGAAATTCACCAAACGGTTTTCAATAATATCGCAAGACACCCGGTGCACCGCCAACGGATGGACGTCTGCAATCCAGGAGCTGGAAAACCTGCCATCACCGACCTCCACCTGCTTCACACAGCGACCGATGGAACTTCATTGATTCTTTGTGCACTGCATACCGGGCGGACCCATCAGATCCGCGTTCACAATCGCTTTCTCGGGCACCCCCTTCTTGGCGATCCCATCTACAGCAAACCAGCCCGGCAGGTGTTCAAGGCCTCGCGCCTGATGCTTCATGCCTGGCGGCTGGGAGTCACCCACCCGCAAACCGGCGGATGGATTCAGAAAGAGGCTCCAATTCCGGAAGAATTTCGACCTTGGAGCGATGAAGTGACAGAGCGCCTGAACCAAATTCGTTTGATTAAAGAAAGCAAGGAGTTTGATGCTCTTTGGTAAGCCCCGCGTTCGATTCTCACTTCTTAAAGTCATCCCGCACCATTCATGACCTCAGGACTGAAACGTCGCTACCTCCGGATTGTCCGGAAAGCTTACCGCTTCCTGCGAAGTCCGGGGATGCGGAAACGGGCGTGGCTTCAGAAAACGATTTCGCCAATGTTTGAGAGAGACCTTTGGCACCCCTGCCGTGACTCGGTGGCCAGTGGCTTGGCCGTGGGGCTCTTCGTCTCCATGCTTCCGATCCCTGGGCAAATGATTTTGGCTGGAATTTGGGCCGTCCCATTCCGGGCAAATATCCCGATCGCTTTGGCCGCATGTTGGGTCACAAATCCCATCACGCAAATTCCCATTCTTCTCTTCCAGGAAAAATTTGGAGATTTCCTTAGGGAGTTTCTGCACATTCCGATTCATCCCATCCTGGAAAAGATCCAGATTCCATTGGGACTTTTACCCGGAATGGAAGGGGAATCCCTGAATGGCGGCAGCTTTATTTTGGGATTTCTAACCCTCGCATTTCTCCTGTTCATTCTCGCTTATCCGCTGGTCTATTTCCTTTCGGCCCTAATGCCAAAGCTTCTCCCCAAGACCCGATACCAGCGAGCCAAGGCCAAGGTGATCGCTCGCCAGCGCAAGGAACAACGTTCCGTGGACAAAGACTAAGCCTCGGGGGACACCTCCGACTCTTCCTCATTCTTCGACTCCTCCGGGCGGAAGGCTGAGAGGAAAAGTAAAACGGCAGCCACCGAAATGCAGGAGTCAGCTACGTTAAAGGTTGGAAAGAATCCCCCGCTTCTTGGCACGATCTTCTCGTAGCCAGGAAGCTTCACCCGGATAAAGTCAACGACATAGCCCTTGGACAGTCGCGTCACAAAGGACTTGTCCTCGTGCTTCTCCAACCAAAAACCTTGCAGTAAACGGTCGGTCAAATTCCCTAGAACACCCGCTACCAAAAGGGCAGCCGCAATTCGAGCCGGGATGTTAGCGAAAGCTCCCTTCTTCCAAAAAACGGAGATCAACACCAAGGCTAAAACCAAAACCAGGAGAAAAACAAACGGAGCCCAAGTGGTCCCATTCCCAAGCCCAAAAGCAACTCCTTGGTTGTGGATCCGCCACCACCAGAGAAAGCCATCAATCACTTCCACCGGAGCATCTGGTGTGTGAAAATCAGTCGAGAGGGGCTCACGAAATTTAGTGACAACCCACCACTTTGTAATTTGATCCAACACGTAGAGCGGCGCACTCAGGACAAGAAAGATCTTCGGGAGGTGGTTCATCTTCTTTTTGAAGTGGGTTCTAAAATTCGCACGGAATCAGGCCCCGCGCATCAGGGAAATTTCAGCGAGACTGATAAAGGAATTCACCAAATCCTCTCGGCTCGCCTCTTTCAAAACAGCCACCGGGACCGCCCGCTCAAGGGTGAACTTACCGGAACGGGTTCGTCTCAACGAACTGAGGTGAGATCCGCATCCCAGGTCCTGACCGATATCATGGGCGTAAGTCCTAACGTAAAATCCTTTCGAGCAATCCACCACAAATTCAACTTCGGGCAAATCCACTTTGGTAATCTGGTAGTCCTTCACGTAAACCGCCCGTGGCTTCCGCTCGACCACTTTCCCCTTTCGCGCCAACTTATAAAGCGGAACTCCATCTTTTTTGATGGCCGAAACCATGGGGGGAATCTGCTCCAAATCCCCGGTGTATTTATCAAAGGCTGCCACGATTTGTTCCTTCGTAAAATCAGGCACTTCTTTCTCTTCTTCAATCTCTCCCTCCTTGTCCTGGGTCGAAGTTGTTGCTCCCAAGGTCAGGGTACCGGCATAAGTCTTGTCCTCACTCATCAAGAGATCCTGGATCTTCGTGGCCCGGTTGATCACCAACATAAGCAAACCGGTTGCCATAGGATCGAGCGTTCCGCAGTGGCCGATCTTTTTCATATTGAGCTGACGACGGGCGATAGCCACCACATCGTGAGAAGTCATTCCAGGGGCCTTGTCGATCAAGAGCACACCGCTTGGGAGGTCATTGGGATTTTGCATTAAATCAGTCACTAAGAGATTTGGGCCCGCTTTGTCGCCTTCCGGATTTCGGCCAAAACTTTCTCCCGGGCGTCCTCAATCGGCCCAGGCATCCGGATTCCGGCCGCAAGCGCGTGTCCGCCCCCGCCGAAGACTCCACAAATTTCACTGGCATTGACGCGAGTATCTTTTGAGCGCATCGAGACGCGCACCTTCCCTCCAGCGAGGTCCTCAAAGAAAACCGCGACCACCACCCCTTGCACCGAGCGAATAAAATCGATCAACCCCTCCGTGTCATCATCCACCAAGCCCAACTCCTTTTTGGTGGCCATCCGGAGATCCCACCAGACCATGAGGCCATCCTCACTTCGATCGAGTGTGTTCAGAAGAGATCGCATCAACTCCACCCGGCGAAAAGGTTGGTTGTCGTAAGTCAGCTGATTGATCTTTCCGACATTCAATCCCCTCCCCACCAAATCGGCCGCCATCTCATAGGTCCTCTGTGTCGTTCCCGGATACTGGAATGAACCGGTGTCGGTCGAAACCGCCACGTAAATGGAATCGCGTGAAATTTCGGAGATCGGGAGATCCAGCGCAGTCAAAAGTTCATAAATAATCTGGCCGGTCGCCGGACTATTGGAATCGACATAGCTCAAATCGCCATAACCGGGATTGGAGATATGGTGATCGATGTTGATCAAAATCTTCGCTTTCTTAATCGCCTTCAGACTTCCCTCGCCAATCCGCGCATGAGCCGCGGTGTCCAGAGTAATAGCCACCTCGACATCCAGCACGCCCACCTCTCCGGAGATCTCGACTTTCTCAGATCCCTGCAAAAATTCCAAACTCTTGGGACAACCGTCGTTATTTAGATAACGAACTGATTTCCCCACTTGCTCCAAGGCATGCCCCAGAGCCAGGATCGACCCGATGGCATCTCCATCTGGACGAACGTGACTCACCACCGCAAACGAATGGTGATCTTCGATGGCTTTTCCAATCTCGGCAAATGTCGCGTTATCTGGCATGATGGCGGGCGCGCAGGTTTCCCCACATCGTCACTTCGATCAAGTATTGATCGAAAGAATCGCAGTCCCCGGGCCCTACTTTTTCTTCTTGGAAAAGAGCCACTTCCAAACCTCGGGATTACGATAAGTGGCCGACCACGAATCGTGTCCCACACCTGGATATTCCTTAAATTTCACCTCCGCACCCGCATCCTTTAATGACTTCACCATCAGAGCAGAAGTGGACGGAGGAACAACCCGATCAGCGGTCCCGTGAAAAATCCAAAACGGCACATCCTTCATCGCCTTGGCTGTCGAAGGATCACCGCCACCGCAAACCGGCATTGCTGCCGCAAAGAAATCGGGACGGCGGGCTACCGCGCCAAAGGAGCCATAACCACCCATCGACAATCCGGTCACATAAATCCGCTTGGGATCGACCTTGTGATCCTTCACCAGCTGATCCACGACCTCAAAAACCATCGTCATCATGGCCGAAGGCTTCTTCGCCAAATCCCCTCCTTTTGGAGAACGAAAATCACCTTTGAGATCCGCCCACCAAACTCCCCGGTTGCACTGCGGGGCAACAACCACCGCGCTCTGATTGTTTTCCATCAGCCATTTCAGCATATCTGGAACGCCATGCTTCAATTGGGCCTTGTTGTCGTCGCCCCTCTCGCCCGCACCGTGAAGAAAAAGAATCATCGCCGGCTGCTCGGCTTTCCCGATCTTTGTCCAGCGGTAAGGGAGCGACTTGCCATCCTTCTCGTAAGTCTTCGACTTCATTTCCTCAAGGGGACCTGCCAAAGCCAAGCACGCGGAAGCCGCCATCAATAAGAATACCTTCATTTCAAAACCCAACCTAAACGGAAGCGACCGGAGTGACAAGCAGTCAGGTGAGCAGGCCGGAATGACCATCCCTTGCCCGAATTATCGTCGCTCGGGCACTTATTCGGAGTTAACATCCAGAAGTGAAAAAGCTCTGGGATCCTGTTGTTCAATCAGCTGACGACCTTCAAAAAACCGCTGGTCGCTTGCTCGACGGAGGGATGAAGTTCTTCCGCTCCAAGCTGGGCTCCCTCCCCCTCTTATCCTCTGGCACTGCCGCTGTCGGTGGAGACCGTGACGAAACCCACTACTTCCTCGTGCCAACCCTTCAGGAAGAGGGGCATTACACTCTCTACCGGATTCGCTCGCTGCCAAACGGCGTCGGCCCCGAAAACGAGCTCCCCAAGGCTCGCATTTTTCAATTGCCGGCAAGTGGAACTGAAAACCACCTCATCGGCCTGTTGACGCGGGAACTCACCGAAGAGCAACTCAAGGGCATCGACGTCGACTCGCCAATTGCGGACCGGCTCGCAACCATCGCCGACGAGATCGATCATCAGAGCAACCTCGTTTCCGGTGGCTTACTCCTCATCGGCGGAGCCATAGCCATCGCAAACCCACTTCTCGGGGTCGGCATCGCCGCAAAAAGCCTCCTGCCCGGTCTGGGTTCAAAATTGACCACCCACGGAGTTAAACATGCCTCGGAGTGGCTGAGAGAAAGACGAAAAAAAGCGGCGAAAACCGGAGCTGAGTCTACCGCCAAAAAGGAGGCTACCATGCTCAAGCCCGAGATTCGTAAGCACCCTCTCCTCTCCATTCTGGAGCAAGCCATTCGCGATCGGAAAGGCGAGTTCGACCCCATCCTTGAATCGCAAGCAATCTGGGACGACCCGACTCAACTCGCTGAACTCAGACTCGGCATTCAAGCCATCGGAGTCGTCCACGAAAACCGCCGGGCACTCTCACCCGCCCTGGAAAATTGGATCGATCACCTCGAAGAAATCGCCTCTACCTCCCCCTCCTTAAAAAGTCAGATTTACGATTTTAGTAAAGCAGCAGAGTTTGATGTCCTGCCCCTATTCATGAAGCCATGGGCGCCTGGGTGAATTCATCAGACAGTCAAAAAATCGATCACAGATGATTAATCACCGCGCGATTCAATCAATGAAGTCCAACGGAAAAAAAATCCCGCAAGCCAAATGCGGCTCGCGGGATTTTAAAAGTGAAACCCGGGGAGTTTCGTGATCTATGATTCAGCCATTGCGGCTTTCACCTTCTCTTCGATTTCAGCATAGAGAGCTTCGTCCTCCTTGAGAGCGGTCTTGGTGGCATCACGTCCCTGACCGAGTTGGGAACCATCGTAGCTGAACCAACTTCCACGCTTCTGGATAATGTCAAATTCCTGGGCAAGATCGATCAAAGAGCCTACCGAGGAAATCCCCTCGTTATACATGATATCGAATTCCGCATCGGTAAACGGAGGTGCGACCTTGTTCTTCACGATCTTCACCTTGGTCCGGCTACCCATGACAGTGCCGTCGGTCGCTTTGATTTGACCAATGCGGCGGATATCAACGCGAACCGAGGCGAAGAACTTGAGTGCGCGACCACCGGGAGTGGTTTCGGGACTGCCGAACATCACCCCAATCTTTTCACGGATCTGGTTCGTAAAGATACAGGTGGTGCGGGCTTTCGAAATGAATCCGGTCAGCTTTCGCATCGCCGCACTCATGAGGCGGGCTTGCGTGCCCACGGTGGAGTCTCCGATCTCTCCGGAGAGCTCCTGCTTGGTCACCAGCGCAGCCACCGAGTCCAGAACAACGACATCAATGGCGTTGGAACGAACGAGGGTCTCTACGATCTGAAGGGCTTCCTCACCGGAAGAAGGCTGGGAGACTAAGAGGTCATCCAAATTCACGCCGAGCTTACGAGCATATTGTGGGTCGAGTGCGTGCTCGACATCGATGAAGGCCGCCAAACCGCCGGCCTTCTGGGCTTGGGCAATCGCAGTCAGGGTCAAAGTGGTTTTACCGGACGATTCCGGTCCAAAAATCTCAACAATCCGGCCTCGTGGGAAACCGCCGACTCCGAGAGCGCGGTCGATAACGAGGTTTCCGGTAGGAATGGCCTCCACGTCCATGCGCTTATCATCACCGAGGCGCATGATGGCGGCTTCGCCGAAATCCTTCTGGATCTGGGTGATTGCAAGATCGAGGTTCTTCTTGCGAGCGACAGCGAGTTTATCATCTCCTTTTGCAGCAGCGGCGGCGGGAGCCTTCTCTTTCTTCTGGGACATGGCAGTATTTTTAGTGGTAGTAGAACTCATGACAACGTTAGGTGTAAATTAACTTCGAGGAAGTAAACACTTGAACAGTGTTCATAAAAGCAAAATCTTTAGAGAATCGAAAATATTTTGGGAACAGAGCTAATTTCATCTTCACCACTCAAAGAGAATCGTTGCCCGCAGCCCTCATTCACTGTTCATTTGAGAACCAGATAGTCGATGTCTCAACACCATCATTACACTTGGCCCAGGCTTCCCGACGTTCGACACTGGGTCGCTTGCGAATTTTGCGACACTCTCCACGAAGTCGATCTCATCGAGGAAGGGAGATCAGCGCACTGTCTGGAATGCGGATCAGTCCTTTATCGTAATCGCCCCAGCAGCCTGCAAAGAGCGGTGGCCTTTGGTGTGACCGCACTCTCACTCTTCGTTCTCGTGATGTGGTTCCCCTTCATCTCGATGAACGCTCAAGGAAACCTCAGTGAGGTTTCCATTCCTGGAGCTGTGGCCGGCCTTTGGAAAGAGGGTGGCCAATTGATCGCAGTCAGCGTGACTCTTTTCGTCATCATTTTTCCGGCGGCTCTTATCACGAGCCTTCTTTATCTTTGTGTTCCCCTTCTCTTTGGTCGTTCCTTCCCCGGAAGTCGTAAGGTCATGCGATGGTTCATGGCAGTGCAGTCCTGGGTCATGGTGGAAGTCTTCTTCCTCGGAGCGATCGTCAGCCTTTTGAAGCTGATCAAGCTCGCCGATATTAAACTGGGAATCGGATTTTGGGCTTCGGCCGGTCTCATGCTCTGCCTTGCCGGAGCGGTCGGAGGCATCGATCGGACCGAGCTTTGGGACCGGATCGAAACCTCGGAATTCAACGGAAAGGAGAAGCCATGACCAAGTCCGCTCTCCAACTCGATCTCGCAGCCTGCCACACCTGCCACAAAGTCTCGGAAATCGAGAAGCACACCTGTCCCCGCTGCGGTTCGCACCTTCACGCCCGCAAGCCCGATAGTATCTCGCGATGTCTCGCATTCGGCATCACGGGAATCCTGGCATACATTCCGGCAAACCTTCTGCCCATTATCGTGGTCACCCAGCTTGGCACCCGCGAAAAAAGCACCATCTTGGGCGGAGTCGCTACTTTCTGGGAAATGAAAGCCTACCCGGTGGCAATCAC
>CBFHQJ010000008.1:0-78485 GCA_965657795.1 Akkermansiaceae bacterium
ATTCCTTTCGACTCGGCAGAAGACAAAGCCCTCGAGCAACTCTATGTCGGGCTCATTGAAAGCACCGTCGGGGTCGAACGCGCTAAAGAATTGGAGGAAATACCATGGGAAGACCTTACCAACGGAAAAGACCCGCTTCAGGTGGGGATGATGAAAAACTTAGTGATTACAATTCGGCATTTTGAATCTCGTCGTGAGAGAAGAGCATTCATAAAAGATCAGTAAAGATCTGCTCGTGCAACAAGGCTCCTAATTCTGCTCATCTAAATCAGCGAGCCTCCGATGCCCCAAAGCCACCCCCCCCAAAAGGCCGGCATGATCCCCCAATTCCGGAGACACGATCAGCTCTTCGGGTAAGTCCAAATATCCATTGATCAGATAGGTCACCTGCTTCCGCACCATCGGCAACAATTGTTCCTGATGCATGACTCCGCCGCCGAGAATGATTCTTTGCACCGGAGCAATCGTGAGGACATTGACACACGCTTGCGCCAGATAGTATGCCTCCATCTCCCACGCTGGATGATCCTTCGGAAGATCTTCCGCCTTCATTCCCCAGCGTTTCTCGATAGCCGGACCACAAGCCAAACCTTCCAGGCAATCTCCGTGAAACGAGCACACGCCCTCGAATGGATCGTCGGGATGCCGCTTCACCCGCATGTGCCCCATCTCCGGATGCCCCGAACCATGCACCAATCCTCCATCAATCATCAGCCCTCCGCCAATTCCAGTTCCAACCGTAAAATAAGCCGCGTTTTTCAACCCTGTCGCCGCTCCCCAGGTTGCCTCACCAAACAAGGCCGCATTCACATCTGTCTCAAAGACCACCGGCACCTCTCCCACGACATCACGAAGCGGCCCGAGAAGATCAGTTTGGGACCAACCCGGCTTGGGAGTTGTGGTGATAAAACCGAAAGTTTCCGATTCCACATCAAGATCCGCCGGCCCGAAGGTGCCAATCGAGAGGGCTTCAGCCCTCCCGTGAGCAGCCTGCTCCCGTTCAAAAAACTCCACTAGGGCACGAACCGTTTCCTGAGGCGAGGTCGTCGGGATTCTTTCGCGAGCGACAATCCCATCCGGTCCCCGCGAGAGCGCCGCCACCATTTTCGTTCCGCCCGATTCCAGAGCCGCTACCAACCTTCCGTTCATGTGAGCTCATTGCCTACCAGACCCATCCGACCTCGTAAACGTCAGATGGACTTCTCAGATGGCACTTGTCAAAAACAGCTTTTGCCGATAGAGCCCTCCCCGTGGCTGACTTTCGATTTGAAAACCTCGAGGTATGGAAAATGGCAACCGAGATCGGGCATCGCATTGCCGACCTCGCCGATGGCATTGATTCCTTGGGTAAAACCGCTTTTGCCAATCGCTTGCGCGAGTGCAGTTATCTTATCTCCGGAATCCTTGCCGAGGGCAGTAGTTGCCCCACCAAGCCTGAATTTGCCGTCTTCGTGAGCCGCGCACGCGGAGCAACTCTTGAGATTGCCAACCTCATCATTTTCTTCTCCGACCGCGAACTCATCACGGAGGAAGACGAGACCAACCTTGTCAACATGCTGAAGCGCGAGTCCAAGATGCTCGACAACTTCCGCCAAAGCCTCGAGCGAGCAGGCCAGCCCGACCCCGTCGGAGCCTAGGTTTTCAATCAAGCTCAACCTGTCATCGACAGGCGACCAAGCGATAAAATCCGCGTGGCGGCACAGTCACGGTCACCCTCTTTGAGCTGCTCGCCGGGAGGCTGGTCAACAGGTTCTCCCGGTCATCATTCACCGCCATCGAGACGGTGCTCCAATTCTCTATGTCCTCGGCCGCTTCCAAGCAAAATCCCAGCCCAAACGGGTGTTGAACTGGACCTCTATCCAGCCATCCGGCAGTTCTTGAACAACCTTGAAATCAAGATCGACTGGCGAGTCGATTACAATACCACCTTCGCCATCAACTAGGTCAAAGCGGCTCAGCCCTCCGGGCTCGGGTGAGAATGAAAATGATTGCATGGAAACCAGAGAAACGGGACGAAATGCTCCATCCTCCCTCAGCATCACCGAGTATAAACGGGTATCGGGAGCACCGGCAACGGTTGGAACCTCAATTCGAAAATTCTCATTTCTGCTTGGATGATGGACGACTATCGATGACCCGACTTCCTCATCACCGGCAAATAAAACCATCTCGATTTCTTCATCGTTAATCCTCACTCCCTCTTCCGAATAGGCATTGCCATAGAAAGTGGAGAACGGTTGTGGGAACGGCGCTTGGGCTGATGCACCAAGCACCATCGCGATGAAACAAAAAAGAATTCTCATTTTAGTTACCTGAATAGGAATAGGTTTTCAGATGGAGTTTGATGTCTTTCACCGTCCGGATGAAGCGGCAACTCCCTCGTCTTCATCGGCAAGAAGCTCTTTTGCCGGGATCGCAAGTTTCCAGCTGGAGTTCCAAACCGAACGCCCAACAAGACGACTGCTGGTATAATCGGCAGCCTGGTCGGTGAAGAAAAAATCAACCCGGTCTGTAGCCCGGAATGAGGGATGACGTCACGGGAAGCGAAAGACCTCCTGCAGGGTCTGCGTGCCATCCTGAATAGCGGTCGAGGTCGGCTCCGATGAACCAAGATCAAATGGTAGTGGCATCGCGTAATCCTGAACCGCCCAGGTGCGAATCCCCTGCGAGCCTCCCAATGGAGGAGTTCGCATGGTATCAAGCCCACTTGGAATGATGAAAACATTCGGCGTGGCACCCAGAGCATCCTCATGATTATGGGTCGGATCGCCCGGTCCATTTTCACAAATCACACAAGGAGCCATTCCCTGATAACCTTCAAAGACCACCCCAAGAGAATGAACCTTCGTCGCAAAACTCGTTGTTGTGAAATCGCTATCACCAGCGAGGAGATTCTTGCCGAAGAAGTTCTTTCCAGCCTCGATTGTTGTGGGGAAGTTAATCAGGAATCCTGGTTGGGAGTCCCCGGTGTTCAGCTGCATGGCGTGGGTTGCGATGTCGGCATCAATCAGGAGGTTTGGAGTCACCAAACTTTCCAGCGTTTGCTGCCATGCCATATCTCCCTCCGGACCATCCGGGATGCGGAAGTATTCACGACGCAATGAAAAGGTCGTCCCGTTCGTCTCGGGCTTATTGAAGCCAAGACGCCCTTTGACGACCTCGTAATCTCCCTTCAATTTCGCCAGCAATCCAGAAAGACCAGGATCGCCATTCTCACTCGCCGAAAGCATCGGTTCGCCATTGGCACCAACGACGCCGAGAGCACGCGAGCTAATAATATTACCCAGGAATTGTTGTCCCTCAATCGAGCCGAGCAAACCAGTCTCATAGTCGTACGCTTGCGCTGCGAGGAAGGAATACTTGGACGCCCAATCGAGAAGGGTTTGGTAGCACCTTCCGCAGGGCTATATCCAAATTCACCTCGAACCTTCCCAAAAATCACCGCAGGTGGTGCTGGCGGAAAAGCATTTGCAACCAACAAAGTGCACAAGAAGAGAAAGATATATGCCGTTCAGCAAGATTCAGTAAGTCAAAGAAGAAGATCCTTCAAGAAAAACGAAATCTAACAATCTAGCTATTGGCAATTTTTGCGCGGGCTTCCTTCAGTTTGGTCAAAAGCCAGACTGTCAGAATCCCCCCTACAAAAAGCCAGAACCCAAAGGCATTGGGGACCGCTCTGGCGACATCTCGGGGCATCCCTTCCTGGGAAAGAAAAACACCCGATCCAAAAACCGGCCAGGTCAGTGGACACATCCCGGCCAACCACACTGCCAGGGCGACAAAGTCATCGCTGCTCACGGCCAGGATCACGCCAAGCATCAGAGGAAGTATTCCGCCCAGGATGACGACCAGTCCTGTCACCTTGCGACCCACTGATTCCAAAAGAGCCGCCATTCCCAAACCTCCGCACAGCAAAATAATAAGCATCGCAACCGGAGTCACCATCAGCAGCGAGAGCTCGGGATACCAATGGGAATCGGTCAGCGCCTTTCCAAAAACAAACCAGCCGGCGGCGCCGATTAACGACATCGCCACCACCCACGGAACCGACGTCGCGGCATCAGATAGCACGGGTAATCTGGAGTTCCCGAATTTACGCGCGCGCCGCCAACCACGCACCTGGCCGTTCGATTCCGCCGAGATGATAAAGGTGAGCCACCACAGGCTGGCAAGGGTCACCAAGCCATAGATCCCGATCATCACCGTGGCCTCCCAACTCTGAGGACTCCAAAACAGCGAATCCGGATTCATCAGACGGCCGAAACGTCGGCTAAATTCTCGAGACGGGAACAGATCTCCGGAGTCCATCAGAGGAAGAGCATTGCCAAGAAGCATCACCTGAAGCCAGCCAAAGAGTCCGGTCGCGGAAAACTTACCCAAAAGATGGCACTCCGCTTTTCGCCAACGACGCCACAACATCATCACCATCGCAAGGCTCAGGACAGCCTGCGAAATCAGCGTGAAGACATATTGAGGGAAGTTAAGTCCAAAGAACTTCACCGGAGGGATGATCGAATTGATAAGCTCTGCGGCACTCCCCAAAGGTCGCGCGATCATGGTCGGATAGACCTCGTAAAAGACCGGGTAGATCGTGAAATATTTCAGATAGACCAAACCAAACTTGGCTGCTTGGGGAATGATCAAATAGAGAATGATCACCAATCCGGTCGACGTCAGGAAAGCCCACCGACGGTTTTTCATCACCGAACCTGCGAGGACGCCAGTCAGGTGGTAGAGAATCGCCGCCATCAGAAAAACAGCATAAAGCTGCAGAATCCCATCCATTGGCACCTGCCCCTTCCAAACCGAATAGACGGTAAAAGGCATTGTCGCAAAAAACAGAATCCACTCACGAATCGGCAAGCCAAAGAGATAGCCCAGCACCTTCGCCAACGGAGTCATGGGAGCCAATCTTTGGTAATCAATGACTCCTTCATCGGCCTCCGTGGTGATCCCCGCCGCGGCCTGCCCGGTCCCTAATCCAAAAAGGATGAGCCCCTGAATCACCAACAGAGGAATAAGGGGCATTCTGGCCACATCGATGGGATCTTGAATCGTGCGAGCCGTGCCTTCCCGTGCCAGGAAAAAGAAAAATCCGGCCACCAAAATCGTCATTAAGAAAGCGATCCCGAGACCAGCCGGGCGCAAGCGGCTTCGCGCATAACGCTTCAAAATTGGATTCGCCCAAATCATCCAGGCCGGCAAGGGCTTTAACTTTTTTTGTCCCTTCATTCCTCTCGATTCCCTTCCGCAACTCTCACCAATATTTCCTCAAATGAAGAACTCTCCTCTTCAAAAGAGCGAACCTTCAAACCTGCATTCACAAGAGCCATCAACAAAGCCTCCTGTTTCTCGTCACCTCCCAAAAACTGAAATCCAACTCGCGAACCATCCACCTTCAAGTCGCTGACATCCGGCCAGTTCTTCAGCCAAGCCTCCACCTCCGCAGGATCACCGGAAGTGACCACGCTTAGATTTCGCTCGGCCCGTCCCAACTCTCTTTTGACCTCGTCCGCCGTTCCACTTGCGAGGAGTCTGCCCTGATTCATGACACACAGCGACGAGCACATTTCTGCAAGCTCACTGAGAATGTGCGAACTCACCACCACCGTCGCGCCTTCCGCCGCCAGGCCTTGCAGAGCGATGCGCATTTCACGACGTGAAAGCGGATCAAGCCCACTCGCAGGCTCATCCAAAATGAGCACCTTGGGCCGATGAAGGAGCGTTTTAGCCAAAACCAAACGCTGGGTCTGCCCCCGCGAAAGTTCCTTGCACCAGGAATTCCGCTTATCGAAGAGATTTACCATTTTCAAACACTCGTCCACCCTCTCGCGGCGCGCCCCCGCCCGACCAAGGCGGTGGGTATCGGCATGAAAATCCAAAAACTCCCAAAGCTTCAAATCCGATGGCACCGGCGCAAGATCGGGCATGTAAGCCATGACCCGGCGGGCTTCCTCAGCCGATTCAAAAATATCAAACCCCGCTACAGTCACCTCACCGTAAGTCGGCTCCATCAAGGTGGTGAGCACCTTGAATGTGCTGGTCTTCCCCGCTCCATTCGGCCCCACCAATCCGTAAACCACCCCCGAAGGAATCGTCAGACTGATATCGTTCACCGCCACAAAATCTCCGTAGTCGACGCGGAGATCCTTGATCTCAATTGCTGCCTCGCTCATCTAAAAAACATCTTTCTCCAAAAGATCGAAATCCCTGGGAGGAGCCAATTGGTAACGCTCCCATTGCTCAGCCACCTCACGTGCCTGATTTTCGCGATACTCATCGAGCACTTTTCTCTGCTCTGAATTCAATAAGCCACTAATCGCAGCATCTCTCGCCGCACGATTCAGCGGCGCCGTCTCACCTCGATAGTCTTCCGGATTCACCTCCGGGCGGTAATCTTCGGACCCGCGCACCATCACACGGAACAGTTCAGCTTGTTGGTCTTCAGTCAGGGTTACGATTTCATCCAGACGACCCAACTTACGGTCCGCCTCCTCTTGCACCGCATCCACCCTCTTGGTCAATCGTTCCTCCTTAAATTGCTCTAGCTCCTCCCCTTCCAAAAATCCCTCCATGAGATCATCAGCTCCCTCAAAGTCCCGCCAGTCGTTATCAGTCGCCTTTACGAAGTCAACAAACCCACTTTGATTGTCGTTGATCACCTCCGTCACCTTCTCGGCATTCTCCTCGCTGCGCTTCTTGAAATACTCACGCAGCTGGTCTTTCTCCGACGCAGTCAAAGTATAATTTCGAGTCCACTCCGAGACACGGGCATCGGCCCAGTTGGCCTCGTTGACTTTCCTCACCCTCTCCATCACCGGAGCGACCTGACGCATCCACGGCTTCGCGCTTCCCAAAATATCATCAAAGCTAATCTCCTTCCCGTCCTTAAGGTCCCGCGCCAGGCGACGAAACTCACCCGATCCCGAGGCATCCGCGCGCCTGACGTATTCCTTCAAGGCTCTTGCTTCCCGACTGCTTTTGGCCGCCTGAACCTCGGCGAGTTCCAAACGATCCTCCAGCGAGCCCGGATCAGGGCGTTGACTCTTTGAGAAGAGATAGCCACCCGCCAGTCCCACGACGAGACCGACAATCAAACCGAGAGACTTTTTCAATTGCACCCTTAACCTCTAGCAGATTCTCCCGAAGATGCCCTGAGAAATTTCATCACTGGATCCAAGTCTCTCAATCATCAGAGGGCAACCCCTGAAGATAAAGCGTAGCGACATAGACCAATTCATCGTCGTCGCTTTCTCCCAAATTGTTAATCTCCTTCTCAATCTCCCACCCGGTCTTTTTGAGAAGATTCTTCAAAGCCACATCAGTAAAGAATCGCAACCGCTGCTCGGTCTCTTCCCGCTTCACGACCTTTCCCGAAGCATCTTTCAAAGTGTAACGATGCTTCCTTACCAGACTGCCGGTTTGCTCTTTGATTTTATGCCGGGTCTCCAGTTCTCCGGCCCCTCCCGATGGCAAGGCAACATCACGATCAAAATACCACTCGTTCTGCGGCAAGTCTCCTGAGATCTCCGCCCACGGAAAAAACAGGGTGAGATAGAGATGATCGGTTTGCTCCCGAAGTCGCTGAAGCTGTTTTTGTGGATCGGGAAACAACTGAAAGGTGAAAGCCGGAATCACGATGGAGTCATACCCGCCTTCATGCTTTTGCCACTCCTCCTCCAAGACCTCCGCAGCAGGAAAACTCTCCCGGGACAGTGCTGCCATTTCCGAAGAGCACTCCAGTCCCAGCACGTCGTAGCCATTTTCAACCAAAGGACCCAGCAAACGCCCGGACCCCGAGCCGATGTATAAACACTTCCCCTCTTTATCTTCTAGAAAATCCTCAAGAAGAGGCAGCTCGCTGGGTGCCTCTTCCGCCTGCCAAAACAAATCGTGCCAGGACGCCTCAAACCCTTCGTAACCCGAACTCATGATTCAGATTTTACCTCTTTTGCTTGCTTCCTTTTAAGCGCTTTTGTCTCGGGATCGTCTTGTTCCATTACAAGCGAATGAATCGTGATTGGCCCCTCGATTTTTTCAGTCTCTGATAAAACCGGACTCAACTTCTTATCCTCGGTCTCGGTGAAGAGGATGATGGCATTCTCGCCGTGAGTCGTCTTGAAATCCTCCAAAGTGAAGACCTCGGTTAGCAAGGTCGACTTCATCTCAGCGCCCCTTCTCACAAAGGAACTCAGCTCGGTGAAACGGGGCCCGCCAAGAAAACAAAATCGTCCCCGCATGTGATTGGCGACTGCCTTCTGGTGATGGGAATCGACATCCGCCGGCGTGAGTTGCCACACATTGGCTTTTCCAAAGCGATGCTGGAATTCGCGAGCCGCCAGCGAGTTCACCTCGTTATTGGGCGTTGCCGCCACCAGGTGACCGAGCCCGGCGAAATCGATCTCCTCCTCGGCATACTTGGAGAGAATATTGGCCCGCACCGCTTGTAAGCCATCAAGCCGCGCTGTCGACACCTTCTCAAAGCGCGTGTCCAGCAGGAGACAGTGGTGTCCCTCATTCACCAGCCCCTTCGCCACCACCCGAATCCAAGGATCTGCTCCGGCAAAAAGAATCCCCGTCGGGTTGGCGTCGGACAAGCCAAGTCGTCGCGCCAGCGGAGCCGCGAGCAAACCGTAAAAGGTCACCGTACCTAGAATCACGATGAACACCAGCGGGACCAACTCACCCGCTTCTCCGGCCAAAGCGACATAAGTTTCATTCTCCGGATTCGCCTTCGCCGCCCCGGTAATCTGCAGTGCGAAGACCGACGTCACCGCCGCCGCCACGATTCCCCTTGGAGCAAGGAGAGCCAGAAAAAGCTGCTCACGAAAGGTAGTGCGATTCGATCCCAAATTTGCCAGAAAGACCGAAGCTGGGCGAACCACCAAAATCAATGCGGCGAGAAACAGGAGGCCCTTTTGCCAAACCAACTGAATCTCCGGAATTCCGATTCGACCGGATAGCATCAAAAACAGAAGCGAAATAATGAGCACTCTCAGGTTCTCTTTGAACTCAAGGATATGTCTGACTGACACCTTCTTCTGATTGGCCAGAGCGACCCCGAGAACAGTCACGGTGAGCAAGCCCGCTTCATGCTGAATGGCATTGGACCCGGCGAAAGCCACCCCCACCAGGGCCAGGAAAAACATGCTCTCCAAAAAATCCGGAATGAGGTGTCGCACCATCAAACTCTCCGTGAGCTTTGCGAGCCCCCAACCCAACCCCACCCCGACAACCAGTGTCTTCATCAGGGCGATAGCGACATTATCCCAACCCTGGCCCACTCCGCCCTGTTGGATCGTGATGAAAACCAAAACCGCAAGCACCGCTCCGATCGGGTCCACCACAATCCCTTCCCATTTCACAATCGAAGCCACTTTGCGACGCGGCTTGATCAAGCGAAGCAAAGGAGCCACCACGGTTGGTCCCGTCACCACCAAAATGGCACCGAGAAGGGCGCAAATTTGCCAGTGGTATCCCAGAGTGAAACGAGCCGCCACCGTAGTCAGACCGAAGGCCAGAGCCACCGCCGTCGTGCACAACTTCAAGACCGGCGTGCCGGCTTCCTTCAACTCGGAGAACTTCAAGGTCAGCCCGCCTTCGAAGAGAATGATCGCCACGAAAAAACCAACGAGACTCAAAAGAGAACTTTCATCTTTGAGGTAATTATCGATTCGCGTCCCCGTAAAATGAGAGAGCGCGAAACCAAAGATGAGCAGCAACAAAATGGATGGCAGCTTCATCCGCCAGGCTGACCACTGGGCCACCACTCCGAGGAGCAAGAGAAAGGCAAGATAGGCAAGAAGACTCACGTGCGGAGAGTGACGAGAAAGCCCACATCAGCCAAGCCCCGATCTCGTTTGAAAATGACCAGAAAATACGGTAGCGCCCTCCTTGCATGAAACACCTATTCATCCTCCTCGCATTAACCACCTCGTTCGTCACCGGGCGGCATGTCGAAGTCTTCGTCTGTCTTTGCGACAACGAACACCAAGCCATCGCTCCAGTGGGCAAGGCCATTGGCAACGGCCTCGACCCCGCCGGCAACCTCTATTGGGGCTGTTCCGATGGACTCTCAACTTACTTCAAACGAAGCAAAAAGTGGAAACTCGTTAAAACCCTCAAACCCAAGGATTCCGATATTCTGGTGACTTTGAAGTTCAAGCATCACACCGGCAAAACCACTCTCACCGCTCATGCCTATCGGGGCGACCGCATGCGGGATTGCCTTGAGGAATTTTACGCCAAAACCCGGGATGCCGGTAACGAAGACCTCATCGCCTTTATCGGCCACAACGGCATGATGGACAATATCGTCACCATTCCAAAGCCGCCAGCTGCTGACGACGAGCAAAGCAGCGCCATCGTCCTCGGCTGCCTGAGCCAAGGTCACTTCACTGAGCCGCTCGAGAAGATGAACTCCAATCCCCTTCTCCTCACCCGCAGCCTGATGTATCCCGGATCGTTCATTCTGCACGATGCCATCGAAGTCTGGCTTAAGGACGGCAGCAAGGCCCAGATACGCGAAGCCGCCGCCAAGGCCTACGCGAAGAACCAGAAGATTTCCGTCAAAGGAGCCCGCACTGTCTTTGCAAAGCTCGAAAGCAAATGACCAGCGAAGCAAGTTCAAGAAAGAGCGCTCTCGAACACGTCGATAGCTTCCATCCAGAACCGTGGGAAATTCCGACAGTCGTGGTTCTCGTGCTCCTGGCGACCATTTGGTTGATCCGCACTTTTCTCCGCAACGAAAAACTCCGCGAAGAAGGTGAGGAACTCTGCCGCAAATCGCTTGAAAAAAGTAGTCAAAAGCGGGAGAGCCTGTCAGCTACCAAGGCAGCGGGAAGGCTGCATTGAAGGCAAAGACCTTTTCGCGGATCTCAGCGAGCTTCGCATCGTCCTCGCGAGCCTGCAGAGCCTCGTGAATGAGATCAGCCACGGTCTCGACATCACCTTCCTTCATCCCACGGGTCGTCACCGCGGGAGTTCCGATCCGAATTCCGCTCGGCTTCATCGGGCCGGCTTCATCGAAGGGAATCGAATTCTTGTTCACGGTAATACCCACCTTATCGAGGGTATCCGAAACAATGGATCCATCGAGACTCACCGGCCGAAGATCGACCATGAAAACGTGGTTGTCCGTGCCGCCGGAAACAATGCGGTAACCGTTCTTAGCCAGCGCCGCTGACATCGCCTGCGCGTTCTTGATGACCTGCTCCTGATACTCCTTGAAGCCTGGCTTGAGTGCCTCACCAAAGCAAACCGCCTTGGCCGCAATGACATGCATCAAGGGCCCGCCCTGCACCCCGGGGAAAACCCGGCCGTCGATCTTCTTGGCATACTTCGATTTGCACAAAATAATACCGCCACGAGGTCCACGCAGCGACTTGTGTGTGGTCGACGTCACGAAGTCCGCATGCGGAACCGGACTCGGATGAACTCCCGCCGCAACCAGTCCGGCAATGTGAGCCATGTCCACGAAGAGATAAGCCCCGACCTCTTTGGCGATCTTTCCCATGCGTTCGAAATCAATCGTCCGCGAGTAAGCGCTCGCTCCGCAAGTGATCAACTTGGGCTGCACTTCCTTGGCCTGTGCTTCGAGAGCGTCGTAATCGATACACTCGTCTTCCGCGGTCACTCCGTAATGGGTGACATCGTAAAGCCGACCCGAGAAGTTGGCCGGATGCCCGTGAGTCAAGTGACCTCCGTGAGCCAGATCCATCGTGAGAATTTTGTCGCCCGGCTGGAGCACCGCGAAGTAAACCGCCGTGTTGGCCTGCGATCCGGAGTGAGGCTGCACGTTGGCGTGGTCCGCACCAAAGATTTCCTTAAGCCGATCAATCGCAAGTTCCTCGACGACATCGACATTTTCACATCCTCCATACCAACGACGGCCAGGATAACCCTCGGCATACTTATTGGTCAAAAGCGAACCCTGCGCTTCCATCACCGCCGGGCTGGCGAAGTTCTCCGACGCGATTAACTCGATGTGGCTGCGCTGACGTTTTTCCTCACCCACAATCGCTTCGAAAACCTCCGGATCCGTCATTGCGAGACGCGACCCTGAAGCCTTGCAAAGTCGACGCTCGTGGCGCCCTCCTTCAAATTCTGTGCTCAGAAAGACCTCGACCATTTCGAGAGCTACTTCTTGCTCCACGGCCTTCTGACCGAGGCAGAGGACATTGGCATCGTTGTGAGAACGGGCAATCACCGCTTGATCGACCGTCCGAACGTTAGCCCCGCGGACATCACGAAAACGATTCGCTGCGAGGCAAACCCCAACACCCGAGGTGCAGACCAGAATGCCACGATCTGCTCGTTCTTCATTCACCGCACGGGCGACCTCATTGGCGTAGTCGGAATAATCGACCGATTCCGCCCCGTGAGTGCCATAATCGACGACCTCACGGCCAGCCTCTTTCAAAGCCGCCACGATGGCATTTTTCAACTCAACTCCGCCGTGATCGGCCCCGACTGCTATGCGGTAAGAATCAGCACTCATTAGACGCCCCTTCA
The DNA here is from genome assembly GCA_965657795.1 of Akkermansiaceae bacterium. GTDB lineage: Bacteria > Verrucomicrobiota > Verrucomicrobiia > Verrucomicrobiales > Akkermansiaceae > SW10. Next base: position 12,514 of record CBFHQJ010000008.1, read on the forward strand.
CTGACGCCTACACGCACAATTGGCAACCGCTAAAATGATTCAGCCGGGGTTTAATTCGCCTCCGCTTGGGCCAAACCGTCTATTCGTCCGGCGGCATAGGCCTCAAAGACCATTTTGATTTCATTACGGACCCGCCGGAAGAAAACCAGCTGTTCCTCCTCGCTACCGGGGGCGTGGGCAGGGTCATCGAAGGGAAAATGGTGCCGATTGACCTTACCGGGAAAGGCCGGACACTCCTGATCGGCCGAGGCGCAGACCGTGATGACAGTCTCAATCCCCCCGTCAATAAACTCGTTCAGATGTTTTGAGTGGTGCTGGCTTAGATCGATCCCAATTTCATCCATTGCTTTGATCGCCAGAGGGTGCACATAACCGGCTGGTTTGGACCCTGCACTTTTCACGGTAAATCGATCCCCCAGAGCTTCTCTAAGAATCCCTTCGGCAAGATGCGAACGGCAGGAATTACCGGTGCAGAGAACGAGTATCGTTGGTTTGGTCATCACTATCAGTTTTAGATTTTAGGCAGCTCCAAACATTCGGCGTTTGAACCAGAGCGAGACGTGGACGAGCCCAATCAAAGCAGGGACTTCCACAAGGGGACCGACGACGGCCGCGAATGCCACTCCGGAATCAATTCCAAAGACGGCGATGGCGACGGCGATGGCCAACTCAAAATTGTTACCCGAGGAGGTGAAGGCAATACTGGCCGAGCGCGGGTAGTCGGCACCCAATTTCGCCGCCATCACAAAGCTCACCAAAAACATCACCGCAAAGTAAATCAGGAGAGGAATGGCGATGCGGAGGACATCCAAGGGAAGCTTCACAATGGCATCACCCTTGTAGGTAAACATGACGACAATCGTAAACAAGAGAGCCGCAAGCGTGAGTGGCGAAATCCGGGGAATGAAAACCTCCTCATACCATTGCTCACCTTTCATCTTTACCAAGAAGACGCGACTTAAAATACCGGCCAGAAAAGGGATCCCCAGATAGATCAAAACACTTTGGAAAATGTCTCCCATCGCGACATCCACCACCACGCCTTCGAGCCCAACATATTGCGGAAGCACCGTAACAAAAATCCAGGCATAGGCACTGTAGAGTAAAATTTGAGCAATACTATTCAGGGCAACGAGTCCCGCCGCGTATTCGCTGCTTCCTTTGGCTAGATCGTTCCAGACCAGAACCATCGCAATACACCTTGCGAGGCCGACCAAAATCAACCCCACCATGTAATCCGGCTGATCGCGCAACAAAAGCACTGCCAGGACCCACATGAGAATCGGTCCGATGATCCAATTCTGAAAAAGAGAGAGCCCCAGAATCCGCGTGTTCGAGAAAACCTTGGGGAGCTCGGAATACTTCACTTTGGCCAAAGGCGGATACATCATCAAGATGAGCCCAAAGGCAATAGGGAGATTGGTTGTCCCAATCGTGAGAGGAGCGAAGAAGGCGACCGGGTCAGTGATAACGACGCTCCCAAGGCCGACCCCGATGAGCATGGCCACGAAAATCCAGACCGTTAGGTAGCGGTCCAGGAAGGACATGTTTTTCGAAACCGAACTCATGACCTTAGCAGCATCCGCTTTCGTTCGAGCACGGGGATGGCCCCGCCCCTCTCTTTGGAATCGCAGGCAATCCGCAAAGCTCCGGCGCCAGGCATTCCGTGTGCTTGTTGGCGAGTTGGAGGACCACCGAGTCACCCGAAACCTCCGCTCCTTGAATGGTGTATTGGGAAATCACCTTATTCTCGTATTCAACTTCGACCGGGATGGATTCATCGGGCAAATACGGTTTGGCCAGTTCAAGGATCGATGCCATTTTTCCGGTCTCAATGCGATGATCATAGTCTTCTCCCACCCAGATCTGGAGCTGGCAGGTCACGAGTTCGCGAAGGGTGCCACCGCAGTCGAGAAAGGTTTTTTGAACCCGCCCCACTTCCGTCACGTGAAATGAGACGGGGACCGCAGAACCATCAGGGAGGGTCACCCTGAAAACGCGCTGGGAGTTTTCAGAAAGGAGTGTTTTTAATTCGGATAGTTTCATGACTAAATTTTCGTTTGAGTCTTTTTTCTTGGGCTTAAATTTTGAGGCCCGGGGCAACAGCTATCCTCACGCTGCGCGAGCCTTTGCTGCGCATTCCTGGCATCATCCTTCCAAGATGGATCCTCGGGTTCCGCGAAAAGCAGGCTCATCGAACGAATTAACCGGAGATACTTCTTCTCGATGCGAAAATAGGTCCACTTTTCACATTTTTCACTCTCCAGAAGACCCGCCTTCCGGATGATCTGAACATGACTGGAAATCGTCGATTGCGGCATCTCAAGGATGTCAGCCAACTCACAAATACAGAGCGCTTCGTCAGTGACGAGAGAGACGATTCTCCAGCGAGTGGCATCTGCCAAAACCTTGTTGAATAGAACGAGTTTCGTCATGACGAGATTAATCATAACGACTTTTATCGTTTTGTAAAGAATCCCTTTCATCGAAGATTTAAGCCTCCAATGACCCGGTCAGCGGATTTTGGGAGCGACACTCACCAATCAACTCCTACTTTCCAGATATCCCAGAATCCCGCCCATCGCGGCATTCAGGACCTTCGAGGTCATCTCATAAGCCGGTCTCCCCATGCCAATCGGGTCGGGCACATCCACGCCGACCTTCCCGTCGATCTCCACGAAATCACACACGAGGTGGTATTTCTCCTCGTGCTCCGGGTGCATCATTTCGAGCATTTCAAGATGCCCCTCTGTCATGCAGAAAACGGCGTTCGCCTCTTCCAGCATCGCCCCATCCACCATGCGGCTTCGGAAATTCTCCAGCTCAACTCCTTGATCTTTTAAAACCACCACCGTCTCACGGCTCGCCGAGCTTCCCGGCTGGGCCGCCACTCCGGCCGAAGAAACCTCGATATCCGTTCCTTGAGCCGCCTTGCGAAAAATCCCTTCCGCCATCGGGCTCCGACAGGTATTTCCAGTGCACACAAACAAGACCTTTCGAGACATGGAAAGGAAGCTAGCGATTCCCAAGTATCTCTCAATAAGTAATTCATTCGTCATGAAAATCCTCTTCGCTCCCATCAACATCATCCTGGCCGCACTCTTCTTCGTATTCGCCTGGTTCCAGCGAAACGACATCGATCCTGACATCTATTCCAGCCCCTCATTCGACAACCCTACTCTCGACTCCGCACTTTGGTTTCTCTTTTACGCCATCATCGGATTCGCCTTCCTCTACCTTATCAAGAAGTCCCTCCCGTTTTGGTATTTCATTCTCGCCATCATCGCCTGCCTCTTCGAAATGTATCTCTCCGGCCCCGGCCTCTGGGAAAACCTGACCGGCGACAAACCCTTCACTATGACCGGCGAGTCAATGTCTGGAACCGACCCGCGCGTCGAACTGACCCGGGAATTCTTCGGCGCCCTCATCGCCCTCGCCGCCGTCCTCTTCCAATGGTGGCAAAACAAGAAGATTAAACTTCGGCTCAAGGCCAAAGCCTGATTCATGAAGAATCTCGGCTACCACACGGACGCCATTTTCCACCAGCTCGATGGTGAAATCATCGACCGGGGCGAATACTATCTCATCCGCACACCGACCAATCCAACTTACTACTGGGGAAACTATCTCCTCTTTAAATCGGAGCCGACAAATGGCTGCTTCGAGGATTGGATTAAGGTTCACCGGGAGGAATTCGGAGAAAGCCCGGATCACATTGCCATCGGTTGGGATGATTATGAGCGCGGCGAAGTCGCGGAATTTGAAGAGAATGGTTTCGAACTTAGTGAAGACATCGTCCTCTCGCTGACCGAGGCACCAAACGAGATGCGAACCAATCCGGATCTCGTCACTCGCAAATTTGCCACCGACTCAGATTGGCAGGCCTCCATCGCCGCACAGATTGCCGAATGCCCTTCTGAGATCCCCGTGGAAGACTACCGTGTCTTCATCAACGACCAGATGACCAATCATCGCCTTAAGCAAGATCGAGGATATGGCTTCTACTGGGGAGCATTTCTCAATGACGAACTCGTCGGTGATATGGGGATCTTCTTTGATCGGGAGAACAAAATCGCACGCTTTCAAAGTGTCGCCACCGTCGCGGCCCACCGGCGAAAACGAGTCTGCGCGACCCTCCTTGATAAAGTGATCAGAACAACTTTCGCGGAGGAACAAATCGACAGTTTCGTCATCGCAGCTGAACACGGAAGCATCGCAGAACGAATTTATCGATCCTTTGGCTTTCAGGAGCACGGTCTGCAATGGCGCCTCTTTAAGAAGCCAAGCACCACCTAAAATCGGCATCAAATTCCAGCTGGCTTCCAGGCCTCGGAATATTTCCTCTGCCAATGCTCCCTGGGGGCATCAGTGCCCTTGATCTGAATCCCCTCACGATAGGAAATATTTCCGAGATGGCAGAGCATCGTGCTCTTTTGGGCATCGGAAATTTGCGAATTTAGGGCATCTCCATTTCGGATCGCATTCACAAAATTTTGGAAGTGAGGAACATCGCTCAACTTGGGAACATTCTCGTGAACCAGCTTTCCGGCATTGTCGTAAATCCGGTAGCCCCCACCGTCAAACGACATGATTCCGCCATCGCCATAAATACTGACGAAGGCATGCTTCTCGTGCTTTCGCTGCAGACAACTACTGCCATACCAACTCATCCCCACCTTGCCAAAATCATAGGTGGCATCCGCAGTATCGGGCGTCTCCTGATCGTCGTCAAAGTGGTATCGCCCGCCCGTGTAGCTGGTGCGATTTGGTGAATCGACATCCAAGGCCCAGCGCGCGATATCGAGGGCATGAACGCCATTGTTGGCTAATTCACCGCCACCATAAAGCCAGTGCCAATGCCAGTTGTAGTGGATCAAATTATCTTTGTAGGGACGCGCCGGAACCGGCCCCTGCCAGAGATCGTAATCAAGGTGAGCCGGAACTGAAGCCGCCTTCCCTTTCCCAATCGAGCCCCGCTTGTTATCATACCAGCAACGCGCATATCGGAGTTCCCCGATCACTCCGGCCTTGAGCTTTTCAATTCCTTCCCGATAACCCGGAGCGCTCCGCCTTTGATTGCCCATCTGCACCTTGCGATTCGTTCTTTGGGCAGCCGCCACCATAAGCTCGGCTTCGCGTGGATTGTGGCTCCCGGGTTTTTCAACATAGACATGCTTCCCGGCATCACAGGCCAGAATGGTCGCCGGAGCCTGCCAAAAATTTGGAGTGGCAATCGATAAAACATCGACGTCCTTGTCCTCAAGAATACGACGGAAGTCGGTCACGGCTTTCGGTACTTTTCCATTCTGACGTTCACTCGCATACTTCGCCCCGGCGGCTAATCGGGTCTGATCAACATCGCAAACGTAGGCAATCTCGACGCCATCAAGCTTCGCAAAATTGCTAATATGCGCTTTCCCCCTGTTTAGCCCCATCACGCCCACCCGGAGCTTCTGTCCCGGTTTCGTCTCAGCTCGTAAATGACCTGCAAGTGTAGCTGCGGAAGCTGTGGTGATAAATTGGCGACGATTTTTCATCCCCAAGTTCTAAAGATTTTCACAACTGCTGGCGAGCATTTCGGCACCGGATTTCAAAGCAGCACGCAGAATGAGATTGGTCAGCAAGACAGATGCGATAGTCTTCAATCAAATTAGAATTCATGCCCCCTTCCATCTCCCAATCCTTCACGCGCCGAAATTTTCTGCAACAGAGCGCGCGGGCACTCCCCGCCGGCTTATTGTCCCTTCAAAACATTCACGGACAAGAATCAGGTGAACGCCCCAAACAAGATGAAGGCGTGCAAGTCATCAACCCACGCGCCCGGGTTCCAGTCGGTCTCATCATCGACGACTCCACCTGTCTCGTGAATCTCAACAAGTTCGCAATGCCGCAATTCAACGCGGCCTTTGGAGCAAAGAACAAAGCTTATCAGCGCGACTGGAAAAGTTGGTCCAATGAGATCCCAGACGATTTCGTGAGGAAGTTTGGTGACTGGTGCGGCGAACATGGAGTGAAGGGAAAATACAGCATCGTTCCCTACCCCGCTTGCGTCGGGCGACTCGACCGCGAAGTGCCCGGCTGGTCGCGGCGCGAAATGAATGAGAGCATCAGACTCGTTCGCGACCGGATGATGCCGAACTGGGACATCCATCCCGAGATGGTCACCCACACCCGCGTCATTGATTTAAAAACTGGTCACCCCTATCCTGAAAATTCGCCCCGCTTCATGGAAAACTGGGATTGGACGACTGGCAGGAGTGTCGACGAACTCGCGAGCTACCACGCTTACGCGCTACAAATTCTCAAAAACATCGATCTCCCTTGCGAGGGCCTGACCACTCCGGGCGGATACGGAAACAAAGCCCTGCCCCAGCTTTCACAAGCGACTCTGGAATCGGTGCACGATGTTTTCAGCACTGAGATTCCCCACTACTTCCGCCATCTTTATACCGACGATACCAGCGTGGTTCCAAGAGTTGAAAATGCCAGTGGCCTCGATGGTGATGATCCGCGATGTGTCGTCAGCATCATCGGATGCACCGGCGACTGGACCGGCGGTTGGGACAACGTGGAACCCGCAGGGGCTGACAAATTTATCACCGCCGATCTCAAATCAGGTCGCATGGTGGATGTCATCACGCGAGGTGAACCCGCGATGATGGTTTGTCACTGGACCGGCATTCACTGGAACGGAGAAGAGAAGGGGTTCAAGGTCTTCCAGGAAGTGGTGCGAAGATTGCACTCCCGCTTTGATCATCTGATCTGGATGAAGCTCAGCGAGCTGTCCCGCTACTGGGCCGCCAAGGAATTGACCCAAATCGAAATTGCAGACGAAGCCATTCATTTTCAGGCGCCCTTCTCCTGCCCCGACTTTACCGTTGCCATTCCAAAAGGCGGGCCCGGCGATCCCGTCGTTACCCACGGAAAAAGCATCAACTCGCTCAAGAAGGTGACTTCTCAAAAACGGCTGGAATCCAATACCTGGTGCAATAACAAGGAGCGGCTGATCGCCTGTTTTGATCTTCCGAAAGGAAAATCAATGCTCGTTTCACAGCGCTGAACGGATCCCTAGTTCTTCTTCGCTGCTGGAACGGCAACATCCAGAGTTCGTTTCCTTTCTTTTTCATCCCGGGATGATTACAACTCTCAAAGTGGAATGGATACGTCAGGACGGGTTGCCAAACCCTTTGGATAAGCTTGGGGTGAGCTTGGGCTTCTTTCGACGCTTCGCAGATTCGTTTTGGAAGGCCACCGGCATGGAAGTGGATTTGGTGTATGCCGATGGCGAGCCATGGGAAAGTGTGGCCCGGCGGGTCAAGGGGCCTTTTTGCCGCAAACTGGCCCTGAACCCATCCTATGCCGGACTTTGTAGCGAGTGCTTTTTGGGCGCCTGCCAGGTGGCTCAATTGAAAAATGCTTTCCACACCGTGAGTTGCCATGCCGGACAAAATTTCTCTGTCCGCTCACTAGGTCAAATTGGTGGTGCTGGCGTTCTCATCCTGACCGGACGTGTGGTGACAACAGACCATGAGGAAATCGCTGAAGACTTCACCGGAACAGGACCCGAATCGCCCCACATCAAAACCGAGGAGAGCTACCAAAGCGCCCTGCAACTCATCGACCTTTCACTCCCCTTCCTTCGTCTTCGTCTCGATATTGACCTCCTCCTTGCCTCCCGGGAACTTCCTCCTCTGGTGAGAAAAGCCTGTCACTACGTGGACGAACATTTTCGTGAAAACATCAGCGTGGCTTCAGAATGCGGAGTAAGCACGAACTACCTCTCTCACAGCTTCACCAAGCAAACTGGAAATCCTCTGAGCCGCTACATTTCAGCGGTCCGGATTGGGCACGCGATGTTTTTGCTACAGGAGGCAAAACCCGCCATCTCAGAGATCGCCTTTGAAGTCGGCTTTCAATCCCTCTCCCAATTCAACCGGACATTTAGAGCGCTCCGGGGAATGGCGCCGGGCGAGTTTTGCCGCCAAGAGCGAGGCAGCGGTCGGGAAAAAGCAGATTCTGCCTAGTCAAAGAACCGTAGACGCGTGGCCTGAAAAATGCCCCGTCCGGTATCTTTCCAGTGTGAGTGAGAGCCCTGCGATGGGCGACCACGGACCACCAAGGACATCAAATCCGCATTCCGCGGGCAATCCACCCATAACATGAACCTTTGAGGTTCACGCCACCTCCTCCCGGGAGGTGGCTCACCTGCGGGGATGCCTGTGCCGAATGCTCCAGCTCAACCCAAGTGAACATCACCTCATGAAAGTGCGCAATTCCCCCCCATCATCTCAATCCTTGATTGTTAAATTCGTTCTTATCCTTTTGACAAGCATTCTGGCAAAACCACTCTCCGCCAGCCTTTCGGAAGATTGGTATTTCAGCTCGGCTTATCCCACCCAAATTTCCCTAAACGCAGTCTGGGCTGAATCTGAAAACAGCGTTTACGTCGCCGGAGATGGCGGGGCCATCTTCCACTGGAACGTGAGCTCGTGGTCCGAGATGGAGACACCCACCGAACGCCCCCTTTTTAGCATTCACGGATCGAGCAACGACAACATCTGGGCTGTCGGTGGTGACTCCTACCAGTCGACGAACGACGACCGATCGGTTGTTCTTCACTACGATGGCTCCTCCTGGCAAGAAATGCCGGTGCCCGTCGATTGGGCGGGGCAACGCCTTACCCTCTCCGACGTCTGAGTCCAATCCCCCACTGAAGTTTGGACAATCATTGAGAGCTACCTGTCGCTTTTCAAATGGGACGGCACTCAGTGGATCGATGTCGATTTTCAAGGATCCATCGCGGGAGGATTTGTGGAAGGAAGCATGAAGGATGTCCAATGGGTCGACGGCGTCGGCCTTTTCCTGATCGGAACCCACGGGCAGATCTTACATTTCGATGGCTCCACCTGGACTCTTGAGCAACAACTCGAACAAGGAAACTTCAGCACCAATATTCTCACCACCATTCACGCCGTCGATGCCGATCACATCTACGCCGGCCACAACTCGGGCACCGTTTACCAGCGAAACCCGGGCGGCACCTGGACCGATCTCGAGCTCAATGAAGGAGGCTTCTTTGGCAGTGGTCAAATTCTGGATATCCGCGGTCAAAGTCCCGATGACCTCTACTTCTTCACCGATCGCACCATTCGTCATTTCACCGGACTAGCACCCACTCAAAACACCGAATATGGTCGCAGTGTTCGCGGCAGTTGGAAAGCTGCTGATTCAGCCGGAGATCAACTCTTCATCGTCGATAATCAAGGTGGCGTTTACCAGTTCGATTCTTCCACCTCGAGCTTGAGTCCGCTGGCCGTGAGTGTGGGAGATTATTTCAATGGCAGGCTTAACGGAGCGACGGCATTCGGTAGTGATGGCCTCCTTCTCTTTGGCGATGGAATGCACTATCAGGACCCCGCCATGGCCCTGGCAACCTCCAACGGGAGTTCCATCAATCGATTCCCGGTCGACCAGATGCCCGAAGGAGCTTCTCACAGCGCTAATATGATTGCTGCAGCGACCCGGTCGGACGGAGAAATCACAGTCGTCTTTGATGACTTCCAAACCGGCAGAAGCGGCATCTATTCCAAAGAAGCCGACGGATGGTTCCGCCGTCAGGCCGACTACTTCGCCGGCAACGGCATGCAACTTAATTACTCATCGTCAAACCTGCTCTACATGTGCGATTCCCAAAGGGTTGCTTATTGGCCAAATCCCACCTCTGGGGCAGTCGAGATCCTCAGACTCTCGTTGGAGGAGGCTGCAGAAGAACGCTTCACCGCCCTCTGGTCACCGGATGATAATCGTGTTTTCGTTGGTGGACACGACGGCCAGATTAGACGCTGGGATGGCACCAACTGGCAGCCGAAGACCACTCTCCCCGACGTTGAAATCGGAGCTCTGACCGGCGATAACGATCACGTTTATGCCATTGCTTTCGATGACGGCAGCTTCGGCGACACCGGTCATCTTTGGCATAGATCCCCTGCCGGAACATGGACCGAAATCCCACTAATTCCAGACCTTGCTGTTAAGCCCCTTGGATTCGCCAAAAGTCGTGACGAAATCTACTTTGCCTACGCCACCCCAACTAACTTCATCGGAGGAGGGCGCACTTTTATTACCAAACTTCAAGGAGCGTCCGCTGTTCCCGAGGTCACCGGTCTCTCCTCGCAGTATGACGCCATCACATCCAATGCCGCTGGTGATATCTTCCTTCTCAATGCTTCCGGGCACTTTCTAACAAACCGGGAAGCGCCAAGCACCTTCGCCTCAGGCATCGTGCCTCATCAAGAGGACACTTGGCACGGACTCGAATCGGCCGGGATTCAAATTACCCCCTCCTCATCTTTGGACGGTCACAGTTACTTTGTCGGCTGGCGCTCACCCGGGCTGGTTTCCCCCGAATTGATCCCCGCACATTTTCAACCCGGCCAAGAGCATTGGGTTCTCAATCATGAAAATGTCATCACAGAAGAAAACTCTCCGGAGTTCCGCTTTCGCTTCGCCTACGAACCAACTCTTCTCCCGCCCTCCTTCGATCCCTCGCACGCCACAATGCTCCGCTTCGACGGTTCCGTTTGGGAGCCGGTGCCTGCGATCGTCAACGAGGCTGAAGGCTATATCGAAACAAGCACTCCCACCGCAACCTCCACTTGGGTTATTGCCATTGATCAAAGAGATCCCATTACCCCAAGCTCTCTTTCGACTGCGGCAGCGGGAACGGATTCGATCACCCTCAGTTGGCCCGCAGATGTTTCTCAAACACTTTATTCGTCGATCAATCTCGAACCCGGCTCCTGGGTCGCAGTTCCAGAGACCCCAACCATCCTCGGTGATCTCAAAACACTGACCATCTCCCGGGCCGACCATCGCCTCTTCTTCCGTCTTGGAGATTAGCTCTGTCCACCCCATATACTTGGTCCGAGGTAAAAATTTATGGAGGGAAATGAAAGAGAGGGGAGTCTCCGGCACTAATTGATTGATGGTTCCTGTCTTAAATGCGAAGGAGCTTCGAACTCACTTATCCTAAGAAACTCCAGCAAATGACCCTAAACCGACATCTTTCCAGCCCTCTCCTCTTCGCCATTTCACTCTCGGCGACCTCGAACATCTTCGCCGACGTCTCTGTTTCCAAAGCCTTCGGCGACCACATGGTCCTGCAACAAGGAGCTCCCATTCGGGTCTGGGGCACGGGCGACCCCGGCGAAGCCGTGAGCGTTTCCTTGGGAGGAACGTCAGCGCAGACCTCAACCAACAAGGAAGGCTCCTGGCGTGTCGACTTGCCGGCCCTCACCGCCGATGGCAAATCCCACACCATGACGGTGAAAGGCAGGAACACCATCGAAATCAAAGACGTTCTTCTCGGCGAAGTCTGGATCTGCTCCGGCCAATCGAACATGGAATGGGCCGTCAATCGTTCCCTCAATCCCAAGGAGGAAATCGCAGCGGCAAACCATCCGCAAATCCGACTCTTCAACGTTCCAGGACACGTGGCCAAACCCGAACCCGGAAACGATCCGCGCGGCAAGTGGCAGATTTGCTCGCCCGAAACCATTCCGGGCTTCACCGCGGTCGGCTACTACTTTGGACGCGAACTTCAAAAAGAACTTAAAGTCCCCATCGGACTTGTCGGCACCAACTGGGGTGGCACCCGCATCGAGCCGTGGACTCCACCAGTCGGCTTCAAATCTGTTCCCAATTTAAAAGACTACGTTGAAAATCTGGAAACCGTCGCCAAGGCTCGCGCCGAAGGAAAGAAGGCCAAACCCAAAGGCGGCGCGGTCCAAATTTACAACGGTATGGTGCACGCTCTTACCCCGCTCAGCGCGCGCGGTGCCATCTGGTATCAAGGCGAGTCCAACGCCGGTGACGGACTCCGCTATGACCACCTCAAGGAAGGCCTCGTGAAAGGTTGGCGTTCCGTTTTTGAAAACGAAGACCTTTCCTTTTACTGGGTGCAACTCGCCAACTTCCGCCAGCCGGAGGACAAGCCCGAAGGCGGTGGCTGGGGGCCCGTTCGTGAGGGACAACGTCGTGCCCTGCGACTACCCAAGACCGGAATGGCCGTCATAATCGACATCGGAAACGCCAAAGACATTCACCCAAAAAACAAGCAAGACGTTGGCAAGCGCCTCGCACTTTGGGCGCTCGCCAAAGACTACAACAAGGACGTTGTTCCCTCCGGACCACTTTACAAAGCGATGAAGAAAGAGGGCTCAAAAATCCGGATCTCCTTCGATCACGTCGGCTCCGGACTCATGACCGGCGAGAAGAAAGGACTCGATCCCGTCAAGGAAACCAAAGGCGCTGACTTGGCCCGCTTCTCCATTCAGGACAAGGCCGGAAAATGGCACTGGGCCCAAGCCAAAATCGACGGCAAGGATGTGGTCGTTTGGCACGACGACGTCAAAGCCCCACAACACGTCCGCTTCGGCTACGAGTCCAACCCCGTCGGTATTAACCTTTACAACAAGGAAGGCCTTCCTGCTTCGCCGTTCACCACGGACTAAGCCGTCAGGAACCAAGCACCTTCGAATAAATTCGACGGCGCTTGTGCGTCTCGTGCTCGATATCTTTCCAAAGCGAGAGCACTTTTGAGTTCGTCTCAAGCTCGCCGTTGGTTTCCACCCATTTGAAACCAGCGGCGATCGCGGACTGATGCATCTCGTGCATCACGATCGCATTTAAACCAGCATTGCGGAGTTCCGGCGCAACCGCGATCAGATAAAGATCGAGGGTATCCCGGCTTCCTTTGAGATGCCCGCTCAGCCAGGCGAGAGGGATCCTTCTCCTCCTCCCACGCAGCATCTGCATCAGATCGGACCACGAAGGCATGGCGAGTCCGAGCGCAACAATTTCGTCTTCGGAATCGACCACTAACTTCACAAAGCGTGGGTCGATAAGGCTGAAAAACTTTTTGATCAGAACCTCGATCTCGCCATCCGTCATCGGGGTAAATTCATAGAGATCTGAATAGGCGGAATTGATGAGCTGAAACACTTCATTCCCGAGCGGTCTCAGTTCACGCGCTGAAGTTTTTTCAATCAAGCGTAGTTCTTTTTTCTTCAGAACGTATTCCGCGACCTGCCGATATTTCGGGTTAAGCTCCGGAGGAAGCTCGAAGCGATGCTCGACATAATCAATCTCCTTACCGAATCCACAAGACTCGATTAGCGGACCATAGTAAGGAAAATTATAAGAGGAAACGACTGTTGGGAGCCGATCAAAACCATCAACCAGAACCGCCGATCGCTCAAAGGTGGTGAGCCCGAGAGGCCCTTCGAGAAGTGTCATCTCTCTTTCCAATGCCCAGTCTTCGACAGTCTCCAGAAGAAGCTTCACCACCTCCAGATCCTCCACAAAGTCGAGGAGACAAAAGCGCACCACCTTGATGCCACGGAGTTTTTGTTCACGGCGATTGATCACTCCGGCGACCCGCCCGACACACTCGCTCCCCTTCATAGCCAGCCAGAGTTGGAATTCACAATCTTCAAGCCCTGGATTGGAATTCACATCGAGAGAGTCGAGTTCGTCCCGGATCAAAGGAGGAACCCACAATGGCGAATCCCGATAGAGATCAAACTGACATTGCACAAAGCGACGGCGATCTCGCAACGAACCCGAAAGAGCTTCGATTTTCACAAGACTCACTTGATCAGACATTTGCGATTCACGACTCTGCAACACGGAGACCTTTTCCACAAGCTGTTTGGCCTCTCCCCAAACGCTGACAACTTTGACCAAAACCATCGCAAGGCAAAGAAATCGAAAAGCACTATTGAAGAAGGACAACATCGGTCGGTAAAAAGGGCCCGCCGACCATGCCCTTCAATAAAAGCCTCGTCACCAATGGTATCGCCCTCTTTTTCGCGATCGTTGGATACTTCCTCCCCGCTCCCTTCCGCGATCCCGTTTTCAGCATCGGCCTCTTCGCCTTCTCCGGGGCCCTCACCAACTGGCTCGCGATCCACATGCTCTTTGAAAAGGTTCCCGGCTTTTATGGATCGGGAGTCATTCCCGCTCGCTTTGAAGACTTTAAGCAAGGGATTCACCGCCTCATCATGCAGCAATTCTTTACTGCTGAAAACGTGGGCCGCTTTTTCAGAGACGGACAAGCCGGCGGAAGCGGCGGAGTCGATCTCACCCCCTTGATTGACTCGGTGGATCTCGATCCCACCTTCGAGGCCCTCAAAACCGCGGTCATTGATTCCAAGTTCGGAGGAGCTCTCGCCATGTTTGGCGGGCCCGCTGCCCTCGATCCCATCAAGCCCGACTTCGTCGAGAAGATGCGATCCTCGGTCAAAGACATCGTTTCCTCCAATGACTTTCAGGAGAAGCTGCAAGCCCTCGCCACCGGTGGAGGTAGCGACCACTCCGAACTCCTCGACCGGGTCAGCGTCATCGTCGAAAAACGCCTCGAAGAACTCACACCGAAGATGGTCAAAGACATCATCCAACAAATGATCCGCGCCCACCTCGGATGGCTCGTCGTCTGGGGCGGCGTTTGCGGGGGCCTGATCGGATTGATCGCAAGCCTCTTGCAGACCTCCTAGACCGGAAAGACCTACAAGGGCTCCACCACGAGTCGAAAGAAGAGCTTGGCGGGCCGGGTCCTGTTTTGGAAACTTTCCCCAATCACTGCATCAGTTCCAGTCCGTTGTCCGTTCTGGGTATCGCTCCACGACTCTGGTTCGAGCGTGGCACTGGACTGAAGCTTGTAGCTTCGCTGACTACTGGAAAACCATTCCACAATGTATCGGTCATCCAACTCGACGACTTTGAAATCGAGTCGAGAGGCCGGATCATTTGGCAGGGTTCCGAAGCGGAACTCACCGAGGTTTGTCTCACCATCGCCATCGGAATCGTCCGACCCGTTCTGCCCCGTGATGTTTCCAAAGTAAACCAGCTCCCAGGCATCCGGAAGACCGTCGTTGTCGACATCATCCGGATCGTCGGAGGTCACATCGACAGTAAAGCTTTGCTCCAAAAAGTCACCCGAGGGATCAGTGGTACGGATCGTAAGATCGAGGGGACCCGATGGAAGCGATGCACTCGCAAACGCTTGCGTCGTACGGACTTCGTTTCCATTGATGATCTCAAAATATTGCTCGGAAGTGGCATCGCGGCCGCGGGGATCGCCGTCAATCCGGCGCTGGTCGTCCTTTCCTCCATCATCATCTTCATACCCGGGCTGGCCCTCACCGTTTCACTCACGGAGATCTCTGCAGGCCACCTCATTTCGGGATGCTCCCGCCTCGTCGACGCCATCATGACTTTGCTCAAGCTCTTTTTTGGAGCTCTCAGCGGCATCGCCATGACAAGGTTCGCGGTCGGGGCGATCCCGCAAATTGCGGACCCCGGGATCGATTTCCCAGACCTGCCGCCCTGGCGGCTTTGGCCCGCCTTGATTGGTTTGGCTCTCTCCCTTGGAATCGGCCTCAATCTTCCTCCCCAGCGGATCGGCTGGGGTGTTTTGGCAGTCATGATTGCCTTCACTTCAGCGATGTTTGGCGAAATCCACTTCGGAATGTTCGCCGGCGTTTTTCTCGGAGCTCTCGCCGTCGGACTCTACGCCAACGTCTTTTCACGAATCATGCGCGGACCGGGCTCCATCCTGATGACCTATGGAATCATCGTGCTGGTCCCCGGAAGCAAGATCTACTCCATTCTGAACGAATGGGTCTCGGGCGAAACCATCCTCCCCAGCCAAAGCGGCAGCACCGCCGTGATGGCCTTCATGGCCCTGACCGCCGGCCTTCTCTTTTCAAATGCTTTTCTCCCTGCCCGAAAGAGCCTGTAAGCCCACTCGGGTCCGAAGAGATTTCGACGTGGTTTTTGCTACAACACGATCTAACATCACGTAAGTTGTGCAGACGACATGTTCAGTCTCAGACCACGTTCTTTTCTTCCTTTCCTGCTGACCCTTTCTCCGCTGGCGGGTTCGGCAAAAATTGACTTCAACGCGCAAATCCGCCCGCTTCTCACCAAGAACTGCACCACCTGCCACGGTGGTGTCAAAAAGGCGGGCGATGTTTCCTTCCTTTACCGGGAAGACGTCCTCGGAAAGGGCAAATCTGGACGCCCGGTGGTAGTACCAGGATCTCCGCAGGAATCGGAAATGATTCGACGACTCAAGACAAGCGATCCCGATGACCGCATGCCTCCTCCCGATCACCATCCCGAGCCCATGGCGCCTTCCGATATGGCCTTATTCGAACAATGGGTTTCGGAAGGCGCGGAGTGGGGAGATCATTGGGCTTTCGTCAAACCGACCAAACCCTCCCTCCCAAAAATATCTGATCCTGCATGGCCCACCAGCGACTTGGATCACTTTGTCCTGGCGAGACTGGATCAAGCCAAGCTTACCCCTTCGCAACCAGCCTCCCCGGGAGCCTGGCTCCGTCGCGTCACTCTCGACCTGACCGGCCTGCCGCCTACCCTTGCGGAATTCGAAGCCTTTTCCACCGCTGCCAAAAGCGATCTCCCCAAGGCCAAAGAGTCCGTCGTCGACCGACTCCTTGCCTCCCCCGCATACGGAGAACACCTTGCCGCGATGTGGTTGGATTTGGCTCGCTACTCCGACACCTTTGGTTTCGAAAAAGACCCACATCGTAACATCTGGCCGTTTCGGGATTGGGTCATCAACGCCTTCAACCAAGACCTTCCCTTCGACCAATTTACAATCAAGCAACTCGCCGGTGATCTCATCGAAAGCCCGTCTGCCCACGATCTCATCGCGAGTTCGTTTCATCGCAACACCCAGAACAATACCGAAGGCGGTACCGATGATGAAGAATGGCGCATGGCCGCGGTCATGGACCGCGTCAGCACAACGTGGACTGCTTGGAACGGCACCACGTTTGGGTGTGTCCAATGCCACTCCCACCCCTACGAGCCCATTCCGCATGAGGATTACTACCGCTTCCTGTCCTTCTTCAACAACTCGGAAGACATCGATCAAAACGACGATTTCCCAAAGACCAAAGTCGCAAAGGATCCGGGACAACAAGCGGCATCCGTGATGCTCGAGAAGGACATTCGCAAGGCGCGCACCACGATCAATTCCTCCGCACGGGAACTTGCTCAAAACATTCAGGATTGGTCGCTTCTCCAAGCCAGCGAAAGCATCGCCCAGCCTGACACAGGAAAAGTGACCCAGCAGAAGAACGGCGACTTTCTCTCATCAGGCACCAACCCAACCCGCGCCGTCTTTAAGATCACCACACCCTCTCCGAGCTTTGGAGCAATTCGCCTTACCATCCTTCCTCTCAGCGACGATCCCGCAAATTGGGATGAGCAAGGAGCCGTCGTCTCGGGAATCGAAGTGACCTTGGTCGGTGCCGATGGAAAAAGGAAACCGGTCGCTCTTCGTGAAGTCATTGCCGACCACCTGGCCGGCCCTTACGACCCAAATGACTCACTTAAGAAAGGAAGCTCCGGCTTCGGCGAGTTCCCGATGATGAAGGGACCACGCACAGCCTGGATCGTCCCAAGTTCACCCATTGTCCCGGAATCCGGGGAAAAGCTCGAAATCAGCATTCGTCACGGAGCAGTCTGCAATGGCAACAATCAAAACTGCGTTCTTCGTCGCTTCCGCCTAGAATCGTCCAACGATCCCCGCCTTGCCGAATTTCTCGCCAAACCGGAACGGTCCGCAGAATGGAAACAGTTGGCAACGCTCAAAAAGCAATACAACGCCATCCCGGGCATGACCATTCCAGTGATGCAGGAGCGCCGCCCCGAAGCTCAACGTGAAACCCGTCTCTTCATCCGGGGAAATCGCATGACACTGGGGCAGGTTGTCGCTCCGGGTGTTCCGGAAATCTTCGGCGGCAACGGCAAAGAAAAAAATCGCCTCGATATGGCCCGCTGGCTGGTCGGCCCGGAAAACCCTCTCGCGGCCCGCGTTCTCGCAAACCGGCTCTGGGCCTCCATGTTTGGCATTGGCATCGTGGAAACTCTCGAGGATTTTGGGAGCTCCGGAGCACTCCCCAGCCACCCCGAGCTTCTCGACTTCCTGGCCCTGCGCCTCCGCGATCACCACCGCTGGCACCTGAAACCCTTCCTCCGTGAGATTGCTCTCTCCGCCAGCTATGGGCAGGACAACAAAGCGACGTCATCGCTTTTGCAAACCGACCCCACAAACCGCCTTTTGGCGCGAGGCCCACGCCAACGACTCAGTGCCGAAATGGTCCGCGATCAGGCGCTCGTTGTTTCCGATTTGCTCACCACCAAATCCGGCGGACCACCCGTCTATCCACCCCAGCCCGATGGCATCTGGCGGTCCGTTTACAGTGGCCAAACCTGGAAGACCTCGACCGGCCCCGACCGCTACCGTCGCGCCGTTTACACCTATCGAAAACGCACCTCGGGATACCCTGCCTTCCTCACCTTCGATGCACCTACCGGAGATGTCTGCAGCGCTAATCGCATCGCCACCAATACTCCTCTTCAAGCTCTGGTAACTTTGAACGATCCCGCGCACATCGAATTTGCCCAAGCACTCGCCAAAGTCATGGCGAAACACCACCCTGATCTCTCCGAACAACTTTCGCACGGATGGAAGCGGATCACTCTTCAGAAGCCCGACCCTGAAACCCTCGAGACGCTGGTGGCACTCTATCGCGATGCCTCGGCTGAGTTGCAAAAGACTCCAGGCGATTCAGCCAAGCTAGCCGACAGCCCTGCTCTTGCCTCCCTCGTCATCGTTGCCAACACCATTTTGAATTCCGACGCCGCCCTGAACCGATGATCCATCCTTTTCAACAACTCCAGCACGACCGTCTGCAACACCAAACGCGGAGGCATTTTCTCAACAACTGCTCGGTTGGCCTCGGCGGACTTTGGCTGGCCAGTCAGGGCAATTCCGCTCTCGGAGCCGCACTCCACAAAGATCCCGCGCAACCCTTCGCGCCAAGCGCTCCCCATTTTGCCCCCAAGGCCAAGCGAGTGATCTATCTTCACATGGCCGGCGCCCCCAGCCAACTCGAGCTTTTCGATCACAAGCCGGAACTCACCAAATACGACGACAAGGATTGCCCCGCCGAGTTTCTCGAAGGCCAGCAATTTGCCTTCATTCAGGGCGTCCCAAAAATGCTGGGATCGGTCTTCCCATTTCACAAAGCAGGACAGTCGGGCCAATGGATTTCCGACCGCATGCCGCACCTCGAAACCGTCATCGATGACGTCTGCTTTATTAAGTCAATGTGGTCGGACCAGTTCAACCACGCCCCCGCGCAACTTCTCCTTCACACCGGCAGCCAAAACCCGGGAAGCCCTTCCGCCGGAGCCTGGACCACTTACGGCCTCGGCAGCGAAAACCAAAACCTCCCCGGCTTTATCGCCCTGACCTCAGGGGGGAAAAACCCCGATGCCGGAAAATCCGTCTGGGGATCGGGCTTCCTCCCTTCGGTCTATCAAGGCGTGCAGTGCCGATCCGAAGGCGATCCCGTCCTCTTCCTCGGCAATCCCGATGGAGTCTCCCGAAATCTCCGGCGCAAGTCGCTCGATGCTCTTTCCAAACTCAATCAGCGAATCGCGACCGAAGTCGGCGACCCCGAAACCCTCACCCGGATTGCGCAGTACGAAATGGCGTTCAGGATGCAAATGCACGCCTCCGACGCCTTCGACGTCAGCCAGGAACCAGCCTCGGTTCACGAAGCCTATGCCACCCAACCGGGCAAGGAATCCTTCAGCAACAACTGCCTCCTGGCACGGCGACTGGCCGAGCGCGGAGTTCGCTTCATCCAGCTTTTTGACTGGGGATGGGACTCGCATGGAACAGGACCGAACACCGACCTCCGGGACGGGTTTGTCAAAAAGTGCAAGGAAATCGATCAACCGATCGCTGCCCTTCTCAAGGACCTCAAACAGCGCGGACTCCTCGAAGAGACTCTCGTGATTTGGTCAGGCGAATTTGGAAGAACACCCATGCGTGAAAACCGCGGCGGCAAGACCATGAAAAATGTGGGACGTGATCACCACCCTGCAGCCTACACTCTCTGGATGGCCGGAGGCGGCGTGAAAGGTGGCGTCAGTTACGGAGAAACCGACGCGCTTGGCTACAATGCCACCACCGATCCCGTGAGCGCACACGACCTTCACGCCACCCTCATGACCTTGCTGGGCTTCGATCACAAACGCTTCACTCATCCCTTCCAGGGACTTGATCAACGACTGACAAACGTCACCAAAACATCAAGAATCCTTCACGACATCATCTCCTAGACTGCTCGTTTATGGTTTCCCAGACTTTGGAGGAATTGCCCTACCTAATCCTGAGAGGATTGGCCAGCCCATTCGACCTGCTAATGAAGGTTGCCACGCCCGTTTTTTTTGCGCGCCGAAATGGGAATCGGCACCATCAACATCACTTCGCCGATCACAACGACGGGGTCATTGAACATTACCTCAAATCCAAGCACGTAATTTGTGCGCAACGAGGCTTCTTATGGACCGCAAATTAGCGCATCAAAAATTTACGGCAATCTTCTCTCCGCCATACCCAAGGACATCATTTTTGGCGCTGCCCTCCCTCAGACCCTTTGGACTGACTACAGGGCGCTCAGGCCGAGAAATTCTTGTGAGCGCCGGAGATGGCGAATTTTGTTTTACCATGACTGAGGGGAAAGACTTTGCAGTGCTCCTCAAGTCAACCCTCGCCACCGACCTCCGGGAGTTCAATTTTTTCGCCCTCTCAAAACTCCCCAGGGTTCCGGGTTTTGCCGCAAATGCCACGAGTGGTTCTTTTAATTCCATGGCAGGTGTCAGCCCGGAAGTCACCCTGACGATTGAGAGCGTCGCCGGTATTCCATACCAGGTGGAGGAAAGCGCGAACCTCGCCGGGTGGATCACACGCACACCACCCGTTTTGGGAACCGGAGGAGAAATCAGCTCTACCTTTGAAGCGACTTCAACCGGGAACAGGTTCTACCGGTGGAAGCTCCTTCCACTGGAAGAATCTCCCTAAGTCTGCCAACCAAATCTTAACTGGCCGGGGCTGGTGCAGGAGTAGGTGCAGGGGGAACAAGTTTGGATGCAGGCAACAGCTGATGGGCCCTCACAAAGCTCGCCCGCAAGCGCTGGGCTTCAGCGGCATCCCAAGCCGTATTCAACTGATTCACGACAGGAGCTGCTGCAGGGAAAAGAGTTTGGAGAAGGGCAGCGACCAGATCACGTTTCCAGCCCTTCGTTCCTTCGACTCCCGCAACCTCTCCAAGTTCCTTAAGAGAAACCTCGACCTGATCCTGAAGCTGTTTGGTCTCGAGGACCGGCTTTCCAACCTTGGAGTCTGCGGTCACAGCATTGGCCCAAACCTGTAAATTAGTATCGACCTTCGCATAGGCCCGCTGGATTCGGAATTCGTTGACCTGAAAATTGCCGGATGCCTTTGACTGACGAATAATCTCTTCGGCCCTCGTCTTCCATGTCAAACCGGCATCCGCTTTATTCATGAGATACTTTTTGGAAACTGAAGCCATGGGATCCGGCTTCTGAAGATCCGGGCCACTTCCGCAAGACGCCAGAAAGCCGGACAGAACAACCACGGAAAGAATCATTCGCAAAGATAATTTCATGATGAGT
Organism: Akkermansiaceae bacterium; assembly: GCA_965657795.1. Classification (GTDB taxonomy): domain Bacteria; phylum Verrucomicrobiota; class Verrucomicrobiia; order Verrucomicrobiales; family Akkermansiaceae; genus SW10. The sequence goes on from CBFHQJ010000008.1 coordinate 34,099, forward strand.
TCAGCTTGTCTTGACTGATTGAAGCGGACAATCAAAAAGGAAGGTGTTCATGAGAAAAAGACTTCTTTATTTCTTGCTCTTACTGAGCAGCTTACCCGCTACTGCGGGGACTGCGGCCCTTCTTGTGGGGAATGCCAAATACCCCCTGGGATCCCAACAATTGCCCGAGATCAGGAACGAACTTCCTTTGCTCGCCCGCTCCCTAAGGTCCTTCCTCGACTTCGATAATCTCGATATTCAATACAACCTCGATTCCATTCCGATGAAGAGGGAACTTGAGAAATTCATCATCGGTGCGGGCGATTCCCAGGGCATCAAAGGGAAGGACTTTTGCTACCTCCACTTTTCCGGGCATGGCATCATCCGAGGTTCGCAAATCCTCCTCCTCCCCAGCGACTCGAAGTATCATCGCAAGTCCCCCACCATGTTGCTGGACACCTGCCCTCTGGATCAAATTTTGAGACTGATCAAAGAACATGATGAGGTTCCTACTCTCGTCGTCATTGACTGCTGCCTTGAAGGTGATGAAGAGCAGTTCGAACTTGCAAAGCTTACCGAGGACTGCCCTAAAAACGTCTGCCTGGTCGCACCGGTCAGCATTGGCGAACAGGCCCCCGCCAAAAGTTTGCTAAACAAGGAATTGATTCGTTGCCTCGAAAACAACGAACTCAAAACCTGGGCGGCTGTAGCCAACAATCTCGCAAATCCCAAGGAGGGATTCTCGCCTCTTATCATTAACCCGGAGGCGCTGGTATCGGTGACCAAAACGGATACCATCGATCTTGATGCAAGGGACGGAATCGCATTTGCAAACTTCCTTGATAACTTCGACCCAGACACCACTCCCGGCGGCAGCAAGATTCACAATGCCCTTGGGCAGCAGTTCATTTTTTGTCCGGAGGGTCGATGCAAGACCGGCAGCAAGCCTGATGAAATTGGCCGTAACAATGACGGGAGAGAGGAACTTTTTGACCGGATGATCTCACCAAATTTTCTGATTGGAGCTCGTGAAATCACCCAACGAGATTGGAAAAGTGTCTATCGGACAAACCTGCTCGAACAAGCCGGAAAGGCTTTCAACGACACCGCGAATTACGCAACGATTAACCAGAAAACGATCCGCGATTATCTGAGCGCCAAAACACCAACAGATCTTGTCCTCAAGGAAAACCCCGAACTCCCGATGTATTGGGTAAACTATCACGAGGCCATGGAATTCTGCCAGGAACTCACCCGAATTGATCACGACCGTGGCTACCTTCCGAAAGCTTGGGAGTATGGCCTGCCAACCGAATGGGAATGGGAATACGCCTGCCGGAGCGGACATTTCAAGAGCTTTGATCACGCTGCCGAACTCTCCGAAAGAGGATGGCATTTTGACAACGCTTTCCTTGACTACGAAGGCGCTGGCTTGTCTCGCTCACTGGTAAAAAGTAATAATCCGGAAGGTGATCGAAGCGGCCCTCACGTGACCGGCTTGAAGCTCCCAAACTCCTGGGGACTCTACGATTGCCTCGGCAACGTCTGGGAACTTTGCGAGCGCGAGGAAGATGGTGACAGCGGAGCGAGCATCAATCCAAGACGAGGAGGCAGCTGGCTTGCCAACGCAAAATTCGCCCGCCCTGCCAATCGCGACCAAGTGGAGTCCAACTTCCGCTTTATCGATCAGGGATTTCGGATTTGCCTCAGAAAGACGGGAGCAGGATTGGACCGCTGAGCATCAGGTCTGAGCACTCAAATAAGAGTTCATTCCCCACACACAAGGCATTACCGGAACGGTCGAGCTGACCACGAATGTTTTCATTCGAAAACCCATTATCACAGGAGCTATTTTTTGAGCCACCGCTTTTCTGCTGCCGCAATCTTCTCCGCACTTAAGCCCAGTGTTTTTAAAATGCCCTTGGCCATCATGACATTGCCGATCTTGTTCATATGGCAGCCATCGGTGGTCAGTTTATTCTGGATCTTACGATCATACTTTGGCTCTCCAAACATCCGGGCCTTGCCCGCCACATCCGGCATCGTCTTGAGCTGCACCTGCATTTCCTGATTCAGATCCGCCAGCGGAAGGTTCTTCTCTTTGGCGAACTCCCTTAGGAAATCGTTATAAGCTACCAACTTTTTATTCGTCTCTTTTTCAGGATCTTCTCCGATCATCGTCGAGGTGAGGATTATGACCTTGATCCCTGCCGTCTCGGCTTGCTCAACAATCAATCGAACGTTCTTTTGATAGTCCTCCAGTGGGATTCCCTGAAACGTTCGGTTACCCAAGGTCAGCGTAAAGTGCCAGACATCGTTCACTCCGCAGCTGAGAAACATCAAATCAGGCTCCTTGCTGATGACATCCCGGTCCAAGCGCGCCAACATATCCTTTGACCGATTCCCTGAGACCCCTGCCGGAATATGGGTCAGCTCCAAGCCCTCTTGATTAAGAGCTTCCATGACCAAGGTCACATATCCGCTTTTCCTGGTCCCCGCCTGCGTGATGGAGTCTCCCAGGAAAGCCACCTTTTCACCCTTGTTCACCAGGAGCTTGCTTGTGTCACCAAATACCGGCGACCACGAAAAAAGGACGAGAGTGATTGCAGCCTTTTTGAGGATTCCTCTTCTTGAAGTCATTTCTTCTTTTAGCCGGATTCCACCTGACCACAATTCAAGAATCAGGCTCAAAGCAGACCGGCGGGAGTGCCTTTCCCCTTGTCACCGGCGGTTGAATGATCTAGCTCCCTAGGAAGATATGAATAGGAATGCCATCGCCGCTTTCCTCGCTTTGAACATCCTCATCACCGGAGGGCTCGGCTACCTCGTGGTCACAGGCCAACAAAATGCTCCCGATAAAGCTGCCATGGCAACAGCCACTCCTGCGGAAATCAAAATCGACGTTTCCTCCATGGAGAAGCCACTCGCAGAACTCACCGACAAGGTCGACCAGCTTAACCAAACGGTGCAGCGCTTTAGCACCTCCTACGTTCAATATGATTTCCTGAAGCGCGAGATGGATCGGCTATCCGTTGTTGACCAGAGCATCGGCGTTCGGGCCCAAGCCACCGCCGCGTCGAAAACCGACAAGAATGCCGAGGAGGTTGATGAAGTCATAGGCAAACTCAGCACCCTCTCGCAGCAAGTGAAAGGGCAGCTTCAAACCCGCCGTCAGACCATGCTCAAACTCATCTCCGGCCTTGAGAAAGAGCTGGCCTCAATCTCCGGCACCACAGCCCCCGCGCCGACACCGGCACCAATCCCTACTCCGGTGACCCCTGTGCCCGCTCCTCAAACTCCGCCAACTGTCCCTCCCACGCCCCCGACTGGGACGACCGGTTCAGGACCTTCCACCGGCGAGTAGTCGGACGAGCGAATTTAAAATTCGATCTTTTGCCCGTCGTTACGGGCTGAGACCAGACACGCATCTAGAACCCTCTGGGTCTTTAGCGAAATCTCCGGCCAAAATGGGTCCGGGGTTCCACTCAAAGCCAGCTCCGCAAATTTTCGGAACAACTTGGTTTCCTGCGCCGTTGGGTGGTTGTTGGCTTCTTCCTCTATCGTGAAGTCCCGCTCATTACGCTCTTTAAAGAACTGGCAGCCTTCTTGCACGAACTTGGGATTTGCCACTTTAAAGCCCAACTCCCCGCCGGGATAAGGGAGAACAAAGTCATCCACTCTCAAATGCCCTTTTGAACCGCTCACGTGCAACCATTGCTGGTTCTCGGTGAGGAAGGAATTATAGAAGGTCGCCGACGCTCCGTTCGCAAAAATCATTTCCGCACTCAGCTCGGTGGGCACTCCGGGGGAAGCTTCATCGCCACCTGCTGATGAAAGAAGAGTTGCCCGCAGTGAAACCGGCATCTCGTAGTTCATCACAAACAGGGTTGCCCGGATGGTATACCAGCCCAAGTCACCCAGTGCTCCCGCTGGCTCCAGCTCGCTACTTCCACGAATGTTTTCACCAAAAAACTCAGGCGGAGCACAAAAGGAAAAGGCCGAGGCAATTCGCCGGATCTCTCCGACGTTTTCAGGATTATCAAGCGACTCCCGCAGCTTTGGCATCCGGTCGCTGTGCATGTACATCACACCGTCCATGAACTGAACGTTGTTGGTAGCACAAGCCAAGGTCATCGCCTCCAGAGTCTCGGAATCAATCGCGCAAGGCTTCTCACACATCACGTGCTTTCCGGCATTGGCAGCCTTCACCACCCACTCCTTCCGCATCCCGGTTGGAAGCGGGACATAAATAGCATCCAGATCATCGGCAGCGATCATTTCATCATAACCGCCAATCGCTCTCGGCGCCTCTTCGAAGGGAACCTCCCCCTGACACTCATCAATAAATCGTTGCGCCTTCGAAGCATCACGACTCGCAACCGCAGCCACCACACCATTCCCCGAATTGCGGATCGCATCCCAATTCTTACGCGCAATATTCGCCGATCCTAAGATTCCCCATCGCAATGTCTCTGCCATGGAAAAGACTTACACGAAAACTCCCCTCAAAGACAAGCCACCTTAAAGGCCGGTATTATATCTCATTCCAATTATTGCCGATATCTCTTGGTCAACCGCTTGGCGCACTCGATTTGCGCACCCGTTTCCAGACAGCATTTGCGCCGTTCCCGGATCCACGCCACCGGGTCGGCGCCTTTTGGTATGAACCCAGCCTTGGCACACCACGCGATGATGAATTGCCCCGTGCGACCGCAGCCCGCCACACAATGAACCACCACCGGCTCCTTCGCGGCGTGATGACGGTCCATCAACGCGATGAACTTATCAACCTGCTCTTCGGAAGGCACCCCAAAATCAGGAACATGGATGAAGTGATAATCAAATCGCTTCGGAACATCCTGCCGGTTGTCAAACTCGCAGACATTCACCACCGACTTGATTCCCTCCTCGTCAAAAATCTCAAAGACATAGGGATCAGGCCACCACGATGCCGCGATGACTCCCTCCACAATCCAAGTGAAAGGCTCTGTTCTCTCCGGCTGTCCTCGTTCCGGCCAGTATGATGGGCGTATCGGCATATCGATTTATGAGCAAATTCCGCCGCCCTTGCCAACTTCTTCGACGATTCCATCAACCCATTTCTTCAATCTTGGCCCAATTGTCCGGCACCCCTAAAGTCACAGCGTGCCGCCATCACTACTGACTTCTTCGGAAAAAATTCATCTCCTCCGGGAGATGATCCGTATCCGACGCTTCGAGCAGCGATGCATCAATCGGTATTCATCTGCCTGGCCTCGGACAATGGGCGGATTCCTCGTCCTCTCAATCGGTCAGGAATCAACCGCCGCTTCCGTTCGCGCAATCATGGGGGCTGACGACCACACCATCACCGGCGTCCGTGGAATTGGCCCCGCCCTCGCCGCCGGAATCTCGCCCTCGGCCATCATGAGCGAACTCATGGGGCAGGCCAATGGTTGCTGCCATGGCAAAGGAGGAAACTTCTCTCTCTTCAGCCCCGTCCACCGCCACTGGGGCTGCTTCCCCATCGCCGCCGCTCACACCCCCATAGCCCTTGGGCTTAGCTTCGCCCTAAAATATCGGGCCACCGGGGGAGTCGTCTTTTGCTTCCTCGGTGACGGCTCCATTAACCAAGGTGTCTTCCACGAAACTCTAAATCTCGCCGGCCTCTTCGACATCCCCACCGTCTTCGTTATTGAGAATAACAAATACGCCATGGGCTCCAGCAATCGAAAAGCCTCAGCCTTCACAGACCACCTCGCCCAACGAGCCGAAGCTTACGATATCGATTGGGATCTCGCCAAAGGATGGGAAATAGACGAACTCCTCTCCAAACTCACCAAAGCTCGAAACCGTGCCCTCCAGGAATCCCGCCCCACCGTCCTCGAAATCGACACCTATCGCTACCACGGATTCTCCATTGCCGACGCCAATCACAAGAAATACCGCACACCCGACGAAATCAATTTTCACAAAGAACATCGCGACTCCATTCGCAACTGGGCCGACCAACTCATCACCGAAGGAATCCTAACTCCCGAGGCCGAAGAGCAAATGAACCAAGAGGCCAAAGCTGAAGCCCTCGCCGCCTCCGACTTCGCTGAAACCTCATCTCCTCCCACACCCGCCGACCTCCTTGATCACGTCTATTGGGAAACCGACAACCAAACCCAGGCAAGCCAACAAGGTCGTCACTTCTTCAACGATGAGCCCCCTCTATCGGCTCAATCCTGATAGTTGGGATTCGCTTTACTCTTGGCCACGTTCTTGGGCGCTCCAAAATCGAGTGCTTTGATCTGAATAAGATAGCCGAGCTCCTCTTCAACTCCGGCATATTCTTCGATCCTTTCACACTTATTGACTGCTCTGGAACACAGCATTCAGTTTATTGGCCGAATTGGGGGAGCATTCGCCGCAAGCGCCCGTAAACTTCTCCCTCTCCGGTGAAATTTACCTACGCCCCTATGGCGTATTCATGGCACTCTTCTCTCAGGTAACAGGAGATAAAGTTTTGCCATGAAGCCAGTTTTCCAAATTCTCGTATCCTCCCTGCTCCTCGCAGGACACTCGGCAGCCCGGGAAGTGAGCTTCAATCGGGACGTCCGCCCCATCCTCTCCGATGCTTGTTTCACTTGTCACGGACCCGATCCCGAGGCTCGAGAAGCTGACCTCAGGCTGGACCTTGAGGCCGAAGCCAAGGCTAACCGTGACGGCTTTGCAGCGATTGTTCCGGGCAACCCTGATGAAAGTGAGCTGATCTTCCACATCTTCCACGAAGATCCCGATGAGGTCATGCCTCCTCCGGACTCCCCGAGACAGCTGTCCCCCGATCAAAAGCAAATCCTCCGCGACTGGATTCAGCAGGGCGCCACATGGGAAAAGCACTGGGCCTTTGTGAAACCAGAAGCCCCCGCTCTGCCCACGATCTCCAACCCAAAGTGGCCCCGGAACCCCATCGATCACTTCATCCTGCACACCCTGGATCAAAAGGATCTCTTGCCATCCCCCTTAGCCTCTCGCGAAAAAATTCTCCGCCGTGTTTCACTCGACCTCACCGGCCTGCCTCCCACACTTGAGGAAGTTCAATCTTTCCTCACTGATCAAGAACCCGGTGCCTACAAACGCGCCGTCGAACGTCTCCTCGCCTCGCCCCGATATGGCGAAACGATGGCCCTCCCCTGGCTTGAGGCCGCCCGTTTTGCCGATACCGACGGCTACCAATACGACGGCCCCCGCTTCATGTGGCGTTGGCGCGACTGGGTCATCGAATCCTACAATGCCAACAAGCCCTTCGATGAATTTACCATCGAACAACTCGCAGGCGACCTCCTTCCCAACCCCACCCTCGAACAAAAAATTGCCACCGGTTTCAACCGTAACCATCGCTACAACTCGGAAGCCGGACTCGTCCCCGAAGAATTCCTCCTCGAAAACGCCGTCGACCGGGTCGACACCACAAGTACGGTTTTTCTCGGACTCACCATGGGCTGCGCCCGCTGCCACGATCATAAATACGATCCTCTCTCGCAGAAAAACTACTACGAGATGCTGGCCTTCTTTAATAACATCCCCGAATTCGGCCGCGCCGTCAAAGCAGGCAATTCGGAGCCCTACATCCCCGCCCCCACTAGATCCCAACAGACCCAGCTCGCCACTCTTGAAGCCAAAGTTTCAGCCGCTCAAGTGGCCATCGCCACTCTTCCACAACAAGCGAAATCCATCTTGGATGAATCCCACAACCTGGTCACCCGGGGACTGAACTACCAACATCCATCCGGAGTGGTTTCCTTCGACGGCAGGAAATCCCTCAACATCAATAGCACCCCGCTCAGCAAAAAGAAAAACGCTCCGACCCGCTTTCAGGTGTTCACTCCTCTCAGTCGATACTCGGTTTCCTTTTGGATCAAACCTTCTGATACCGCATCGGGCACCATCATTTCCCATCAAAACGGAAATAATGCCCACGGCACCGGGATGAACCTTCAATTCAAAAATGGCCACCTTCGCTTTAGTGTCATCACTCGTTGGATTGCCGGGGTCGCTCAAGTGCAGACTCTCGAGAAGCTCCCCGCCAACGAATGGTCACACCTCACCCTCACCTTTCACGGTCAGCTCCGCGCCACCAACCAACACATTTTCATCAATGGAAAGGAAGCTCAACTGGAAGTCCTCCACAACACCAACAGCAATACCGGAGCAGCCAAGAAAACCGCCCCTTTGCGCCTCGGCGGCTATCCCAATGACTACCTCAAAGGCGACCTTCGTGATCTCCGGGTTTACAACCGTCCTCTGAACCTTCGGGAGATTCGCACTCTTGCCGGAAACCATAAAGCTCGTCGCAAAACCCACTTCCTGGAACAAGGCCCCGCCAAGGAAGCCTACCAAGCACTCGTCGCTGCCGAGATCAAGCGCGACCAATTCATCCGCACTCTTCCGACCACCATGGTCATGCAGGAGAACCCAACCATCAAGGAAACCCACATCCGCAAGCGTGGAGTCTATGATTCTCTTGGCGAAAAAGTCTCCCGTGACGTCCCCGACATCCTCCCTCCTTTTCCAAAAGATCTTCCACGCAACCGACTCGGCCTCGCACGCTGGATTGTCTCGCCCGACAACCCGCTCACCGCGCGCGTCACCGTCAACCGCTATTGGCAAAAATACTTTGGCACCGGGCTAGTCAAAACCTCGGAAGACTTTGGAGTCCAAGGCGAAAAACCTTCCCACCCGGAACTGCTCGACTGGCTCGCCACCGAATTCATCCGCTCCGGCTGGGACGTGAAGCATCTTCAAAAACTCATCGTCACCAGCGCGACCTACCGCCAGCAATCCAAGCTCACTCCGAAGCTCCTCGAAGTCGATCCTCACAATCGACTCCTGGCCCGCGGCCCCCGTCAACGCCTTCCCGCCCACGTCATCCGCGATCAGGCCCTCGCTCTCAGCGGCCTCCTCGTCGAAAAAATCGGCGGCCCCTCCGTCAGCCCTTATCAACCGAAGAATCTTTGGATCGAAATGTCGATGGGCCAAAAATACAAGCAGTCGACCGGCGCCGATCTTTTTCGTCGAAGCATTTACACCATCTGGAAACGCACCGTCAACCCACCCTCCATGGCCGTCCTCGATGCCGCCGACCGCGAAGCCTGCTGGGTTGGCACCAAACGAACCAACACTCCACTTCAAGCCCTTACTCTTCTCAATGAAACCGCCTTCGTCGAATCCGCCCGTAAACTTGCCGAGCAAATCCTTCGCGAGAAACCAACCGATCCGGTAACTCACTCCTTCAAGCTCGTCACCCAACGCGATCCGCAACCCAACGAAAAAGAAATCCTCACCCAGGGGCTCAACGAATACCTCGCCCACTTTAAAGCCAACCCCGACGACGCCAAGTCGCTCACTACCATCGGGACTTCCCCCGTTCCCAATGATCTCGATCCCATCCAACTTGCCGCTCACACCACCCTCGCCAACGTCCTGCTCAACCTCGACGAAGTCATCACCAAAGAATAATCATGAATGCAATGACGCGACGACACTTCCTCGAGAAAGGTTCCCACGGCCTCGGCTCGGTGGCACTTGCTTCCCTGCTCAACCAATCGCTTTCCGCCGCAAATTCGAAAGAATTGCCCGGCAAGGCCAAGCGCATCATCTACCTCTTCCAAAGTGGCGGGCCACCACAAATGGATCTCTTTGATCCCAAGCCGCAGCTTGCAAAGCATCACGGCAAAGAGGTTCCTGAATCGATCTTCAACGGACAACGCCTCACCGGCATGACGGCCGGACAAACATCTTTTCCAGTCGCCAAGTCCACCTTCAACTTCAAGCAAGCGGGGCAGAGCGGCCAGTGGCTCAATTCCGATCTCCTCCCGCATCTCTCCAACGTTGCCGATGACATCAGCGTGATCCGCTCGATGCACACCGAGGCCATCAACCACGATCCGGCCATCACCTTTTTTCAAACCGGCTTTCAATTGGCTGGTCGCCCTTCCATCGGCTCATGGCTTTCCTATGGTCTCGGCAGTGAAAACGCCAACCTCCCGGCCTTCGTCGCGATGACTTCCAACCGCGGTGGCCAGGCACTCTATGACCGACTCTGGGGTGCGGGATTCCTTCCCTCCAAGCACCAGGGAGTTCGCTTTCGTTCCGGCAAGGACCCAGTGCTCTATCTGAACAACCCCGAAGGCATCTCCACCGATCTTCGCCGCAAAACCCTCGACCAAATCGGGGCACTCAATCGCATTCACCATCAGGAGTTTTACGATCCCGAAATCGAAACCCGGATCGCGCAATACGAAATGGCCTACCGCATGCAAATGTCGGTTCCCGAACTCACCGACGTTTCAAGCGAGCCCGAGAGCACCTTCGAACTCTATGGCGAAGACGCCCGCAAGCCCGGTACTTACGCCTACAACGCCCTCATGGCCCGCCGCCTCAGCGAACGCGGCGTCCGCTTCGTGCAACTCTTCCACCGCGGTTGGGACACTCACAGCGGTCTCCAAAAACAACTCACCACACGCTGTAAGGAAACAGACCAAGCGTCCGCCGCTCTCATCACAGACCTCAAACAACGAGGCCTTCTTGATGACACCCTCATCGTCTGGGGAGGAGAATTTGGCCGCACTGTTTACAGCCAGGGCAACCTCACTCCCACCGGCTTTGGCCGCGACCACCACCCGCGCTGCTTCTCGATGTGGCTTGCCGGCGGCGGCATTAAACCCGGCCAATCGATCGGCGAAACCGACGACTATTCCTACAACATCAACAAAGATCCCGTAAGCGTTCATGACCTCCACGCCAGTATCCTCCACCTCCTGGGCGTTGATCACAAAAAACTCACTTTCAAATTTCAAGGCCGCCACTACCGCCTCACCGACGTCCACGGCGAGCTCATTAAACCTCTGCTTGGGTAGGTCGCAATTGCCCAACTAAGGCAAGGCCTTCTGATCTTGCATGGACACCAGTGGATCTCCTTTTTTGACGAGACCACTTTCCACCACTTCGGCACGTATCCCGCCCCGATTACGGAGAGCTTCAAAGACACCTTGCCCCAAAATCCTTTCGAGATACCGACAGGGAGGGCAGGTCGCAGAGGCGCGAAAAAGAACGGTTCCAATTCGAAAATGACCACCAACGAGGGCTGACAATGAAACCCCCTTCGTTGTGAGATTGCGACGATGCCTCCCCGCCGAGAGATCGATACCGCGTTCCTTCATGATGCCCTCCAGGGCCTCAGACTCGATCAACGAAACTGCGCGGTTTGGGCGCTGCCAGCGAGAAAAAGTCCCCTCGCCACCGTGGTAACGATCCCCAATGAGTCCTCTCCCTTTTTCAACCTCCACTTGGGAAAGCGAAACCATCGGACCTCCAGCCGAAGCTGAAATCCAGATTCCCTCGAGCAAGCCCTGCAAACCAGACATTGACTACTTCGAGATACAATAGACCGCCTTGTTCGAACGAAGATAAATCGCATTTTTCGCCAAGGCCGGAGTGGCATTAAAATCCGATTCGTCGCCGAGGGTATTCACCCCGACCAACTTCATGCCCTTCGCAGCTTCAAAGATGAAGGTACCATTCCTCCGACTCACTGCGACAAGTTTATCCCCCACTCGCAGGGTCGAAGCATAGAAGCTGAACTTCTTGCGTTTCTTAATCGCGTCAACACTCCGCTTGGTCACGGTCTCGCCTTTCTTAAGGTCCATCGCAATGACGCTCGCCTCATCGTTCACCCAAAAGAGAAGGCCGTCCTTGTAAACCGAGCTCGGCACGTAGGAGAAGGTCTTACTTTTCCAGAGAATTTGATCCGTCACATCACCCGAACCACCACCTTTGATCGCGATCGCGCCCTTTAGTGGATAGCCGCCGGTCGTGAACAGAACCTCTCCCTCACTGATCACACATGGAGAAATATTCCCCGGAATCTCCGACTTCGCCCACCACAACTTCTTGCCGGTTCTGGGATCGAGGGCAAACAATTCATTCGGTGCCGCAATCACTAACTCCGCTTTGCCTGACTTTGGGGTATGCACGGTTGGCGTATTGTAAGTCAGCTCCAGTTGCTTCGCTTCATACCGCCACTTTTCATCTCCGGTCGCCTTGTCAAATGCGATGACCGCCCGTCCTTCATCGGCTGCATTCACGATGAGTAAATCGCCAACCAAGATCGGGCTGGCGGCAGATCCCCATCGTCGATTACTGGATGACCCACCAACTTGTTGACTCCAGGCCTTTTCACCATCGACAGTGAAGGCGTGAACTCCGGATTTCCCGAAGAAAGCATAGACATGTTTTCCATCGGTCACCGGGGTGGAGCTCGCGTAGCCATGCTCGGTCAAATACCCCCGATAGTCATCCTCCGGATTGCCAAGCGGCACCTCTTTCTTCCAGAGAATCTTGCCACTTTGACGATCAAGGCAGAGAAGGGTGCGCCCAAGCTTCTTGGCATCCCCAACATTCTTCTCATCGATTCCGTATCCGGTATAACAGGTCACAAAGAGTCTGTTGTCCCAGAAGATTGGACTGGAACTTCCCGGGCCCGGCAACTCGGTCTTCCATTTGACACCTTCATTGGCACTCCATTTCAAGGGCAAGGTTGCGTCATCAATCGCTGCGACACCATTACTTCCACGGAACTGGGGCCACATTTCTCCACCAAATGCCACTCCGACAAACATGCCCACCAAGGGCATCATCAAATACTTCTTACTCATACCAGCAGACTACTGGCTCAAGATGAATCTACAATGAACTTCGAGTCTAACGTGATACCCTCAGCCTCGCAAAATTTTTTGCAATCACACCCGCATCCGCTTCCATTGTAATCAGCTGATAGGAACCATCGTCTGGATCGGGAACCCGCTCTCCCACTTCTGCAAAGGCATCGCTATCCCAGAGATCCAGCGAAAGGTCATCGATTGCCTCCAAGGCAAAATCCAAGTCCGGATCATCAGATCTCATCCGAAAAACAACCTGAACTTTCTCACCGCTTGTGACGGACATCGTATTTGAGCTCACGACCGGTGAATTAGGATCCGTCCCCTGGGCGTACTCGAGGATATTCGCAGCCCCGTCACCATCCGGATCTGCATCGTCTCCCCATACCGTCAACTCCTTCGCAGGGTCAGCGAGATCTTCATCTGAAAAATGATCTCTTTGCCATGCATCATAGGGATCAGCCAAGGGAACGGGTCTCACCAAATCAATAGCCCACGGACCATCCAAACCCGTTGATGCCAGCGAAGTTGTTGAACCACTTCCATCCATGGAGCCGGAGCCTATCAATTGGGTCTCTGTATCCGTCCAATACATCGTCCCGGAAATCGGATCGAGAACCAATCCGTGGGGACGATCCAAAATTCCTCCCGAAAACAAAACTGTTCCTCCACCGATTCCATTCACCTCACGGCTCCGCAGCTCACTACTGTTTCGATCACACCAATAGATGACCCCGTCATTAATTTCGAGATCACGCACTCTTTGCTGGCCGGAGACTACGACCGAACGATTGGCGCCACCGTTGATTGAGGCCCGTTCAATAACACTGCTATTAAAGTAGCTCCAATACACGAAGCCCTCATCCAATTCCAGATAGTAGGGCCGAACAAGTCCGGTCACGATAGCCTCTACTTCACGGCCCCCATCAAGATCTGCCCGTTGAATCTGGCCTCCGCCCTCCGAAACCCAATAGATCATGCGGCTTTCAGAATCCAAAAGGAGATCGGCAGGCTCATTCAAGGAACCTATAAACACCTCTGCGTCGGTCCCATCGCAATTGGCCCGCCAAATTGCTCCATCCGCTTCATGCACTGCCCAGAATATTTTGTCCTGACTGACATCCACGGCAAGACCTCTCGGGTCGGAAAGCCCGCTCAAAATAGTCTCCCGGTTCTCCCCATCAGGGTCGGACGCTTGAATTAGCCCCAGATCCTTATCCGTCCAGTAAAGTCGCAGGGAGGTGGAATCCGCCGACAATTGGCCCGCAACAATCAAAGCAACGAAGAGGGATTTCATAACCCCTCCATTTACGAATCAAGAAACCCGATGGCAAGAGGCATTCGGAATTTCGGGTGCCAAAACTTTTAGCCACCTAGTCAATCTTGGTAGGAAGATTGGGCGGCCGCTCCGGTCCGGGCTTCGCCGGAGCGGGCTCCTGCTGCCTTTCAATTTCGATGTCGTCAATACGGATCACAAGAGAACTTGAGCCATTAACCTCCCAGCCTGCCGTCACTTTCTCGCGATCAGCAAGCTGCCTTGCTTTCAGATAGGTGTTAAACGAATTGGGATGGACATTAAAGATCAACACCGCCTTGCGGTTGAGCCTTAGCTTATCCAGAATTCTGGCAAATTGACTGCGGGATGCCGCCAACTCCTCCAAAGAAGTCCCACCATTTTTAAGATCAGGAGAGACCCGGATATGCAGGCGGGTCGAAGTCGGATAGGCCGACACTTCATGTTTTTGCTCTCGCGAATTCTTAAAATCAAAGTCCTTAAAGTGCTTCAGAATTGGTGGGGCCTGATAGAGATACCGATCAGCTCCCCGCCGCTTGATCCTCTGGTTGGGAAAATCATTTTTCGCCTTCTTAAACTCCGCCTCAAATAATTCCAGCGGAGTGACGGTATCGATGAAGTGAATCCGGTTGTGAATCACGATCGCACGATAGATTTCGGCATTGTCCGGAATAGGGCGACTGGCAGGAATCCCCACAATGGTCGGCTCGACCTTTAGGATGGGAGTGTCATCCAGAAGAGCCTCTAGCTTTGCGATTCCATCTTGAATTTGCTCGGTTATCTTCGCTTCAGCATCCCTCTGTTCGCGGGCTACTTTTGCCGCTTTTTGCAATTCCTTCAGTTCGACCAATAGTTCCTCCCGCTCCTTCGCATCTTTTTCCAGCAAAGCGAGTTGGCGCTGCTCCGCTTCGATCTCCTTTTGGGTGGGCGCATCCTTCTGTAGCAGCTGATCCAGTTCAGCCTCCCTCTTCGCAAGGGCCGCAACCTCCTGTTCCGATGCCTCGACTTGCTCCGGAGTTGCCGGCTCCAGCCCTTCAAGGAATTCAACCACCTTCTTGCTGACATCAGCCTGCACCAAAATCAAAACCAGGATTAGCACCGCCACCACATTGGTAAGCGCATCCATGAGAGAGTCCAGATTGACTCCCTCGTCCGAGTTGGATTTGCGGCGGCGTCCCATCGTTACTTCTTATTGAAAAGTGAGAGATCAATCTCCCCGTCGTTCGGCAGAGGCAGCTTCCCGGTTGGCAGTTTATACTTTAGTTCAGCCGTCCCCGCCGCCCATCGATAGCCTTCGTTCCCGGCTTTTCTGATCAGAAACAAAACCATGGAATCCTCGGTCTTTTTCACCCGGTCCAGATACTTGGCAAACACCCCGCTCGTCTTGATCGCGGCCGTGGAGATCTTCTTTTTGCCACCTTCTGCATCGAGCAACACAATCCCGGTTGAGTTGCACTCGACAAAGAAAATCACATCCGCACCGCCACCCAGAACTCCTCTTGGCTGCACCTTAACCGAGCCCTTTGGTTTTGGCATTTCCTTTCTCTTTTTCAGCTCGTCCTCCAATTGTTTGAGTCGCTTGGCGAGTGGTGGCCGCTCCCCCTTGATCGCCACGATCTCCTTCCTCATGTTCTCGACTTGCTTCTGCAATTCAGCGTCAGACCGGCTTTTATCCCTGGCTTTTTTCAAGCCCTCCAACTCCATCGTTAGCGCAATCTTCCGGTCTTTCAATTTCGCCATCGCCGAAACCGTGGCCTTTTCCCTTTCAAGCTTTCCCTTCTTGTCGTCATTCTCCTTCACCAAAATTGCAGCCTTCTTGATGAGATCACGATTCTTCATCGCAAGTGCCATTTCTTCCTCGGTCCGACCGGCCTTCTTCATCTGCTGGACCTGCATCATCACGCTGATCATCAATGTCAGGATCCCAATGAGGCATGCCAGGATGCTCATGAAGGGAAACAGGGAAACCCCGTTTTCGGAATCTTTTGCTCGGCGGCCCACAGCTTAAATCATCAGGATTTGGAGAAAAGGCCGCGCTTCTTCTTGGCCTCGTTTGGAATTTGGTTCTCCCCGAGCTGCTTGAGCGACTGGTTCATCGAATCGATCCCCGTCGCGATACTTTCGAAACTCTTCTCAAGTTGATTGTTGGATCTCAGGAAGACATCACGACTCGTCTCCAGCAATTTGCTGGCTGCATCGGTGAAAGTCTTTTCAACCACCCTCTGATGCTCGGTCAGCCTTAATTGAAGAAACTCGGCCGACTCCGTCAGCATGCGGGTAGACTCGTTCAAGTTCACCAGAAAAGTCTCGTGCGCCTTCGCCAGTGAGGTCACCAATTGCGGAATACTATCGGCCTGCTGAATCAGCTCTTCACCAACCAAAGTCCGACTGTCATTGAGTTTGGGCAGAAGTTTTTCCACACAAAATGAATCGATCATGGTCAGGGTCTCATCCTCTTTCTTCTGAACCACCGCGAGGGGAAAACTCATCAAGATACTCAAAATCAAACCCAGCAAGGTCGTATCAAAGGCCGTACCCAAACCACCGGTGAGACTATTGATCGACTCTCTCAGCGCATCTTGATCCGAAGTGTCGCCCATCGCAAGGGATCCCACCGCAACCGACAAACCGATCACCGTTCCGATAAAGCCGAGGATGGGAATGGCCCACAGAAAAACCTTAACCAGCGAATACGAACTACTGGAGCGATTGGCATCAATATCCGATTGCGTGTTAAGAAAGTCTGACACCTCCTGGTTGTTGACCCGGGATTCAAAAAGCTCCAGGGCCTTCCGTATCCGGTTTACCATAAGACTGTCCCGTAGCTTGGCGGGAGCATTGTAAACATTGTCGATAAAAGCACCCACATTCCCAATATGAATCTCCCGCCCCAGATGCTCGGGGAAAAGATTCAGCAAAGTCGCCCTTTCCTGAGCCTTGTTCTTCTTCCACTTCATCACGAGCATCACCAGGCCCCAACAGAAAAGGAAGGTTTCAACCCAGTTCACCCATCCGCGATCAAGGAAAAGGTCGCCGAGTCGTGTTCCCAGGAACGGAAACATCAGCCCCATGAAACCAACCGTCAGCAATACTCCAAGCAGAAGGCTCTTTCCGAAGCTCACATTGGCGTGGTCCCCTTCCTCCCATCCGATTCGTTCGGGATGCTTGGGACCGGGTGAGCCTTCCGTTGGAGCAATTTCGGAAGGAACCGTCAATCGGTTTTGGCAAGCCGGACACTGAACCTGCTGCCCCAAGTGCTCGGGGGTAACATCAAGCGCCGTCGAACAATGAGGACAAGAAATCTGCATGGGTAATTGAACTGGAAAATAGGACCGATAAGAGAAAATCGGAAGGGATTGATAGCTTCCCCGTCGTGGGATGCCAATCTGCATTTTCAGTCGACATAAACCAAAACCCTGAATAATCCGCCTTCAACAGGCATCATGGGACGACATTTTTCACTCACCCCAACTCCCGGTTTACTCCGCAAAAAAATGGACCTATTGTCCTGCCATGAGCAGAAAGGCTTTGGGCCATTTAAGAATCAGAGTCATAGCTCTTCTTCCTGCCCTTCTTGGATATTCCCCCATGGCAACCGGGGAAAGCGTGGCACGGCAGTGGAATGAAGAAAATCTCGCCGCCATTCGTATCGATTTTCCCGCCCCCACTGTTCACGCCCGAAATCTCTTTCACCTCTCGGTGGCGATGTGGGATGCCTGGGCGGCATACGATGACGGGGCAATTGGCCATCTACATAATGAAAGCGCGGTCATTCCCATTGGATTTTCCGTCGAAACCGCGCGCCATGAAGCCATCAGCTACGCGGCCTACCGGGTGCTCAAACATCGCTACTCGCTCTCAACAAATTCCGCCACCACTCTTGCTGCTCTGGATCTTCGCATGGACAGCCTCGGATACGACACCGAACTCACTTCCACGGACGGAAGTGAGCCCTCCGCTCTAGGGAACAGAGTCGCAGCATCCATCATTGCCCATGGATTGGCGGATGGTGCCAACGAAAGCACAGCTCCCGGCTACTCCGATGATACAGGCTATCGTGCGGTGAATTCACCGCTCATTTTGACCACCAACGACACGGCCTCAGAGTATCCAAGCGGATGGTCCGATCTCAATCGCTGGCAGCCCCTGGCGTTCAGTGTCGCCTCCACTCAAAACGGTCAAATTGCCTCCAAGGTCCAGCGATTCGTCAGTCCCCACTGGGGAAGTGTAAAAGCATTTGGTTTGTTTTCCCGCGACCTGAATGCCGATGATCTCTACTTCGATCCCGGCGAACCTCCAAAACTGGGAGAAGCCGGTGATCTCGACTACAAAAATAATGCCATCGAGGTCCTCGAATATTCCGCGCTGCTAGATCCCGCTGATACCACCACAATCAACCTGTCACCGTCGGCACGTGGCAACAACCCGCTTGGAACCAATGATGGAACCGGTCATCCGGTCAACCCGGCCACTGGCCTTCCCTACCCCGATAACGAAGTCCTGCACGCTGATTTTGGACGATGTGTCGCTGAATTTTGGGCTGATGGTCCGGAATCGGAAACCCCGCCGGGACACTGGAATGTTCTCGCCAATGAAGTCACCGATCTGATGATCGCCGACCCCTCCCTGGCCCTTCGAATTAGCGGCAGCGGCCCGACTCTCGACACCCTCGAATGGGAACTCAAGCTCTACCTGGCCCTCAATGCAGCCCTTCACAACACGGCCGTTGCAGTCTGGGGAGTCAAAGCCCACTACGACTACGTCCGCCCGATCTCGGCGATCCGCTACCTCGCCCGCAGCAACCAATTGCCCCTCGTCCCCAGACTGGTGGAAGAAATTACCCCGATAACCGTAGCGAGCTACCACAGCCATCTTTCCTTTCATATCGGCAAAATTGCGGTCAACTCCTGGCCCGGTGAACCCGATGACCCTGAGACCGAAGCCGGAGGCCGGGAGTGGATCCTCGCCCAGGAATGGCTCCCGTATCAACGTGATACCTTCGTCACACCGGCCTTTGCCGGATACGTTTCCGGGCACTCCGGGTTCAGTCGGGCCGCCGCTGAAGTCATGGCACTCTTCACTGGCTCCACCTTCTTTCCAGGCGGACTTTTTTCCTACACCATCCCCGCCGGCGATCTCCAATTCGAGGCGGGACCCACCACCGACGTCACGCTACAGTGGGCCACCTATTTTGACGCTGCTGACGAAGCAGGCGAATCACGGATTTACGGAGGCATCCATGTCTCACCCGATGACGGACCGGGCCGTATTATGGGCTCAAAGATCGGCAAGGCTGCTTTCGTCCACTCGCAAAAATATTGGAACGGCAACATCCTAAGGGCTCCATCCGTCAACCTGGATGCCAATGGCGACCTATGGTATCAATCTGTTCCCGGCTATCACTACACCGTCGAAAGCAGCACGGATCTCCTTTCTTTCCCAACGACCGAAGCGACTCCCGGCGTTGCCACCGGACACGAGACAAGCGTGCCTGTTCCGCTCACCGAAACAGACCGGTTTTTCCGATTGAAGATTACGTCACCGTAACCACCCGGATGACGGAAGCGGATTCAATCACACCGCATCCGCACAACGCTGGCAGAGGCCGTCGTCATTGACCGGTGGCTCATATTTGCGGCAACGGGGGCACATTGGATGCGGAGTCGCTTCAACGGTCGCAGTCAGAGCGTCGCCTTCGACAACCTTCAGCTCACTCACAATGAAGAATTCGGTCGCGAACTGGTGATCCTTGAGCAATTCAAGACATGGATTGTTCGATGGCACGGTCAGAGTGACGCTGGCTTCGTTATTCTTTTTGAACTCCTTGGCCTGCACCTTTTCCTCAATCGCGGTCTGCATGACGGCTTTGATTTCGTGGAGCTTCTCCACGGTTTCGATCGCCCCGGTGGTGGCATACCTGGGATTCACCTTCGGAAAATCCTGCTCGTGGATACTACCGTCACGTCCGGCGTGCTCCCAAGCCTCCTCGCTGGTGTAAGCGAGAATTGGCGCGAGGAGCTTCACAAGAGCATCGAAGAGTTGCCCCATCACCCACACGCTGGCCTTTCTCTCGCCGCTGTCCCCAGCGTCGCAGTAGAGACGATCCTTGGTCATATCAATGTAGTTGGCACTGAGATCACTCGCGGCAAATTGGTTGACCAGAGAAAAGACCTTGCGGAAGTCATACTTCTCGTAGGCATCCCGTACTTCGGCGATGATGACTTGCAGACGCTCCATGATCCATTGGTCGATGAGCGGAAGTGAAGCAGGCTCCTCCACCCTCTCGTCACGCATGTTGCCGAGAAGAATCTTGAAGGTATTACGAAGTCGACGGTAAGGTTCTCCGACTTGCTGGAAGAGCTTCTCGCTGAATGGAACCTCGTTCTGCCAATCCACCGAACTCACCCAAAGACGAAGGATATCGGAACCATACTTGCCGTAAAAGTGAGCCGCATCCGTGGGCTTCCCCTTCTTCTTGGCATCTGACTTTGAAGTCTTCTTCCCGGTCTCGGTATCTACCACGAAACCGTGGGTCATCACGGTCTTGTAAGGAGCCTTGTCACGCACTCCGACACTCAGCATGAGGGAACTCTGGAACCAACCGCGGTGTTGGTCGGTGGCTTCAAGATAAAGATCCGCAGGCGCACTCAGTTCAGGATGAGCATCGAGAACGGCCACATGCGAAGAGCCGGAATCGATCCAGACATCGAGGGTATCACGGCACTTTGTGGAGCCTTCGGGAAGGTCGAAGAGTGAAGCGAGCTCGGCATCAGATTTCTCGAACCAGACATTGGTTCCTTCTTTTTCCACAAGGCCCGCCACTTTCCTGGCGAGGTCCGAAGACACGATAGGCTCACCTCCTTTATCAAAGAAAACAGGAAGCGGAACACCCCAGGTTCTTTGGCGCGAGATGCACCAATCGGGGCGGGCCTCGACGGTTCCATAAATCCGATTGCGGCCCCACTTGGGAAGCCACTCGACTTCATCAATCTCGGTGAGTGCTTTCTCACGCAGCTGATCAATCGAGATGAAAAACTGCTCAACCGCACGGAAGATGATGGGAGTTTTGGAACGCCAGCAATGCGGGTAGCTGTGCTCGTAGGTTTCCTCGCCAAGCAAGGCACCCTTTTCGGTGAGAATCTCAACAATTCGGGCATTCCCTTTGAAAACGTGCGTTCCGACAAGCTCGGGCAGGCCGCACTCGTCGGTGAAAAGCCCGTCGTCATCCACGGGGCTCAATACGGCCAAACCATTCTGTTGTCCGATAGAGTAATCGTCCGCGCCATGTCCGGGGGCGATGTGAACCGCGCCGGTTCCCGACTCGGTGGTTACGAAAGGAGCAAGGATCACTTTCGAAGTGCGATCGAGGAAAGGGTGCTGTGCTTCCAGGCCTTCGAGTTCGGCTCCCTTGATTTCGCCCAATTCCTCATCAAGGGTCAGACCGGTTTTCTCCTGAAAATCAGTGAGAAGATCGCGAACCACAATGATGGTTTCGCCGTTCGAATACTTTCCAATGGTATATGTGAAGCGCTCGTGCACCGCGATCCCGAGGTTGGCGGGAAGAGTCCACGGCGTGGTGGTCCAGATCGCGATGGAAGCGCCATCGGGAAGAGCATCGCGTGCAGGAAGATCAAACTTCACAAAAACCGCAGTCGATTTCTTGTCCTGATACTCGACCTCCGCCTCAGCAAGTGCGGTCTTGGCACCATAGGACCACTGGACTGGTTTCTTGGACTGATAAACACACCCTTTTTCGATCAGAGCGGCAAAAGTCCTGATGATATTGGCCTCATAGCCCGGATCGAGAGTGAGGTAAGGATGATCCCAGTCTCCAAAAACGCCGAGGCGCTTGAAGGACTCGCGCTGGGTATCGATCCAGCCCCGGGCAAAAGTTTCGCAACGACGACGGATCTCGGCCGGCTCGACATCACGAGCATCCTCATCCTGCATCACCTTGAATTCGATGGGGAGCCCGTGGCAGTCCCAACCGGGAATATAGGGCGCCTCAAATCCCGCCATTGTCTTCGATTTCACCACGAAATCCTTGAGCACTTTGTTCAGGCCGGTGCCCATGTGAACGTCCCCGTTTGCAAACGGCGGACCATCATGAAGAATGAAGCGCGGGGCATTCTCGGCCTTCCGCTTGGCAATAATTCGCGCGTAAAGACCATCGGAGTTCCACTTTTCGAGGCGAGCCGGCTCACGCACGGTCAGATTCCCTTTCATGGGGAAATCTGTTTTCGGCAGAAACAGGGTGTCTTTGTAGGATTTTCCTTCTGGAGTGCTCATAGCGCTAGAGATCAGGGCGGGACGCTAGGCACGAGGGCCCAAAAGGTCAAGGTCGGGCCAAAACAGCGCGTTTTTTCCTGATTCACGCAGCATTCATGTTCCATCAGTATTCTCCCTTAGATTTTCCAATGAAACCCCTCCAAGCTCTCGCAAATCGATCAATGATCCCGAAAGTCATTGCCGCCATGATCTTGTATCTTCTCCCAGTCTTCGCAGAAGAAGAGGACGAAGACACCTTCTGGAAGTCAGTTTACGTAGAAAATCACGTCGTGGAGATCGACATCGCACTCAGCAGGGAATCCTGGGAGAAAATGCAGCCTGCACCAAGGGAACACGGAGGGCGCGGACCTCGTGGAGTAGAGACTCGCGACGGAGAACCGCGAGGAGAAGGCCGACGGGATAGACCGCCCCGCGGAGAACCCGGTCGACCTGATGGGCCTCCTCCAGGTGGTCGACCAAACGGTCCCCCTCCCGGTGGACCCGGCGGACCTCCCCCACGCGGTGGCGGCAGAGGCGGGTCCGGGACGAACTTCGAGTATGTCAAAGCCGACATCACCATCGATGGCGAAAAATTTGAAAACGCCGGCCTTCGCTTCAAGGGAAACTCTTCCTATCGATTCTCCGCCGGAAGCTTTAAAAGACCTTTGAAGATCGATACTGATCGCTTTGTCACCGGCCAAAAACTTCATGGCCGGACAAAGTTTAATTTGTCGAATTCGTATCTCGATCCAGCTTTCATGAAGGAGAAGCTGGCCTATGAAACCTATCAAGCCGCCGGCCTTCCGACCCCGGGCACCGGTTGGGCCACGGTGAGCCTCTCGGTCGAGGGTGAGTTCGAGGAAAAAACTCTCGGCGTCTACGTCCTCATCGAACAGGTGGATCAAGATTTTCTCGTCCGCAAGTTTGGCGAAAATTCGAAAGACAGCGTCCTCATGAAACCCGAAGGCTCCGCCAATTGGCAGAGACCAGGCAATGATCTTGAACAATACAAAGAGGCCTTCAATATTAAGGGAGGCGAAAATAGCAGCACTCAAATTCGTAAATTTGGCAACTTCCTGAACTTCATCGGAAAATCCTCCGACGAAAATTTCTCCAAAAAGATCGGCCGGAAATTGGACCTTGATCTCTACGCAGGCTACCTCGCCGCCACCAGCCTGCTCGCCAGCCTCGACAGCTACGTCAATGCTCCACATAACTACTATCTGGTTGTGGACCGAGCCGATCATAAAACCCGTCTTCTCCCATGGGATGTCAATGAGGCCTTTGGAACGTTCTCAATAGGTAGCACTCCTGAACAACTTGTGGAATGGGACATCAAGCGACCCTGGATATCCAAAATCCCCCTTCTTGAACGCCTCTTCGCCACTGAAGAATTCCCCAAAATTTACCAGAGAAAGCTAAAGGGTTTACTCAAGAATTGGTTCACCGAAAAAAATCTCTCCGCACGCATCACCACCTTCACGAAAGCCCTGATACCACACTTAAGCAATGAGGAATTTGCCGATCTCAAATTGGGAATTGATGGCGATAAATCTGGAAAAAATACCGCAGTCTCCCGTGATGTCCTCGCCATAAAACCATTCATCAAACGGCGTATCGAATCAGTAACAGCCCAACTCTCCGGAAAAAGCGAAGGAGTAAAGATCGAAGGTCGTGGAGGTCGCCCGGTGCAGAAAGAAAAGGAAGAAGGGGCCGCCATCAAATAGCTTCACCAAACAGTCATCAATTCCAACTCGATTGAAAAACCTCCACGTCATCCTTCCAGCCTTCGGAGTCGGGCCTGTGCCCACCTCGAAGACTGACACTTGGGCCTTGAGAACCCTAGTTTGCCTGCTGGTTCTTTTCACCCCTCTCTTTGCAGGTTCGCTTCGCATCGACCTCTCACATCAATTTGATGATCAACCCCTCACTCTCAATTCTCTCAAATACAAGAGCACCGAAACCCTTTCCCTCTCGCGCCTCTCCTACATCAAGACCGGATCAAAGGGCGGCTGGCCTCCCTTGCTCCAATCTTTTTGGGCGTAACCAGTGACTTCTTCAAGCACCGGACGGAAGCTCTCCCAATCGATGATCCCTCGTAGCTTGAGGATGCCGATCTCTTGTCGCTCCATCTCCTGTTGATGTTCAAGGGACGAAAAAAGTCCTCCTCCGCGATGATGGTCTCGGTATCTGCTCATCCTCAGAGTTTCTCAAATCTTCCAATATGTTGAAAGTCTGAGGTTCCCAGAGGTGCCCTTTAAAATGAGTCGGCGCTTCTCCATCCCGCTTCTCCCTCGCGACACCCCCCTGATCACCGAACGGGTCACCCTCGGAGAAAAGCTCTTCCACGACAAATCTCTTTCAAAAAACGGCACGATCTCGTGTGCCTCGTGCCACCATCAGGACAAGGCCTTCACCGATGGTCTGACTCTTTCAAAGGGCATCAATGAACAGTCGGGCGACCGCAACTCGATGCCCCTCTTTAACCTCGCCTGGAAATCATCCTTCTTCTGGGATGGCAGGGCCAAGTCCCTCCGTGACCAGGTTCTTCAACCCATCGAAGACCACCTAGAAATGGCCTCCGACCTCAGAACTGTCGTTGCCACCCTCGAAAAATCATCCCGCCCCCAATTTGACAAAGCCTTTGGCCCTGGTCCGGTCACTGAAGAGAAGATCACCCTCGCACTGGAAAACTTCCTCCTCACCCTCACCAGCTACAACTCAAAATTTGACCAGGCCATGTCCGGCAAGGCCGAGCTCACCTCGAGTGAAAAACGCGGCATGGAGCTCTTCTTCACAGAATACAAACCACGCAGCAATCAATACGGAGCCGACTGCTTCCACTGTCATGGCGGAGCCAATTTTTCAGACCATCAATTCCACGACAATGGACTCGGTGGGAAGTTCTCCACCCCAAGCCTTAGAAACCTCGTTCTCACCGGCCCCTACATGCACGATGGCCGATTCAAAACGCTCGAAGAAGTCATCGCCCACTACAGCGGTTCCATTGAGAGAACCTCCACTCTCGACCCAAACCTCGCCAAACACCCCAAGCTCGGACTCCAACTCAGCAATGAAGACCAAGCCGCCCTCATCGCATTCTTAAAAACTCTTACCGACCCCAAATACCACGATTCTGGGATCCCCAAGAAGGTGACACATCCTGCAAACTAAACACTTGCAGGGATCCGTTCGGCACCCCAGAGTCAAATTGTGTATTTACTTTGTGCATTCTATCTTTCGCTGATAATCCTTGTCGGCGGACAGACTGTTGTCACCAACGTTCAAGACCATGGCCCGGGAAGTCTCCGCCTAGCCATGGCAAACATTCAGCCGGAAGAAACCATTTCCTTTCATCCGTCTCTCAATGGACAAACCCTGATTCTGGAATCCCCGCTTTTAGTGAACGACTCCGTCGAGATTGACGCCTCTAATCTCCCCGATGGTTTCACAATCCGGGGGAACAGCGGGCTCCGGCTGTGTGAGATCCGTGAAGAAGCATCGCTCACCTTGAAAAAACTTCGCCTCACTGGCGGCAAGGCTGATCACGGCGGTGCCTTTCTTGTCTCTGGATCCCTCTCCCTGAATGGTTGTCACCTCTTTGAAAATTCAGCCGAGGAGGGCAGTGCCATCTACCTTGAGTCCGGTGGATCGGCTACGATCCAGTCCTCTACCATTGCGCACCATGACCGGGGAGAAGAGGAATTCCTCGGTTCCAACGTGATTAGAACCAAGACGGACTCCACGCTCGTCGTCGCAAACTCGACCCTGGCCAACAACAAAGGCACCGCTATCCGCAGCGATGGCATGGTTACAGTCAGACTCTCGACCATCTCCCGAAATCAGAGCGGGGTTGTTCAATCAACTCCGAACGCGAGAGCCACCATCGAACACTCCATCATCACTGGAAATGGCACCGGCGGAGCTGACAATATTTCCGGCGATCCCGAAAAATATCAGGTTTCCGGCCTCACCCTACTCGGGCCAAATCTCATCAACGGCGATGCCCTCCTTGGGCCGCTCGCGGATCACGGCGCATTCACCCCGGTCATGCCCCCGCTTCCTGAGTCCCCCGCCTCCGTCCTCCTCACCAACGGGCAGGTGATCACACCCGATCAACTTGGGTATCTCCCGTCCTCCGGGAAACGCCGGGCTATCGGAGCGGTTGAATCAGGATTCTATCCCCGGTTGGGCGAAGTCATTTCCGATCCGGTCGTTCGCGTTTCCCGTGATCAACTCTCAGCTCACCCCGACGAACATGCCCTGTCCCTCCGGGAGGCAATCACCTTCGCCAGACCGGGGTCACTCATCTCCTTCGGACCGGAAGTCAAAGATTCCATTATTCACCTACCCCTTGGTGAAATTTTCTCAGAACGTGAACTCAAAATCGCGGGCCCCGTTCACCCGCACCTGCAAAAGATTCACGGAGCGGGCCAGGAACGTCTCTTTATCTTCGGCAGAGGATCTCAAATCAGTTTTGAAAACTTGGCACTCTCCCGCGGGTCGAGTTGGGAGGGCGGAGCGATCACGACCCAGGGAATCCTCAACCTCAACCTTTGCCATTTTACGCGGAACCGGGCTTTGCGTTTGGGGGGAGCACTCCATGTTCAGTCAAACGGACAAGCTGACATCACCAACTGCATCTTTGACCGCAATCAATGTGACTTCGAAGGAGCAGCCATTTACGCTGATGGGCAGACCTCAATTCGCTCCAGTAGCATCACCCGAAATCGCATCACCAATCCGCTTGTTTTTGACCATCCGCTGATCCTTCACGGAGCAGCCGTCTATGCCTGGTCGTCACTCTTCGCAGAATTAAATCTGGATCAGGTCACGGTCGCACACAACCACTGCCATGGTGTCGTTGATTGGCGGGGAAGAACTACCCTGACTCATTGCACCATCGCTTTAAACCGCGGCCGGGGATTTCATGACTTTCAAGGAAGCAGAACCAAGATCTTCAGTTCGATCATTACAGAAAACACCAAAGATCTCGAGATCGATCCGGCCACGACGGCAGGCGACCAACTCTCGCTGCTCGGTGGATCTGCCGACCTTCTCCCCTTGGGATTTTATGGTGGCTCAACCGAAACCATGCCTCCCAGGGCAAGCTCACCGGTCATCGACGCAGGTGGGACAAACGACAAGGAATTCGATCAGCGGAGACTCCCCCGTTCGCACGGAGCCAAGCCTGATTTGGGAGCCGTGGAGTATCAGGGCGAAACTCTTGAGTGGATTGCAGGTTTCAACGCTGACAGCGACGGAGACGGAGCGCCCAACGGCCTGGAATCCGCCTTGGGCCGGGACCCACTTGTGTTCGAGCCAGTGCCCATCCTGAGGCTTGATGGAAAGCCAGGCAATCTATCCTTGGTTTTCCCCAAACCTTCCCTCTTCTATTCAAATTTCGTATCGATCCAGGTCCTTCATAGCAACAGTCTCACTAATTCTTTTGAGGCATTATCCTCGAATCACACCAGCCCCTTCGAGGCTACTGGTGAAGAAACCATCATCCCTCTCCCGACAAATGGCAGCCGCTTCTTTCGCCTGAAGGCGACCTTGAAGTAATGGACCCAAAGCAAAAGCAGGGAGTCCCCCTGATAGACTGGCAGAACGCCTAATTCCCAAGGCAATAGAGGTAGCCATTCTTGGAACCCGCGTAAACGCGGCCATTCCAAACCACCGGGGTAGCATCGAACATCGGGCCGCTTAATCGATCCAAACGGACCATCTTGCCTGCAGGTGTCACTTGATAAAGATCCATTCCGTTGTCGTAACCCACGATGATTTTGTCTCCGACAAAGAGAGGCGTCGAAATCGACCCCTGTGGTAATTTAACCCGATCCACCACCAGTGGAGCCGGATACTGATTCTTCCTGCGTGGTCCCCAATTGGACACTCCCGGTTGTAGCTTCTTATGATTTACGAGAGTGAGGACACCATCAATTCCGACAAAACAAGCGAGATCTTTTGAGACTGTGGAATTGTAGCGATGATTCACCGCCGGGCTTCCTACCAAGCCACCATTCCAGGTGTACCACTTGCGATCCGGAAGCGGGTGAAACCACTGCACCTTTCCTCCCGTGGAAAATTTTACCACCCCGCCTTGTCCGGAGATAAACTGCTTCTCGATCCCCAGCAGGAGGTGTTTGTCGTTGGTCAAAGGCATGGTGCCATTGAGATCACCACCAATTTCAAGCTTGGAACTGGCGCCCCCAAAAATGCCCAGACCGCAGCCGTAAACCCGACCCACTCCCGCCGCAACGAACGCGGTGCTCCCCACCATCGTAGGCGATGATTCGCAACAAAGCTCACTTCGATAAAGTCCAAGGTCCGAGTTTTTGAAAAGCTGCATTTGCTTGCTGATTTTCGGAGTTGGAAGTGCCCCTCCTTTCTTCGCCTTTCGAACATCCGGAGAAAAGACCGTGAAAAAACCGTTTTCCAGGGGAATGGCCGCCTTGCTCCCGATGACCACAGCAGAAGCATCACAATCACGACTATTTGAAGCCGTCGTGCGTGAGTTATGAGCCCAAAGCTTTTGACCTGTTGTGTAGGAAATTCCGTGAAGGCTGTATGCGGTTCCGTTTCTCCAGTGTTGCCCAAACCCACTCCGACTGCCCACGATCAAGGTGTAACGCGTAGCGGCAGGACCACCAACATCCACAAAAGTGGGGGTTCCCTTGATGACATCACCAACACTCGTCGACCAGATCACCTTGCCATCACGGGCACGGATTTTCTTCACGTGGTGACTAAGCGTTCCCTGAATCAGATAGAGTTCGTTTCCTTCCTGAATCACGAGAGGCTGGCCGGTCCAACCCGCACCTTTCCACGTCCGGGTATCGCCGGTTCCAAAGGTGGTCTTCCCCGAACCCAGCGGAGTCTTCCACTTCACTCTTAATTTTGAAGGCGCCTGATTCCCGTAATAGTTCCGCTGGTTGTCACCGAGGTAGGTTCCGACAAGAGGCCTGATCTGCGCTGCGAGGGGAAGGCATGCGAGAAGAAAAAGAATGAGCTTCATGGATTTAGAATGCAGATTGAATTTGAGAGAGGGCAATCGTATCAGGATAGCTTCGGAAACGACGGTCGGTGAAGTGCCACCATTCGTTGGGGAGGGGAAAGAAACCGGCCTTGCTCATGGCATCTTGCAAGATGCGCTTGCGCTGCATCACCTTCGGATCCGGATGCTGGTATGCGGCGGCAGCCTGGGGAGTAAAACTGTCGAAGCCTGTGGGCATCTCAACAGGCTCGCCGGACTGCGTGACCAATGTCACATCCACCGCAGTTCCGCAGGAATGCTGCGACGGCTTACTGAAAGGATTCGCAACAAACCGATCGTCGTGGCCCGATGCATCCCACAAAACCAACTGCGCAGCGGGAGGACGGTAGGCATCCCAAACTTTGATCCGATAACCATACTGCTTTACCTGATCATTGGCCCTGCGAAGTCTGGCCGCGGTCTCGGGCCGCAACAAGGCCGGCATGTTCTCAGCGTAAAGCGGTTTTTTCGCAATGGCCGAACCCCGGGTGTAGCGAAGGTCTATCGCAATACTGCGATCAACCTCGGTGATCCGAATCAGGCCCGCCTCCGCAAGAGTGGAATTTGACGATCTTGGCAAAGATGACTCCACCGGATCCCGACCATTCCAGCGGGTGCTCGTTGAACAAGCAACGAAGATCGTGGTGGCTAAAAGACCGAGGGGCAGAATGAGTCGCACGACTGCGAGACTAACGATTTCCAACAATCATGAGAAAGGGCAAATTTCACTACCCGCAAACGGCTGTCCCTACGCGGCACTCTGGTCATTCGGCCCGCTCAAGGGAAGCTGCTTTTCCACGACGAATTCCAAACGGGATGGGACCGGATCGGCGGCCACCGGAATCCCGAGAAAGAAAAGCTCCTGCATTTGGGCTCCGCACTCCTCACCGAATCCACGGGAGATAAAATGGCGGAACGAAGCCATCTCCATCCGGCCAAGAATTAACAACTCGGGATCATGGCCCATGGTCCTTTCCTTACGCAGGAGATTTCTCACCTGAATGGGATCAAATGCAGGATGGTGTTCTTCTTCATCCATCAGGTGAAGGAATTCGCAGGACGACGAATGCAATTCACTCCGCAGATAAACGAGGGCACGATGGTCCCAAGCTGGTGTTTCAGAATTTTCGGGGGGGAACTCTTCGCACATTTCAATAGGGGGGTAGCTAACAAACTAACCAAGAAGCGCCACCCTTTCGCTCACCACTTAGTTTCTCTGTGACCAATTTGCCACATTAGCTTACAAGAACGGCTTCTTATTCGTAATAAGCCGCAATTCTAAAAAAATCGCGACCGGTTGGCGCGGGAAGAGTCGCGCTCGCAGTCCCCTCTTCGATCCCAATCTCCACCTCATCAAGCCGAACCCAGGTCTCCGAATCCAAATCGGAGGTCTTTTCCAATCGATATCTAGCTTCACCTGTCGCTTTCCAACGGATGACTAATTCCTCCCCGGAATTTTCCACCATGAGATCTTGAACGACCTCGTCAATCAGCGGAACGAGTTTCAGATCAAGATAGACAAGCCGGTGATCCGACACCGTCACAAGGTTGGCTCCTTCCTGGGATCCGGTGGGCCAAAAAACCGCTCCATCTTCGATTTGGAATCCCTCTTTCGACGGGAGAACATAATCCACCCGAAGCCGGAAAGAGGCAGTATCAAATCGGTTTGATGCCGTCGTATCACCGCTACGCTCCGGGACAAACCCTCCACTCACACGGGGGTGATCCAAAAGCTGGTTGATCGCAGCACTCACACTATCACCGCGCGTTGGATCGGCATTCTGATCGCCCGCTATCACGAAGCGTTCTCCCTCACCCAATCCTCCACCCAGATAATCGGCAGAACCGGGCGTGAGATAGTCGGCCCAGAGCCGGATCTCATCATGATTCCTTCGGCCATTGCGATCCTCCGCGCCATCAAAAACCGGAGGTGTCGGATGACTCACCAAAAAGTGAAAACGGGTTCCCCATATCTCAATCGGAACATCCCAATGACTCTTGGAAGAGACCCGGAAAACATCCTGCTCCTCAGGCGTATAAAATCCCGGAGGAATCAAGTTCCCAGGCATATCCTTCCACAGAACCTCTTCAAAAGTCCGGATCGCTTCCGTGTCTATGGGATACTTTGAAAAGACCACCATCGCAAACTTCCCCGGGAACTCACCAAATCCGAAGGCATCACCCCCGTAATTTTGATCTCCCGGCGTGTCTTCGACTACCCCGTTGTTATCGAGATCAAACCCGGAGTGAATTCCGGTATTCGAAACCGCCACGTAACGATAAGGATAGTTTTGCGGAGTGCGACCATTCTGACTGACATTGAAAAAACGATTATTCATCCGAGTCGCGCCGGTGCCATTGGCATCGTAATCAAACTCATTCACCAACAGAACGTCCGGTTGCACGATCTGCACCACCTCAGCAACCCGCTTCGCAGACGTATTGGTTCCGGTTCTTAACAGCGCAGCCAAACGACCCTCACTGCTTTGAGACAAGGCCACATTATAAGTCGCCACCCGGATTGTTTTGGCCTGAAGAAGTGGAATTAAGAGAACTAGAAGAACGAGTCGCACGGCGAAACCCTAGCTCATTTTTTCGCGAGTGACAGTTGAGAAGTGGCGAAGGACAGGCCAAGCTCGTTATATGAGTTTGATCACGCCTGCCGAGGCCGATTCCATAATGCTTTCCAAAGTCGACTTGCTTGAGCCCGAGTCAATCTCCCTCGCTGATTCCCTTGGTCGCATTCTTCGCGAAGACCTTTACGCAGACCGACCCTTCCCTCCCTTCGACCGCGTCACCATGGATGGCATCGCCTTTCGAAAGGAAGACTACGACGGATCCCCGCTCACCCTGCAAGGCATCCACGCCGCCGGGAATCCGACTCCTCCACCTCTCATCGAAAATCATTGCTGGCAAATCATGACCGGTTCCGCCATGCCGCCCGATTGTGACACCGTCATCCCCTATGAAGAGGTCACACTTACCAAAACTTCCGCCACCATCACCTGCGAAGCCGTTCCCGGAAAGTTCATCCACCGCGAAGGATCCGACGCCTCGACCGGTGACCTCATGATCAAATCCGGGACGCGTATTCAACCGGGCCACATCGGTATGATGGCTTCGATCGGAGCCGCACAAGTCAGGACCACCCGCCTTCCCCGCATTAAGATTCTCACCACGGGCGACGAACTCGTCCCGATCCATGAATCACCCCTTCCTCATCAACTCCGCCAGTCAAACGGCATCACCCTGCTCAACGCACTTGATAAATGGGGTTCCGCCGACGCCAGCTGGTCGCACCTTCCCGATGACCTGCAAGCCACCACCGATGGTATCTCCGAAGCGCTCGAATCAGCCGACCTCGTCCTCCTTTCCGGCGGCATTTCAAAAGGCCGAAAAGACTATGTCCGGCCGGCTCTGGAATCGCTCCGTGGAGCACCCCACTTTCATGGAGTGGCCCAGCGCCCCGGAAAACCCCTAGCTTTTTGGAAAGGTATCGTCGCCCTTCCCGGCAACCCCAACTCCACCCTCACCACCTTCCAGCGCTATGTCGTCCCCTTGCTTCGGCGCATGACCGGCGAGCCCGATGCCCAAACCATCACGCTGCCTCTCGCCGCACCCATCTCCCAACATCCTTTTCTAACACAATTCCTACCCGCCCGACTCAACCCCGAAGGCAAGGCCATCTCCCTCTCTCCCCAAAACTCCGGCGATTTCGTCACCCCTCTCGAAGGCACCGGTTACATCGAAATTCCACCCGGTGACGGCGAGGCAAGCTCGGCGCGATTCTTTTAACGATCCGGCAGTCAATCACTTCATGTTCAACTGATAGCCTAATCCTCGCACAGTCAGGATTAACTCCGGATTGTTGGCATTGCGCTCCACCTTGGCCCGTAACTTCGCGATAAAGTTGTCCACCGTTCGTGTCGTGGGCCACGCATTGTATTCCCAAACTTCATCAAGAAACTGCTCACGGGAAATCGGCTCGCCCTTCGCCGACACCAATCCCCACTGAAATCATATCCGCCACCTTTTCCCCGCTGAGCTCTAGCTCCACCTCCCCCAGCTCTGTCGCTTGACGACCATTCACCCAACCCAGCGAGTGATCCCGCTTTTTGAAAATCCGAACCATTTCAGACCACTCCAACCCCAAGTCCCCCGCCGCTTTCGAAGCAATCATCAGCGGTAGAAAACGACCCGGACCAATCCAAACGGCGCACCAATTTGCCTTCCTGAATCACAGCCAATCCAGGCACCTCTTCGAGAAATTTCGCCGCTGTGACATAAGCCCACCAATCCTTTGAAAATTCCTTCACCAAGCGCTGATAAACCCCCTCGCATCTCAAATGACGCATCTTCGCACCCCATCCCATCGGAATCATATTCAGGAGCCCGTCAAGGCGCACTCTTCGAATCTCCGTGGTTATTCCTTCTTCAAAAACACCATCCTCCGCTGCGAGAAATTTTTGATCCCCCGAAATCTCATCCGCCCCAATTCCTGTCGCCAGTAGAACAAGAACGAGGAGAACCCGAAAAATCTGAACTTCCTTAAATACCGTCATCATAAAAACTCCACGCTATGGAAAGTTAAGACGGCTTCACCTTTAAAGGCATTCAAAAAAGAAGCTCCCGATTTTCAAATAATCAGGTCACTCCAAATGCTCTTTTTTAAACGTCTGATCGATAGCGCACTCCTTTTTTCACAAAGCCCTGCCACTCGGATTCAAAACCAAACTTGCGACCCATTCCTCTCTCCGCCACCCTTCTCAAAATGAAACGACTCCTCCAAACAACCATCGCCATTGCCTCCACTCTGACCGCGGCTCTCTCCGCCCAACAAGCCCCCGAGACGATCAAACTCTGGCCAGCGGGGAAAGCTCCACTCGGCGACGGCACTTTCGAGGATGCCAAGACCACCATCACCATCTTCCGCCCCGAGAAGCCAAACGGCACCGCTTTTGTCATCACCCCCGGCGGTGGCTACGGAAGAGTGGTCAAAGGAGAGGGCGCTCCCATCGCCAAATGGTTGAACACTCACGGAATCACGGGAGTCGTCCTCGATTACCGACTTCCAAAAGGCAATCCCCACCGTCCCCTTTCCGACGTCAAACACGCCATCCGCATGACTCGCCAGCGCGCGGCTGATTGGAATCTCAAGCCGGATCAGATTGGCATTATTGGCTTCTCGGCCGGAGGTCACCTCGCCTCCATGGCCGCCACCAAATACGATCTTGGCGATGACAATAGCTCCGACCCCATTCAACGCCAGAGCAGCCGGCCGGACTTCGCCATTCTCGTCTATCCCGTCATCACGATGGGAGAAGGAACCCACCAGGGATCTCGCAAAAACCTCCTTGGCTCCGCCCCCGATCAAGATCTCATAAAACTCTATTCCAACGAGCTCCACATCACAGCCAAGACCCCGCCCACTTACCTCACCCACGCCATTGATGACCATGTCGTCCCGGCCAGCAATAGTGAGAGATTCCACCAAGCCCTTGTCGTCAGGAAAGTCGCGACAAAATACCTCCCCCTCCCTCGCGGCGGCCACGGACTGAACGGCTACAAAGGCCCGATGTGGGACGCGTGGCAGGCACAATCGATGGAGTGGCTGTCTGCTCTCTTGAAAAAGTAGTCCGATTTTTAAACCAATGTCCGAAAATCACCGTCCCGGCGGGTGATCTTGTCGCGATCCAGACGTTCCAGCAGAGGCATGATCACTTTCCGTGAGGTATCAAGATGTTGACGCAACTCGGAAGCTGTCGCTTGCCCCTTTTCCTCTATGAAATCTCGTACTTTCTCAACTGTGCTCTGGAAGACCTTCCCTCCCAGCGTCACCTTGGGATCCAGCGGAATAATCTGGCGGGTGCGTGAAAGGAATTTGTAGGCAGCCTGGTGATTCGGTGTCGATTGTAATTCAGCCGGCAGCGGCGGAGCCAGCCCGGCTTCTTCAAGCGTCCTGAGAATCTCGGTGGCCGGAGCCTCAAGCTCGGGAGGAAGCTCCAGCGAGTGCGAATTGTGACAAATAATATTCTCGGCAACTTTGAAATTCTTCTCGGACAACTGAATCAAAAGAGCATCAAAAAGCCCGGGCACCGCAGTCGCTGTTCCAAGGTTTTTCTTCAGAAGATCAGTCGACATTCCAACATGATCCGGATGGCTGGTGTGATAATCCTGCACTGCTTTGGAGGATTTCTTGACCAACTCCTTCCAGTAAGGAGCATTGGCAAAATGTTTCTCTCCCCGCGGCACGATTTCGTTGGCTTTGGTGAGTTTTTTAAGAGCTGTCTTCATCTCGGCCTCCGAAAACGGAAGCGACTGGATGAGCTCTCGGGTCGGGACAAAGCGATCGCGCTCGAGGTGCGTTTTCAGAAGAACCTGCAGATCGTCCGGAGCATCGGCTCGCGCGTGCAGGAAGGACTGCCGCTGCTCGGAACGAAATTGTCGGCGCGTTGGATGAGGATCGAGAACAATCGCCCCGGCCAAGGTGGCTTCGCCTGAGAGTTCACGAATCACAAGACGTTCGCCGGCCAGAGTGTGAATGGGATGATCAAAGCGAAGCTGAGCAATCGAAGTGTCACCCGGATTTAAAACAATATCCTCGGGAAAAAGCACCCTCGCCTGGGTGCGTCCCGAACCGTGGTGGACATAAATCCGGTGATTGGATTTCAAGGGTCGCTGTGTTCCCTTCTGCCCAGGAATGGGTCGGTGGGCTCGCGTCAATTCCACATCAATCTCCAGAGTTACTTCGCCGGGACTTCCGCCAACCAGGAGATGACCACGTGAGACGCCCTTCTTGCCTTTTGCCGAAAGCGGAAGGTCGGGAAGATTGAGCGCGGTCCGCATTCCGGGTACCGCTTCTTCGAGGGAAGCACTGTGATTTTGAATCGAGCGGACATGGGTTTTGAGCCCCGAAGGATAAGCGGTAAGTTGCGTTCCCACCGCGAGCTTTCCTCCGGTCAAGGTGCCGGTCACCACCGTGCCCACCCCCTTGGGCGAGAAGGCCCGGTCAACCGCCAGGCGGGCCTGCTCGAAATCACGGGGAGCAGGAGTTTCGCTCAGGGTGCTTGCGATGGTTTCCTTGAGCTCATCCATCCCAAGTCCGGTTGGCGCGGAAACCGGAACGATGGGCGCACCTTCCAAGGCCGTCCCCTGCAAATCATCGGCGAGGATCTCGGTGACAAACTCAAGATCATCCACGAGGTCGGCCTTGGTCAGAGCGACGATAAATTTTTTGATTCCAAGATAAGTGAGGATCTGAAGGTGCTCCTCGGATTGCGGCATCCACGAGTCATCTGCCGCCACGATAAAGATCGCGAGATCGATGGAGCCGACACCAGCCACCATGTTGTTTACGAAGTCGGCGTGCCCCGGAACATCCACCACCCCGATCTCAAAGGTGTCACTCTGGGTCTTGGGAACGGGAAGCGAAAAATGGGCGAAGCCCAGCTCGATGGTCACGCCCCGCTCCTTCTCTTCAGGCAGGCGATCCGGATTGGTCCCGGTCAAAGTCTGAACGAGGGTGGACTTGCCGTGGTCAATGTGGCCGGCGGTGCCAATGATGAAATTCTGGGACATGATTCTCAGGAGGCAGGAGCAATATCAGCAATGCGGGCTTTTTCAAAATCGAAGGGAGTCATCTCCAACGTAACCTTCGCACCCGAGACAATTTCGCTCTTCCTCGACTCCAGAGCCCTGGCCGGATGAGCGATCACCTTTTTGCCGTTGGGCAGGCTGACTTGATAGGCGCGGTCGCTGTAAACGAGCAGGACCTCGCCGGTCGTGATGATAGGTTCGCTGGGCACGGCAAGGATTTTGGATAGGTCCGCCGGAGAAGCAAGGAGGGAGAAGAAAAGCTTGAGGGGATCACTGGAGATTCCATGCTTCCGGGTATGAAAATGCAGGATCAAATCACCAAGGACGTGAGCGCGCTGGACGCTGTCCACTACGATGGTGGGATTCTCGATCCCCTTCTTTCGATCGGGGTATGGGCCTGCGTGATTACGGGAGCCTTCTACCTTCTCAAACGAGCCCGAAACCCAAGCGCCTATTGCCTCCTCCTGGTCAGCCTCACTCTGATCAGCTACACCTTTCGGGAATATCAAATCAGCCTTTCCTGCTCGTTCGCCAAAACCAATCCCGGCGTGGACCCATACGATCTTCTTGTCGATCTCTGGTTCGTGTATCGAGGATCCACCCTTCGCTTCGCCGCGATCACCTTCGGTTTTATTTTAGCCACCGCTTTCCAGACCCGGCGCAAAAAAGATTAATCTTCGGTCTTCTTGAGCGGGGTAAGAGTCAGTCCTTTGAACTCAACCTCAACGCCTTCCGCCTGCAAAGCGATTTGTCCACTCTTTGCGGTGCAATTCTTCCCATGGTTCACCATATCGCCATTAACCCAGACTTTGATTTCGTCGCCAGGACACTCGATGACCATCTTGTTCCACTCGCCAACCGGCTTCTCGGAATTATCGGTGAGGTTGAGAATGCGACGCGCATCGCCTTGCTGGCCACCCCACTTTTGATTCCTCCCCTTGGGACGGCGCTTCTCCATGTCGGGCACCTCGATATTCTCGGCAATGCACCAGAAATCCCCGGCGTGTCCGCTATTCATCTGCACCTCGATGGAGGCCGGGAACATCTTGTAAAGTGCACGTGGAGTGGAAGCATGAACCAAAACGCCACAATTCCCGGGCTTGTTCACGAAGCGATACTCGAGCTCGAGGCGGAAGTTCTCGTGCTTCTTGTCGGTGATCAAGTGACCGCCCGGTTTGCCCAGGCTGACCAACATACCGTCGCGAACGATGAAACTGGGTTTCACTTCCGGATTATCATCGGCAGCCGGAACATCGGTGTGCCACCCTTTGAGATCCTTCCCGTTAAAAAGAGAAACAGCCTCATCTGCGAAAGCCACAGAGGAACAAAACAAACCAGCCAGAGTAACAGAACGGAAAATTGATTTCATCATCTTGCCAACAAGTTGCTTCGAAACGTCTCCCATTTCAAGTGAGATCAATCCTCCGATGCTCTCAGGCTCTTCCAGCGATTCCAATCGCGGATGAGGGCACGGTCGACTCGTCGCGCCACCGCGCCCTTCTCACCTCCAAAGTCTGATCCCACGTGCACCCCAACCAAGATCCTCCGCCCACCTCTCTCGACCCAAACCGGTGCCCCACTCATTCCCCGGGCAGTTACGATGTCATAACTAAAAAGGTTTGCCGTCACCGCAGTGACCTTGCCGGATGCCTGGAAAAGTCGCTTCCCGTTAGCCCCATGGATTCTGGCCCCACCCTCAGGGTATCCAGCGACCTTGATGATATCACCTACTTTTAGACTATGCAGCGCCCCCAGCTCAAAGGAGTTCCCCCCTTTCATCTCCTCGCCCAAATCCACAAAACCATAATCGTGTTGAATCATAAAACTGGAGCCCCTGGGGTCGCCGATGGTTTTGGGGCGCCAGCGGAACCTTGGGGCCAAACTCCAGGAATCTTTGTCAGGAACAATTGTCGAATCCTCTTTGGCGTGAACCCCGCCCACTCCGACCTCGATGGTATCAACCCTGCCGAGTGGATAGGAAGCATCGACGATATTATGGGCCGCTGTAATCACAAAGCGGCCGTCCACCAAGGCGCCGGTGGCGCTACCATCCTGCTTGAGCAAGGAGCCAATCCTTCGGTTCACCATCAAAAAACAAACTCCACCGGGCCCTCCCTTTGCTTGATCAACCGGAACCATTTTGTTGGTGACCGGCAGTGATGAGCGTGGCACCTCCGGGCGTTCGGAGGAACTGACATCCGGGGAAGAACAACCGGGCCCGAGCAAAACCCCCAACATCGCGGCATATCCCAATCGGATCATCGCCTTCACGATGACACGGATGAAAAAACAGACAAGGCCGCTTCACGCTCCGCACGCTTCCTGCTAAAAGGTGCCGATGCCGGATCGTTCGTCGAAAAAATCCCGAAAAAATCCCGAAAAAATCCCGAAAAAATCCCGAAACAAGCCTGAGACCAGCGAAGAGTCGAAAACCTCGTCCACTCTCCCGTTCTGGAAAAAGATTGTCTTTTCCGTGCTGAGTCTCGCTCTCTTTTTCGGACTGATTGAGGTGGTCCTCATGGCAATCGGGGTAAAACCACTCTCCTACGAAGAAGACCCCTATGTCGGCTTCTCCTCACAAATCCCGCTGTTCATTCCAAACGAAGGCAACGAAGAATTATTGGTCACGGCCCGAAACAAACTGGCCTACTTTAACAAACAGGAGTTCAGCAGGAAGAAGCCGAACAATACCACGCGCGTTTTTTGCCTCGGAGGATCCACCACCTATGGAAGGCCTTACGATGACACAACTTCCTTTTGCGGTTGGCTGCGCGAATTTCTTCCCGCTGCCGCCCCCGACGGAAAATGGGAGCTCATCAACGCAGGCGGCATCAGCTACGCGTGCTGCTCTGTTACTGGGCGCAATTGGGGCGAACGCCGCAACCCTCACCTTTGGGGCCCGAACCCAGGTCTCACAAAATAATGCCAACTTCGACCTTTCGGTCTTCGATGGTAACGCAAAATATAACGACCGGGGTCTCGGTGGTGCCGAGCCAGGAACCCCGACCTCCCAGACAACCTTGGGTGATGGCACTCTCCTAAGCTACAATTTGGTTGGAAATGAAGGCACTGGAAGCGCGTTGACCACCTACGCAAGTGGAGGAACGAGAACCCCTACCCCTACTTCCCCTGCCGCGAACACTCATGGAAATGGCGAAGACTGGGCGAACGTCTGGACCACTAACGATCCCGGAGCTAATCTCGACTTTGCTGGGAGCACTAAGAATTTCAACTTCGATCTCACCCCACCGGATAACAATACTGGGGTCCCTGGAGCAGCCAACACCTTCGCGAGGTCGGCCGAAGTTGATGGCACCATCGATATTACCGGACTGGTATCCGGTAGTGTCTATATTCCACACGGAACCTTCGTTAACCAGTGGAGCGTGAATCTTACCATGTCAGGCCCGGGACAGACCGATCTTCTCATTTCGGACGCTGCCACTGTGAACGGCCCGAGCACCAACCAAGGTTGGATCTCGGACTTCTTGTTTACAAATCCTGATGGACTCTAAGATACCATCACTTATAACTACACCAACGCCGACCGAGACGGATCACGCGCCCGCTTCATGGGTGTGATGCTCGACGGGGAAGTTGCGGTAATTCCCGAGCCCTCCAGCCTGGCCCTCCTCGGACTGGCCGGACTTGGTCTCTTGCGCCGTCGTCGTTAATCGACCGGCATCAGATAAATTTCAAAGGCCACGCAGTTCGCTGCGTGGCTTTTTTTATTTGGCCTTATTCAGGAATACACCACCACCGGCCCCACGCCGCTGCCACCCTGGACCTGGCGCAACTTCTTCACCGCCATTTTGATTCGCTCCACCGCTTCGTCTGTGTCCTCCCGGGTCGTGAAACTTGAGAAGGAAATCCGCAAGCTGCTCTTGGCTTGTTCATCGGAGATCCCCATCGCCTTCTGCACATGACTCGGCTGCTGCTTTCCGGTCATGCAGGCGCTCCCGGTCGAAACCTGCACCCCGGCTTCGTCCAGCAGGATCAACAAACCCGCACCCTCGCATCCCTCAAAGGAAACGTGGGCACAAGTTGGCACACGGTGCTCACGAGAACCATTCAAGGTCACTCCTTCAATCTCGTCACACAGCCTTTTCTCAAGGTGGTCACGATTCGCCGCTACGTCTGCATGCTGATCCTTTTCCAGAGCCAAACGCATCAACTCCGCCGCTTTCCCGAGGCCTGCAATGTAGGCCACATTTTCCGTCCCACTGCGATGCCCAAATTCCTGACCTCCGCCGCGAATCAAGGGCTCAAAGCGAACACCTTCACGAAGATAAAGGGCACCGATTCCCTTCGGCGCGTGGAACTTGTGACCACTAATGCTGAGAAAATCGACCGGCACCTCGCGCACGTTCACCGCCGTTTTACCCACCGCCTGAATCGCATCCGTGTGGAAGGCAATGCCATTCTCCTTCGCAATCTCGCAGGCCTCGCCCACCGGTTGAATCACTCCCGTTTCATTATTCGCCCACATGATACTGGAGAAGCCGGTCTCGGCTCCCTCGCATGCTTCGCGGAACTCATCCAGTTTCAGCCGGCCTTCCGCATCAACTCCACAACGATGGACCGAAAACCCCACGTCTTCCATGGCCTGGCAAGGTCGCAAAACCGCACTGTGTTCAATCTCACCCGTAATGACCCGCGAGGTCTTTCGTCCATAAACCCGCGCCAGCGACTTCAAAACCATATTGTTCGACTCCGTCCCACACCCCGTAAAAATCACCTCTTCCTCCTTGGCCCCGATCAATTCCGCCACCTGCCCCCGTGCCTCCATGATCGCCTTCTTCACCACCCGGCTCGCCCGGTATCCACTCGAGGGATTGTGAAAATGCTCCGTCAAAAAGGGCATCATAGCCTCCACCACTTCGGGATGCACCGCCGTAGTCGCGTGGTTGTCGAGATAGATCATTGAAGAGATGTAATGTGCCCCCTACCTTTCGGCAAGTCGTTCTCCAACATGTCCATTCGCCGCCTTCGCCAAGTCCTGACCTACCTCACGATCATCCTCGCCACCGTGGTCGCGATGCTCCTGTTTCATCGTTATCAGCAACAGAAGGGACTCCGCGTCGTCGCCACTCAAATCACGACCGCTTGTCAGCTTCCCGACATTCCCAAGGAGATCGACGTTCGCCATGCTTACATCGATCCCTCTGAAGACCAGCAGTTTATCGATGTCATCCTTACCCTCAGCGGCCCGACTGAAACTCTGGACAACTGGCTTGAGCAAGTCGACGAGTGGGAGAAAAAGCGTCC
This sequence comes from Akkermansiaceae bacterium, assembly GCA_965657795.1. Classification (GTDB taxonomy): domain Bacteria; phylum Verrucomicrobiota; class Verrucomicrobiia; order Verrucomicrobiales; family Akkermansiaceae; genus SW10. The sequence goes on from CBFHQJ010000008.1 coordinate 76,223, forward strand.
CGGCGTGATTCAAAACCACCGGATTCGTGAAGCAGAAATGAGTTCGCGGGTCGACTTCACCGCCGAAGTTTGCTTAAAGTAGCGCATGCGCGTTGCTTTTTTCTCCCTCCTCGTTTCATTCACCTCCCTCGCCGCCGAGAAGCCCAATATCCTTTTCATCGCCATCGATGATCAGAATGACTGGATCGGCTGCCTGGGTGGACACCCGAATGCCAAGACTCCCAACATCGACAAACTGGCGTCCAAAGGCACCCTCTTTACGAACGCCCACTGCCAGTCGCCGCTTTGTAATTCGTCGCGCGCCAGCCTCATGATGGGACTTCGCCCGGACACAACGGGCATCTATGGACTCGCTCCCTGGTTCCGGAATTTGGATCCCTATAAAGACCTCACCGCCCTTCCCCAGCATCTCAAAGCAAACGGCTACACCACCTACTCTGCCGGGAAGATCTACCACGGCGGATACGGTCGGAAGCCACAAGATCAAGAGTTCGACCACCTCGGCCCCGGTGCCACCGGAGCCCCCTTTCCCAAGAAAAAACTCGTCGACACCCCGAGTAAAATGAAGCTCGTCGATTGGGGGCTCTTCCCTCACCAGGACGAGGACAAGGGCGACTACAAGATCGCCGAATGGGCCGTCAAAACCCTCGATTCCAAGCCGGAAGGCCCCTTCTTTCTCTCCGCCGGATTCTTCCTGCCGCACGTCCCTTGCTTTGCCACCGAAAAGTGGTTCGACATGCACCCCGAGGACAAAACCCAACTCGCCCAAATCAAACGCGACGATCGCAATGACACTCCGCGCTTCTCCTGGTACATGCACTGGTCCCTGCCCGAGCCCCGACTCCGTTGGCTTGAAAAACACAACGAATGGATGAACCTCACCCGCAGCTACCTTGCCTGCACCACCTTCGTTGACGCCCAAATCGGCAAGCTCATGGACGCTCTCGAGCGCAATGGCTACGCCGACAATACCATCATCGTTCTCTGGTCCGATCACGGTTGGCATATCGGTGAAAAAGGCATCACCGGAAAAAACACCCTTTGGGATGACGGCACCCGCGTTCCCCTCATCTTCGCAGGCCCTGGAATTGCAAAAGGCGTCTCCAGTCAACCCGCCGAGCTTCTCGATATTTACCCGACTCTTTCCGAACTCATCGGAGCCAAGTCACCCGACCACCTCGAAGGCCTCAGCCTCATGCCCCAACTCAAGGACGCCAAAACCAAACGCGAGCGCCCCGCCATCACAACGCACAATCATGACAACCACGGCATCCGCTCGGAAAACTGGCGCTACATTTGTTACGCCGATGGCAGCGAGGAACTTTATGACATGGTCAAAGATCCCAACGAATGGACCAACCTCATCGGCAAACCCGGATACGAAAAAATCATCGCCGAGCATAAAAAGTGGGTTCCCAAAGTGAGTCGCAAACCCGCCCCCGGCAGCCGCTCACGCATTCTCACCTACGATGAAAAAACCAAGGAAGTCGTCTGGGAAGGAAAGAAAGTCCTCCCCACCGACCCCATCCCCATGGACGAGTAATTTCGGAGTGCGGGAGCAAAGCTCCCGCTTTCCACCAACCTACTCCAAGCCAATAACCTCCCGGTCAGTAGTCGCCCGCGATCGACCTCCCCATTCCCCCCCTGCCTTGTGAAAACTCCCCACCTTTTCCTCTTTGCCGTCCTCATTTTCGGAGCCGGAATCTTTGCCGGGAAACTGATTTCTCGACCCAAATCGCGAACGCCAAAAACCTTTGAAGAGTCGGAGATCGGGAACGGGAAATGATCCTCCTTCTCAGCGACATGGTTCTTACCGACCCTGCCCAAGCAGTCACCCTTCTCGACGAAATCCATGATGACAAACTGCGCCTCGAACTCGGGAATGAAGCCGCCATTGCTTGGATTCTGAGTGACCCAAATGCCGCCATTGCGTGGTTCCGTGATCAGCCCTCAAGCCCCTTTAAGAACAAAATCGCTCTCACCATGTTCAACAAGACGCTTGTCCGGGCCCCTCTGGTTGCACAGCAAGTCTTTGAAGCAGCACCTTCGCTGCAAGGCCCTACAAGTATCGGCAAACTTGCGAAAGCGTGGGCGCGCTCTGACTTCGAAGCCGCGAAAAGTTTCGTCACTTCACAAGACAACCCCCGCTTAAGAAATTCCGGTATTGCCTCGATCATGGAAGAATGGGGACGCCGGGACCCTGCAGCAGCCATCGCTTACCTCAGAGAAACATTCCCGCTTTTTGAGGGGGGGCATAGCATGA
>CBFHQJ010000009.1:0-76604 GCA_965657795.1 Akkermansiaceae bacterium
AACGACGCGATGCGGTTTGGCTCTTCTGTTTCGCTATATGAAGACCTGCTTGTCATCGGAGCACCGGGCAATCGAAATGACGTCCTCCCCCGGGCCTTTGCCTACCGCCGGGATGCCAACGGAACCTATCTTCTCGTCAATGGTTTGGAGCCCACCACAAATTCCGTGAACACCGAGTTCGGCATCTCAGTCTCTGCGGGCACGGCGGGGATTGCAATTGGCGCGCCCGATGAAGACATCACCAGTGCGGGTGCGGGCGGAGTCTACTTATACAACGCCAGCTCGATCGCCAACATCGCCACAATCACGCTCACAGACCGGTCTAAAATCTACAACGGGGAACCGCAGTCCGTCACCGTGACAACTGATCCACCCAACCTGGGCTTCACCATCACTTATGATGGCAGCCCGGATGCTCCGACCAACGCTGGGAGCTATCAAGTGGAAGCCACCATTTCCGAGCCTGGCTATGCCCAAATTTCGGCGCAAACCACACTGGAAATTAACAAGGCCAGTCAGACCATTTCGCTTGCGTCCTTTCCCTTCCTGGAGGTCCTTTCCCCAAATCAACCCATCATCGCCACCACCAGCGACGGCCTTCGCGAAGACGAGATCTTGCTAAGCATCGCCGACACCAAAATCGCCACCGTCGCAGGAGATGAACTCGATCCTCGGGCCGCCGGAAATACCACTCTCAGAGCCTCCCTGCCAGTCTCTCCAAATTTCAACTTTGTCCTCCCGCAATCTGTCTCCGTCATCGTGGAGAATCCAAACGTCGTCCCCTCGACTGGCGGCGATCCCGTCACAACAAACCCCGGCGAAATTGGCATCTCCTCACAGCTGGGATACCGCACCGCGATCCGGGGAGACTACGCTGCTGCCGTCACCGGAACTGGCGGACTCCGCTACCTCGTGGTCTACCGTCGTGATCACACCGGAAAATTTGCGCCCATGCAGAATTTCTTCATTCCCGGTGCGGCCGAAGACCTCGACCTGGAGGGCGACCGGATGGTTGTTGGAATTCCTTCACAAAACCTCGTCGTAGTCTACCAACGAACCGGTGCCCAATGGAGTGAACTCACCCAGATTCAGGGTTCCGCCGGACTGGGACAGTTTGGACGCACGGTGAATCTTTCGCGCGATTCCCGCTTCCTCCACATTGCTTACTTTACCCACACCGGTGATCCAAATACCGAAGGGGGAGCTCGCGTTCGATCTTATGAATGGGATGGTCAAAATTACGTGCTTCGCCAAACCTTGCAGGGAGGCACTGCCAACCAGGTCACGTTTGGAAGTGCCATTGATGATATAACAACGAGTTCCTGATCATCGCTGGAAATGAAGCCAACGCCGGCAGCGGAACGATCTCAACTTTCAGTCTTCAAGACACTGGTCTTTACGAATTGGGAGGAAGTTCCGCCCATCTCTTCGGGGGACGTCTTGGCACCGACCTGGTGGTGCAAGGTGACCGGGTCTACTGCGGAGCACCCGATATTTTGTCGATGACGAAGGCAACCGTCTGTCAGATGTCGATAACACCACCCACGATCAGGGAGCGATCGCAGTGCTGAATATCACGACCGAATTCCGCGAAAATGGAGGAACCCGGCTCATGGCAGCTTATGGATTGCCAGGAGACCAGGCAGGCCGTTTTGGACTTGGCGGAGACTTTGGGGTCACCGAATCCGGACAAATTTTTGCGAGTTCATTCGTGGACGGTGGTACCTTTGACAACTCAACTTTCCATGTCCTCTCCCCCACTGCCGATGGCGCGTCATGGGCTGAATTTCCCGAACCGTTTGGAATTCTCGACCAAGACGCGATGTCCGGCGGTGGGGAAATCAGCAGCGACGCCGCGCACCTCATGGTCGGAGCCTGGAAGGACTCAAATCCCAATTTCTTCTCGGGGGCCGTTTACTTCTATGAACTCGATACCTTCAACTATCTGGGAGATCCAGCGGTCAATGCCAACTTTAATGTCGAGACCTCGGTCGCTTGTGACGGAACTACTTATGCGGTCGGTCTCCCCTCCGATAACGACGCCGCAAACGGAACAGGAGCCGTGCTAATTTACGACACCATTCAAGGAGCCGGTGCACTTGTTCAGAAAATCCTCCCTCCCACAACAGCTGCTTCCCAAGGCTTCGGGGCTCGCGTTCTTCTAGCCGGCGATACTCTCATCGCGACTGCCGCAAACACTACCGAGGTGCATCTTTTCCTTCGTCAGGGAGATGGCAGCTTTGCCTTCCGCCAAACAATTTCCCCTCCTCCATCAGTATTCGGATTTGGACAGGAAATCGCGGCAGAAGACATCAGTCCGCGCAAGACCCTCGCGGTCTCTGCCACAGGGTCCGGAAGCGTTTTTGTCTATCACCTCAACCCGACAACCGGTTTTTGGGGAGAGCAAACCGAACTCACCGGGTCCAGCGCCGATGAATGGGGCCGCAGCGTAGCGGCCTCGGGTGACGTCGTGATCGTAGGAGCTCCAGCAACCAACCAAGGCGCAGGCCAAGTCACGGTTTTTCGCTGGAATGGGGCTGCCTATGAGAGCGAAGGCGTTCCCAATTTGTTCATCCAGGGAATTCTCGCCACCGACTTCGGACGTGAAGTGGCCCTCGGTTCGGATTGGCTTGCCATCAGTAGCAGTCGCGAAGGTAATTCCACTTTCCTGCACTTCTATGAAGCGACAGACGGAAATACCCTCGGATTTGAAAATGGTAATTCTCCTGTTCTTCAAAATGCCACCAACATCACTTTGAGCGGAGCGGGCAAACGACTGATTGCTGGAGTTCCTGGCGACAACGAAACGATCTTTGGAGCCGGGCGCATCGAGATTTTCGAACAACAAGATGATGGAGCCTTCCAAAGAATTCGCTCTCATTTTGGCAACACTCAAAATCAAAACCTCGGTAGATCAGTCGCCATTTGCGAGGACCTTGCCATTGTCGGAAGCCTTTACTCTGGATTTGGAAACCAAAATGCATTCTCCCTTTTCCGCTTTAATACACCGCTCATTTCCAACTGGGCGGCCCGCTTCAATCTCTTGGGATTTGAAGCCCTCCCGGGTGCTGACCCCAATGGCGACGGTGTCGACAACCTGATGGCCTATGCCCTTGGTCTCGATCCAATCAACGGAACTCCGCAAGAGAACGCCGAACGACTTCCCAAGATTACTGAGAATACGAACCAGAGCGAACCTACAATCCAATTCATCGTGCCCAGTCCGATCTCCGAAGGGATCATTTATAAGGTTCAATTCGGATGTGATCTGGAGAACTGGGAAACGATCGCTACCAACGAAGGCTTCGGTTGGACCCAAGAAGGAGCCTTCGTCACTGTCGAGTCCCTCGCGCCACGCCCGCTGAATCGAGTATCTGTTTGGCGCATGGCACAAGCTCAGGAAGAAGGCTGCTACTACCGCTTGCAGGTAGAGGTCAAGTGATCCGAAATCTTAGAAAAACGAAGGCCCAACTGTTGACTACTTTGGCAAGGTGAGGAACTCGCTCATCTCTGTCTTTTTCTCAAGCGTTCCACCTTCCAGAGTCACAATCACCACAGGGCGCGGCAGGCCCGTATTATGATCAATCCGCAAACGATACTGCGCCCCTTCTTTCATATTCACCTTGGTAAACTGAGGCTTCTCCGTGTTGGGAGTATCTTCGATCAAGATCTCTTCCGCCTCCCACTTTCCATTCTGATTGAGATCAAGATACAAGGTCGCGTGACCGCTTTGAGTTTTTAGGCTTACCTCAAATTCCCCCGTTCCGGGCGCGGTCAGAATACTCTCAAATTTCTGTCCGCGGATAAAAGTATTCCGCAAAGGACCACGCAACATGGGCATCTCGTATTTCGCGATCACCTTGTCCTCCAGTAAACCCGCCATATCAAAAACCTTGGGTATCGTCTTCCCGCCAATGTCATACTCGGTCACTTTGACCCGGGACTCCCAGTTATTGAAAAACGCCCACGTTTGCCCCTCCACCGGCGTCCCGTCTTCACGAAAAAGCTGCGCCCGGATTCCAAAACCACCGGACCGCGCCAGAGGCCCGTCATAGATTTCCCCATCGACAGTCGGCTCATCGGGATCCCGAAAATCGATCCAAGTGAAATTGTTCGAAAAAGAACAATCAACGAACTTGATTTGCCCCTTAATCCCGGTGCGATTTTTCAAAACCACTTTGGTCTTATCCCCCTGATATCCCTGGTAAATCGAATCCATCGGCGAAGGCTTCCTCATCGGACTGGTGAGCTGAATTTCAACCGGCTGCACAAGAGGAGAAATCTTGCGCCAAACTTCATCACTGCGGTCCTTGAACGAGGTGAATGATTCTTCCTTGCGAGGATTCCAAAGTCGCTCGGCCAGCGGAGCAAGCCGGCTCTTAAGCTCGATCACGACCGTCTCCTGGGTCTGCTCCCAAAACAAAAGTTGGCCGCCCATGATTTGATTTTCCTTCCCGATCAAAGTCGCACTCCATTCGTGATCTCCTTCGACCTCGTCCCGGGGTCCGCTATCTTCGTAAACCGGACGACCGGGCTCCCAGTGCATAAAAGTGTTCTTATCCCAGTGGTAAATTTCCTCGGGTGGAAACTTGCGACCCGAAGACGCTCCGGGGTGAATGGGATTACCGGTCCCCACCACATAGAGCGGACGCCATGAAGCGTTGATCAATTTGTAGCCTGCGTTCAAGAGATCCCACGGTGCATTGTAAGTCGACTCCCACGCCATCACGATGATGTGATCCTCACCGGTCGCCGGGAGTGCTCGGGTCGGCGCACCATGAAAACCCTCCCAGACCATGAGCCGCCTTCCGGCTTTACGAACATGCTTGTTCATCGCCTGAAGAAAGGGAACCAATCGCCTCCCGGCACCCGATTCATCACCACCTATGTGGAAATAGGGCGAACTGGCAAAGACCTCCATCATATCAGTTACGATGACTCCGATCTTCTCGTAATTCTCGGGAGCAGCCACTTCATAGTCCGATTCAATCGCTCCCAAATAACCAGAGACCTTGAGCTTGGATGAGTGTCCCGGCAGATCGAACTCAGGAATCAGGGTCACGCCCCGCGCATCGGCATAGGCCACCAACTCCAGCAAGTCCTCGCGTGAATAAGTAAAATTGCCCCTTAGCTTTCCAGTAATCGGTTCAAAGGGAAAAGCGAAAATTTGGTCATCAGTGAGATGCAGATGCACGTAACGCATCTTGTAAAGGCGGGCCATGCGAATGACATCCTTCACCACCTCCACCGAGTGCTTCTGTCGTGCGACATCCAGCATGATCGCCCGATAAGCCGCGGTCGGCTTATCCTTGACGAGAACTGCAGGCACTTCCGTTCCGTTGAACAATTGAAGCAAGGACGCGGTGCCAAACGCCACCCCCTTGTAATTTTTCGCTAAAACCACGACCTGGGGTTGGGTCACTTTCAGAGTATAACCTTGGTCCTGATCAACTTCGTCTACTGCAGACTCGCCGGTATGATCGTCAAATTTCAGAACAATATCAGACCCCTTGGGCTCTCCTATCACCACTTTTGGTTTGATTCCCGTAAGCAACTCCAGCTCCGAGGAAAGCACGTCCCCCAGGGGCTTCAGCGAAGCCTCTATTCCGGGATTATCTCGAACATCGCAAACGATCCGTGCTTCCTTGGTCAGGATAAACTTTCCTTTTTGGGGCTCTACTGATTGCGGCAGAGGTACGATGGAGATCGAGTGGGCAAACAAAGGCAGGGCAAGGATGATCAGGAAAAAGAGAAACTTCATGCTAGCTTTACAATAACAGAATCTAGCTTAACCCAAGCCGATGCAAACGACAAACCGAGTCAAATGCCGGAGAGCTTGGCTTGATCTCCCTACAGTCCTCCCGACAAAGTGGTTGCTCGGAGCCGAAAGAACTGTGACAGGCTATTAAGGCGGAGAATTGCCATAGGTTCATTGGGCACAACCTCGATACTCCATGGTCCGGCAGGAGAAGCCGAGGACTCAAGTAAAAGGCCCGATTTAAAGGGAGGATCCCAATCGAATATCAACTCATCAGCTTGCCACCGAATCCGTGGATTTGGAACCGTGGGGCGACAAAGTCTATCGACGGAACGGATGAATCCCCGATCATTTGTAGTGATAAGCAGATCGCCATTGGTGGCAAGATGGATTGCTCTGGGCTCCGCGATTTTATCTCCGGCCACAGTCCACGACTGACCATTTGCTGCATTGGTGTTTCCACTGCCGGCACCTTGAACAAAAAGGTGGATCACGCCACTGGTATCGATCCACCAAATGTCTCCCCCTTTTTGGGTGGCCAGAAAATAGGAACCATCAGGAAGGAAGGCAATTCCGCGAGGACGGTTGAGAGCCACCGTAATTGCCGGCGAACCAGAACCATCGCCTCCCGAGGTCGAACCAGTCCCGGCAATCACCGTGGTGTGGCCCTCATCAAATCGGTAAACCAATTGGTTTCCCAGACTGGTAATCCCGACCGAACCATTGGGTGCGACATCCAAATTACCAAGACCAAAACCATCGCTCCCGCTTCCATGGGGAAGACGGGTGAGCTCCGTCACTCCAGTCAACGATGTCCACTTCATAACCGCCTGAAGACCTCCACCCACCACTGCTCCGTTGAAGTAAATTTTCTCTTCATCCGGAGACACCCACAGTCCCCTTCCCGCTCCAAAGCCGGCGGGATGATCCACAATTGTCGAACAATTTCCATCAGGAGTGACGCGCCGGATCTTGGTATTATCGGTGTCCAAAATATAAAAGGTTCCGTCAGCCAAAACATGCAGACCATTCGGATTATTCAATGCCACCGTCGTGGCGTGTGCGAGCGAATCCTGACCATCACCGGCGAGATGAGTGCCGGCCACCGTCGTCATAATCAAGCCATCGGCAGAGATTCGAAGCACGCTGTGGGATTCTTTGTCGACGATGTAAATCCGGCCAAACGCATCGGACCCGCAATCATGAGGATTTGAAAGCTCCACGGTCAGGGGATGACTCCCCTCGAACAAGGGATCCCATAAATTGGCATCCTCGGCATTCCCGGTTCCTGCAAGGTGTCTGAGTTCACCAAAGCCCGAGAGCACCGGCGTGCTCCCGCTTACAAAAAGAGTGGATGAAAAGAGGAGCAGAAACGAGATTCGCATGAGGATCCCGTTATCATAGCAATCCGGCGATAAAAAGAAATAGAAAGATCCTTCTCTCAACAATGCCGGGACGCCCGCTTAGTGCGCATGGGGTTTGATTCTATCCGCATCAGTTTGCATCCTCTTAGAACTTGCCTGTCAATTTGTTAGAGTTTCGCCATGTCAAAATCGAGAGCGAAGAAGAAGCCAAACGCCAAAAAACAGACCAAGCCGAAAGAAGTCAAATTGGCTCCTGAGTTTTCCAACTTGGGCGAACTCCTTGAAGCCAGTAACGGGCACCCGAAAGGGCTTAGCAATCAGGTGTCTCTCGAGGTTGCCCACAGCAAAGGCGTCTATCCCTACCGGGAAAAAATGGCGACCTCTGAATACGAACAGGAAAAACTCAAACTTCAGGCCGGACTCCTCAAGGTCCAGCAGTGGGTGAAGTCGACCGGCCAACGGATTCTCGTCCTTTTTGAAGGCCGCGATGCCGCCGGAAAAGGAGGTACCATCAAGCGCTTCATGGAGCACCTGAATCCCCGGGCCGCCCATATCGTGGCGCTCGAAAAACCGACCGAGCGGGAAATGGGACAATGGTATTTTCAACGCTACATCAAACACCTGCCCACCAAGGGGGAAATGGTTTTCTTCGACCGCTCCTGGTATAACCGAACCGGCGTTGAGCGAGTCATGGAGTTCTGCACTCCTTCGGACTACCTGGAATTCCTTCGACAGTGTCCCTCGCTCGAGAGAATGATCGCCAATAGCGGAATCAAGCTGGTCAAATACTGGTTCTCGGTCAGCCGACTCGAGCAGCTCCGCCGCTTTCACGGCCGCAAAACCGATCCGCTGAAACAGTGGAAACTCAGCCCGATTGATCTCCAGTCACTCGACAAATGGGACGACTACACCAAAGCCAAGGAAGCGATGTTTTTCCATACCCACACCGCCGACTCGCCTTGGACCGTGATCAAATCGGACGATAAGAAAAGAGCACGAATCAACTGCCTCCGCCACTTTCTGTCCGTCCTCGACTACCCAAACAAAGATCCCAAAATGGCCCGCACCCCGGATCCCAAGATCGTCATCGACGGCTCCGAAGCCTACGATAATGACAAGGAATACTCGGCCGAGCCCATTTCATAATAGGACGGACCATAGCCGAAAGCTCCCGAGGCTTTCGGCCACTCTATTTTTTCACCAGCGATTGGAAGTAGTCCAGTAAGCTGGCAGCTTCGTGCACGGTAAATCCGTTCAGCAAAGCAGGAGGCATCAGTGAGGTTGGCAGCGTGGACCGCTCCTTGATCTCACCCTTTTTGAAGGTGTGCTCGGCGCTGCTGATGTCGCGGATGCTTACGCTATCACCGGCTTCATCGGTCACAAATCCCACGAAGGATTTTCCATCTTTCAAAGTGAAGACATTCGTCGCAAATCCCTGCGCGATGGTCTTATTCGGAACGAGGATTGCTTCAACGAGTTCGTTGCGTCGATAGGTCTCGGCAATATTGCCAAGATAAGGTCCCTTCTGCTTCTCATCCTGAGACACGGTGTGACAAGCATTACAAGTCGCGCGGGCAAAGATGGCCTGCCCCAAGGCCACGTCTCCTTTGTGAGCGGTGATTTTTTTCAAAGCCTCCTCCGGTTTCAAGGTGGCAATTTTAGGCGTCTTGTCCGCACCGGACGCCTGGATTTTCAACCGGCCGGCAGCGTCTTTGGCAGCCTTGGCAACCGCTTTGTCGGGATCGCTTAGCGCAATGCGAATACGATCATTAATCACAGGATTCCGCAAATCACGGGCCGCATTGATGAAAGCCATCTTCTGCTTGGGATCAGACCATCCTTTCGCAATCGCTTTGAGTGACATCTCGCGTGACTCGGGAGACCCACCTTTACGCGAAGCCAGAGTCACTACCGCCATTGCAGCATATTTCCCTTCCGGAGTATCAGGTTTTTCCGCGGCCATTTTCTCAAGCGCGAGGTGATGATTCTCCAGCTTGGGCGCTTTGAAAAAGAAACCCTTCGCAGCCGATTGCTGCTTGCCTGCTCCCTTGGTTTTGTCGAGTTGCACCAAGGCTTGAAGAACCGCCGGAAGAGCGGATTGATCATCGGAATTCACAAGAATCTTAACGGCATCGGCGAGGGCTTCAGCCGGAGTTTCCGGATTGCTGGCACCTTTCACCACCAATGGAATTGCCTTGGCCGGCACAGCCCCACCGGAAGCGATTTGCTTGATGGCCACCGGGATCAACTTGTCGTCCTTCATCGCAAGATCGATGATGCGCTCCAAAGCATCATTCGCGGGAATCCGGTTCTTGTTCAGCTTGGTGATAATAAACGCGGCTTCCTCGGCGGGAGCGTCTTTCAGGATCGCTTTGAGATTGGTAAGAATTCGGGCGGACTCCTTCCAAGTTGCGAGTTGGTAGTAAGGTCCGCGCGTGTCTGGACGGGTCCCCCATGAATCCCCCTTCCACTCAGCTTCCTTATGATAAAGACGGGCAAGCGTCGAAAGAAGCGGGCGACGTTTTTCTGGTATATTCTCGGATTTCAATCGGGCGACCAAACCATCGACGACTTCCTTCTTGTGCATCCGCATCAGAGCCCACGCCGCAGCCTTGCGAGTTTCGGTATCGTCAGCATCGATCTTGGAAAAAGCCGCGTCGTGAGCCGACATTTTGGCCAGAGCTCGATAAGCGGTGTGACGAATCACGAGGTCTTGATCAGACAATGCTTCAGAAAGCTCACTCGCCAGACCAAGCAAGTTGAGGCGGGCAGTTGCGGCGATCGCTTCAACTTTAAACCTCGGATCAGAGCTCTTGAAACCCGACTCCAAGACTTTTTTAAAACTGTCGGGCGTCTTCTCAGGAAAATCACCGACAAACCTCGCAAAGGGAGCCGCAGCAGGTTCAAGGACAATCAACTCGTTGAATTCTGCCGGAGAACCCGGGGCGATCTTCCCCAAAGCAAATAAAGCAGCAATCCCGCTTCTAAATTCTGTTCCTGCGTTAAATTTAGAATTCACAGCTGAACCCTGGACAAATTTCTTAAGCAGCAGATCTGCAGTATCTTGATTTTCTCCCCTCCTCATCAAGGCCCTCTGCGCGGCAAGCGTCCGGACATGCGAGGGCGAATCGAGCGCTTTCACCAAGTCTTCATCGCTCATTTTTTCAAAGTCCGGAAGCGGCTCCGGCGTGTATCCCTTCGGAGTCACGCGGACGATGTAACCTTGTTCCGGCCCCGCCCAGTTAAACGTTGCCGGTCCTTTCCAGGACGCCTGATAAACGGCCGACATGCCATCGACATCGGCATCGGTGGGTCGGCTCACTTTGATGAATCTTTGCGGCTCGGCGGTCTCCTTGAAAGTCGCGCCCTCCGGCTCGACCGTGTGGCGGAAAAGCCCGGCCCGACCCCAATCGCAGGTAAAGGGCGCCTTGTTCCACTCGTCTGGAAAACCCGGTTCGTGAATGTAAACGCCGCCGCAACCGGAACCCCCACCGTAGTCGGCGAGCGGGTGGATGTGCTCCTTTTCAAAGTTTTTATAGAGGCGCGGGTACCCGTGATCGGAAAGCGGCGTGAAATGATGAAAGCGAACATCCCAACCGCCTCCGTCGTTCGTATTATCGCGCGCGAACATATCGAGCGTGGGCGACATTGGAGTGGCGAGAATGTTACGGGTTCCGGTCGAGAATAACTCAAGGCCGGAACCATCGGGCCGGAAGCGAATGACTCCACCACCGCGATGCTGCAAGGTGCGCCCATCGGTACCGGTCGCTTTCATGAAACCAAAGTCCCCACCTGCGATATAAATCCAGCCATCGATTCCCAGTTCCAAACCATTCGTGGTGTGGTCGGCAGGACGATCCTTAAACCCAAAGGCGATGTCGGAAATCAAGCGCTTCGATTCCTCGGCCACGCCATCGTGATCGCGATCAAAGAAGACGGAAATGTGCGGCGGGTGCAGGAGGTAAAGTCGGTCGTGATCCCAAATCAATCCACGCGGTGAATCGATGTCGCGAATGAACTCGGTGACCTCATCGGCACGACCATCCTTGTCCGAGTCCCGCAAACGCAAGACACGACCACGGCCAGGTTGGCGGCCCAGCGAGCCATTGCCATCAGACGAAACATAAAGATCACCTCCTGGCGAAGCCGCGACATAAACCGGATAGTTGGCCGAATGCCATGACGCGAAAAGAGTCTTCTCAAACCCTTCGGGCACTTCGCAGTCCTTCAAGATGGTCGCTTCCTCTTCGGGGGTGAGCTTGGCGATTTTTGGTTTGATGTTACCCGACTTTTCCAAGCCCTTGCCGGATGCGCCTTTGGTTTGACTGATCTCTTTTTTATCGAGAACAGGAAAGAGCTCCAGCTTCCCCTCGGGGCCCTTGAGGCGAATCTCCCAAAGCGCAGGCCACTTGCCCGTTTGTTGGCCCAAGGTGGTGACGCGGAGGAACTTGATCTTTTTCGCCTGAAAATTGTCCTTGGTATCCGACTTCCGCTCATTCTTCGAACCATCGTAAGCCATGGCCCACTTCTCGCCATCGAGCGAGGTCTCGATTTTGTAGTGATACCACTCATTACGCTGTTCCCACAAAATCTCGGCTGAGGTCACAGTGGCGAGCCTTTCAAATTCCAACTGCAACCAGGCAGGCTGTCCGGCACCGTTGGCAGTCCAGCGGGTTTTTTCGTCTCCATCGATTGCCTTCCACGGATAGTGCTTGTCGCTCACCTGGGTCGAAGAAGCGGTGAGCTTTACCATGACGGCATTCTTGCCGGGCTTGCCAAAAAGTGACTCCACCTTTTCTTCCTTCGCACCCATCTCGGTGATGAGGTTGGAACCGGTGTAAGGTTTGAGGTAATCGTCGTTCAACTTCCCGGCGGCCCAAAGCATTCCGCGTGTAACCAAGTCAAGGTAGCGGGGATCTTCAACGGTGTAGGTATTGTGGCCGATGGTGGTGGAGAATGTCGGAGCGCCCTGCTTGGTATTGGTCCAGGCAACGACGGCGGAGTTTTCGCGATCCCCGACCTTTTGGGTGGCGAGAGCGAGGGGCTCGGCATCGAAGATCTCACGATTGTTATAAAGCTCCTCGTTCTTCGTGACCCAATTTTCCAGCGTCTTGGTAATGGGGTGATCGGGATTGGTGTAAGTGATTTCGAGAGGCTTCTGCGGGCCATGTCCGGTAGAGTGGAGACCCAGATGCTTGGGCCACTTGTCAGTGCCATTGCGGAAAGAATGCATGGCGCAGTGCAGGTGGACTGCGGGAATGGTTTTGTGAACCTCGAGGATGTTCTCCATCACCTTCAGGTCCTTGTTGGACGCGGCGCATTCGTCGTGAATGATGATGTCGTAACCCTTCGCCCAATCGGGATCATCGTAGAGTGGCAATGGCGGATTGGTAGACTTGTCACGCGTCCACATGACATCGACGCGAACGTTGGCACGCTCCTGAATGCCTTTGTAAAGAACCTCGTGCTGCTTGGCGTAATCGTGGCAGCAACCACCGGCGATCAAAAGAGCCTTGAGCGGGCGGGCAGGTTCCGGCTTGGCAGCTTCCTTTTCCTGACCATTGGCAAGGAAGAAAGAACCCAAGGCCGCGACGGCAAGAAGGAGTGGCAGGAGACGCTTCATAAGTTGGCTTAATTCGTGCCGAATCAGCCAAATCTTTCAGCCTGCCGCTCTTGTCTGATTTAATTCACCAGCACGCGAAGTCGCAGAAACTGCCTCACGGTATCAGAAACCGGCGTGGGAACCCGAAAAGTGCGCATGACACTGCCATTTGCATTGGAGAAAGACGGTAGGATTTCCTCAATGTCAGCGGGTTCGGAAGACCATCCGGTGAGGTCCGGGGAACCTTCCACGACCCCCGTCAAGGAGGTTTGGCCAGGAATCTGGGAGAAACTGAATGTGAGGTAATCTTCGCCATTCACATCGGTGATGAAAGCTTGAGGAGCGTGGCTGGCAGCGTCGTTCTTGCCTGGAAGTGAACCAAGGAAGAATTCGACGAGATTGGGAAGACCGTCACCATCGGGATCATCCGAAGGACCGGACACGTCACCAGGACCGAAGACATAGCTTTGCCACTCCACATAGGTGAGCGGGCGCGGAATCCCCCCGGGAAGGCCACCGACTTGCGCGGAACCAACCCAACTTTCCGCGAGGGTGTGGTCGGGATTCGAAGTCGGCTCGACGAGAAGCAATGAGATCCCGTCGCCATCGGCGCAAGCCGGCCACGGTTCGGAATCGTCGTAGCTAAAATTGCGAACCACGGCAGCCGAGGTCTCAACGGTGATTTGCTCACCGCCATTCGAAAGTCCACCACCATATTGGCCCGCCAACATGGCGTCCAATCCATTCCCGTAGCGCTGCCTGAAGGCGTCGAGACTTCGCACCAAAATGACCGAGGCATTTGACGCAAGCGAGGTCACAAATCCATCGGCAAAGTTGAAGCTGACTCCATCAGTGAAAGAAAGATCGGTGAGGTCAAGTGTTTGGCTTCCAATGTTTCTCAGCTCGATGAATTCGAAGTCATCGGGATCGGAATACCCTGCCGCGAGTTCACTAGCATTAGGAGAAGCCGGGTGATAGTGAATCTCGGAAACGACTAGATTTGAGGAGTCCGGTTGAATAAGACCCACTTTAAACTCGGCTTCCGTGAGTGCGCTCCATTCGCCGGCGGGACTGCGCAGCCGCGACTTTACCATCACAACCGATTGCGGTAATGAAACCGCAAAAGAATAAGGCAAGGCACTGGCACCAACCGCATTGCCAAAGTCACGTGGATCCGAGCCATCCAAGGTGTAATAAATCGTGCCTGAGCCACCAGACATCGTCACCTGGAAACCATTGGAAACTTCACCTCCGTGTTGATTGTAAGTCGGCGGTTCAGTTTCAGGCCAATATCCAGCATCACGGAAATGCTCGTCGTTCGGACCGAGGAGATAACTGCGACGAGACGAGCCGGACGCCGACCAGTATCGCCAAAATTCAGTATCAACCGTTTGATTGGATCGTTCCTCAAGCAGCGGCGAAAACTCCGAAATCGCAGTGTCAAGCACCTCCTTGATTTTCGAATTGCCAGGTGAAGAATCATCCAGCGTCCCGCCATTAAAGAAGTGCTTGTGAATCCGATCAGCCATGATGAGCCTGAATTCAGGCCAACGTTCCAAACGCTGAAACATGCGCGAGGTGGAATCAGTTCGGGAAAGTAAATCCGTGACGATGGTATTAAAATTCACCGGCTTTTCACTTCGGCTGTTTCCAGTCCGACGAGGATGACCAAAGGCTCCCTCGGCATCCCAAACGTAGAAACGATAACGCCCATCAGCGGAACGTTCGCGGGCCGAAACCCAGTTGTTGTTCGGCCAGTCCCAGGTGGCTCCATAGATATTGAGGAGAAAGTAATCCGCCATCGCGACAGGGTCGACGAGTTCAAGCGCTCTCTCCCAATTTATCCTGCTGTTGACACTGGACGCCTGAAGCCGGGTGTTCAGCTCGTCCCACGCATCATTGTCACCCTCGGCAAGTCCGCCGTCAGCGTTCCCAGCCTGACGAATATCCCACTGCCCTGATCCCGGATAGTGGGATTGAAAAAACGGCTCCCGCAATCTCTCACAGGTGTTATAAAACCCCTTCCACTCGCCATTCAAATAAAGGCTGTTGAAGAGGCCGCGTGAACCGATATTCCCCATGTCAATGAAGAGGCGGCGCATCACCTCATCCTTGATGTGAGGGTTGTTGAGATCGTTCTTTCCGGCCCGCGGGCGAAGCTGCTCAAACGTATCAACCGGATAATCCTCACCAAAGATCGGAAAGGTCACGGAGGAGTCTTCATACTCATCCCGGAAGTAGAGATTAAAAGACGGCTTTTCGCGCGAGTTATTAGTCCATGGCGAGTCATCGACGCCGCTAAGAATCATACGGGGTCGCGAGAAATTACTGGCCGCCATGCGCAACCCGGCGTCTTCACGAAACCCAAGCGTCGAGTTAGCAGCATAAAATTCGATGAAGGCAGGACGTTCGAAAGCCCGGCCACGTTCACGCGCCATATTGTAATCACCCTTGTTCACCGGTTCCCATTTGGAATCGATATAGCGACCGCCTTCGATCGAAAGCACCCCATAAGGCTTGGTGAAGGACCGCTCGGTATCGGCCGTGAATAACAAAGCGGGAGCGGAAGTAATATTGGAACTCTGGCCGACCAGAAAACTCCCGGACTTTATCTTCGACGAAATCGCGCCATCCAGAAAAGCACGAGCCCGGATGCTGTGAGCGGTGCGCGAATTGATCTGCGAAAGCGACAGGGGCCGGACGTAGTCGATGCCATTCTCGAGCGTCGGCTCACTTCCATCGGTGGTGTAACGAATGGTCGCTCCGGGCGTGGCAGTAGTGATACCCAGAATCACCGATCCGGCATGAAAACCACTTGGAGTATCAAAGTCCGGTTTTTCAACCACGCCCGAGAATGCCGGGCCGCCGTTGGCTGAACCCGGTGACGGCTCCAAAAGGTAGGCATAATTGCTACCGCCGGAAGGCAGGCCGAGAGAATAAAAATCAAGCTGCCGCGGAAAGCCTCCGACAAACTCGGTTCGCAAAACTCCAGCATCATCGACCAAGGCAAGGTATTCTCCACCGGCGTCCAGTTTAAAATTGGCATGCAAGTAGACCGGAGTGAATCCAGTGGTATCAAGGTCATCGGCCAGCACGAGAAGGTATCCCCCCGCCGGAATAGTCGTTCCCGGAGGGAAGGTCCACTTGCGGAGATCGCCATCGTTATCAGTGAGGGACCAGCCGGTCAGTTCGACTGCCGCAGCCCCGCTGTTTGAGAGCTCGATCCAATCCACAAATTCCGCTCGCATTTCTTCGACAGGCGCTGCCGGTTCATAAACCCCGCCCGATGGCTCACCCACTCCGGGTTGATAGAGCCAATCCTGACGACTCTGGACGAGATTCGCACTGGCTCCTCCCTGGGTGTAGTCGACTTGAAAAGTATCGAGCGAAATCGTCTGCCCGGTTGCCGAGTAACTCTCCTCGCGCACCCGCAATCCCGGTGTGAAGGTCGTCAGGTTATTGGCATTAAGATAATTCAGAAACGCGGTGCGCTCAGCGACATCGCCCTGTGACAAATCAACCTCATAGGTAGCCCAAACTCCCGGATCGTTGGCGACGACTTGAAGGAATTCATCTTCCTCCAACGTGCGGCCGGTGTAGCGAACTTCGTCGATCAAAACATCATAGCTTCCCCCAAACTTTCCGAACTCAATCGCAGAGGAAGGGTGGACGTAACCACTCCCATCGTTGTCAACGAGGGTGCGGGTCTGCATCAACTCATAATCGTAGTAAAATTTCACGGTCCGGGTGTCTTCATCAAGCGACAAAGCGACGTGATGCCAACCGGGGCAATCGTTGACCCCATTGCCGTCGAGCGACCAATCAGACGGGTCATTGTAGCCGGAAACAAGACCGTTTCCCGAGTCGGTATCGACCCAGATTCTCTGCTCGGATGGAATCGAAGAACCACCGGTCGGCCCGAGAACAAAGTTCGTGTTATCGCCGTCGGGGGTATCGAGCCGAGAACGAAGGCGCCCGAAAGCCCCACTGCCAGCGTGATCAAAATCGATCTGCCAACGCGAGATACTCGAAGCAGTCCGGCGAAGAAAGGAATTGTAACCGGATGGCTCACCATCGATCTTAATGAACATCTCGATTGTGAATGAGGTGTTGAAGGCAGAGTTATTTGGCACGGACAGCCGTCGATTGGAGCCCGAGACATCCATCGAGAATTGGTTGCTTCTCGCGGCATTTGCGAGTGGGTCAAAAATGATCGCCCCGGGAATATCAGTCGAGTATGTGCCTCCACCGCTGCCGGATGGTGTGGCATCAAATCCATTATTCGAGGAATCATCGGCGATCGACACCACTGATCCGTTGTTTGCCCCTCCGTCATCAAAGCGCCAGTAGCCAAGGGTCTCGTCGCTGGAAGCCGCCACCACCGGAAAGCCGGACACCGAGACCACTCCATCGGGTGATTCCGCGACCAGATCAAAAGCCGTCCCCGGATCACCCTGATACAAAAACGAGATCCGGGTTTCGCTTAAATTCGCCGCCGTGACCGTTCCCGGGGTCCAGTGTGCCGACATGTCGACTGAAGGAAAGAGCAAGGTCGCGTCGTCACCGGCACCTTGTTCGGTCAGGGTGTATGAAATGGCCCCGTCACCATTCTCACCGGCACCCGGGTCGGAAAGACTTCGTACTTCGAGATCATCCCAATTACCACCGCTGCGAACGAAGGGCGAGCGCTCAAGCCAGCCTCCCGAAGCGAGAGTTCCCGTCGTGACATTTGAGATCGAACCTCCGGTGTTCTGATGAGTGATCAAGGCACCATTGGCATTGGAAAACTCCTCGGTGACGACGTTAAGCAAAGTGATCCCGGCATTGATGCGAAGCGAGCCGGCGAAAAACAACGACGAGTCGGGATCCCGGTTTACAACCTGCACCGCGATTGTATTTTCGCCTTCCATAAGCAGGTCCGAGGCCCGGCCGAGATTCAAATCCGCAGGATTTCCTTCGGTCGAATCTTCATTGAAAGCAACCTGATCGGAGTAGATGAACATATCCGGCGCACCGAGATTACAGCGCGCCGCTTCCTTGCCGTTGATTAGGATAATGATGCCATCATCAAATTCAGTCGTTAAAATCAGATCGGCCAATGAAGCCGCCTGGCCTGCTGACGCCATGAATGTTTTGCGAAGGTAAAGCGATGGGGTCTCCCCCTGAAGAGCAGCACTCAAATTTGTGGAAACACTGCCGTAGCCAAATCCAAAAGGAGCTGATCCTGAGAGCCAATTTGAGTCGTTGAAGGAAGGCGAGAACCAGGGCATGCCCGCCCCAAGGCTTGGCTGTCCGGTATCGGAATACTTCAAGAGTCGATCCGACGAAGCTCCACTAATTTCGCTAATGATGACATCGGCGGAAATGACAGAAGGTAGAAAAAGAAAGAGAGGAAGACGCTTCATGGAAATGGGATAAAAAAGCCTCCGGGAAGTTCTCCCGGAGGCTGAGAATTGAATTGGTTTTCTAAGTTTGAAAGCCGGACAAACCGGATATCGTCAGATTTGCTGCCACTTCGTTATGGGGTTTGGACAACTCGGTAGAAAACCCGGGAAACATCAAGGGGTGGATCGATGTCATTGAAGGTTGAAGAAGGACCGCTTGCAGTCGGGTCATCAAGTTCCTCCCAGTTGAGCAAATCGGTGGACCGTTGGACCGAGTAACCCTGGCCGGCAGAAGATGCCCAAGTGATCGTCGTGCCATTCCCGGAGTCAACCACGATGGAGGTGATGCTCAACCCAACTTCAGGCGCGGGAGCCTCAATCTGCAGGAACTGGAATGGCAGAATGACTTCGCTGGTGTAGCGAATTTCGTCAAGCAGCAAGCCGTAATCAGCATTGGTCAATTTTCCAAATTCGAAGGCCGCCGCCGGGTGGGTGTAGCCATTCATCTCACTGTCCGAAAGCGTGCGGGTCTGCATGAGCTCGTAATCGTAGTAAAAACTCACTTCACCGGTCTCCTCATTCAAAGTGAGGGCAGCATGGTGCCATGAATCATTATCGTTGACACCATCACCGTCCTCCGCCCAATCGGCTCCGACATAGCTGGCGACGTTTCCGTCACCCGTCGGGGTGTCAACCCAGATGCGTTGTTCAGATGGAATGTTCGCTCCACCAGTGGGACCTACGACAAAGTTAAAGTTCTCATCGACTCCATTCTCAGCAACGCCATCGGAATCACCTGCAGGCGTGTCGAAGCGTGCCCGAAGCCGGCCAAATGCGCCGGTTGCAGCGTGGTCAAAATCAAACTGCCAGCGAAGATCACCAGCTTGAGAACGGCGCAAGAAGGCATGATAGCCACCAGGCTCCCCAACCACCTTCATGAAGAACTCAAGCGTGTAGGAAGTGTCCAGCGAGGCGTCGTTTTCGACACGAAGACGGGACCCTGGAGCACTGGCATCGAGAGAGAATTGATTCGCAAAGCTGGTATCAGTCAGCGGATCATAGATGACGGGGGCCGGGACATCAGTCGAGTAAACTGGAGTTCCATTGCCAGCGCTGGCATCGTTCAGGTCGCTTGCAGAATTCTCAGCAAGGAAAATGTCCCCGCCTTCAACCGCACCTTCTTCTTCGAGTCTCCAATAACCCGCGATCTCGGTATCGACCTCGCCAGCTTCGCGGAGAAATTCTCCCGGAGTCAGGATCGAATTTGAGAAGCGAAGTTCGTCCATAAACAGTGCACCCTCATTGCCCGAAAGCTTTCCGAAAAGAAGGTCGGCTGCGGGATGAGTGTATCCGTCACCTTCGGAATCGCTAAGAGTGCGCGTCTGCCCGAGACGATAGTTAAAGTAGAATTTGATCTCTTGGGTTTCTTGATCAAAGGAAACCGCGATGTGATGCCAATCGGTGAGATCGTTGGCCCCATCACCCTGGAGTGCGATATCAGCATCGTTGGGATTACCGCTGTTGACGTCATAAACGTAGTCGGTTCCGACGCCGGTATTCTGGTCACCGATATCGGCTCCATTAATGTCCTTGGCTCCGGTATCAATATAAATTTTGGTGCTGTCGCTCTGCCCCTGGGGTTTCAGGACGAAGTTGACGTTTTCGTCCACCCCGTTCTCCGCAGTATCGTCGGGCGCGCCAGCCGGAGTATCCCAACGGGATCTGGGCTTTCCAAATTCCAGATTGGCACCGTGATCAAAATCAATCTGCCAGCCCAGATCACTGAATTCCCGACGACGAAGAATACTTTCATAGCTGCCAGGCTGGCCGACATATTTCACAAACAACTCGATCGTGAACGAAGTGTCGAACGCCGTGGAGTTCAAAACCTGAAGCTGTGAATTCGCCGCTGTGACATCGAGCGAGAGCCCATTTGCATAGGTCGTGTTGGCAACCGGATCAAAAATCTCGGTGGCAGGAACATCAGCTGAGTAGAGCGGGTTTCCGGACGTGTTTGTCGCATCCAGCGGCCCCGGGTCCACTTCATTCACGGCGGTGATCACGGACTGACCCTCGGCCGCACCATCCTCCTCAAATCGCCACAAGCCCACGGTATCACCATGGGAAGTAAAGATTGAGACAGGCAACAAAACTAAGAAACGATTCATCATGAGCATGAATCACTATCAACATGAGTGAGCCAGACCAAGCTGAAAGGTCTCACATCGCTGAAATAAGTCCGGAGCAATACGTGAAAGAGACAGTTTTGGAAAATACCGGTAGCTTTCGACATCCAAAACACCCAGATTCCCCCCCAATCCTCGCGGATCAACCTACGAACTGTTAGACTGACAAGCGCAATGAAACACCCCTCCTATCAAATCCCCACTGCCTTGATGCTGGCCTCACTGCCCGGGTTCATGAATGCCCAGTCCATTTTAGCGGACTGGGATCAAACTTAGAACTACTTCCACCCCGTCGCCGGAGTCCTCCCGGCCGGCTCGGGCCCAACCACTCCTCACCCCGAGGAATCCACGCCTTGGTTCGCGACCGAAGCCGATTTCAACGAAAGCTACACCGGCCCGTCGTTCACCATCAGCGGACTTGGCTTCGAATCAGGAACCGGTCAGGGACCTCTCGGTTACGGAACCATTAATTACCCCACCAACGTCGCCAACCCGGAGTTCCAGACTCTGGCCACCAGCCTCACCACTCCCACCAGCGGAGACCGATTTACGGCCTATTTCCGGACGACTTTCACCGTGCCCGACGATGGTAATTTCTATGTGAACCCAATCATTCGCTACGTCCTTGATGACGGCGGCTACGTCTACCTCGATGGCCAACTCATCCTCGCGGTCAACGTGGCTCAGGACGCCCTCGACGACTACGGGACCAGGGCCGCCGGAAGCACCGGCACCGAGGACAATCTTCGCAACGCCGAGCTCTCACTCCCAGTCGGGACCCGCACTGGCGGAAATTCCGAAGTCGACCCTGCCATTGGGGCCAACGCGACCTTAATCACCCAGATCGACCGGCTTTCCCCTGGTCAACACACCCTCGCTGTTTCCGCGCACAACACCTCATCAACCAGCTCGGACCTCGCTCTTGCCATGCAGTTCGTCTCAGAAGTCACCGACTGCCTGATCTCAGGACCGGCGGCGTCTTCAACACGCGATCTCGCCGGAACCCCTGCTGATCCCTCGGACGATACCATTTCGGCCGCAGTCACCATCGTTCCCGAAGGCAACACGGCCGCGACCTGGCAAATCACCGGGCCAACCGGCATTACCCTCATCGGAACCACCGGAACCTACAACGCCCCGGTTACCCTCCAAAACATCCCGATCTCCGAATTTGCCTCGGGAAGTTTGATTGTCGAAATCGCCGACTCCACCAGTCCCACCTGCACTACGACCGTTGAAATCCTGCCACAGCGAATCATCGGCTTGGATAGCATCGGTGGCACCCCTATCGTCACCACTGGCGACCTAGAGGCTTCGGGTTGGATCTTCGACGAAGTGGCGCAAACCTTCACACTCAACAACCCCGGAGGCTCTGCCCCACTGTACACCATCACTTCGTCCGTAATCGACCTCACCGGCCAAACTGATGTTCGCTTCTCCGGCACTCTCTCCGTAATCGACGGATCCAGCGGCACTGAGATCGAAGACCAATTCAACGCCTTTCTCATCCTTGATGGCGATACCGACAATCCGGTCAGCCTGATCGATCGCCACGATGTCCTCACTCGCGACGGACTTCTCACCGACGCCGAGCTCGCCCCCGGACAAGGTACCTTCATTCGCTCACTCGATACTATCATCCCGGCCTCGGCCAATTCGGCACGCGTCGTGATTCAGGCCATCAACAACTCAAATAACGAAACCTTCCTGGTGGATGGCATCGGGTTTGCCCTCGCCGATCCTGCCCTCGAAGCCTACGCGCTTCCCCCGGTTTACAACAACCAGGGCACCGACGACCCGGGCGATGACGTCTTTACCTCCGACTTCGTCATCACTTCCGCCAATCTCGGTGCCAGCAACGGATGGAACAGTAACGAGACACCGGCTTCCGGAAGTTATGCCGATTGCCAATCCCGTCACCTTCGGGCCCTTCCGTCCGTTTCGCACTCCCATCACGGTTACCTTGACCGACGATCTCGACCCCACTAAAACTGTGAGCATTCCGCTGACCTTGTCGGACCCCAGCCTCACCGTCTCGGCAGCAACCAATATCACCCGCCTCGAAAATGGCCCCGGCTTTGATGATGACACCCTGACCTTCGACCTCGAGATTCTTGCGGCCAACGGAGGCCCGGGCTGGAAGATCAATTCCAATATCGTTTCGCCAGCCTCCGGAGACTTTGGAATCGTCACCTTCACCGTCCCGGCACCACTCGTTCAGGGACCGTTGACACAGGAAGTCGTCGACCGGAGTTACCGCAACGTTTCACAAGCCGTGACGGTCAACGTCCCCGGGCGTCACCTCATCGGGCCAAGCGATCTCAGCGGATCCCTTGAGGATGTTGTCTCCAGCCCGGTTATCGCGCCGTCGGCAGCCTGGGTCAACGATGTCACCAATCGCACCCTGACCATGGCCGTCAATGCCACCACGGTTCAGGATGTCGTTTCCGAAACGATCGATCTCAGCACTGCGGACACTGTTTACTTTTCGGCTGTCATGCGCGCCTCCGAGACCAGCACCACCTCGAACTTCGAGACCGGGGACCGCTTCGGGGCCGAACTTTATTACCGCGTGGATGACACCTTCTTCATCGTCAACCTCATCGCTCCCTATGACACTGGAGACGGTAGCCCCGCCACCACCGGAGACACTGCCGGTGCCAACGGGCCCGCCAACGGATTCATTAATGGTTATAGCGGGACACCGGGCACCGATCTCCAGACCGATGCCGTTTATGCCAGCAATGCCGAGAACTACGATGCCAACCGCGCTCGTGATGAATTCAACCGCAACGGAAACCCCGCCGCTTCCACCTTCACCGCCACATTCCCTCTCACCGCGGAAATCCCGGCCGCTGCCGAGGAAGCCTTCGTCGTGATCAGTGGTCAGGGTGGTGGCGGAAATGAAAATTTTGTCGTCAGCGACCTCCTGTTTTCAACCGAGCCCTTCTCGCTTGATGGCGATGCCGATGGCATTCCCACCGACTACGAAATTGCGAATGGCCTAAACCCCAACGATCCCTCGGATCGCAACACCGATCTCGATAAGGACGGCCAGTCCAACTACGCTGAATTCCTCGCCGGCACCGCCGCCAATGATGCCAACTCAATTCTCCGCATCACCAGTTACAACATCGACGGCAACATCGTCAGCACCTTCTGGACAAGCGTCCCCGGCAAAACCTACCGGATTGAGTTCAGCACCGACCTCGTCACTTGGACCGATCTTGGATTCGATTTCCCGGCCGCCAATGCGCCTCTGATCGAGACCGGCTCCGGAGACTTCAACCTCACCGGAATCGGCGCTCCGGCCGAAGCCTACTTCCGCGTCGTAGTCGCCCCATAAACAAACTTCATCTAAACGCAAAAACGGCGTCTCCCGATTCGGGGGACGCCGTTTTTTTGATCCTAAAAGGAATCTATTTGATCTCCCTAATCTCAAGCTTCCGATACCAGACTTCGTCACCGTGATCCTGAAGATAGATCCGGCCGCTGGCATTGTGCGCAAAATTTTCCTTACTTTTAAATTTCGACTTTTTGTGAGCCTCTTTCCAACGGTCGCTGCCCACCACAATATCGACCACCAACTCGCCATTGAGATAGTGCTGCAGATGCTTCCCCTTCACCACCACGCGTGAAGAATTCCACTCGCCCACCGCATTCAGCTTCTTTTTGTCATTCGCGGCAAGAATGTCATAGAGCGACGAAGCCTGCCGCTTCACGCTCTTCGCACCGTCCGGATGAGCGTCATCGAGAACCTGATATTCCGGCCCCAAATTAGCCGACCCATACTTCGTCACCCGATACTTCACCCCGCTGTTGCCCTTGGGCGAAATCTTCCACTCCCAGCGGAACTCAAAGTCGGCATATTCCTTCGCCGAATAAAGATCGCCCCCTTTGGCCTTCCGGTGCAAGACACCGTCTTCCGCCACCCAGGCCCCTTCTTTGACCTCTCCTCCTTTGGAATTGGTCCAGCCCTTGAGGGTCTCACCGTCAAAAATTGAGACCCATCCCTCCTCGGCCTGAGAGCCGGAAACCGTGACCGCGAAGGCCATCATACATGCTAGTTTGTTCATCGCAGGGTTCAAAACGGTGCCGCGAGATCGAAAATTTCATCCACTCCCGTGCTTGCGCATCTGAAAAACGAGATCAACTGTTAGAAATGATCAAAGGTGTCCTCACTTCTGTGGCTCTCTCCGCCACCTTTCTCTCCGCTGCCGACTGGACCCAATGGCGCGGCCCGACCCGAGACGGCAAGGTCCACAAAGATGCCTCTCCGTGGCCCACCACCCTCTCCAAAGAGAACCTAAAACTTCTCTGGTCCGTCGACCTTGCCGAAGGATATTCCAGCCCCATCGTGGCAGGATCCAAGGTTTTCACGGTGGAAACCAAGGCCAAGAAGACCGAGATCGTTCGCGCCTTTGATCGCAAAACCGGAAAACAGGTCTGGGACAACGACTGGGCCGGCTCCATGAGGGTTCCGTTTTATGCCGCCAAAAATGGTTCCTGGGTCCGCTGCACCCCCGCCACCGATGGGAAGACCCTCTTCGTCGGCGGAATGAGGGATGTTCTCATCGCCATCGATACCGAGACCGGAAAAGAGAAATGGCGCCGCGACTACCCCTCCGAGGAAAAAACCCCTCTTCCTTCTTTCGGATTCGTCTCCTCTCCACTTCTCGATGACGACCACATTTACGTACAGGTCGGCACCGCTCTTCGCAAGATCAACA
Source organism: Akkermansiaceae bacterium (assembly GCA_965657795.1). GTDB lineage: Bacteria > Verrucomicrobiota > Verrucomicrobiia > Verrucomicrobiales > Akkermansiaceae > SW10. The sequence goes on from CBFHQJ010000009.1 coordinate 25,025, forward strand.
AGAGCGACGGCAAGACCGTCTGGCAGGCCATGGCGGACGAACGGGCCATGTTCGGTAGCGCCTTCTCCTCACCCTTCCGCGCTACCATTCAGGACGTCGACCAAATCCTCGTGCAGACCCGCAGCACCCTCGGCGGAATCCTGCCCTCAAACGGTAAAGCGGTCTGGGCCACCCCCGTCAAAGCCTTTCGCGGCATGAACATTCTCCCTCCGACTCCAGTGGGCGACAAAATCTTCACCGCAACTTACGGCGGCGGGTCCTTCCTTTACGATATCGCCAAGAAGGACAAATTCCTGGCCGCGACCCAACTCTGGAACGACACCAAGCGTGAAGGCTACATGTCATCGCCTGTCGTTATCGATGGAAAGATCTACCTTCACGGTCGCGACAAACGCTTCCACTGCCTCGACCCTGAGAGCGGAAAAACACTCTGGAGCTCTGATGACAAGTTTGGCGAATACTGCTCCATGGTTACCCAGGGCAACCACATCCTCGCCCTCGACCAACGCGGCATCCTTCTCCACATCGACGCCAACCCGAAAAGCTTCAAGCTCCTTTCCGCAGTGAAGCTCGAAACTCCCGCAACCTGGGCCCACCTCGCGGTCTGCGGAGACGAACTCTACGTCCGCCACCTCAAAGGCCTCAACGTCTACCGCTGGAAGTAGCTTTCCAAAAGGCAGGGGTTTCGGAACAGATGTTAACTCAGCTGCCTTAATCCTGTTCGATCACGCGATAAAATCCTTTCACGGTCGTCGAGGGAACGGTCTGGGTATAGCTGGTCAAAGGACCGATTGCCGTGACATCGTCGATCTCGAGAAAATCATTCAAACTTTCTCCCGTTTCGATTCCATAGGTGCGACCGGCAACCGAGCGCCAAGTAATGGTGACATCATCAAATCCAGCGGTGGCCGAAGGAGTCCGTGTCAGATCCGTGATTTCAAGTTTGATGCTAGGCTCGGCAGAGATGATTTGGATCGCAGTGATCGCGCCGCGATTTGTCGATCCCTGACCGGCGAGGTCGCCGCCCCCGTTCATGATAAGGTCGATGTTGTCACCGCTTACTCCCGGAATGTAGAAGAAACTCCCGGCCTGAGTGAGATCACCTTCGGCGCTGGCAACTTGCTGCGATAGTGGTTGAAGACCCGCAACGTCTGGGTCGTTTTCACGCAAGCGCACTGCTGGGAACGCGTCGCTGGCCTCGCTTAGAACGACGTCCTCAAAGCCACGGTCATGATTCGTGTAAACGACCAGATCATAGTTCGCGAATGGGATCGCCGCGATTGAGATCGTGTTGGAAATGGCTCCATCAATCACAGTCACCCAGCCGGTGAGCAGTTTGCCATCGGGTGTCTCAGGCGCCCCGGCGCTCCACTCCTCCTCGGTTGCCCAAGTCACGGTTGCTCCGGAGTCTGCGCCTTGCTCATCAACCAGGACCACCTGATCGCCGGTCGCGCCGGAAAGATTATTCCAGTTCGTTTGACGCGCAATTCCAGCCTCGTCCGTCAGCTCCAGGAAAGCATTTGCGCCCCGCCCGGCTCCAAAATTGAGACCAATAGCTCCATTGTCGCTGCTTAATCCATCGTCGGCGTTAAGTGGATTCCGATTGTTGGCAAGCTCCCAGTCATCCCGGAAGAAGTCACCATCAGTATCAGCGAGATTGGGATCGGTTCCGGAGACTCCTCCCGTCTCAAGATCATCCGTAAGAGTATCACCATCTGTGTCGGCATTCAGAGGACTTGAACCTGTCATCGTAGCATCGACAAAAATCCCGGTACCGTCCTCGACGCCATCGAGAAGATTATCATCATCACTATCAGAATCGTTGGGATCTGTTCCCTGTGCCAATTCGCGACTGTTTGGCGAACCGTCATTGTCACCATCACCCTGTTCACCATTATCCCCAACCGCGCTACCTGGATCGAGAAGATTGGCCACTTCCCAATCGTCGGGCAAGTTGTCCATGTCAGTATCGCTGAGATTCGGGTTGGTGCCCGGATCTCCGGCCCCGTTGTTGATCCCGCTATTGTTCTCAATGTTATCGGGAAATCCGTCCCCATCCGTATCGGCAGCATTGGGATCGGTGCCGGGATCGGTGGCCGAGTTAAAGACACCGCTGTTGTTCTCAAGATTGTCAGCGAGGGTATCGCCATCACTATCGGCCTCGTTCGGGTCCGTGCCAGTGTTGGTATCATCAACATAAATCCCGGTGTTGGTTTCGACTTCGTCGTTTAATGAATCGTCATCCGAGTCAGCATCCCGGGGATCAGTACCACGCTGAAATTCCTCGAGGTTGGTCAGGCCATCACCATCAGGATTTCCGTCCGCACCATTGTCGGGATTAGTCGTACCGTCATCGCCGGGATCAAGGTTGTTTGCGGTTTCCCATGAGTCAGGGAGTCCGTCCCCATCGCCATCGGTCCTATCGACTTCTTCAATGATAAATCCTGCGATCCCAATCCGGTTGCCCGTGTTATTCTGACCCGCGATATTCAGGGTGCTCCCGGAGATCCCTCTTCCCACGACGTAGTTCCCGCGGGTAACACCGTCAGCCTCAATCCAGAGACCGCCTGATCCAGCCAGGTTTCCAAAAGCGGGAAAGTTGGCATCCAAGACTGGCGTCCCGTTGATAAGCGGCACCTCGGAGTCGTGAGTTGGGCCTGCATCTGAATTCAGCAACACGTAAACATCATAGGAATCGTAAGGGATGTTGATCACATCGATCGTGGCACCGGCGCCACCGTCGTCGAGATACCCGACTGCAAGCCGAGCCTCGTTGTCTGCGGTTCCGCTGCCGCTATACCAGGCATTCGCAGAAGCCCAAGTGACCGTAGTGGACACGGCAGTGCCGGAATCATCGACAAGCCCTTCCAGGGTTCCGGCCGCGAGAGTTCCGGTTCGAACATTGCCAGGACCACCAGTCGGGTTGTTTGTTGGGTTAAAATTGGCAGTCAAAGTTTCGAGCGGACCAATGGTGTCGACCAAATTCGTCCATGCTTGATTGCCATCGTTTTCACTAAAATTGACGCCGATATGTGCGGCATGGCTGAGCGCCAAACAACTGGAGGTGACGAGCAATAATACTGTTTTTTTCATAGGAGATTTGAGAACTGGTGGAGAAATAGAAGCGAGATGTGTGCAATGCTTCCCACGAAGGTTGCTCTCAGAAAAAAATCTTAGCAACCCTGAAAAATCGCCAAGGTGGATATTGATTAAAATTACACATTAATGGCTGTGATATTGCCGCGGATCCTTCTTATTTCCGGCCATCGAGTGACCTCAAGCAAAGCTGATTTGCCTTGATTTTCAAACATTCCGCCGAGTGCACTGACGGACTTCCGCACCGTGACTTCGAGTGAATCAGAGTTTGCGTTCAGCAGTACACCCTACTTCGGCAAATTGAATTCCGGCTTGGGGACCGACTTAGTCTCAACCTCGGTCTCGCCAAGAATATAGCGGAAGCCTTCCACCCACATCTTGAGAATCTCGGGATTGTAAAAGATCTCCTTGTTGTGACCGAAGGCACTCACAAAGACGCGCCCTTCGCCATACTTCTTCACCCAGGCGAGGGCATAATCATTGTCGTCGCGCGGTCCCTTCTTCTTGCCGTTGACCTCGCTGTTCATGTCCAGAGCCATCAAAACCCGCTGATCGGCCCGGTCGAAGTCTTTGTAAACATAAAGCTCGTCCTTCAATTTAAATCCCTTGCCGCCGTGAACATCCTTCACGATTGGATGTTTGGGATCCTCGTTGGCAATATCCCAAGTTCCACCCGCGGTCCACGGATGACTCCGGAAGTTTCCCCCAATCATATCGACATACTCCGGCCACCCGCCGTCCGTCGCCGAGTGAATGGCGAAAATTCCGCCGCCACTTCTGACATAGCTGATGAGCGATTCGCGCAGCGCCTCATCCTTCATACCCTTCTGAATGTGGGTGTTGTTATTGAAACAGATCGCGTCGAATTTTTTGATATTCTCCGGCTCAAAATTCGAAAGATCGTTTGAGAAGGTCACTTCAAAAAGCCCTGTCTCCTCACCCATGACCCGAAGCATTGTTTCACCGATTGGAATCGAATTATGTTTGAATCCGTAAGCTTTGGAAAAACAAAGAATCTGATGCTTCTCCTTCGGCTTTTCGATCTTGGGCAAATTGGCCTGCACCAAATCAGCTTCCGACATTGACTTCACCTTGGCCGCATAAACGCCAAGACCAATGATCGGAAGGAGAGCAAGAAAAAGGGATCGCTTCATGGAAAAGAACTACCTTCCATTCCTCTTCATTCTTTCGCCTCCAAACTTCGACAGCACCCAGTCAGACGCCTCTCCAATTACAAAGAGCCCCTATCCATCACTCTTGGAGTAAATCACAAGAGCCACGATCAAGAGGGCAAGGATACCAAGAACAATCCGACCGGACTTTTTCTCGGCTGCTTTACAAAGGAGTCACAGCATGCCGGATCTTCAGCCACATCCGGAGTAAACGCAACCTACGATTATCCCCTGAATAAAGCGCAGATTACGGATTCGTAGAAAACTGTAGTCGAATAAACTCCCTTGGCATCCCCACAAAGGATGAGGTGCTGCGGAAGGTTGTCGTGGCCGTGCCGTCGCCGTGGTAGATCGTATGTTCAACTTCTGCCGGGAACCAGTTGAACAAATCTCTCGAGGTCCATGCTGATAGCAGAACATCTCCCGCCTGCAGGTTGTAGGTCACCTCTTGTGTCAGTCGATCATTCACCACCTTGACAGAATCAAGGGGGGACAAATTGGAAACCATAGGTGGGCTCAGAAGCATGAACTCCTGAAGATTCGTCAGGCCGTCTCCATCGTCATCCCCATCAGAAGTTGTGACTCCATTCACTCCCGCCCAATCGGCAAAAGTAACTCGAACCTGATTGTCGCCTCCAGGCGTTCCGCAGATCATTTCGCTCGCGAGCCAGCTGGAGGGAAGTGCATGGAGGGGTGAAGAAAATGGCAGAGCCAAAACCAATGACGGCCCGTTACCGGCTGGCTCGATAGGCCATGGGGCCGAGGTCCCATAAGCGAAACGGCGCAGAGGATCTCCCACCGAATTCAACAAGGAAAGCTGCTCGCCCTCGTTCCTCAACTTGCCGCCAAACTGACCGGCAATCGGATGCCCTGAACCGTAACGAAATTCGAAGGCCGCTTGATTTTCCACAACCAAGGCCCGCTCGCCGGACTGCAGGCTCGTAATGTTCGACCCTGCGTAGTCAAAGGTGATCCCTTCCGTAAAAGAGATCCCGTTAAGGTCAATCGCCGAGGCTCCGGAATTGAAAATCTCAAGGAATTCGAAATCCGAAGGATCATCGAAGCCAGCCTCAATTTCGGCAGGCGTCACCGGGCCGGGTTGATACATGATCTCGGAAATCACAAGGGCATCGGTCGTCGGGAAAAAGTCAGCCTCGGTAAGCGCGGACCAAGTGCCTGCTCCGTCCCGGACCCGGGCTCTCACTGTGGTATTTAAACTGATCGGAAGAGCCGAGGTGTATTCGAAAGCACTGTCGGAAATCCCACCCCCATTTCCGCCACCAACCGGTGTATTCCCCACCTGAAGTTCGGCATTGATCAGGAAATCAGAAGAACTCGTGCTCACATTCAGTCCATGAATTGCAAGGATGTTTTCCTGCCCTTCCTGGATCAAATCAAGGTGATCGGAAATGTCCACCGACTGATAAACGACAGCCTGCCCGTCGCTGTGCTGGGAGTCGGCGGAAGAATCTCCGTCCGGAGCTCCCTGGAAATTCTGGCGATCGATTTCCACGCCATTCAAATAGGCGACATAACCGTCGTCGTATTGCATTCGCAAAGTGGCCGAGGTTTTATCCGTCAACGCTCCAGCAGTCGGCGTAAACGGAATCCGGATCAGACATGAGGTCTCCAGATTCCTCATCCGGGAAAGGACGTCGATACTGATGAAGTTTTGATAGCCACTTCCAGCTTCATATCCCACGCCACCAAAAGACGAGATCCACGAAGAATCATTGAAGCCGGAAAGATTCCATGCCGTGCCACTTCCATCGGAAAATCGGTCGGTCGCTGTCACAGGAACATGAACTGTTTTGGAGGCATCTCCTGTCACCAGAGTGACCGGCGGGTCGATCTCAACCGGATCGGCCGGAGTCCGGGGATCACTCCCATCCGTCGTGTAGTAAATTGTGCCGCCCGCTCCTGTCATCGCCAATTGAAAGCCACTGGCAACCGGGCCGCCATGTTGATTAAAAACAGGAGCATCAAGCGCCGGATACATCCCCGCATTCCGAAAACGGCTGATCATGGTGGGGGCAAGGTTCGGCAATTGATTGTTAAGGAGATTGTCCTGATAAGCCTGCCACGATTGCGGAGTGCGATACCCCCACCGTGCTGATTCCGAGAGGAAACTTTGTTGAACCTGGTCCACCCGACGCTGCAAGCGAGCCACCGCTTTTGACGGGCTCAAGGCACCATCGTTGAAAAAATGTTTATGAATTCGATCCGCGACAAGGACCTGGTATTCAGGGTCTCCTTCAGCCCGCAGCTTGGTCATGGCACTGAGGGGGCCATTGTGGTCGGCAGGGTGTCCCGGAGGTCGGAGGAACCCGTCGGGATCCTTCATGAAAAACTTAAAGGGTACCCCGAGCGGCACCGAACCCGCGCTCCGAAATTCACTCTCCGAATTACCACTGACCCAAAGCAGGGTGAAGTCGATCATATTTGACATGTCCAAATGGGACTGCGCCGAGGCAAATGGGGTGGGGCCATTCAGAAGATTCTGCGTTTCATTCCAGTAGGTGCCATCGCCATCATAGGGAGTTCCGGCTAAAAACTGGTCGCCCGAATTATTGGCATTGATCGCTTCGTAGTCATCTTTTGACCCTCCAAAATACTCCGAAAGCATGGAGGCATTCCAACGCTCACGCAGGTGATACTGTCCCCAGTAAATTCCGTTGAGATAGAGATGCACGAATCGCCCGTGCGACGCGATCTGCCCCATCTCAATCATGGAGTCATCGACAAAGCGGCCCGACATGTAGGCTCCTCGTGCAGCCATGTCATGGTTGCCAGCCCGGATATCGAGACCGTCGAATTCCTCGGCAGGCGGAATCTCATAGTCCTGATCCTCGAAGAGAGGGAACTCCAATTTTCCCGGGCCATATTGCTTCCGAAAAATCACCCTCATACTCACTTTTGCAAAGTTGGTGACGTATCCCCCGAAGCGCTCCAGCCCCGCATCTACCTGCGCATGACCATCTTCAAAATTGATCATCTCAAACGACACCTCGCGTTCGGTGCGATTGACATCTCCCGCGAACGTAAGCGACAAGGTAGGAATCGACTTTAGGGAATCATCCATCTGCGGGCCATAAACCGCATCCTGGGTCACCCCGGTGTCCATGTTTGGATTAGCAATCACATCGGCCGTAAAAATATAGGTGTGTGTATCAACATTCGTCGGCACACATCCCTCCTTAAAGGCCGCCGCCCGCAGCACTGTCGTTTCCGAAATAACGATGGGCGCGCTGTAAACCATCCCCGTCGATTGGGTCGGTTTTGAGTTATCCAAGGTGTAGCGAATCTCTGCGCCCGGAGTCTCCGAGGCGATGACAACGGAAACCGGATTCTCATAGATTCCACGGTCGACGGAGAACGAGGTATCCGCCACAAAATCCGCAAACCCGGTTGCATTGGCCGCCCCAGGGGTCGGGATGGTGAAAAAGCCATCGGCGGCAGCCTCAAAATCGAAACCATAGGAAACATCAACTCGCTGCGCGGGATAGCCCGGAGCAAATTCGGAGACCCTCGTGAACCCATCCGGCTTCACCAAAGCCAGATACTCTCCATTCGAGGAAAGGCTGAAATTCGTGTGCAATTCAGACCCGGGAGCCGCACGATCTTTACCGCTCGCAAAGACCACCAGGTAATCACCCGGATCCAAGGTCAGGTTTGGGAAAGTCCACCTCGTCGGATTCGCGCTATTGTCGGTCAAATGATATCCGCCCAGCAAAACCGGATCATCACCCGGATTGTGAATTTCAATCCAATCCGACGCATTGCCGTCCTCATCGAGAAAGCCACTATCGTTCTGCGTTAGGAACTCCGATATGATGGGCTCGCCCGGCAAAACGACTCTAACGCGAACTTCCCTCACACTCGTCCCATTGGCATTGACGGCCGTCAAAACGTAATCGGTGGTGACTGTCGGAGTCACCATCAAGCTTGATTGGCCGGTCACATCAACTCCATTGAGATCCAGCGAAACAGCATTGGCGACATCCCAGCCCAGCGTAACGGAAGCCCCCGGCCCGATAAGCGCTTCGCTCGCACCAAATGAAAAGATGACCGGCTGGTCTGTCACCTCAACCGCCACCGCGGCAGCGCTCGTACCCGCAGGCCGGGTCGTCGTCAGCAAGTAGGTCAAACTCTCGGTAGGGCCCGGATTCAGGGTGATGCTACCTTCACCCGAGGCGTCGGTCAGGCCCGTCACATCGCCAACCCCTTGATCAATCACGACCGAGGTCGTATCCGTATTGACCGTCCACGAGAGTGTCAGTGGCTCTCCTTCCGGCAGGAGAGCCTGATCCGCAACAAAGCGGGTGATCCCCGGGTCCGGCGTCGCCAGCTCCAACTCCACAAACCCGCTCGCCCCCGAAGGAGCAGTTCCCGAAAATCCCGCCGAGCTCACCAAAACACCCGGGTTTCCCGAACCATCATCTTCGTAAATATTCACCACAAAGTTCTCCAAGCGATCCGTGCAACACGTGTCGGCCCGGCCAAAGATCCTCACTCTGTCAATGTCCTCCGTCCTTCCAAGATCAAGCATGTATCGGGGAACTTCAGGCAATCCCAGATTGGTCGACCACACCGCCGCGCCCGACTCCAAATCACCATCATAAACCGAAGTGGCCTGACCATGCTATGGAGGTGGTGGTCGGCGGATACTCGGTCGATGAACTGCCAGCCTGCACGAGGTCATTCTGGCTGGTGCCATCCGGATCAACCTCATCCGGAGTCTCTCCCGGCGCGAAGGCCTCGATTTCCGAAATATGAAGCCTCGTGTTGGAAGGCGTGTTCTTTACCAGCTCAATAAACCGCCCTCTCGCCGGAATCAATCCCGGCGCGTCCTGCACCGCCACCGTGACTTGAGCACTACTCGAACCTGCCGTATTCGTGGCGCTGAGCGTGTAAATCGTTGTGACCAGCGGTGAAACCAGAATCTCGACTTCGCCATTCTCAACGGCCGCGCCATTGATCGCAAGGGAATCGAAATTAGTCACTTCCCAGCTCAAGGTCGCGGTGTCCCCCACATTGATGATCGGAGAATCGACCGAGAAACTCTCAATCACCGGCGTCTGGCCAAAAACCATCCGGGTAGCCAAAATCAAATAACAAAAGACCCAAGTGCGGTGCATCCTTCGAGACTACGAACTCGCCAACAAACGTGACAAGGGCCGAAAACGACTTAAGCTTCGGAATTTCACCACCAAAATTGGCTATCGACAGGTTTAGGGTTTTAGATTCCCCGTTTTCCCGTTTAAACAAAGCCCGTGCCAGTTTCAGACTACATCGTCACCATCGGACTTGAGGTTCATTGCCAGATCAAAACGAACACCAAGATGTTCTGCGGATGCGAAACCTCCTTCGCCGACGAACCGAACACCCACACCTGCCCGACCTGCCTCGGCCTGCCCGGCGCCCTTCCGGTTCTCAACGAATTTGCGATCGAGCGCACCATTCTCTCAGGCATGCTCCTCGGCTGCTCCACCCCACCCACCGTCGTTTGGGACCGAAAGAACTACTTCTATCCGGACATGCCGAAGGACTACCAGATCACCCAGATGGACCTTCCCCTCTGCCTCGGCGGTGGCGTTCCTCTTTACGATCACAACTACCCCAAGGACGCCCAGAAAAAGATCAAGAACCCCGGCAAAGTCGTCGAACTCAATCGCATCCACCTTGAAGAGGACGTCGCCAAATCGACCCACCTCGCCAAGACCACCCTCATCGATTTCAACCGCGCCGGCACCCCGCTCATGGAGATCGTGACCGAGCCCGACATCGAGTCTGCCGAAGAAACCTTCGCCTACCTCAAGTCACTCCAGCAAATCCTCATCGCCGGCGGCATCTCGGATGCCGATATGGACAAAGGGCAAATGCGTTGCGACGTGAACATATCCGTTCGTAAAAACGAAAGCGACCCCCTGGGCACCAAGATCGAGCTCAAGAACATGAACTCTACCTCCGCCGTGCGCCGCGCCATCCACTATGAGGTCGCGCGCCAGTGCGAAGCCCTCGATAATGGCGAAACCCTCGTACAAGCCACCTGGCGCTGGGACGAAGACCTCGGTGAAACCCAGGAAATGCGCACCAAGGAAGACGCACACGACTACCGCTACTTTCCCGATCCCGACCTTCTTCCGGTCAAGACCGCCGACTACATCGAGAAAGTCCGCCCGCTCGTCCCCGAACTTCCCCACGAAAAATCAGCCCGCTTCCAGAAGGAACTTGGCCTCACCGAATACGACGCTTCGGTCATCACTTCCGATGTTCAACTTGTCTCGTACTTCGAAACCACCGTCGCTTCCGCTAAAACTCCCGGCAAGAAGGTGGCCAACTGGATTATCAACAACCTCCTTGGGCTCCTCAATGAAAAGTCAGTCGAGATCCAAGACTCACCCGTCACGCCAGTCAAACTCTCGGAAGTTCTAAACCTCATCGAAGCCGGGACGGTCTCCAACAGCCAGGCCAAAGAACTTTTTACCGCCCTCTGGGATTTTCCCGAAAAAGACCCTGCTGCCCTCGCCAAGGAGATGGGCTTTGAACCTGCTGACACCGGAGCCATCGACGCCCTCATCGATGAAGTCATCGCCGCCAACCCCGACAAGGTGGCCGAGATTCAGGGCGGAAACGAAAAGCTCCTCAACTTCCTCACTGGTCAGGTCATGAAAGCCTCCAAAGGCAAAGCCAATCCCAAGATCGCCACCGAAGGACTTCGAGCCAAGCTCCTTTAAGATGACCGGCCTCGTCATCTCCGACCTCCACCTCTTCGCAGGTCGTTCCGATGGCGAAATCCTCTTCGCCGGGCTTCAAGACAAACTCGACTCCGTCGACCTTCTCGTTCTGAACGGCGACACTTTTGACTTCCGGTGGAGCCATTTCAGCACCGAGGAAGAGAGCATCAATGCCGCCCTCCAGTGGCTCGATCTACTTCGGAAGAAATGCCCCAAACTGGAGATCCACTACGTCCTCGGAAACCACGATTGCCTCACCCGGTTTCGCGAGCGCCTGCCCACTTCTCCCAATTTTCACCTACACGAATTCCACCTCCAGCTGGGTTCCTGCATCTTTCTCCACGGCGATTGCAGCAACTGGAGCATGACTCCTGAGAAGCTCAAAAAATACCGTCAGGACTGGAGTCACGATTCCCCAAAGGGCGGGCTGTCGAAAAAAATCTACCGGCTCGTCGATACCATCGGCCTGAACCGCCTCTTCCATCACCTCTACTTTCGCGAAGCCGCCACGGTCGCCAGGGTTGAAAGATTTCTCGGAAATTTCCTTAAAGGCGTCACCCGCTGTTACTTCGGTCACACCCACGTACCTTTCTCAAACCATCGCCGAAACGGAGTTAAATTTTTCAACACCGGCTCGGGAATTCGCGGCATGGGGTTCAATCCTCAGAACTTCGAAGTCGCCTAACCCTCCGGCAAATCGTCAAGCAACATTTGACGGAATTCCCCCCGCTCGTTGGTTTGCCAAATCTTGCCGGAATCCAGATCCAGGGCGCTCAACCATCCACCGCCATAGGCACAGGTATCGAGACAAATCGCGTGCCCGAGATTCGTGGGCAAATCCCCCTGAATGGTATGCCCGCAAACCACCGTCTTACCCGATTGGTGGGGTCGCTGACTGTAAAAACGTTGATAGTAGTAAGTCTCTCTATCCTGCTCGTCCACGGGAACCCCGGCCTCCACTCCCGCATGCACCAAAATGTGTTCGTCCAACTCGTGGTAGAGGGCCGCACTTTTCATGAACTCCCAATGCTCTTCCGGCACATCCTCAAAACCACCCCCATAGGAATCAAGAGTGTCGCGTCCGCCACACATCCCACTCAAAAACCTTTCGCAATCCTGCTTCGTGTCCAGCGCCCGGATCATCTGAATCTCATGATTCCCCATCAAATGAACCAGGCGATGGCTTTGCTTTTTTTCGAGCAGGTAATCGATCACGCCTTTCGAATCGGGGCCGCGATCCACGTAGTCGCCCAGCGTCACCACCAAATCTTCAGGTGAGGGAGCAACCACTTCAAACATTGTCTCCAAGGCCTTCAGGCAGCCGTGAACATCTCCAATTACCAATCTCATTTTCCCAGTGCGGCTTGTAGTTTCTTCGGCATTCCTTTCACCACCAAATCATAAGAGTGGTCAATCAACTCACGCACCAAATCGCCCGGGAGCGAGTCATCGAGCACAAGGGTATTCCAGTGCTTCTTGTTCATGTGATAGCCCGGCAAGATCGCCTCGTGCTCATCCCGCAACTCCAGCGCTCTTTCCGGATCGCACTTCAAATTCACCCGGCCCACTTCATCCTCGAAACCCAAAGTCGCAAACATCTTCCCAAGAACCTTATAAACCAAAACTTCCGGCCCAAACGGCGTCTCTTCGCTCACCTCCGGCTTTGCCATCATGTGACTCCGGGCATCGTCCGCCAAAAAACTCATACCCGACCATTTCAATTTTTCGCCGGATTTCAATCCCACATTCCGGCCTGATTGGTCAGAATCGGTCATGCCAGTTTCCCCAAAAGAACAACTTACGATTGAGGATTGTCCTTGTTGCGACAGCAATACCCTTATCGCCCAAGGAAGCGTTCGAACCGGGCAAGGCCCGGATACTGACTACTGGGTCAGATGGAGTGAAAAACATCCGGAGATTCCCATGCTCTTTGTCGTCACCGAGCCCAAAACCAAGCGCCCTGTTGCCAGCCTCTATTCGATCGAGCTTGAGAGCTTCATGATCGTAGAGCCAGGCAATGAATTCGTGGGTCTGGGAATGCTGGAAAATCCACTTTCCAGAGATGAAGTCATCGGCACTCCGGTAGCACAAAAAATCTTCGCTTATCTCGATGAGATTTTTCTCAATGATCAGGCCGTGAACAAATTCGCTTCGACACCAATCTCTCCACCGAAGTCTGCCCTCGATTCGGTGCACATTCGTATTTTCTTGGCAATCATTGCCGCAACCGTGATTTACCTCGTCACCAGATAGCGGGAGAAGACTACGATCTCCAAATCTCATCCACTATCTTTAAAACGGAGAGGCTGTCTCCAGCCTGCCTGCGAGACAACGGCCCCCGGACCTACTGACACTCTGGAGAGATGTCACTCCCTGTCTCACTCTCCGATTTTCTCAAATAACCTTTGCGCCTTCGCGCCTTCGCGGTTCACTTCACCCAACCAAGCTGACAGCCCCATTTCAAACCTCGTGCTCAGATCCCAAATCTCATCCATCCTCTTCGACTTCGACGGGGTCATCCTCGACACCGAATGGTCCATCTACGAATCCATGCGCGAAGTCTTCGTCGAACACGGTCACGAGCTCCCGCTCGAAGAATACGTCAAATGCATCGGTTCAGACTTCAACACCTGGTCACCCGAAACCATGCTCGAAGAACTGACCGGTAAGACTTTCGACTGGGAGACCATCGGTCTTGCCCGCAACAAGTGGATCCGCGAGGAGATTGCCAAGCTCGACGCCATGCCCGGCGTTCGCGAGGCCGCCGCTCTCTCCAAAGACCTCAACCTCCCCATCGCCATCGTCTCGAGCTCCAACCACAAGTGGGTCGACGGCTGGCTCGAAAAGCTCGGCCTTCTCGAAACCTTCGACCAAATCATCGCACGGGAGGATGCCCCGCGTATCAAACCCGCCCCCGATCTTTATGTGGAAGCAGTCAAACGCCTCGACCTCCCGCCTTCAAAGTGCCTCGTCATCGAGGACTCTCTCAATGGTATGAAGTCCGCCCACGAAGCCGGCTGCCCCGTTGCCGCCATTCCAAACCGCATCACCCAATGCATTGATTTCTCCGCCGCCGAATATCAATATCCCTCCCTCATCGAGCTCCTTGACGATCTGTAATGCGTTTTTTTCTCCTCCTTCTTTGCCTCCTTCTCGCCTTCGGGTACGCTAAGCCCCCGACTCCCAAAAAAGCGGCAAACCCTCCCGACACCGTGCGTGTCGAAAGCGAGCGCCCCCTCATGGGAACTCTCTTCAAAATCATCACTCATTCCGAGGACCCCAAAAAAGCGACCCTCGCCATGGAGGAAGCACTCGATCTTGCCGCTAACTTCGGAAATCGCGCCACCGACTACGATCCTAAATCCGAACTCAATCAACTGACCCAATCAGAACCCGGCGTCCCGGTCCCCGTCAGCAAGGAACTCTTCAAAGTCCTCTTTCTCGGTAAAAAACTGGCTCAAGAAACAAACGGCATTTTCGACCCGACCTTCGGCCCCCTCACCCACCTCTGGCGCGAAACCCGCAAAACAAAACGAGTGCCCTCCGCAGACGAAATCGCCGCCGCCCGCAATCGTTGCGGGATTGATTTCCTTACCTTCGATGAGAAAAAGCAAACCATCACCGTAAAACGTAAAGACCTTCAACTCGACCTCGGAGGCATCGCGAAAGGATTCGCAGCCGACCTCATCTTCGACCACCTCGCGAAAAAAGGCTTCAAGCAAACCCTCGTCGCTGCCGCCGGAGATCTCCGCATGGGCGACCCACCTCCGGGAAAAAAAGGCTGGTTGATCGGCCTCCGGACCTTTCGCCTCACCCCCACCGAAAGTCTTCCCCTCAAAAACTGCGCTGTCTCAACCTCGGGTGACCTCTTCCAGCGCGTCACCACCGGCGGCAAAACTTATTCCCACCTCATCGACCTCCGCACCGGACTCGGCCTCACCACCCGCCGAGCCGCCTCCGTCGTCATGCCCGAGGCCAAAATGACGGACCCCCTCGCCACCGCCGCCTGCCTCTCCAAAGATCCCAAAACTCTCTTCAACAAATTCCCCGACGCCTCCATCCGCGTCATCTACGAGGACCGCACCATCCCGCCAATCACCACTGGAATTTTCGCCGAGTAAATCACGAGGAATAATTCCCTTTGTTCATTGCTCATTTAGGGAGACAAGTGAATGTTCTTGCAATGACTCTCGACGAATTTGAATCAGCCATCGAGGTATGGCTCTCCCAAGGGGCGACCGACATCTTCCTCAGTGAAGATCAGCGGACCCGCATTCGAATGAACGGTGAAGTCGTTCCAGCTTCCGAATCCACCATGTCCCGTCAGGATCTCACTTCACTTTGGCAGGCCTGTGGAGTGGATCCGGACTCCTCACACGAAAGCGACTCTCGCTACCAGATGAAAAATGGCGGCTACTTGCGGGCAAATCTCTACCGGGCCATGGGAAGTCTTTCCGCCGCCATCCGCCCCATCAAAGCGATCATCCCCGCTCTGGATTCCCTCGGCCTGCCCACTGATTTGATACGCCACTGGATTCATCGCCGCTCCGGTCTGATCCTCGTTACCGGCACCACCGGATCCGGAAAATCAACCACTCTGGCTGCCGCCCTCGAAGAACTCAACGAAAGCCGCCAAAGCCACATCATCACCCTGGAAGATCCCATCGAATACCTCTTCCAAAACAAGCACTCGTTCTTCTCCCAACGCGAACTCAATTCCGACACCGCCAGGTTCTCAACCGCCCTCCGGGCCTCTCTGCGACAAAACCCCGACGTCATTATGATCGGAGAAATCCGGGACGAGGAAACGGCCCAACTGGCCCTCCGCGCCTCGGAAACAGGCCATCTCGTTCTCAGCACCCTTCACAGCTCAGGGGTAGTCGAAGCAATCGAGCGGCTTGGCAACCTCTTCCCGGAAAACCACGGCGCCACTTCAAGAATGCTTCTTTCACGACAGCTCGTCGGAGTCATCAACCAGAAGCTCCTGCCCGGCACCGACGGCTCACTCAAACTCGTCTCGGAATACCTTCAAAACGACGGAGCAGTGCGCGGATGGGTTCGTGACGGACGCTACAGTGACATCATTGATCATTTGCAACGCCCGCAGGACGATCAAACCCGAAACATGCTCACAAGCATTGTGGAGGGCTATCAGCACGGTCTCATTGCTGAAGAGATCGCACGTGACGCGGCCCCGAACCCCGGCGACTTTGACCGCATCATCCGTGGCATTTCCTAACTCAAACTTTCACCTACCATGAACACACCACAAGGAATCCGCGACTACCTGGCCCAAACTGTCATCAAAGGCGGATCGGATCTTCACCTCACCGTCGGAGCCCCTCCTGCCGCCCGCGTTCACGGGAGCCTCGAAGCACTGGAAGAAACTCCCTTTGACGCCGCACAGGTGAGAGAGCTCGTTCTCGGCACCATGAATGAAACCCAGCGCTCGAAGCTGGAGGAAGATTGGGAACTCGACTATGCCATCGAAGTCAACCAAGTCGGCCGCTTCCGTGGAAATGTTCATTTTTGCCGCCAGAACATCGAAGCCGTTTATCGCTACATTCCCGCTGAAATTCCGGATCTCTCGACGCTGGGTCATTACCCGGTTCTCGAGGAAATTTGCCATCTCAAACGCGGCCTCGTCCTCATCACCGGAGTCACCGGTTCGGGAAAAACCACCACTCTGGCCTCCCTGGTACGAAGAATCTCCGAGATTCGCTCGGGCACCATCATCACCCTGGAAGACCCCATCGAATTTTCCTTTCAGCACAATTCCTCACTCATCAAACAACGGGAGATCGGGCGGGATACCAAATCCTTTTCACTCGGCCTCCGCCAGTGCATGCGCCAGGACCCTGACGTCATCATAGTCGGCGAGCTCCGCGACCGGGAATCCATGCAGATTGCGATGACCGCCGCCGAAACCGGCCACCTTGTCATCAGCACCCTCCACACCATCGATGCTCCCAAATCAGTGGAACGCGTGATGGATCTTTTCCCCTCCGATCAACAAGTCCAGATTGCCTCCCAGCTTTCCAACGTTCTGGAGGCCATCGTCTGCCAAAGACTTCTTCCCAGAGCCGATACCGATGGCCGGGTCCTCGCCACCGAAGCTCTTCGAGTCAATTCCGGGATCCAATCCTGCCTCCGGAAGCGCAAGATCGAACAAGTGGTCGGCCTCATGGAGATCGCCCGCCAGGAAGGCTGCCACACCATCGACGATTGCCTCGAAACCCTCGTCGCCCACAATTACATCACCCAACAGGATGCCATCCAAAATTGTCGCGACCCGCAACGATTCACTTCCGAGAGCCTTGCCAGTCGTCAGGCCGTGAAAAATTAGACACCTCGCCTGATAAAGAGGCCTACGACTTCGGCGCAAACTGTCCCTTTAGGGTGTCAGGAATCTCGACCTTCGGGTGCACGTATTCGGTATCTTCCCGCCACCCGAGATGTTTCAGCGGGTAAAGTTCACCCAGCACGATCGCGTTTCTTCGGCGTTTAATCACCCGACGACCCCGGCGATCAAGTCGCTTCACTCCAAAGGCGATGATGGCATCTCCCAGCTCCGCATCCTGCATGGGACCAAAAGCCAGATCAATTAAGCGACTGTATATTTCAAGATCCCGGGGATGGTTTTTCAAGAATTGACGAAAAACGTGGAAGGCATCCCCAACCCTTCCCTGCATTGCCAACGCGTCGCCCTTGCTCAGAAGCGGCGGCGGCTTTCGAAACTTCTCCAGGGAAAAGAACGTGAGGACATTGGCCATCTTCTGACTCACCCAGCCCGTGGTTGGAATGGCGAGTAATATCGCCACAAGCAGCCCAACCGAAACCATCAGAAAGATGGCAAGAGGGCTCTCACTGATTGCGCCTAAAACCATGATCTTAAAGGCTACGTAAGGCACGGGTTCCCACAAAATTGGCAATGATCGCCATCGCCAACACCAAGCCACCCATCCAAAGCAAATCCATCACTCCTACCGTGCCCCCTAAAACCGGAATGACTGCAATCAGGGCAGAGACCAGACCGATACCCAAACCCCAAGAAACCATGGAGCGCACCTCGCGTTTCACGATCTTCGCTCGCCTCAGCTTGGAAATCCCCAGCACTCGCAGTGTTTCGAATTCCGCTTTCCGCTCCACCAAATTACGAGCCGTGACAATTCCCACACCCACACTTCCGAGGATGATTCCAAGGCCACCGAGAACGTTGAAGATTGCAATGTAAGTGTTCTCCACTTCGTGAAAAGCGGCGAGGCGATCTTTCGTCGCAGTCACCTTACCACCCAAATCCGCCGTCTCTTCTTGCAGCGTCTCCCGCGCCCCCTCTTCGGGAGAAAGGAAAAGCTGATAGCCACCCAGCGAGGGATACTTTTCCAGCATTCGTTGCTCATCCATGATCAGGCTGCCCTGAAAAACGGAATCCTTTACCACTCCCGCAATCGTCACCGGAAAATCATTTCCCCACTCATCCTGATAGATCAATTCATCTCCCACCTTCTTTTTCAGAACCCACATCATGGTCGTCTCATCGACGAAAGCAGGCACTCCGTCACCTTTTAAGAGAGCCCAATCATCGCTCGTCTTGAACCGACCTTCGAGAAGGTCTGGATCCACTCCCAGCAAACGAGGCTGGGTGGACGCGGTGAGGTTAAAGCAGTCTACATCATCACCCGCGCCAATCCGGAAGGGCACGAGGGTTTCCAAACCAAACCAATCGACCTCACCCTTGGCATCAGCGGGCCGATTCACGGGCGAAGTGGTCTCCACCCACCATGCAAATCCTCCCGCTCCACTCTTTTTGTCCTGCCAATCCTCTCCGCCGTTCTTCCGGAAGGAGGCCACCGAAAGAACCAGAAAGACGCCGGCAGCCAGCACGCCTACCACCGTCAAACTCCTGGAAGCACGACGGGCCAGATTCACTGTCGCCATGCTGTCCGGCGAGAGCTCTCCCAGTGAACCAATTCGGGCAAGCCGTTTACGAAAGACCGCCAGTCCTGTCACCAGAACCCCGAAACCCACCAGAAAAAAGGCACCCTGCGCCCCGGCGGTGAAGCTCATCGCAATCCCACCAGCCACCATCAGAAGACCAAACACCATGAACCCGGTCGCCCATTTGCTCGGCTTACCCACTTCCTCTTCAGCCCCGGAATTAAGCCGTAAGCTGGCGCTCTGTTTGGCCTGCTTACGAGTGGTCAACCAAACCGCCAGAAGCGAAAGCGCCACGATGATCAACATACCCGTGACGAGCGTTCCACCGCTCAGGTGAAGTTCAAAAGCCGTCCCCTCTCCCCAAATTGAACTGATGACCTTGAGCACCAATTGGCAAAAGACCATCGCCAGCAAGGCCCCCACGATTACTCCCGCGAGCACCACAAAAAAGGCTTCCCCAAGTCGCCAGTTGGTAATCTTGCCTGCCCGAATTCCGACTGCCGAGAGAAGCGCACCTTCCTCCGCCCGTTGCTCCACGTTGAAGCGGAACAACATCGCGACCAAGGCAATCGCAGCGATGATCAGGAAAAAGCTCATCGCTAGAAAAAGCCCCGCGAAGTCAACCGGCGACTTGGCCGCCTCCTTGGCTTGAGCTGAAAAATTCATCACCTGCATTCCGGCCAAAGAAGGCTCGAGAACATCCCGAACAGATTTTGAAACTGCATCCACCTTTCCTCCCGGCACCCGCATTCCGGTCACCTTCCCCCAGCGATTGGCCCAAAGCTCTTCGCCGGTTTGGTGCGAAACGAAAGCCTTCGGCGTCCCCTTGAACTCCTCCCAGTATTCGTCGTCCTTGTCACGAATCCGGGTCAGATCCAGAGGCAGCCCCGGCTCCCAATCACGGGCGCTTTCCACGTCAGCAACTCCCGGAAAATCCGGCATCCAACGCTTGTCGGCCGCGACCCCTTCCATCGGCACGATTGCTTTCACAGTAAAGACTCCCCGCTTCTCGACCAACTGACTCCCGGACTCTACCACAAAGTAATCCATCGTGAGCTCATCGCCAATCTGGGCCCTGAGATCTTTAGCCAGCCAATCATTAATCACGACCTCTTCTTCTCCCGGTTGGGTGGGGAGAAACATCGCGGACTTTCCGCTCACTGCTGTCACCATGGAGTACGGAGTTTCTCCGACTTCGGTCGCCAGGGTATTCACCAAATAAGTAAGCACCGGTTCTCCTTCGATTTTTTCGGCAATCCTTGGCTCCATGAAAATCCGCTCGGAGCGCACCTCCACTCCATCGGGCACCTCCACCACCGAGATCCCGTAATCGGCCAGTTCCAGCTTTTCGGGAGCGAATGATTCATCGTCATCCAACAACAAGGCATTGGCCTTCCCCTTGAGATCGAGAACCTTTTGCAATCGCTGCAGCGGCACGAAAACCGAAGACGGCGGAACCTGGGTTTGCTCAAGACTAAAGCGCCCAAACTCATCGTCGCTCAAAACCCTGGCGACCGTAATCCGCATTGAAGAAACCGATTCACTTTCTCCCGACAGCGGAGCATCACGCGAAAGCAAGCCCGGTTTTTGGAGACGCACCACTGCGGAATCCCCTTCCTTGAGATCGAGACCCCTTGCCAAAGGCCCGCTGATCGCAGCATCAAAATTGGAGAGATCCACGGAAGTGTCTTGCGGCGCAAAGTCCCAAAAATCCTCCGAAACCCCCATCACCTGAACCTGCCCTTCGGCCCGCTCCTCGACATTGACCTGCCCTTTGAGATAAATCATGGCCGATCCGCCGTTGCGCTCCGCCAAATCGTCGCGGAAAAATCGTTCACCCCCTGAAAAGATTTTGGAAACCTTTCCGGTCCGCAGTTCCGCAGAGCGAGTCAGGCTTTTCTGAACCGAATCCCCGGCCATGAGGGCTCCCAGAAGCACCATGGCCCCCACCGCCGCGCCCGCGAGCACGCCCCAATAGGCCGACCGATAATGGCGAATCCCCTTCAATATAAATCCCGTGCTCTTCATGCGACTCCCGAAGTATAGGACTTATCACGCTGCTGACAAGGTAGCCTAAAGCTCCAGCTTTCGGAATTTCCCTGCGAATACAAAAAGCTGGAGCTTTTCGCTAGTTCCCGGCAGCACGATCCAAGGCTTCAATGGCAATCTCCGGCGAGATTAATTCAGGTAAGATGATTGGCTCCCCTTCCACTCCCGCAGGTAAAACGACACTTTTTGGCAATACGACACCACCGTATTTCTTGAGCTCCTCTTCAGTTTTGAAATCCCTCTCAGAGTAGTCAGCCTTAATTAGGACAACGCGATGCTCCGCAAGCTTATCTAATAATGCGTCATTCTGGAAAAGTCTCTGTTCGTTAACAAAAGTTGTGGCATCCCAATTCACCGTAAACAGAAGTAAAACCAGCTCACCCTCCGCGCGCTTCGCTTCCACCAAACCAGGCTCCCAGGCAATCCATTCCACCTCGTAGGGCGGCAGACAATGAGGCTGTTTCAAGTGTACCAGCTTCTCCCCCATGAGATCGAGATTCGTCCACATGGCGACGACCACGGCCAAGAGGCCCGCCACCATGAATGGGAAAAAACTCATCGTTCGGCCTTCTACTCGTCCACATCCTTGCTCAAGGCCACCGCTTCCTCGAGGGCTTGCAAGGCATCGTTCGCATTGATGATTTCCGGCATGACAATGATCGGAGCATTGGGATCAGCCGGCACCACCAAATTCACCGGCAGGTTGGCGCGACCATAACGCTTGAGATCATCGTTGATCGACTGAAGTTTGTCGGTGTTGTCAGCTTTGATAAGAAGGACATCCAACTCTTCCAAACGATCGAGAACTTTTTGATTCGAGAACACACGGCCCTCGTTCACTTTGCAAGTCGCTCACCAATCGGCGGTGTAATCCACCCAGATAATTCGTTTCTTCGAGCGCGATTGCTCCACGATTCCGGGATACCACTCATTCCAGGCCAAGCCCGGCTCGGGTGGCTTCGCCGTCGAGTAGGCCCAAGCGAGGCCTCCCACCGTCATCACGCCCGCCAGGCCGAAGCCCGTCACGAAACGCTTGGTTTGGGCAACCGCCTGATTGCCATAGCGACCATAAATATAGACCCCGAGTCCAATCAAGCAGAGGGCGAAGAGGAAGACGTTGAAATGATCGTCGCCGACCAGCTTGAGGTAGCCCTTCATGAAGAAAACCGCCGTCGCAAAAACAAAGAAGGCCATGACCTGTTTAAAGGTCTCCATCCAGGCTCCCGGGCGGGGCAGCTTTTTAATGAGCGCAGGAAAAAAGGACAACACGATGTAAGGTGAGGCGATCCCGAGTCCAAAGACGGTAAAGACCGCGAACTGAATCGCTTTACTATCTTGTGAAAGCGCAAAGGCCATCACCGCACCAAGAAAAGGACCGGAACAAGGAGTGGCCACCAAAGTAGTCAGCACTCCCGAGAAGAATGAACCGGAATAGCCTTTCTTCGCCTGCAGATCTCCGCCCACACTCGTCATGCTGGTGCCGATTTCGAAGACTCCGTAAAGATTCAGCCCCATCAGGAAGAAGACGATAATCATCGTTCCCAGGAAAACGGGATTGGCCAATTGCTGGCCCCAGTCCAGTTCGAGGGAAATGATGAAGGCCGCAAGGATCCACATGGTGATTAGGAGACCGAGACCAAAAACAAGCCCGTGCACTTTGATCTTGTCCTCATCTTCACCGGCTTGCGAGACGAAGCCCATGATCTTGAGACCCAACACCGGAAAGACACAGGGCATCAGGTTCAGAATCAAACCTCCAAGAAAAACCAGCCCGAGCGATGAAAGGAAGGTCACTTCCTCTTCTTTCGCACCACCAAGAAGGACGACCTCGGGACGGGCATCGACATCGTAAAGCTCCAACCCCGCCTCGCGGTCCTCTTTGGATGCTCTGATAATCTTCTCACCAACTCCGCCTGCCTGGACATCCGCATCGGGAATAAAAGGCGCAGACACGTTTACCCCAATCGGACCGTAATCCGTCTGCACGATCAGAAGACCGGACAAGGTCTCTTGAACTTTTCCCGCAGAAATGAAGAGCTCCTCGTTTCCTTCATTTCGATTGAGAGTGAGGAGGATCTCCGAGTCACCGATTTCCACCTCTTGGTCGACTTGCGAATCAATCTGCTGATCGGTCGAGAAAAAGTAGACCGGTTCGCTCAAGTCCATCCCTTCCGGAAAAATCGCTCTCAACGTGATTACGTTACTTTTCTCGGTCGCAAGGAAACCCCACGCCGAGCTGTCAGCCGGCAATTTCTCTCCCGCTTCTTGAAAGAAATCCTCATCGGCCTCCACCATCACGGTCTCCTCGCCTGTTTTAATCGTGAACGAGAAATCCTTGTCGCCAAGAATGCAGGTCTCATCGCATTCCTGCCAATTAAAGTTCCCCTTGATGGTGACCTCCTTGCCTGCCTCAAGATTCTCATCGACCACGATCTCGGCCATGAAAGTCACCTTGCCCTCATAGCCATAACCCACCGTTTCAACTCCGGTCGATTTCGAGGTAAAGGCTTTGGGCAGAGGAAATTCCAATTCGCGCGCCGTGAATCCATCAGGAAGCTCCCACTCGACGGCCGGAGGGTCACCAATGGTTCCGGCATTTTTAAAGTATGCGTGGAACTTGGGCTGAAGATCCAAGGTGAAGGCGACATGAAAGTAGTCGCCCGGCGCAATCTGGCTCGCCTCGGGCCTGATCGTCGCCGTGGTCTCCGCAGCTAAAAACGCCGAATCGCCGAAGGGATCTTGCGCGGAAGCAAGAGGCGCCATGAGCGTCAGCAGGATAAATGTGAAAAATCGATGCTTCATTGAATTCGCTGGATTGTCCATTGGAGCGAAGCAGTAGCGAGTTTCTTCCCGATTTTTTTGACAAAGTGAGCGATCAATCGAGAGGATTCCCCTTCTAAGACGGTAATTTTCCTCTCAACTCACTCCAAACTGGAGCCTTAAGGAATCTTCCTCCAATCTCACCCCATGCGACTAACAGTGCACGGCAAACATTTCCATCTCGATGGAAAGCCGCACTTTTTGCGTACCGTCACCTACGGCCCATTCCCGGAAAATTCGGGTCATTCGCCGGAAACCGACTTCCCGAAAATCCGCGCAGCCGAATTTGATTCGATCCGGATTTATAAGCTCCCGGATCGCCACCTCCTCGACCACGCCGCTCAAAACGACCTCGTCGTCATTGCCACCCACGCCTGGGGCCACGGTTGCGATTTCATCACCGAGAATCCCGATCTCCTCCATCAGGCCCGACGCGATCTCGCGGCCTGGCTTGGCCTCCACCAAGACCACCCCGGCCTCGGCGCGGTGCTCGTCGGAAACGAGATTCCTTCCGATATGACCCGCTGGATGACTCCCTGGAAGGTCAACCAAGCGCTCGACGGCCTTATCCGCACCTGCCAAAAAATAGCTTCGGGAATCCCGGTCGGCTACGCCAACTTCCCTACCACCGAATACCTTGAGCCACCCTCGGCCGACTTCACCGCTTTCAATATCTACCTTGAAGACGGTGAAGCGCTCGAAAGTTACCTCCCCAGACTTCACCACCTCGCCGGCGACCGACCCGTTTATCTCACCGAATTCGGTCTCGATACCACCCGTAACCCGGAGGAAGCGCAGGCCACCCTCCTGCCCGCTGCGCTAAAATCCACCCGCGCCGCCGGACTTGCCGGAGCCACCCTCTACGCCTGGTCGGACCACTGGCTCAACAACGGCCGCGTCATGGAAGATTGGTCCTTCGGACTTCTCCGTCGCGACGGCTCGGAAAAGCCCGCCCTCCCGGCCCTTCGAAAACTTGATCTCCCTTCTCCACTTCCGGACGATCCTCCCCGCTTCTCCGTCATCATCTGCACCCGCAACGGTGCCGACCGACTCGAGGCCTGCCTTGAGGCCTGTCGAAACATCGACTACCCGGACTTCGA
Organism: Akkermansiaceae bacterium; assembly: GCA_965657795.1. GTDB lineage: Bacteria > Verrucomicrobiota > Verrucomicrobiia > Verrucomicrobiales > Akkermansiaceae > SW10. The sequence goes on from CBFHQJ010000009.1 coordinate 49,937, forward strand.
AATCATTGTCGTCAACGACGGCTCGACCGATGGCACCGCCGGACTTTTGGACGAGCAAAAAGAAATTCGCACCTTTCACCTCAAACATTCCGGCCTTTCCGCCGCACGCAACCACGGGGCAGAAAAAGCCACCGGCGAAATCCTTGCTTTCACCGACGACGACTGCCGCCCCGACGAGCAGTGGCTCACCTGGCTGGCCCGCGCCTATGCGGAATCAGAACATGCCGCCATCGGCGGACCAAACCTCGCCCCCCGGCCCGATTCCCTCGCGCTCGCTCTCACCACCGCCGCACCCGGAGCCCCCACCCACGTCATGATCGATGACCTCACCGCCGAGCACCTCCCCGGTTGTCATCTCTCCGTCAAAAAATCCGCTTTTGAGAAAATCGACGGGTTCGACCCCATCTTCCACACCGCCGGGGACGATGTCGACTTCTGCTGGCGACTCCGCGAGGCCGGTTTCACCCTCGGCTTCTCCGGAGCGTCCTTCGTCTGGCACCACCGCCGCGCCACCCCCTGGAAGTATCTTAAACAACAGATGGGCTACGGTCGCGCCGAAGCCCTCCTCTTTAAAAAACATCCCCATCGCTTTTCCGAAGGCGGAATCCGATGGGAAGGCTTCGTCTATCGGGGAGTCGCCCTCGGCATCGAGCCCGGCGACTTCATCTACTCCGGTCCCACCGGCGAAGCGCCTTACCAATCCGTCGGCAAAATGCTCCGCCAACCCATGCGCGGACTTCATCCTGATTTCGATACCCCGCTCGCCCGTTCGCTTCTCTCGTGTCTCAGCTGGCTTCAGAGGTACCTCCGTCATTGGAAGCGCAAGCAAGACGGCGGCCCATCCGCTCGCGCAGAATGGCCCGAACCATTCGCAGGCCATTCATCAAATGTGACAGGTCCCACCTTAATCAACTCGAACGGTCTCGGCAGACACGAACTCTACCGCCATCTTCTCGCTTTTGGATGGCAACCTTGTTCCGACCCCGACTTCGATCTCCAACGCGGCTCCTGCAAGCTTCTTGCTGCCACCGAACAGACCGGCACCCCGGTCAATCGCACTTTTATCTCGCTCACCACGCCCGCCAACGACTTGACGGCACTCAGCAAGGAGGCTGGATTCTCGATCTCCACCCATTGATACCGCGTTTGCGAGATTTGAGCTTGTCCATGAACGGGTTGCTTGGTCCATGGCACAAATTTTGCTGCGACAGCGGGGCCGGGTGAGAACCTGGCAAACGGATCGCCTAACATCCGGGTAAATCGAAGCCAGGAAACCACCAAAGACCCTACCCATCAACGGGCAGGAAAGTCAGAAACCTTTCCTTTGGAATTGAAAAATTCCCGCAATATCTATTCCTAAAGGTTAATAAAAACCAAAAAAATCATCAAGATGAAGATACAACCCAACAAGAACTCAATCATTTGCGCCCTGGCCAGTGTCATTGGCTTCACTGGATCAGCCTCTGCAACCCTCCTGATTTACGAGCCATTTGATTACGCCCAGACCGAGGCAATCAACAACGGAGCCTATCTGGGTGACGGAAATCAAAGCGGGGCACTCGGTCTCGGCACGTGGTCCCAACGTGACAATCCGGGAAATGTCCCACCGATCAACGAAGCCGACGTTGCGGACGGAGGCTTGTCATTCACAGATGGCGGCGGCAACGCATTGCCGACCGCTGGCAATGCCTGGGTCCGGAGAAACCGGGTGGGACAAATTGCCACCAGTACCCCGGTCGTTGCCAATGGGTTAACCGCCGACAATTCGACGATCTGGATGACCTTCCTCTATCAAGACCTTGGTTTCAGCGGTCCGGACTTTGGGATCGGCTTGAGCTCGGAAAATATGATTGGCAATGACAACCAAACCCTCGCAGCTGCTGGTTTTGGTGTTGGTTTCGGGATCAACAGTGTCGGGGGACCGGCACGGAGTATCAGCGCTCTTTATTACGACAATTCCGCGGATTTCACCCGCGTCACTGAAACAACCTCCACTTTCAACGGTCCCAACGCGAGCGACATTTTCCTTCTGGCGATGAAGGTGGAATGGAATCCCGATGGAACGGATGATGTGATTTCCGTTTACAACGTCACCGATCTCACCACCGAGCCCACCTCGCCTCTCGCCACCGCAACTGTCGACCTGTCCCAGGCCGAGCAGAATTCGCTGGACGTGTTCAACATCAGTGAGACACAGGTTGCATTTGTGGATGAAATTCGCGTTGCCACCACCTTCGAAGACGCCGTCGGCGCCACCGTGATCCCCGAGCCATCTTCCTTTCTCCTCGGAGCGCTTAGCGGACTTTTGGCACTTCGCCGCCGCAGAAAATAACCAACCCAAATTCTCGTCATGAAACACTCGCTCATCGCAACCATCTTCGGAGGGCTTGCTTACCCGGCGTCCGCCGACCTCTTGATTTACGAACCTTTCGAATACGACTCAACGGCCGAAATCAACGCAAACGGGTTCTTCGGAGACGGTAACCAGGCCGGGGGATTCGGACTCGGAGTATGGGGTCAGATTTCAAATGGAGCAGTTGGGACCCCGGCTGCCCCACCGAACAATGAGGGAGATGTTGCCGACGAGGGAGTCACTTTCACTGACGCCGGCGGCAACGAACTTCCAGTTGCCGGAAATGCCTACGAACGCCGGAACCGGGTTGGCCAGGTCGCCTGCTTTTCTCCAATCGATGCCGCAGCCACGGCAGGACTGACCGCTGACAATTCGACGATGTGGATGACCTTCCTTTTCGAGGACTTTGGCTTCAGCGGTCCTGACTTTGGGATCGGTCTTCACTCCGAGAAGATGATCGGAAACGACAACCAGGACCTCGAAGCCCCTGGCTTCGGCGTTGGGTTTGGAATCGTTTCCAGCGGAGGTCAGGCTCGTAACATCGGCACTGCGGTCTACGACAACACGGTAAACTTTACGCGTCAATTCGAGGCTGAGCCTACCTTCAACGGGCCCGCGGCCAGTGATGTCTTCCTTTTGGCAATGAAAGTGAATTGGAATCCAGCCGGCACACCGGATGAGATTTTCGTCTTCATCATCGACGATCTGACCACCGAACCGGACGAGGCCGACGCTCTTGCCAGCGACACCTTCGATTTCGACCTCGACACCCAGCAGTCGCTCGACGTTTTCAACTTCAGTGACACCCAGGTCGGTTACGTGGACGAGATTCGTGTTGGAACTACCTTTGGAGATGTTGTTGGCGGAACCATTGTCGGTTCCGGCCCTCCCGCGATCACGGCAATCAACTACACCCCGGGTGATAGCTCGGTGACCCTGACCTGGAATTCCACCGAAGCGGCCACTTACGCTGTTAGATATTCCACCGATCTGGAGAATTGGGATTTCGATCTCGATGACGGAATCATCGGCGAAGTAGGAGAGATCACTTCGGCTACCTTTGATCTTTCCGAATTTGGTATCGAAAATGAGACCAAACTATTCTTCCGGGTCGAAGAGCAATAGCGTCGAAGACTGATTGGATCTGGAAACCTTCCGGATCCATTTCACAAAGGAATTTCAACAAAAGAGAGTTGTGGTGCATTTGCCATAGCTCTCTTTTTTTTGCGCACGCGCCAGCAAAGCGCAATTGCCAGAACAGCGTCCCACACTATGTTCCGGAGATGAAGCCGATCTTCTTCCTTTTCTGTACCATTATCTCAGCTCTCGCCGGAGAATGGACCGTTCCGCTCGCGGGGAACGCCTACCGCACCGCTCCGGACTCCGGAAGTGGCATCAATCGCGCAGGTAATTTGGTTTGGTCCAACCCCGAGGACGTGCACTCCGTTTATGTCCATGTGGACCAAGCCGCCACTTTCACCGTTAGTCTCCGTGGAGCGGCTTCTTCCCCGGTCCGATGGAAGCTATCGGCAGCCAAGCAGACCTTTGAGATCGATGGCAACGGTGCGGAAGCGAAAGAATATCCTGTCGGCAAAATCAAGGTCACCAAGCCGGGCTATCTGAAACTGGACCTTTCCGGCCTCAAAAAATCAGGGGCAAATTTCGGAGAGATCAGCGACTTGATCCTTCGTTCTGAAAAGGACGACCTGGATTTGCACTATGTCAAATCCAATAAGGGCAACATGTTCTACTGGGGCCGCCGCGGTCCTTCCGTCCACCTCGGCTACCAGGTTCCGAAAGGAAAAAACATCGAATGGGCTTACAGCGAAATCACGGTTCCAGAAGGCGAGGATCCCATCGGCTCCTACTTCATGGCCAATGGCTTTGGTCAGGGCTACTTCGGCTTACAAGTCAAAAGCCCCACCGAACGTTGGGTTCTCTTCTCGGTCTGGAGCCCTTTTAAAACCAACAACCCCAACGCCATTCCCGAGAAGGATCGCGTTAACACGCTAGCCAAAGGCAAAGAGGTTCGCGCCCAAAAATTCGGCGGCGAGGGGTCCGGTGGACAAAGCTTTCTGAAGTATCCCTGGAAGGCCGGGAAAACCTACCGCTTCCTCACCCGCGTCCAACCCAACGACGACGAGACCACCGTTTACACCTCCTGGTTTGGCGACAAGGAGGCCAATGAGTGGAAGCTCATCGCCAGCTTCCGTCGACCACGAACCAAAGTGCACCTCACCGGATTTCATTCCTTCCTCGAGAACTTCTCAGTGAATTACGGTGCCGTGCAACGCCTCGCACATTATGGCAACCAATGGGTCTGCGACACCGAAGGCATTTGGCACGAGATCACACGCGCGCGCTTTACCGCCGATGCCACCGCCCGCGGCGGCCACCGACTCGACTATGCCGGCGGAACCAAAGACGGAAACTTCTTCATGAAGAACGGCGGCTTCTTCGACGACCGGGTCAAGTTCGACCAATGGTTCGAAAAGCCGTCTAATCCTAAAACGAAACCCGTCATCGACCTCGATAATTTGCCGAAGGGAGAGCCGGTCGGCAAATAATCCTGCCTGGCAGCTAATTCGCTTGAGTGCTCTCTTTCGCAAGTACCAGCTTGTCAGGCCCGGCATTGTAACTCCCTCCGACTTCGGCGGGACTCAGCGGAAAGTCAAAAATTCGAAACTCGTTGAAGATCCCGGCAAAAGGTCCGATGCGATTTTGTTTCTCGGTGACATCCGAGAGCTTGAGCGAAGTTGGCATGGTCCCTCGTAGTTTGCCGTCCCGATAGTAGCTCAGAAGAGCTTTGGAACCGGCGCCATCGGCATCGTAAGCCACCACGACATGCATCGCTCTCCCCGGCTTGGCGGGGACGCCCTGCTGAATGTCCTCGTTGTGCCGGTCGACCGCGATCTCGGCGCGGTGGGTCCCCAGATTACGAAAGACATAGGTCAACCAATCGTCAGCGCTCCCAAAACGCACCGGCGCCGACCAGGAATATTGCTCGGCGGTCGGAGTAAACCACAGCTCAAAACTCATGTCCGTTTTCCCTTCGATCAAGCCAGGTGGTAATTCGACAGCACCTTCACCCGAGAGAACCAATTGACCAGCCCCATCCAGACGGGCCCGTTCCGTCAGCGTTCCATTTTGATTTCCCAAGGAGTCGGAAATCACTCTTTGTTCCTTTGACCCGCTAAAACTAAATCGATTGAATGGCGCGCGGGAAAGAGCTTTGGCGGGTTTGATGGCAGGTTCTTTTCGATGATCCCTCGTTGCCGGTTGGAGCTTAAAAACAAATTCCTCCAATTCGGAGTCACGGGGATTCTTCCCTCCCGTCACCGGAGAATACGTCCTCACTTGTACCGTCTCTTGATCCGGAAGAAATTCCAAAAGGCGAAGAAAGCCCATTCCACCGCCGCGCAATTTCTCATAATCGACCATCATTTGATGAACGACATTTCCAAAGTCTCCCTCATCGGCACGATAGCCCAAATACGCGGATGAGACATGACCACAAATCACCATCATGACATTGGGATGCCTCTTCACCAACTGGTCCCAAAGCTGCTGGCCATCGGCCCCCTCTCCATAAAAATTGTGGGGGGTGGCACGCTGCTTTCCGAGCCGGTGATCGTATCGTTGATTGTCATAATAAAGGTAACCATGGGTGAGCACGATGGCCGGATGCGCCTTGTGGGTCTCGAGGACCTTGTTCCCCCACTCGACCACGGCCTTGCGTGGTCCCATTTCAAGAGAGAGGACCAACCACCGGCGTCCACCGATCTCAATCAATTGATAGTGATTCTCCAGTTTCCCAGTCTCAAAAACATCGCCGAACTCAGGCTTCTGCTTGAGCTTATCAAGCTCGAAAACCTCATTCATGTAGGTCAATCGACCCGGCGTGTGATCGTAGTCATGGTTTCCAGCTGCAAGCACGTAAGGGATCTTCCCTTCCACGTAATCGAAGCAGGCGCGGGAGACCTTCCATTCCTCCCTGGTATTGTTGTTAGTGATATCCCCCACGTGCAGGAGCCCGGCGATGTTGCGATCATCACGCTGCTCCGCCACCCATTTCATCATGGCGTGAAAAGTCTCCGGCCGTTTCGCGGGATATCCTTCGGTATCGGGGAGAACAACCAGAGTCGTGCTTCCGGGATGAAACGGAGGGGCAGGATTCTCTTGGGCAAACACTCCAAGGATGGAAAAAATCACCAGTACGATGGCCAATTCAAAAGTATTCAAGCCCGCCAACAAAAATCTCGGCTTTTTCATACTCCACCTTACCCAAAAACAGGATCCGTGGTCAAACCTCCCTCCGAACCCATTCCTATCGATTTCCCGCTCTTGCAGAATGATTAAGATACGTCAAAGCTCTCCACGGACATGCGCACCACCGATTTTCATTACGACCTCCCGCCGGAACTCATCGCCTCGCGTCCCCTCGAAGACCGTGCATCTTCACGCATGATGCTCATCAACCGGGCCACCGGAGAGATTTCCCACCATCGCTTCAGCGACTTCCACGACCTCCTCCCGCCCGATCACCTTCTCGTCCTCAACGACACCAAAGTCATCCCCGCCCGACTCTTCTCGAACGATGGCAAGATCGAGCTCGTCCGCACCGACGCCCCCGATCCCGACCACTGGTGGTGCCTCGTTCGCCCCGGTAGAAAGATGCGGGACGGCCGCACCGTCCAAGTTGGCAAGAGCACCGGAACAGTGGTGCAGACCAACCAAAAAGGAGAACGACTCATCCAGTGGGACACCCCGCCCGATCTCGACGAACACGGTCACCTCGCCCTCCCGCACTACATGGAGCGCGAGCCGGACAAGTCCGACCGCGATCGCTACCAAACTGTTTACGCCAAAGAAGAAGGGGCCATCGCCGCCCCCACCGCCGGTCTTCACTTCACGCCCGAACTTCTCTCAAAAATCGATCACACCTTCCTCACCCTGCACGTCGGCGTCGGAACCTTCCGCCCGGTCAAAGCCGACGACCCGCGCGAGCACGACATGCACTCCGAGCGCTACGTCCTTAGCGAAGAAGCCGCCGGCAAAATGCAGGCAGCCAAAAAAATCGCCGCCGTTGGGACGACCGTGACCCGCGTCCTCGAACACCTCGCCCGCGATCGTAAAATCGCAGCCTGCCACGGCGAGACCGACATCTTCATCTACCCACCTTTCGAGTTCAAAGCGATCAGCGCCCTCCAGACCAACTTCCACCTTCCCTGCAGCACCCTCATGATGCTCGTCTCCGCCTTCGCCACCCGCGAACTCATCATGGAAGCCTACGCCAAAGCCGTCGAAGAAAAATACCGCTTCTATTCTTATGGCGACTGCATGTTGATCATTTAGTCAACCCAGCCGCCAGGTTCCTGACGGAAACCATGGAAACGACCCACCGCAGGATCCCAGAGATACAGGCTCCAAAGATGGGAACGAAAAACGAGTTCACAGTTTCTTCGGACAAAAAGCTCTTCGCGAGCCCCGGGATATTCCCAACGGAGGTTCTTCCCCCTTGATCGAAATTTCTCCCGGTTGAGCAAAATCCAGATCCGGTCTCCTCTCGTAAAAACTTCCTGCAGTCGGCCCAGGTGGTTCACAACTTCAGCATCACCATTGCGATCACGTAGGACCCCGTGCGAATCACGGTAGGTAAAATCGTGAAGGAGAGGAACGACCAAGTCATAGTCCGCATGACCCACTTCCATCTTGGCCGCATGCGGGTGGGGTTCGGTGATCATGACCTTGTCACCGGGTCGTTCCATCGCTGCCACATAGAGCAAGGGAGTGATGGGATCGCCGAGAATTTTTTCATCGTATGAACTGGCGATTCGCCACGGGCTCCAGGAGAGCAGAACCATGAGGAGACAAGAACTTGTGATCAACTTCCCAAAGGCATCAGACCGATTCAGTTGGACCCGTTCCGCAAGCCAGGTCGAGGTTACCTTGATTCCATGCACCCCCCCCGAGCTTTCCACCAGCCTCTTCGGCAGTCTTGCTGCGCTTCTGCTCTTCTGCAGACGCCGCTAGAATAGAGCCGGAATTCAGATCTTTTCAAAAGCCCGGCTTCATCGCCGGGCTTTTTTGTTTTACGACAGCACCTTCTCCCTCTTCTTCGCTTTTCTTTTGCCCACTTCAAGGCTTTCCCTAAAGTGTCCGCGTGGCGCTTGAGCTTACTTCCTTCTTTCAGGATCCCGATTGGTTCCATCGCTTTGATGAGCACGTTCTCGCCCACGGGAAGAAGCTCTCCTCGCCACGTTTCCTCACCGCGCTCAACCTTGACGAAGTCGATGACGGCTTCCTTTTGACAGGCCGCTCCGACGATCATGATGCCGAGATTAATCTCTGGCCTGAATCTGACACTCGCTGGGAATTCGATTCCTCCTGCACCTGCGACTTCGGATCATTCTGCCCCCACGCCGCCGCCGCCCTCCTTCGCGCTTCGCGACCCAATACCCTTGCCCGCCTCATGCGTGGTGGAGGAAACACTCCCCCCCCTGCCCAACCAAAAAAGGAAGAAGAGCAAGTTGTCAAAGACAGTGAGATTTACGAGCCCACTTTCCATCTCGAAGTCGCCGAGGAGCCAGCCCGCTCCCGCGTTGTCCAACTCCTCCTGCAAGCCCTCAAGATGAAGCAACGCGACACCTGGCTTGTTGCTCGTCCTACCGTTCGCTACGGCCCCCACACCTTTCCCCTCATCAAGACCAGCACCGAATCTTCGGTCGCTCGCGACAAACCCGCCGAATTCCGCGCCATCGAGCAACTTACCAAACTCGGCCTGACCAACCTCTCAACCAACCCGACCTACCGCTTCCTCCTCTCGCTCGCCAAAAAACAATCCTCCGAACTCTCGGTGGAAGGTTGTTGGTTTCCAGATCCTCATCTCTCCACTCCGGCAATCTATTGGCCCTGGTTCCGGGCCAAGGCCGCACGAATGCTGGCCGAACACGATTGGCATATTGAGATTGATGAAGACTTCGGCCACGACGTTCACGAACTCTCGGACGATGAAATGGAAGCCACTCTGACTCCTGCCCGGGGTGGATGGTTCACCCTTTCCGTGGGCATCGACCTCGATGGCAAACGCCTCGATCTCCTCCCCATTCTCACCGGCCTGTTGGACAGCGATACCATCGAGCAGCTCCAGGAATTGGAAGACGACGAACCTCATCTCATCTATCTCCCATCCGGCGGTGCCCTGCAAGTTCCCGCCGGTCGCCTTCGCGCCATCCTTCATCACCTCGCTGCCCTCACCGACCCCAAGGCACCCTCGCTGCATCCGCTCGATGCCGCCGCCTTGATCGAGGATGAAGCCCTCCCCATCGATCCACCCCCCGAACTCAAGGGCCTTCGCTCGAAACTCCTCAGCAGACAAAAGGAAATCAGGGAGTTCGTCCCCCCTGAGGGGCTGCAGGCCGAGCTCCGGGACTACCAAAAGACCGGCACCGAGTGGATGCACTTCCTCTCCGTCCACGAACTCAACGGAATCCTCGCCGATGACATGGGACTTGGAAAAACCCTGCAAACCCTCACCCACATTCTCAAACTCAAAGCGGAGGGGAGCAAAGGACCCGTCCTCGTGGTCGCCCCCACCTCTGTCGTTCCAAACTGGTTCGCCGAGGCCAAAAAGTTCACCCCATCGCTTCGCGCCATCATCCTTCACGGTCCGCAAAGACGACAACTCTTCACCCACATCCCGCACGCGGATCTCGTCCTCACCTCATTTGCCCTGCTCCAGCGGGACGTGCCCGAACTCAAAAAGCACGACTTCCAACTTGTCGTTCTCGACGAAGCCCAACACATCAAAAACCCCTCCGCCAAGGTCAGCAAGGCGGCCTGTGAACTCAAAGCCCGCCAACGCCTCTGCCTTTCCGGCACCCCGGTCGAAAACAACCTCGGCGAACTTTGGTCGCTCTTCCGTTTTCTCATGCCTGGCTTCCTCGGTCCCCTCGAGCGCTTCCGCAAAAACTATCAAATCCCCATCGAAAAGGAGGACGATGAAGAGCGTCGAAAATTCCTGCGCGCCCGCCTCGGCCCGCTGATTCTCCGACGCACCAAGGACCAGGTCGCCACCGAGCTTCCTCCGAAAACGATCCTCGTCCACCCCGTCGATCTCAACTCCGCCCAACGGGATCTTTACGAAACCGTCCGCGCCACCATGGACAAACAAGTTCGTGAGGCCATCGCCGCCAAGGGACTGGAACAATCGCAATTTGCCATCCTAGACGCCCTCCTCAAGCTCCGCCAAATTTGCTGCCACCCCGCTCTCCTTAAACTACAGACCGAGGAAGCAAAAAAAGCCAAACGAGCCGCCAAACTCGACTACCTCTTCGAGCTCCTCGAAACCCTCTTCGCCGAAGGCCGCCGCGTCCTCCTTTTTTCGCAGTTCACCTCAATGCTCTCGCTGATCGAAAACGAACTAAACCTCCGGCATATTTCGTACTTGAAACTCACCGGCGAATCGAAAGACCGCGGGAAGCTTGTCGAGAGATTCCAAAATGAAATCATTCCCATCTTCCTGATTTCGCTCAAAGCCGGCGGCACCGGTCTCAACCTCACCGCGGCCGATACCGTGATCCATTTCGACCCTTGGTGGAATCCCGCCGCCGAAGCCCAAGCCACCGACCGCGCCTACCGCATTGGCCAGGACAAACCGGTCTTCGTCCACAAACTCATCTGCACCGGAACCGTTGAAGATCGTATTCACCAGCTTCAACAAAAAAAATCTCTCCTCGCCGACTCGCTTCTCTCTGGAGCTGTCAAGTCCACTCCGGATGCCGAAGCACTCCAGGAACTCCTCAAACCGTTGGCCTAGCAGCTCTGCCTTTTGCGACGAAAGGCCAGCAGTCCGGTTCCCAACAGCACCGCAAGACCGGTCGAGGGCTCCGGCACATTTCGATATCCCACGATCTCAATTCCATTTATGGCGGTGGACCCACTTCCAGAAGCCGGTCCCGCGATGAGCGAGAAAACCGGAGCGGTCAAACCATCATAACGAACATAGTTCCCATCCGGCGATACCTGGCTGTCGAGGTAGCCGACCGCGCCTTCTCCATAGCCAAGAGCATGTTCCTGGTGGCTCAGAGTGGTGATGGGGTCAGGGGCACCAATCCGCGTGATCAAGCCAAGGTTCGGAGGACTCATCCCCTGGTCACTGTAAACATAAAGATCATAGTAGTCCCACCCCAAGGCAGGGAGGTTCAAGGTCGCGACCTGGACCGTGGCCTGCTGCACCGTACCCGCTGCATCGACATATCCTCCGATGTAGCCCTCCATCATATCTTCGTCCGGATTGGAAGAAGCACTCCCGCCGATCGTTCCAGTGATCGGACCATCCCAGCCCACAAAAATTGTTCCACCTACCCCGGTGTTGGTGAGCCCGCTGGTCCCGCCGGTCGCACCGATGGCGGGGATCCAGTTTGAGGTGGGAATCACTCCCGCCACATCACTTGTGCTCAAAGTATCAGGCTGGGAAGTGCCATGAAAATCGACCGAAAAAGTCGACACCACGGAAGCGGAAACAAAGGAGGAAATAAGGAGTGAACCGACGAGAACAAAAGGAGTCTGGAATTTCATAAGGTTTATTAAGTTGGATGTGGGGGACCGGAGCCCCGGCCCTTCACCCACCTCATCGCACCCCGAATCTCCAAATGTCATTTTTGTCCAAAAAAAATGCCCCTCCTCATATTTGAGGAGGGGCATCAGAATCGTGAAAGATCTAGTAGGAAAGTTTCACCGAAGCGAACCTTTTCGCCACCTCGGACCCACCGCTGCCACCGCCTTCCATAACGAGACGATAGTAGCCGATGTTCCCAAAGATATCTTTCAGCGAAAATCCCTCGGTTGTGTAGTAAGCACCATCGGCACCGCCGGCGGTCGACTCCTGGAACCATCTCACCTGCTGACCTTCAATGGTCACCGTCCGAAATTTCTGCGGGATCATGACCCCGGTCAGTTCACCGTTGATCTCCTTCTCAGCACTCACCTTGGGCACCTTGTTCAACTTGGGAAACGGGCGCGAAATTGCTTGAATCGCCAAACGATCAAAGGGCTGGGCCGGGTTGGCGTAATTCAATTCATAGTCGCCTCCTGCCGTCATCCTAACCTTTGGCTTTCCCAACTTCGCCTCGTAGGCGGGGGATCGGAGAACCGGAGGCTTTGCACTCTTCAACGTATCAACCTCCTCCAGACCCAAGTAAAAATCCCCGGTTGCTTTACTCCAGGCCGATCGACCTTCCGGGGAAGAACTGGAACAAGAGGTCAAAGAGAACACGGCGACAGTCCCGACAATACAAAACATAAAACTTGGTTTTATCTTCAGCATCTTGAACCAAATTTCCCCGCCTTCGCTAGCGAAAACATGCTACGATCTCCCAGCCCGTGACTTCCTCTCTCTTCTCCCCCCCAAATCTTCTCCCCTCGGATGGCGAGGCCATCAATCACGGCCCCGTTTTTTCACAGACGGAGGCCGACAAATTTTTTACGAGTCTCCTGAGCGACATTCCCTGGAAAAACGATGTCATTACCATGTTTGGTAAAACGATCACGACCTCACGCAAGGTCGCCTGGGTCGGTGATAGCGGTCTTAGCTACACTTACTCCGGTGCCACCAAGCAGCCCATCCCATGGACCCCCTTTCTCAGCAAACTGAAGAACCGGACCGGGGAACTGCTCAATACCCCCTTCAACTCCTGCCTCCTCAATCTTTACCACGATGGCACGGAGGGAATGTCGTGGCATCGCGACAACGAATCCTCCATTATCCCCAACTCCACCATCGCCTGCCTGAGCTTCGGAGCGGAAAGACGTTTCCACTTCAAGCACACCGTGACCAAGGAACGTATCACCACCGAGCTCGAGCACGGCAGCCTTCTCGTCATGGCTGGCGAGATCCAGACCCATTGGCTCCACGCTCTTCCAAAAAGCACGAGAATCACCACGCCTCGCATCAGCCTGACTTTTCGACAGATGAAGACCCCGTAGTCCGGCTCTAATCCACCTTTGAAAACAGGTCAACAAAAGCCGGTCGCGTGCCACGATGGCACAGCATCAAGATGGTATCACCCGCCTCCAGCCGGGTCTCCAGCCCCGGCCGATGGATTTGCTCACCGCCTTCGCGGATGATCTTCACGATGAGAAAAGCCGAGGAACCTGTCATCTCAAGATCCGAGAGCGGACGATTCACAAGACTGCATTCGGGCGAGACATCAAGCTCTTCAATCTGAATACCCAACTCGGCGAGCTCTCCTTGAATGTGCCCCAGACCCTGGTCCTCACTGATCAAATGACCCAGCGAGGGGTGCAGGATCAAACCTGCAATCCGCTCGGCCCCGATATGTTCCGCCATGATCACGCGATTCGCTCCCGCCTGCCTCAGCTTCATCTCGGTGGACACCGCCAACCCGCGCGCAATGATCTCCAGGTCTGGATTCAAGGTGCGCGCACTGAGAGTAATAAAAACATTCACGGCATCGCTTGGAATCACCACCGCGATGGTGGCGGCCCGCTCGATGCCCGCCTGACTCAGCGTGCTCTCAAGCGTGGCGTCACCATCGATATGCAGATAACCCAGCTTCTCAATCTTCTCAGACCGGCTCTCGTTACTCTCAATTACCACGAATGGATGACCGGCGGATGCAAGCTCGGTCGCGAGCATTTGACCGACCCGGCCAAAGCCGCAAATAATAGTGTGCCCGTTCAGGGAATCCAGGGATTTTGACATACGACGTTTTCCTAGTTTTTGTTCAATTTGTCCCTCCACGAGGAACTGGACCAAGGCTGAGCCGATATAAATGTATCCGGTGCAGCCGAAGAAAATAAAGAGGATGGTAAAGAAGCGGAGAGCATCCGAATCCACCGGCTTGACCTCCCCAAAGCCCACTCCAAAAACGGTAATGATCGCCATGTAGACGGACTCCAAAAAAGTCCAGCCAGCGACCATGTATCCCCCCACTGCAACCGAATTCACCACAAACAAAAAAATTGCGGCGTTTCGCAAATGGCGCAGCGAGGAGGACATTGACAAAATAAGCCAACGCAGTTTCCAAGCCAATCATCCGGCAAGTGGCATTTAAGCTGCTGACTTGGAGGCATGCAAAGCCCGGCTCCATCATACAGGATCATCCCTTTTTTGGTGATTTCAGCACTTCTCGGCTCAAACGCTGCCGCAGAACTCAAAATTGACGCCAAAGTCATTTCTTCCACAACAGATTCTTCGACCGTCCGCTTCACCTTTTCAGGCGACCTCGCCGGCCTCGCTCCTGAAGTCAACTTACGCTCTTTCGTCTTTATCGATTTCACCGAATCACCGGGCTTGAAGACAGCATTCCCAGCAACCGTGAACGAATTCAATTTCGCCTCCAATACCGTGGTCACCGAGGCCAATCGTACCATCAACAAGGTCGAGATTCGCAACAATGAACCAGCCTACTTCGATCGGGTGAGCTTTGCCTTTAATGGCGGGTTGACTGCAGAAACCACCTTCCCAAACTCCTCAACACTGGACGTCGAACTTCCAACCAGTGCGGTGATCACCACAGCGGATTTTAGCAATCTACCCGTTTATTGGTGCTTCCCGAATTGGGGAACCAATCAAGGTCGCGGCACCCTTGCCGGGATCACAAACCCTATTTCAGACTCTCCCACCATTTCAATCACCAAGGACCTTTCAGGACAAACTACCATCGCATTTTCCGGTATCTTGGAATCATCCCCGAATCTCTCGACTCCGTTCACGCCTGTTCCCGGCGCGACTTCCCCTTACCTGATTTTACCCGGTGCTCCTTCCCGCCAATTCTTCCGGGTCTCCCGGGAGTAATTTACTACCGTTTTGAAATTGTCGCGGTAGGCTATCGGCAATGACTGATTCCTCTTCTCCCTGGCAATTTGGCGTCTCCGATTTTTCGGCCAGCGAACCTCTTCAAAACGGCGAACTCATCACCGCAAGTGGTCTCGATTTCATTGAACCGGGACTCGCGAAGGCTGCCGCGATGCCAGAGGAGGATTTCCTCACGGCCGCTGCTCGCCTCAGAACTGCCGGAGTTCCCGTTCTCTCCGCCAACTGGTTTCTCCCACCCACCTTGAAAGTCGTTGGCCCCGGGGTGGACGACACCAAATCACTTGCTTTCCTCAAACTCGCTCTCGGCCGCGCAGCTCATCTTGGAGCCAAGGCCGTCGTTTTTGGAAGCCCGGGCTCACGCTCCATACCGACAGGATGGGCCGAGCTGGAAGCCCGTGAACAAATGATTCGCTTCTGTCGCATGGCAGCCGAAGTCATTCAGGAAAACGACTTCGGCCTCCGCATTGCTGTCGAGCACGTCAACCACACCGAAACGAATTTTCTGAACACCTTCGGTGAAGCCCTCGCCATCACCCGCGAAATCGATCGCCCCGAAATCGGCCTCGCCGCCGACTTCTATCATTTTGCGATGGAAGGCGAAGGCAGCGATGTCATGCGCGAAGCCGCCGACCTGATCTGCGCGGTCCAGATTGCCGATCCCGACGGCCGCTGCTTCCCAAAACCTGACGCCGATATTCCCGGGATCGATGTCTTTTTTCAACACCTCGCCGGAATAGGATACCGCGGTGGAGTTTCCGTGGAAGCGACAGTCGGAGAAGACCTCGCCGCCGACTGCGCCGCCGCCGCCCGGTTTTTTGAAACCCACTGCCACTAGATCCCGTTTCCCGGAACAAAGTCCGCGTCACCCAAATGGCCGACTTTACCGAAGCCACGCCGAAGACGGCATAGGGGGATACTACATCGCCATCGGTACTGCTTCTCACAACCTCCCCACCGCCGAGCACACCCTCGGTGACGAAATCCAAAATCGCCTTTTCTACTACACCGCCAACCAGCTCTCCTAGCCACCGATCCAAGCCAGCACGAAGAGAAGGATCACAAATCCCAGAAAGGCCATCGCGACATAGTTTCCTCCCGTCCGGAATCTTCGCACGGCACCACAATCACGGCAGACCTCACTCTTGGTAGAAAACGCCGCTCTGACGAGAAATGCGATCCAGCCAAAAATGAGGAACCAAAGAATTCCCGGACGCGGACGCATGGGATCATCGCTACTCGTATTCGTGCTCTTACAATCCGGACAAGGCGCACCCCGTTTCTCCGGAGGAATGGCATCGCCCGGAGTATCTTCGCTTTGACTCTTTGGTGGAACATAAGGATCCATGCCACCACTACACCAAGACGATCAGCATCCGGCAAGGAGACACCCAAACTAAAAACAATCCGAAGGATTTAGAGCAACTCGTCGCTTACGACCTCCGCGTCAGCCTCTCCAATCTTCAGCCCATACTTTTTCTTTTCGCCACGAGCCAACCTTCTCCCGGCGTGGCAGAAACCCAAATAGTAGCAACCGACATAAAGGGGGATCCATAACCTTGCCGCCGAAGCTCCGTGTAACATCTCGGAACCCAGATACGCCGCTGCGACTGAAACCGGCATCAGGAAGAAAATGCCGTAAACAAGCCCAAGGAATAACTGCATAAAAAGCTTCACGGGTTCACGGGTTCACGGCGACTTGGAATTTGGTTCAATCGCTTTCTCAACCGGCGTCCACGAATCCCAAAAGCGACCATCGTCAAAACGATCACGCAAATTCCCGTCAGCAAGTTCATTGGCTTTCGGTATCCGATCCAACTCTTCTTCACGAGTGCCCGCTCGTTCAGATCAAAGGTCGCACTCCCTCCTCCCGTCGTGGCAATGGTGAAGAGATCGCCATTTTTCTCCACGTCGTGATACCAGGTCCGCCAAAAATACCCAGCAGGGCCGATCGTCACGAGACTCGTTCTGGGAGGGCTCGG
The DNA here is from genome assembly GCA_965657795.1 of Akkermansiaceae bacterium. GTDB lineage: Bacteria > Verrucomicrobiota > Verrucomicrobiia > Verrucomicrobiales > Akkermansiaceae > SW10. Next base: position 67,110 of record CBFHQJ010000009.1, read on the forward strand.
GTAAACATCCTCAAAGGGAATCCCTTTTTCAGATCCATCCGCTTGATAAAAGGTCACACAATCACGCTCAGCCAGAGACTCTTTCCGAACGTGCCTCCACTCTACGACCGCCGCAGTTTGACCATCGTTAGAGAGGAAAAACGGGAAATGCCAAACCCGGCGGGAAAAGCTCCAGATTTCAGTTTCCGGCTCAGACGCGGCCTTGATGATGTGCCTCTCGGTCTCAGGATTGACTGCGAGGACAAACTCCCCATTCGGAGAATAAATCAACTGCCGCTTGGGCTTGCCATAGCTTGTTGCTCCCGCAGGAAGCGAAGAGATCAGTGAAAGAAGAAGAATCTTGATCACCAAGGGCAGCCTCGTTCCATCGCACATGAGGTCGCCGGGTTTGGTTGGCTGCGAGACTAAACCAAGCCGCTCATCGTACCGGTCGAGGTCGCGAACTTCTCGGCTTCCATGCCGAGGTTTTGCAACATCGAGAGGTAGAGGTTTGGAAGCGGATAGTTGTTGGTGTTGCTGAAGGCAAGGTGCTGGCCGTGCTTGTAGCCACCGCCACCGAAGAGAACCGGCATGTTGCGGTTGTCGTGGGAGGAGGCATTTCCAAGATTGGATGTCAGCAAGACCATGGTGTCGTCAATGAGATTGGAACCCTGAAGTTTACGCAAGAAATCACCCCAACGATCGATGGTGGTTTTCTCGACGATGGCAAGCTGCTCGAGCTTCTCACCGCTTTGGCCGTGGTGTGAAAGCGAGTGGTAGGATTCGTCCACGCCCTCGAGCGCGCGCACCGCGTTGCCGGCACAGTGAAGGGTGACGAAGCGGGTCGAGTCGGTCTGGAGTGCAAGGAAAACGGTATCGAGATAAGCGCGCATGATATCGGGCGCGTTGTTGCGATCCGGACTGGCGGGTGCCTTGCCGACCTTGGGCTTTGGCTTGTTGATCCAGGCCTCGTTGGCTTCCAGGCGAAGTTCGAGTTCGCGCACCGAGGTAAACCATTCATCAAGTTTCTCGCGGTCGCCGGGACCAACCTGACGCTCCAGCGCTTTGGTCTCCGAGCGAACGATGTCCATGATGGATTTTCCGCCACGGGCAATGTCACGCTGACGCTTCTTGGCGTCAGGCGAATCGTTCACGAAGAGAGCGGTGAAAAGTTTACGGGGATCATCGATCGCCGGAATCATCGCTCCGCTTTCCGAATAAGAAGGCGAGCGCTGGCTTGAGGTGTTCAGGACCAAAGAGGGAAAGCGGGTTTCGTCTCCCAGGTATTTCGCCATGTGCTGGTCGAGCGAGATGGTGTTCTTGCTATTGCTTCCCCGGCCCATCGGGCAGGCCGAAAAGATGGAAGCTTCGGCAGTGTGTCCGCCTTTCACCCCCGGGTGGGAAGTTCCGGAAATCACGGTGAACTTGTCCCGGATGTCCTGCATCGATTTAAGGTAGGGCGAAGGAGTGTAGCTGCTCCCCTTGTCCTTGGGGACAAGGTAAGGATTGTGCAATCCCAGCGAAAGAGACACCCCGACAAAACGCTTGGGGCTGGTGGGCGCGCTGGCACCGAAGGCCGGCGACATGGCATCAAGCATGGGCAAGCCGAGAGCAATCCCGGCCTGCTTGAGGACGGTGCGACGGGGAAGAGCTTTGCGAGTGGAGATGTGCACGGGGATGGATACGGTTACTTGTTGAGAAAAATTTCGCTGGTGAGCGCGGCGTGGATGATATTGCGAAGGCCAAACCTCTTTTTGGAGGTCTGGGCCACAATCCGCTCAAGGTGAGGGCGGTCGCTGAATCGCAATTCTCCCCCGACACCATAGCTTAAAAGCTGGCGTGCGAAAGCATGGGTCAAGACTTCCGGACGCTTCAGGTAAACAGCCCGCCAGGAATTGAAGGCCTTGAACTGAACTCCATCAGGAGTGACCCCAGAGGGATCAACTTTGGCGGAGTTCTTTTTGTTGCCATAGGCGACCCGGTATTGCCCGATGGGGTCGTAGCTTTCCAGCGAGAACCCGGAGGGATCGATCTTATCGTGACAACTCGCGCACGAGGTCTGGTTGGTGTGCTTGGCAAGTTGGTCGCGGATGGAGACTGCGCCGCGAATATCCGGCTCAATCGCGGGAACACTCTCGGGAGGCGGCGGAATGTGGCGCCCGAGGATCCGCTCGTTGACCCAAATCCCACGGAGGACCGGAGAGGTCACGGAACCATCGGCGGTGACCTTGAGAATAGAGGCCTGGGTGAGAAGGCCGGACCGATGGACAGGCTCGAGCTTCACTTTTTGCAGGCCTTCGCCCGGCTTCACCGTGATTTCCTTCAACTTGTAATGATCGCGAAGACGCGTGTTGAGAAAGCCCATGTCGGATTTCAGCAATTGGGTCACCGGACGATTTTCCGCAATGAGCCCGGCCACGAAGGCCTGGGTCTCCGCCTTGAGCGATTGCTGAAGGGGAAGGTCAAAATTCCGAAAACGGCGCGGGTCGGGCTGGGTGGCATCGATGTCACGAAGGTCCAACCATTGATCGGTGAAATCCCCGATAAAGCGTGATGATTTCTCGTGAGCCAACAGTCGCGCAATTTGACGATGGAGCACCTCGGGTTCACGAAGTCTGCCCTCGTCGGCAAGCTTGCGCAGCTGGCCATCGGGAAGAGTTTTCCATAGCAAGAAACTCAGCCGCGTGGCGATGGCGTAATCATCGAGAAATCCGGGCTTCTCAACAAAGGTCAGAAAATTCGGCGAACACAATACGGCATGATAGGCCGAACGAAGAGCCATGGGGAAAGATTTGCCAGCCTTCAGTTGGCCGAACGCGAGTTCCTCGTAGGGGGCGGCTTGCTCCTTGGTAACCGGCCTCCGGAAGGCCCGCGATGCAAAGCGGCGAATGAGTCGGGAGAGGGCCGGGCGGGGATTCTCCTTCACCTCGGCAGGATCAAGATCAGCGAAGAGATGGGTGCGGACGAGTTGACGACCCGCAACGGGGTAGATCCGCTCGATGGTGATCTTCTCGAATCGAAATCCGGTGATTCCCATTTTCTCAAAATCACGGCCTCCGAAAGAGAAACTTCCGCCCTTGCTGGGAAGGCTCTTTAGATTGGCCTCGTTGGGCTTGAAGACCAGCATGTGGTCCTTCTGCATCCATCCTTCATAGACCTGCGTCTTCGGCTTGGTGGTGGCTTCGACAGTCCCGAGTGGATACAGGAGAGGCTCGTTGGAAAATCCGGAACCAGTCTGGAGCGTCCCCCAAAGGTAACCATCGGCTCCCGGATTCACGGCATCGAGATTATGAATGGTGATGCGATACCAGCCATTGTCCGGCACGCGGGTCCGGGTGATGCGCCCGGCAAACTGAAGCCGGGCATGCCATGAGATGGCCTTCCCTTTCCAGAACTGGGGGCCACGATTGTTACCGCGGCCGGGGCTGGTAACGTCCTTCGCGGAATACTCGCGGCGGAATTGCTTGTCCCCTTTCAAAGCACGATCAAAGGCTTCGTCCAGTGCCTTGGCGCCAACCCGAAGATAGTTATCGAGGTGGAAGTGAGAGATTTGCTGGGTCTCGGCATTGGTCGTGAATCCCTCTTCAGAGTCAGCGGTGAGCTCCCCGGCCAGCGGGATATCGATGCCTAAAAGATCGTGCAGGGAATTCTCATATTCCTCGGCAGTGAGCCGGCGGGTATGGACGCGTCCGGTCTTGGCGAGCTCCTTGCGATCGGCCTCGATCAGCGGAGCTTCCAACTTCCTCAAGAAAGCGGCAAGCGCTCCAGCCTCCGGGCGCTTCTTCTTTTTAGGCGGCATTTCGCCAGCCTCCACCCGTTGAAAAACAGCCTCCCAATGAGCCCGATTTTTGGGATCTGCAGGGTCGAATTTCAGATCGAGAAGGTTCAGGCCGCCCTCATTGTCGATATCGTCATGGCAATCGTAACAATGCTGCTCGAGGAAATCTTCGACGTCCTTGCGCACATCGGCCTGGAGACAAGTCGCGAGAGCTAGAAATAAGTGAAGAATACGCATCTGAGGTGTTTGGTCGGCAGACCTTACGCCGGATTTGTGCCACAACTTTCGCCCGTGAGGGAATCCGGAAATCCCAAGCTCCTCGAAGCGGGGCTTCTCTTTTCACCCCTCCTCCCCTAGTTAGGTGGCGTCGTGTTCGGAAACCTCCTCCGCTGGGCCGTCCTCCGCCCCATCCTCAAACCCCTCACCAGAATCCTGGTGGGCCTGATCGCGATCCCGCTATTTCGGCTCGTGATCCGCAGGGGCATGCGCATGGCCAAGGTGGAGGCCGAGCTGGAAAAGGACCTCGAAGAATGGTTCCGCGCCGCCCTCATCCTCCTCGTGGCCACCGCACACATGGAGCACTTCCTCTTTGGCTGGGTGCCGCTCGATCTTCAGGGCGAGCAAAGTTGGATCGGCGTCTTTTTCCGACTCCTCCTCGTAATCGGAGTGATCGAACTCATGCCGGACCAGGCTCTCTTTGGCGTCCTCCATTCCGGCCCATTGAACCTGCCGGTCGGAAAACGAATGTTTCATGACCTCTGGAATGACCGGGTCCATTGGATCAAGAAATTTGGCTGCGTCCACTTGAACCGCTCCAGCCCGGTCTTCGCGATGATGTGCGCAATCTTTGGAGGCGACCCGAATTCCCCCGGAGCCTCCATCGGCTGGATCTGCTATCTACTCGCCATTTTACAATACCTCATCATTGCCCTCATCAGCTCGACCGATAAGGCCAGCGATCTGCTGGCGAAATACGATCGAGCCATCGCCGAGCAGCGCGAAGATCTCGTGGAGGAATTTACCGAGGATAATGAAGAGGAGGAGACTACCGAAGCTGAAATTCCTTCGCGATGAGCTTCACGAATTGATCCGTCGAGGGCGCGAGTCCATGCATGGTTTTCGTGCCCCTCACCATCAACTTGGGCATCTCGATTCTTTTGCTGGAAAGAGCGCGATAGTCTTCCAGATTGGACGTCAACACAGTTTTAATCCAAGGGTCCTTCAAAGCCGCCTCCAGCTTTTCAGGACTGATAATCTCTTCGAGCTCCTCCTTGGCACTGGCCCCGGAATGCACCGGCCGCTGGAAAAGAATCTCGTGCGCTTTTTCAAAAGACTCTGGCTGGACCCGCCAAATCGCCAATCCGATCCGGGCCAATTCACAGGCATGCTCGTGGTCGTGAATTCTGGGACTCAGGTGGGGATTGCAGGCTCGATTCAGTGGTGTCGGCAAAACGATTACCGCGACCTGCCCCGGATACTGTTGCATCAGAGCCGTCAAATCTTCCTCCATCATGCGGCACGATTTACAGGTGTAATCGAAGTATTTCACCACGAAGTGCTTGGCATCGGGAGACCCGATCAAGGGCACCGAACCGAGCCGGTAGGTCTTCATCACCTTCCCCGTGGGGCCTTTAAAGGTGACCAATTTTCCCTTCCCTTCATTCTGCACCTTGACCTCTTTGCGCTTCTCGATGCCGCGCTCCTCGGTGACCTCGTAAGTCTTCGGCTTGGGACCATAAATCTGCCCCATCGCCAGAACCGACATGAGCACCAGAGGGACAATCATAAAGCTCACTTTGAAGGGCGCCCTCGCCTTCCAAAGAATGGCCGCCGCCGTCAAAAGACCGACGGTGTGGGTGGCAAAACACCAGGGGCAGAATGATTTGATGACAAAGGCTTGCAGCCCCATGAACCACGCCGCCGCCAAAATCAAAAGAACGGCCGCCATCGTTAGCAGCGGCTTCGAAACTTTAAAAGTCAGCGCGGTGACCCCGAGATAGAAGCAGGCGGAAGCCGCGCTCACCGGGATAAGAAACCACTGCGACCATTGCGAGCCGAGAACATTGGCGCAGCCACCTTCGCCTCCACAACCCACCACCGAGCTGATGCGACCCGTCAATTTCATCCAAACCAGGTAGACACTGATCCCAAATCCGGCGAGAGCGAAAGTCCGAATGATGCGCATGAGGAAGCTTGTTCACATTCTTCTCACATCTCACGCATTTTTCTCGAATTTGCATTCCTTATTTCCCGCCCTCTCCCTAGACAGTCGGCATGACGTTGAAGCTGAATTTTGAAGCGGTGGAAATCGCCGGACTGGTCCTCGCTAAAGTTGGAAATCCCTCACGCGACGAGCCCCTGCAAACCTCCAAGCAACTTTTTAATGTCAGTGACGAAGATCAGAAGCTTCTTTGCCCCATCTTCCTGAAGCCCTTCCGCAATCTTGTCGGCCAACGCTTCACGCACCACAGCTCGCTCGAGAAAAACGAGATCAACACCAGCGCCAAGGCAATTTTTGAAAACTCCGATGCCCTCCTCAAGCAAGGTTGCGAAATTGCCCAGCGTCTCTACTCGAAGTCGTCGCACCCGAACATCAAGTCAGGCGACCTCTGCATCTCACTCGTTAACTCCGTGGATGTTGACGGCGAAATGAAGCGCGCCATTTGCATCCTCAAGTCCGAAAGCATGACGCCATTCCTGAGCATCGCGACCCGTGATGGCGACCTTCAGCTGGAAACCGAGCAAGGGATCAACCCCGAGAAAATCGACAAGGGATGCCTCATCGTGGAGCATCTCGAAAAGAAAGGATTCTACGTTCTCACCTTCGACCGGGCCGGATCGGAATCACGCTTCTGGGTTCGCGATTTCCTCGGCGTCCGCCCCATCCCCGATTCCGCCCTGCTCAGTAAACGGGTCGCCGAAATGGCCGTCACCGCCGTCTCTCCGGAGGGCGTCGCCGAAGACAGCCCGCCCTGGGATGTCAACGAGCCCGCCCAGGAAGCTCTTTCCTACCTCCGCGATCAGAAGCAGTTCAGCCTTCAGGAATTCGAAGAAAACGCCCTCCGCACCGATGCCGCCAAAAGCCGCTTTTCCGAGGAACGCGCGCGCCTCGAAGAAGAGGAAGGAATTAAGTTGGAGGAGAACTTCGACATCTCAAAACGCGACGTCACCAAAGCCAAAAAGCTCATGAAGCGCATGATGAAACTCGACACCGGCGTCGAGCTTCGCCTCAGCCCCAAAGTCGTCGACAAGCCCGATGACGTTCTCGAAAAAGGCTACGACGAAGAGCGCAAGATGAGCTACATCAAGGTCTACTTCAACGAGGACCTGGCGTAGTCTTGGCTTCCCCTAGAAGGCGATTGAACCTCCCTGTTTCACTCACAAAAAGGTCTGCGGAACCGAATTCCGCAGACCTTGGAATTGATCTTCCGTTGAAATGGATGCTATCACTTGCGTCTTGCGAGCATGGCAAGACCTGCAAGCCCCATCAAAAGTGCCGATGAAGGTTCGGGAAAGCTGGTCAGACCTTCTGCCGTTCCCGCGAAGGAAAACAGCGAGGTCGCGCTACCGTTTTCAAGATCGATTTGATAGAGGGTTGAAGTGATCCCGTCCGGGTTCACAAAGGCCGCAAAGGCATCGCCTGAGGCACCATCAATATCGAAGCCGCCTGCGCTGGATGCGTCAATTCCCAGTCCACCGACTGAAACCAAAGTCCCGGCATTATTCGCAACAGTGGTCAGGAGATCCAAATCGGTATCAATTCCAAATTGCTACGTCGAGGTCGCTCCAAACACACTGTTGGTGTAAGCGATATGATTGATATTGGGGCTAGCGCCCTCATTCGGATCACCCGCGGCATAGAAGACGTTTGTTTTTGTCCCACCGAGATATCCTCCGTTCGTGCCGTCAATGACGACATTGTTGTCAGTATCGCTGATGATCCGAGCAAACTGTCCACCCATGAATGCCGGGTTGTAGTCGAAACCAAAAGAAGATCCCATCAGGACCGGCGACAAACCTGATCCCAGCTGGGAAGTCACTCCAGTCAGCGTGTTCACCGTATAAATATTGCTTGCGCTGCTGATGCCATAAGTCACGCCCGTCGCGGGACGATAATCAAGATCGACGAGAGATTCGCCGGCACCGAGCCCGCTGATGGGAACATCGCTACGGCTGCTTGCGCCGACGGCGGTGTCGAGATTACTGATCCCGCCGGAGACGAGAAGGGAAAGGTTTGCGGCCTGGGTGAGTGGGGACAGAGCAGCCCTCCGAGATCCGGATGCATCCAATTCGATTTTTTTCAGCACCTAAAAAACACCTGCCTGGTCTGATCCGCTACTGAGCAATTAGGGAGGAAAACTCAAAGAGAATCGCGTTTGGCCCAACGCCGTCTTAATCCCAGCGCGATTGAAACCAGCACGACCGGGACGCACCCCGAAGCAATCCGATGGGCGGTCCAGAGCTTCCCCATTTCGTCCCGCACCATGAGGCTGAATTCCCCGTCGAAGAAGGCTTCCTGAACGGCCGCCAGAGTCATCAAGAAAGAAAGACCGCCAGCAAGAACCAGCACCACCGCCATCCCCGGCTTGCCAGTGACTCGAAACGCAATATAAACCAAAGGAGCGGCCAAAATACTTGCAAGAATCCACCAGCTTCCGGCCGTTCCCATCTTGTCGGCGATCTCTGCAAGTATCACACCAGACAAACGCCGCTCACCACCTCGCTTGTCTCGAAATGAGAATTCTTACTCCCCTCTTCCTCTTCGTCACCCTGCTCGCATGTGGCGAGCCCACGGCACAAACCAAAAGCACCCGACTCGTCAACGCGGCCCGCAAACAAATCGGGGTCACCACGACTTATGATGGCTCTTACGTTGCTCTCAAATATCCCAATGGAGATGTCCCGAAGGAACGCGGAGTTTGCACCGACGTCGTCATCCGCGCCCTCCGCAAGCTCGACTTCGATCTCCAGAAGCTGGTGCACGAGGACATGAAAAAGAACTTTTCCAAGTATCCCACAATCTGGGGCCTCAGTCGTACTGACAAAAACATCGATCATCGGCGCGTCCCCAACCTGCGTCGTTTTTTCGAACGCCGGGGCATCTCGCAAAAGCTGACCGAGGATCCTGCCAACTACAAACCCGGCGATCTGGTCACCTGCAAGGTGGCCGGAAACCGTCCGCACATCATGATCGTCTCGGACAAGAAGAACTCCAAAGGGGTTCCCTATGTCATTCACAACATCGGAGGAGGAGCTTCCGAAGACAACGATCTCTTCACCTACAAGCTCACCGGGCACTATCGTTGGTTTAAGGACTGATGTGCAACGCCTTCAATACCGCCAAGAAGCCCGACAAACTCCGCGAAGCTATCAAGGAGGTCGAGAGCAAGCTGATTCGTCGAACGGATCAAGCGCCCGTCAAACTCGCAACCGGTGAGATGGTTTCGATGCGGTGGGGCTTTCAGCGCAAAGGACTCGGCGTGGTGAACAACACCCGCAGCGATAACCTCGACAGCCCGATGTGGAAGGAGGCCATCGAGAAGCGGCGTTGCCTGATTCCGGTCATTTCCTATTACGAATGGAGCGGTCCCAAAGGGAATAAGCTGACCCACCTTTTTCGAAGTCCGAATCATGGATGGCTCTGGATGGCGGGACTTTGGGAGGAAAACGCAGAGTTCGGACCCTGCTTTTCCATGCTCACCACCGAAGCCAATTCGCTGGTCTCGCCGATTCACCAT
>CBFHQJ010000010.1:0-73941 GCA_965657795.1 Akkermansiaceae bacterium
TGAAAATCCCGGCTGGTGCTCCATCCCCAATCCTCGCAAGATTTCCCCTTGTTGACCATTGAGATTAAATCAGTGTTTCCCTAGCCGTGTCGCGGCAGGAATTGGCGGCCCAACTTGAACTTCCGCTTGAAGAATTAAATACCACGATCTTTCGAATGAATCAGCGCTATCGCTTTTTTCTGGAAGAAGAGATTCGTCAGAGCGTCACCTCCTCCGAAGAGTTGGAGGAAGAGATGGGCCGCTTGCAAGCTGTTTGGAATTAGAGTGATGATCCACTGTCCGCAATGTGCCATCGAGTTGGATCCGAGATCACCTTTCGGTCTCTGCCCGGCGTGTTCGCTCAAAGGTCTGGACCTCATCGGGAATCAAGGCGATTCGGCCGGCAAGATTTCAGGAATCAAGTTGGGACAGCTTTTGGGGCAGGGAGCCTTTGGTAAAGTTTTTGAGGGGCGAGAGACATCAGCTGCGCATTGCCGGGTTGCCGTTAAGATCCTTTCGACCGATTAACCGGGTTTTCATCGGGCTCGTTTTTTGGAAGAGATGAGTATCCTGGCAAAGCTAAATCACGCCCATCTGGCCACTCTTTACCACTCCGGAAGAACGACGGATGGAAGCCCGTATTATGTGATGGAATTGGTTGATGGGGCCCCCATGGATCAATGGGCCCGGGGAAAGTCTCGCGATGAAAGGTTGGGTGTTTTTTCGCAGGTCGTTGAAGCGGTGGCATACGCCCATGGGAAGGGAGTGGCTCATCGTGATTTGAAGCCTGCCAATATTTTGGTTTCCCGGGAAGGCTCGCGGGTGAAGGTGATCGACTTCGGAATTGCTCGCGCGATGGCTGATGAATCGAACTGGGGACGTGATGCCACGATGGTTGGGCAAAGAATGGGGCCCCCTCGCTACATGAGTCCGGAGCTACTGGCTGGTGATGCCTCGGTGGATCTTCGCTCGGATTTGTGGTCGCTTGGTTTGCTGCTTTACGAGTTGATTCTAGAGCGCCCTGTTTTGGCGGGCGTGACCGATTCACAGGGATCGTGGGAAGAAAATTCGCGTTCCCTTCGTCGCTTCATTTTTCCGGAATTGCCACAGCGTGAGCTGGATTGGATTGCCAGAAAGGCCTGTTCTTTGGACCGTTCCCAGCGCTATCAAAATGCCTCGGAACTTTTGTTTGATTTGCAAGCTTTTGAGAGAGGTGAAGCGGTCAGTGTGGGCTTGTCTCACCGAAGTTATTGCCTTCGTAAGTCTCTTTCAAAACACCGCCTCGCGTGGCTGAGTGGTGCTTTTGTATTCGCACTTCTCCTTTCAGTTGCGATTGGGAATTGGATGATGGTGAAAAGCGAACGCCGGGCGAAAGAAGACATTGAGGCTTCCTTGGCGCGGGAGAAAAAGCAATCGGAAATCGCCACCAAAGCTGAGCGGGAGATGCGAAAGGCTTCGTCGGACACCGCGCTACTTGCTGCGGTCAGAGCAATGAATTCCAGGCAGTTGAGGGAAGCGCGGAGGTTGCTGGAAGAGGCGTTGGAGCGGTGGCCGGAGAATGAGGCGGCGCGATTTTCTCTCAACTATCTCGATGCCATCCTCCCCGAACCGAGGTTGCTCGAAGCCAGAGAATTACCAATTTTCGTGCAGAAGGCTGAGGCGCACCCGGGCGGAGGCTTCTTGCTGCGAAGCCCGGACGAGAAACTCTATCATCTGACTGCGAAAGGCGAACTGAAGAAAGAGTCAAAGGAGCCCGCGGCACCGAAGGTGATGGCTGTGTATCCGTTCACGGTGATTCAGGAAGCCGATGTTGTGGAGTTCCGGGATATTGATTCTCAGGATCTCATTTTGGCACCCCTTATTTTTAATAATCGTGCCAAGATGGCCACCTATTCGTAAGAGGATCGTCTTCTGCTGTTTCACGATGGCAGCAGCAGGATTGAGCTATGGGAAGCAGGCGATCATCTGACGGGATTTCGTGAGGCGATCGTCGAAGACGAAATCAAGTGGCTCGAGTTTTCACGCACCAACTCCAACTTGTGGCTTGGGTCATCGACTGGAAAACTCATTAAATGGCATGAAGGTGAAGATCCTGAATATGTCGCTCAAAATCGGGCCATGTTGGAGCCGATGGACCCTTGGAAGATTGGCGAGGGTCATGACCGTGGATTGCCGGAGGATTTTAGTGCCTTTGTGGTCTTTCTTCAGTTGAATGCCTGGCAGTTGGGTGGGGCTTCCAAGAAAATTACCCATGCTGGAAATGCGCGAAATCAGGATCGGGCGATTGTCGCACGAGGCGATGGCACGGTCTGGTTGAGGCACCCCGGGAGCCGCTTTAAGAAGGTTGCGAATTCCTCGGGAGAGGTCACGGGATTGGCTATCGGTGCCGAGGGGAGATTGGCAACGCGATTGGTGGATGAGGAAAAGGTTGAAATGATTGATCTAGAGGAAAAGAAGGTGGTCTCCTCATGGGACTTACCGAGTCCCTCACTTGAGATTATTTTGCTGGATACCGGAGAGGTGGTGGTAAGCCATCTTGATGGAACAATCACGATCTGGAATCCGGAAGATGCCTCCAAACCAAAGGCGCAGATTCGCTTGGCTTCAAAATCCCCAAATGGCTTGCACTTGCGAGCACTGCCCCAAAAGGCTGAGTTTATGGCCTGTCTTGATGGAGACCTCGTCATCCATCACTTCTCGGCTGACGATGGCGAGGCCGTTGGTCCCCCCATCCGGCACGAGCGCGGGCTTTACTGGATGCTTTTTGCGGGGTACGCAATCGACCAAGGTGCGGAAGGGAAAGGTGTCCTGCGAGTCTGGTCTCTGCGACTGCGAAGCGAGATCGTTCCTCCAATCGAGCATCCCGATCAAATTCTTTGGGTGACCATCTTGGACAATGGAGGGCGAATCGCTACCAGTTGCGGTGACAAACGAATCCGCCGCTGGATCATTGATGGAAGCGCCGAATGAGTGGAGATTCAGCTTTGTTGTTCTCAGGGCATCAACACGCGCTTGGTAGTAGCTATGACTTTAAGATCGCTCCAGGCGGTCTTTTTTGCTCCGGGAGCGGAAGGAGAGAGGGATGGGTAGGCCGTCGGTTGGGTGCTTGTCCTTGATCTGGTTAATCAGGTAGTTCTGGAAGGACTCCACGATGAGGTGTTTATCGTTCACGAAGAGGACGTATTCGGGAACCGGGATGGCTTGATAGCGATCGTTGACGGCGGTGGTAGCGTAAAAAAGCTTCATGCGCTTGCGGTGGCGCTTGTGCTCGGGCGGTGGGTTCTTGATGAAGGCGTCTTGCAGAAGACGGTTTAGCGGGCCGGTGCCGATGACCTCCTGGGCGTTGTCGCGAATGCGGGTGATTGTTTTGAAGATGTGCTGGATGGCGTGCCCTTTCATAGCGGAAACACAAACGAAGGGAGCGTAGTCGAGGAAGAAGAGCTCGCGGCGGAGATGATCTTCAGCCGCTTCGAGGCGTGCCGCCTTTTGTCCTTCCGGGTGAAAGAGGTCAAACTTGTTGGCGATAATGAGGCAGGGCTTTTTTTCCTGCTGAATTAATCGGGCGATCTTGCGATCCTGTGCGGCGACACCGGCAGCAAGGTCCACGACGAGGAGGCAGATGTCGGCCCGGCGAATGGATCGTTCGCTTCGCATGGCGGAGAACACTTCGATGGAATCCTCCATGCTGGATCGTTTACGCAGGCCGGCGGTGTCGATCAGGTTGTGTTTTTCATTTCCCCAAACGTAGGGGATATCGACGGCGTCGCGGGTGGTCCCGGCAACTTCGGAAACGATGGTGCGTTCGTCTTTAAGAATCGCGTTGATGAGGGATGACTTGCCGGCGTTGGGTTTGCCGACGACGGCGATTTTCAGGCCGTCCTTTAATTCATCAAGGTCGGTTTCTTCCTGCTCACGGGCTTCCAGCTTTGAGAGCTCCTCGTCGATGGTGTCGGTCAGGATGTCCATGCCGCGGCCGTGTTCGGCAGAGGTCGGAATGCCGGAGCCAAAGCCAAGGCGGGCAAAGTCGCTGGCGGTGTTATCGTGATCGGCACTGTCGGCCTTGTTCATCACGAGGATGACGTTGGGATTTGATTTGCGGAGGAGCTGCGCCACTTCTTCGTCGATTGGGTTAATGCCGGCCCGGGCATCGACGACGAAGACGATAAGGTCGGACGAGTCCATTGCGATGCGTGCTTCGAGGGTGACGGCGTTGGAAAAGCCATCTTGGTCGAAGGCGCAGATGCCACCCGTGTCGATGAGTTCGCAAGGAGTCTCGGTCGCAATGCAGGGAGCCGCAATACGATCACGGGTGACACCCGGTTGGTCGTGCACGATTGCGATGCGTCGCCCGGCCAGACGATTAAAGAGCGCGGACTTCCCGACATTGGGGCGTCCGACGATTGCGACCTGGAATGGGCTGGTGGGCATGCCACGACCCTATGGCAGATCCTAAGAGAATGACAAGCGACGAGCGAGTTCCTGTTATCAGAGGGAAAGACCGTTTGGATCGGCCTAGACTGTTTCGAGATCTTTCTGGCCAGCTTTGGTGTCTTTTTCTCCAATTTGCTCTTTTTCGTCGTCCTCGTGGCTGGAACCGGTGGTTCCGAGTGAGGGGAGCACCTTCCGAACGAGCTTTTTGAGTCCACCTTCGGTCGATTCGTAGTCGGCCTCGGCTTGGCGGACGGCTTTTTCCCATGCTTGGGCGAATCCGGGTGCTTGCTCACGCATTAGCCCGATGGCGTTTTCGATGATGGTCAGTTGACGGAGTTCGGCCCGGCCGGGCTTTTGCTGAAGGGTCGAGACGTTGATGCGAAGAGTTTCGTTTTGTTCCCGAAGTTCCTCGAGTTTCTTCTGAAGACTGTCATTTCCTTCCGCGTTAATTTTAAGTTGAGTATTAAGGTGTTGTTGCAACTCGTTCCCTTCCTGTTCGGCCCGCTTGAGTTCTTTTTTCAAGTTTCGCCGTGCTGAGAATCCGGATTTCCAAGAAAAAAAGGCGATCAGGAGCCCCAGAAAGAGGCCACCGGCAAAGGGGGTGAAAAGGTAGTCTTGAAGGTCCATTAGAATAAGGTGTTTCTGACGGAACAGACTCCCGTTTGTTCGATGGCGCAATCCCTTAATCGAATAAAGCCGATGAAATTCCGGCATGTGAAACAGCCGGAGGATTTCCGTGCATTCCGGCCCTTCCGGTGGGTGGGCTTACTTGGATTGCTCCAACATGCGGACGAGTGAAACCTCGGCTCGCTTACGCACGTCTTCAGGGAGTTCCACCTGTGGCTCGAGCTTATCAAGACAGGCGTGAAGTTTTTCCAGCGTGTTCATTTTCATGTAGCGGCAGTCCGCGCACGCGCAGTGGTCGGTGGGGCCGGGGATGAGATTTTTATCGGGAACTTCTTTTTGAATCCGGTGAAGCATTCCCGATTCGGTGACCACGATGACGTTTTTTGCGGGTGTTTCGCGGCAGAAGTGGACCATTTTTTCGGTCGAGCACACTTCATCGGCAAGAAGGCGAACCGCTTTGGGGCACTCGGGGTGTGCCACGACGGCGGCATCGGTATATTCGTCTTTGATTTTTTGAATCGAGTTCTGGGTGAATTCGACGTGGACGTAGCAATTGCCTTTCCACAGATCCATTTTACGACCGGTTTGCTCGATGACCCACTGTCCGAGGTTTTCATCGGGGACGAAGAGAATGGGGCGACCTTCGGGAGCCTGGTTGACGATTTTGGGGGCGTTGCCAGAGGTGCAGATGACGTCGCAGAGTGCTTTTACTCCGGCGGAGCAATTGATGTAGGCGATGACGTAGTAATTCTTCTCCTCGTTTTCCTTTAGAAATGCTTCGAGCTTATCGGCGGGGCAGGCCTGCTCAAGCGAGCAGCCGGCATCCTTGTCCGGAAGGACGACGGTTTTTTCAGGGTTCAGGATTTTGGCAGTTTCAGCCATGAAATGAACACCGCAGAATGCGATGACATCGGCATCGGTTTCCTGGGCCTTGTAGGCGAGACCAAGTGAATCGCCGACATAGTCAGCGATATCCTGGATTGGGCCGACCTGATAGTTGTGAGCCAGAATGACGGCGTTTTTCTCCTTTTTAAGTCGGAGAATATCTTCTTTGAGATCAAGGACAGGCACGTTTGTTGACATGGCTTAACCTTCCGGGATTGCTCCGGGCAAGGCCAGAACTAAAAACCGCCCATCTGAATCTGCCCGGTGTGTTTGGCACCATCGGCGACGGTGAGACGGCCGACCTTGATGTTTCCGGTCAGGGTGGCTTTCTTCTCGAGGGCGAGAAGGCCGCGGCAGGCGAGGTGGCCGGTGACGAGCCCATCGATCTTACACTCATCGGTGACGACCACATTGAGGAATTCGATTTTTGCCCGCTTTTCGATTAGGAGTCGTTTGCAGGATACTTTACCTGAAATTTTTCCGCTGCGCCTCAAAATAAGATCGCCCGAACATTCTGCATCGCCGGTGAAGTCACCTTCAACGATGAGGTTATGACACTGAATTGGCGCACCGTGGACGATCCCTTTTTTGTAAATATGAACGTCTCCGCGAGTTTGAATACGGCTGCTCATCGCTTCTTTGATTTCGCGATCTTCCATGGAGATCAGGCGGCCACAGCTTCGACATTGGGTTGAATTGGCCCGGATATTGGCGGCGTGGGTATCGCCGCAATCAAAACATGCCACTTCTCTTGTCTCCAGCTTGGTTGGGCCAGAGGTTGAAATTTCCTCCTCATTGCCGTGATAGCGAGAGGGGGAGCCATCGTCTTGGGCTGACGGAGCTGGTTTCGTGGCTTCCTCTTCCAGAGAGGATGGCAGCGGGGTGATGTCGGGAAGGGGGGCGAAGGTTCCTTTAGTGGTTTCCGGTTCGCTTTTCTCTCGAAACTCCTGAACTCTTGGTGGCTCAGCTTCCTTGGGCGTTTTTGCCGGTGGACTGGGGGAAGGTTTTTTTGGCGGGCTAACTGGCGCCTCATCCCGGGCCTTGTATTCTATTTCGACCTTCGGTTGTGGAGGCCGGTGGGCGAAGGGGTCGGGCGGGGCAACAGGACGGGCCTTGATTTCGCCGTCCTTCTCGAAGGTCAGATAAGCACCGCAGCCTTTACAATACGACGAAACTGCCAGCTGGGATTCCTGCTGGCAGTGCTGGCAAAGAGGGCAAGTGACCTCGCGAGGCCCCTTGCTCTTGTCTTTGAAAAAACCGAAGGCCAAGGCGCTGGGGGAGTGACAACGCTAGGAGGCTTTAGCCTGTCCTTTACTGGACTGGTTGCCCTGCTTTTTGTTGTTTCCGCCTTGAGGTGCCGAAGCGCCTTTCTTGGGGGCGGATGAAGGGGTGCCGACCTCTGACTTGCCGACGAAAATTGCGCCAGGCTCGATTGAGAGGGTGCCGGCCTTGACGTCGCCGACCATTTCGGCACTGCCTTTGATTTCAACTCGCTCGGTGCAGGTGATATTCCCGTGAACCTTGCCGTAAATTACGACTGATTTGGTCGAAACTTCAGCCTTGATGTGAGCGTTTTCGGCAACAGTGAGGGCCCCGTCGGAGCTGATTTCACCTTCGATTCGGCCGTCGACGAGGAGGTCGTCAGTGAAGCGGACCGAACCTTTGATGTGAACATCATTGCTAAGAATGTTGCGCTGGCCGCCGGTCGGGCTGCTGACTGGAGCAGATGGGGCCGCCACTTGCTCGGGTGCTGCGACTGGTGCTGCGGCGGGAGCCTGAGGAGCATGAGTCGGTGCGGCGGGGCGAGGAGCCTGAGGGGTCTCGGGATTTTTGCTGATGATTTTTTCGAACACGGCTATTGAGGGTTGGTTTAAATTTAATGGGGCACGGTGGCCCGAATGTGAAGTCGGAAGTCTGGAAGTTGGATTTATTCCGGAGTGGATCCCGCAGGAGTTACGGGCTCGGCGGGATTTACGGGCCCGGCGGGAGTTTCCGTAGCAGGCTCGGTTTCGGGTTCCGGAGTCGCTTCGCTTTCGGGAGTGGTTACAGGCTCGGTTGGCTCTTCGGCGGGCTGGGTTGTGCCGGTGTTTGGTGCTCCCGGAGTGACCGATGGAATTGGATCCGGAGCAATGCCTGGAACTCTCACGGGAGGGGTGACTGCACCCGGGGTGATGGCAGGTTTTGGTGGTTCGGGGGCCTTTTCAACCGGGGAATCGACGTTGATTAGTTTGAGGCGATTCTGGGCCATCGATTTGACCTGAAGGTGAGAGGTTTCGTATTCGGAAACGATCTTGTTGTAGATTTCTTCGGCCTTTTCGTCTTCGCCAGCTTGGAGGGCCAGATCTCCCAAAGAAAGAAGGGCGAGTGAAGAGGCGGCAGATTCGCTGTCAGCGGCGTTTTGGAAAGCTTCCTTGGCTTTGTCGAGGTTCTCAAGCTGTTGCTGATAAGAACCAAGACTGGCGTAAGCGCTGCCGACGGCAGGGTGCTCGGGGTATTCGGAGACGAAGGTTTCAAGGGTCTCAATGGCTTCCTGCTGTTGCTGGTCGCTCCAGAGGAGCTGAGCCTTGGCAAAAAGGGCGGATCCTCCGGCATTTTCTCCAGCGTATTCCTGACTGACGGCCTCATATTGAGGCACGGTGCGTGCGTCGGCGAAGGCTGCGGCAGCGTCTTCCTCGGCCTTCTTTTGCAGGCCGGTTACGATGACGTAGCCGACGAGGCAAAGGATCGCGAGAATCCCAACAATGATGAGCTTCTTCTGGTTGGCATCAAGAAAGGCTTCGAAGGCTGAAGGCTCTTGCGAAATTTCACCGATGGGGCTTGGGCCTTTTTCGGGGTTTTGATCGGTATTTTCGGACATAATTCGTCTGGGGAGGGAGGAATTAACGCCTAGTGGAGGGAGAAGCAAGCCCTTGTGACGTGATTTGCAGTTTGGAATATTTTCCACCTGCTCTAGCATGGCCACGGCGATGAGCAGAACGGTCTATGTGGTGGCAGGTGAGGTGAGTGGAGACACTCATGGATCCGAGTTGATGGAGGCACTCCGAAAGGAGGGCGATGGCTTCGATTTTCGAGGGCTGGGAGGGCCGGAAATGTCTCGCCTTTCCGAAGGATCGGTCCGTGATTGGGTCGAGGACGCCGCAGTTGTGGGTGTTTGGGAGGTTTTGCGAAGATACGGTTGGTTTAAAGAGCGGTTTGAGGAAACTCTGGCCGAGATTTTGGAATCAAGGCCCGAAGTTTTACTCCTGATCGATTATCCCGGGTTCAATTTACGTTTGGCCAGGCAGGTCCACGAAAAATTACCAGAGACCAGGATTGTTCACTATGTGGCTCCCCAGGTATGGGCGTGGAATCAAAAGAGGATTCCCCAAATTGCGGAGACGCACGATCTGATGATTTGTCTTTTTCCCTTTGAGGTTCCGATTTTCGAGGAAGCAGGATTGCGGAGCCGCTGTCTTGGACATCCTCTGGTCGATGAGTTGGAGGAGAAGCGAATTGAGGTCAAACGGGAGGAAAACCTGGTTGGGCTCTTTCCGGGAAGTCGGACCAAGGAGGTGAGCCGGCTTTTTCCAATGATGCTGGAATCGGTGGCCCGCTTGTTGGAGGAGAGACCGGGGACTCGCTTTGTGGCGGCGGCGGCAAGTCAAAAGGTCGCCCGGGTGATGGATGAGTTTTTGACGGCGAGTGATCTGCCAACCGGGCTGGTGGAGGTTCAGACGGGAAAGAGCCAGCACTTGATGCAAACAGTGACCTGCGGAGTCGTGGCCAGTGGTACCGCGACTTTGGAAGCTGCTTACTACGGGATGCCTTACTGCCTGGTTTATCGGGTGGCATGGCCGACTTTCCTAATGGCGAAACAGCTGGTAAAGTTGGAATTCATTGGCTTGATCAACATTTTGGCGGGGCGTGAATTGGCTCGTGAGTTTATCCAGAATGAAGCGAATGCTTATGAAGTTGCGCTTTGGTTGGGAAGGACACTTGCCAATGACGATGAGCGGGCGAAGTTGTCGGGAAAGCTCCTGAAGGCGGCATCACGGCTCGGTGAGCCCGGCGTTCACAAGCGAGCGGCCCATGAAATTGCACTCCTATTTTCAGAATGACCGATACGCCAGAAGTTTCGAAAGTTAGTGGAATCAAAGTCGCACTCGCGGTGATTCCAGCCCTCCTGATCTTTTCGATTGTTATCGCTCTTTATTTGGGGGCGAACGCGGATCAAGAAGAGAGTGAACCGCGTGAAGGGGATGTTACGGTATCCGAGATGTCCGATTATCTGCTCAAGTTGAACAACCTGATTGGTGAGCGTGACATTGGGACTGTGGCAGGACAAAAGGCGTTTCGTCAGCTGAATGCCATGACAACGGGAACGCTTGGTCCCGAAAATTTGGGCTACGAAGTTTATCGTACTCAGATTGATTCTGCGAATGATCTGCTTTGGTCAACGATTTGGATCAAGGCCGGGGATCGTGATGTCAAAGATCCTGTGGTTGTGGCGATCCCGCAGGCCTCACGAGGTTCGGGGCCGGCTTTCGGGTTTGGCTTTGCGGAATACCTGACCTCTCATCAGACCACTGCGGGAGTTAGGATTGTGTTTTATCCTCCACTGGTGAACGGCGGTCTTGATAATTGGATTTGGGAGCGATGCGGCGAAGAAGGCCATACCATGAAGGGATTCGTTAAGGTGACCGGAGATGACGAGCCAAATCGCTCACCACGATTCCTGGTCCCGGAACCGCTGAAGGCGAAAGTGGAATCGCTAGGTTCCTCGGAAATCTGGAACGACGACGCTAAAATCGAAGTGGGTGATCATGCGGTTCTCGAAGTGAGACTGGGTGATGATACGCTTTTTTCACGTGAGGAGCATTCTCAGCGATTGATCCGCATGATGCCTGTCATCAAGGAGTTAGTTGAGAGTCTGAACGAGTGAGCAATCCGGGACGTTTGGGATTTCCTTGCAAGATTGGTTGATGTCGCCTTGTTTTGATAGCAATGAAAAAGGTATTCGGAACAAGTCTGCTGGTTCTCCCGTTTTGTATTGCTGCGATGGCGGAGTCCATTTGGGTGGAGGGTGAGTCTGCTGAAAGCAAATCGGTCCGTAAGAATGGTTGGTATGCCAGTGTTAAGACGGACGGGCTCTCCGGGGGCGGACTTTTGAGCCACTGGGGAGGCGGTCCGGGAAAGGCCGGGTATCAAGTGAGCATTCCGGAAGACGGCAAGTATGCTCTTTGGCTGCGCGCCAACCCAGTGCAAGCCAAGCTTCGCGTTCGAGTCGGCCCGGGAAAATGGTTGGAGCCCAATTTAAAAGCGGCAAGCCATGAGCAGATCAACATTGCGGGTGACAATAAACCGGATCTTCGATTTGTGGCCTGGATCAAGGCGGGGGAATTGACCCTCAAGAAAGGTGCGCAACCGGTGGCGCTGGAATTTGTATCCGGCAATAATCATCATGGAATGCTTGACTGCTTTTGTTTGACGACCGATCTGGATTGGAAGCCGCAGGGCACCAGAAAACCGGGAGAGAAAGCAAGACTTTGGCAAATTCAAGAGATCACGGAGTCCAATCTTGATCGCTGGATTGATTTCATTCGCCCTTCGGGAGAGGAACTCGGCTGGCGGGCGGTTCGCTGGCACAGCAGCCTCTCGGAAGCCGCTGAAGAAGCGAAAAAGTTGAAACGCCCGATTTTACTCTGGGCTATGAACGGCCATCCCTGTGGTGAGACCTGAAACAATGGCGTCATGGGACGACGCGAGATCTGGTCAGATCTCCAAATTCAAAAAATCGCTTCCGAGTATGTCTGCGTGATCGAAGAGACCTTCTTCCTTTATCCGCCGGACTGGATGCAAAATCCTCCAAATCCCGCTGCTACCAATTTGTTTAAATCCTATGTTTCCAAATCTCCGCCGGGAACTTTTCCGAAGCAGACTTCGACTTATCAGGGCCTCTATTGCATGGGTGCGGACGGAACCTACCTCTCCGGGAAATTCGCGCGTCAAAGTCGTGAGGTCGCTCGTGAGACATTAACCACCGGGTTAGCCAAATGGAAAGGGCTCGCCCGTGATCGCGGCGACCAACCCAAATCTGTTCCTACAAACAAGCTCGCTCTCTATGGGGGCGAAGAGCTTCGTGAAGGCGGCCTTAAGTTGGAAGTGGCTTATCGGGATCTGCCCCGTGGTAAAGTCCAGCGTCCGGGAAATGCTCAATTTCCGAATCCCTATAATTTAGGTTGGTTTGACCTGAAGCCAGCGGAAGCGAAAACCTTTGTGACGAACAGCCGGGAAAAGAAGGAGATTCCAGATCGTGTTTTCAAGAAGCTGGCCCGGACCCGCCTCAAAGACGCGGTGCGTGGGCAAATGGGGGATTGGAAGCAGGGCGACCTCAAGGAGGGGCAGTTGTTCACTCGTCTGATCTCGTCGAAAGGCTCTGTGCAAACCTATGAGTTGAGCGGGAGTGCCTCGCTGGGATCCGGTGACCTTTGGTTCAAGCCGCATTTCACTGGAACCGTGAGTTATGATTTTTCGGCTGGCGAATTCACAGAATTCAAACTAATCGCCGCAGGTCAGCGGGCTGGCAAAGGCGGAGCCAACGGTCGGGAGACAGATTTGGGGCCTGCGCCAATGGCGATTGCACTTACGCTTTACAAGCCGTAACGAATTAGAAGCGCCCCGGAGCAAGTTGCTCGAGCTTGATCGCGGGCTTGTCGCCTGTGACGAGGTCGGCGACGAGTTTGCCGGTCACTGGAGCGAGCGAAAGCCCCATCATGGAGTGACCGGTGGCGATGATGAGATTGTTTATTTTGGGCGCGCGGCCGAGATAGGGGAGTCCGTCGGGCGAGCAGGGGCGGAGTCCGACCCAGGGTTCGAGGTTTTCGAAATCTGCCGGGGAATACTGCGGGTAGAATTTGCAGAAGGCTTCGACCACGCCTTGAAGCCGGGGCTTGCTGACGGAGGTATTGGTACCGCAGATTTCCATGGTGCCGGCAACGCGGAGGTTGTCTCCCATCGGAGTGACGGCGACGCGACCTTCCTTGAGAAGCGAGCAAAGGAGTGGGTTGGCGACAGGTTTCGGAAGGGTAAGGGAGTAGCCCTTACCGCCTTGCATGGGGAGTGAGAGGCCAATTTGTTTCGCAAGTTCGGTCGTGTTGATGCCACCTGCGAGGACGATGGTCTCGGCGGAGTAGTTTTCGCCGGACCTGGTGGTGATGCTTTTGATTTTGCCGTTGGCGGCTTCCAATTTGACGACCTCGCCGGAGATGAATTCGCCTCCATTTTTGAGAATGGAATTACGAAGAGCCTGGATGAAATCGCCAGGTGAGAGGTGGCAGTCTTGTGGCCACCAGACGCCACCTTTAGCTGTGATTTCGGCATTTGGTTCGAGTTCCTTGATTCGGGTTTGATCGCAGACCTCGGCTTCAAGTCCCAGGGTGTGGGCGTGCTCCGCGACTTCGGCTTCTTCTTCCAGTCCGGCCTCGGATTGACAGAGCATAAGGAGGCCTTTCTGAATAAGTGGGAAGTCTTGCTTCTCTGAAAGCTCGACGTGGAGGCGTCGACTTTCGAGTGATAAGTCGCGCAAGAGTTCCTGGGTGTTGGCGACGTGCTTTTTGGTGGAGTGCTTTGTGAAAAGCCAGATCCAGCGGGCGAGGGTTGGGGAGAGTCGGGGGCGAAGGAAGAAGGGACTTTTAGGGTTGAGCATCCACTTGAGTCCCTGGGAAATGACGCCGGGGGCGGCGAGGGGAATGAAGTGGGAGGGCACCACCATGCCGGCGTTCCCTTCGGAACAACTTTGAGCCAGAGAGTCGTCACGCTCGATGATGCGAACGGAGTGACCGGCCGAGGCGAGGTAGTGGCCGGTGGCGAGTCCGACGACTCCGCCACCGACGATGAGAACTTCTTGGGGCATGGGGCTTGTGCTCTGCAACCAAAAGCTGGAGCTTTTGGCTACTTTTCCAAGGTTCCGTTGACGAGTCGGGCGATGCCTGCGGGGTTGGCGTCCTGGAGTTCGACGGGAAGCGCGGAATCAGGGAAGCTCTGGAAGCTGACGGGACGGGTGTATCGGAGGATGGCCCCGGTTCCGACAGAGGTGCTGGCGCCATCGGAGGTGGCGGGGTAGGGGCCGCCGTGAACCATGGCCGAGTTGACTTCGACTCCGGTCGGGAAGCCGTTGATGATGACTCGGCCGGCTTTTTGTTCGAGGATTTGGAGAAGCTCTCCGGCGTGGGCGAGTTCTTCGTCAGTGCCGTGAACGGTAGCGGTGAGTTGGCCTTCCAGTGAATGGGCGGCATTCATCATATCGTCCTTTGATCCGCACTCGATGATGAGGGAGGAGGGGCCGAAGATTTCGGCGCTGAGTTCGGGGTTGGAAGTGAAGTCGCTTGCGCTGGCTTTTAGAATTGCCGGGCATGCCTTGTTTGCTTCATCCGAGGTGACCTCGCCGATGGTGTCGACGCCGCTTTGGCCGCGCAGCTTCTTAAGGCTGTTTGCGAAGTTGTTGAGAATTCCGCCATGAAGCATGGTGGCGGGAGCAGCATCGTTGAAGCCACCTTGGAGGGTCGATTCGAAGGCTTTGGAGGTGTGGCCGAAGACGAGACCGGGGCAGGTGCAGAATTGTCCGGCACCGAGGGTGACGGAACCAATGAGATCTTGCGCGATTTGTTCGCCGCGCTCGGCCATGGCGCCGGGAAGGATGAAGATGGGATTGACGGAGGACATTTCCGCGAAGACGGGAATAGGCTCGGGTCGGGCTGCGGCCGCGTCCATGAGGGCGCGGCCTCCGGCACGGGAACCAGTGAAGCCAACGGCTTTGATGCCGGGGTTTGTGACGAGAGCGGTGCCGAGTTCAATACCGGAATCGAAGATCATGGAGAAGGTTCCTTCAGGCATTTCGCATTCAATCACGGCGGCTTGAACTGCGCTGGCGACGATTTCGGCCACCCCGGCGTGAGCCGAGTGGGCGCGCACGATGACGGGGCAGCCGGCAGCGAGGGCACTGGCGGTGTCACCCCCGGCGACGGAGAAGGCGAGGGGGAAATTGGAGGCGCAGAAAACGGCGACAGGCCCGAGAGGGCGGCGCATGGAGCGAAGGTCCGGCTTGGGAATAGGGGCGCGATCGGGGTCGGCGGTTTCGATGCGGGCATCGACCCATGAGCCCTCTTCGATGAGGTCGGCAAACATGTTGAGTTGGCCGATGGTGCGCCCGCGTTCACCTTCGCAGCGGGGTTCTGGGAGTCCGGCTTCGGCCATCATGCGGGGGGTGATGTCGGGGCCGGCGGCGTTGATTTTTTCTCCGATGGTGCGGAGGAACTTGGCGCGCGTTTTGGGATCGACCTTGGAGTAGGCCTGAAAGGCTTCGGTGGCGAGGGTGACGGCTTTCTCGAGGTCGGCCGTGGTCGCTGAGTAGAAGGTTGGTTCCAGTTGTTCGCCGGTGGCAGCGTTGCTGGGGGTAAAGTAGTCCGAGCTGTCGGTGGCGCGGCTGTTGCCGATGAAGGAGTATCCGGTGAGGTTCATGATGATGATAGTTTTAAGAGTTGGTTCTGAAGATGGTAGCCAAAAGCTCCAGCTTTTGGCTCTTGGGTTGAGGAATTCCGAAAGCAGGAGCTCTCGGCTACGTGATTCCGTGTTTGAAGGGGTCGTCTGGGTGGATGATGACGGTGGTTTCGCCGGTCACGAAAGCACGACCGGTGACGACGGGGATTACCTTAGCGGAGTTAGGGAGGGATTCAAATGATCCTTCGAAAACGCTACCAATGATGGAGGCTTGGCGCCAGGTTTGGCCTTCGGCGAGTTCGCCGCTCGCAGCTAGGCAGGCGAGCTTGGCGCTGGTGCCAGTTCCACAGGGGGATCGGTCATAAGCCGAGCCGGGGCAGAGGACGAAGTTTTGGGAGTCGGCTTCGATTCCGGGTTGGGGTGAGGCGAAGCACTCGATGTGATCGATTTCTCCGCCGTTTTCGCCAGTGATGTTTTGGGCGTGCAGGGAGTCGCGAACAGTCTTGGTGAACTCGGTGAGGGAGTCTATATTTTTGGTTTTGATTTCGGGTCCTTGATCAGAAATCAGAAAGAACCAGTTGCCTCCCCATGAGATGTCGCCGGTGATTTTTTGACCATCAGGCAGGGTGACCTCGACGTCCTTTGCGAAGCGATAAGAGGGGATGTTTTTGACAGTAATGGAGTGATCTTTGTTGAGGATAGCCGTGACGACTCCAACGGGTGTTTCAATACGATGTTCGCCAGGCTCAATGCGGCCTTGGTGTGCCAGGGTTTCCACGATGCCTATCGTGCCATGAAGGCAGGAGTGAAGGCAGGAGAGATTATTGAAGAAGACAACTCCGGTGACGCAGGTGGGATCTGCAGGTTCGCAGAGGCAGGCTCCGACAATGGCGTCGAAACCGCGGGGCTCATTAATGAGGGTCGTGCGAATCCAGTCGGCCTCGTTCTCGAGGAAATCGCGAGTGGCAACAGCTCCGACGGGGAGGTCGAGCCCGGAGACGATGGTGCGGGTGGGTTCGCCGCCGGTGTGGGTGTCGATGATCTGCATGGGGTGGTGGAAGATGGGGGTGAAGCAGGGCTGCCCGCCCGCTCTCCATATTACTTGCCTTCCCAGTTGCTCCACCAGCTACGGAAGAGGGCGTGCTGGTTGTGGAGAAATTGCTTCTGAGCAGGGCTCAGTTGATCGTAGGAATTGATTTGGTGTTCGTAAGCGGTGTGGCCTTCGAGGACCATGAGCTCCTTGTAGTAGAGGACAAGGTCGGGGCCTTCGTCAAAGGTGGAAAGAACGGTGAGGGCTTCGGAGAGTTCGAGCGCGTAGCGACGGGCTTGGGGGTCTCCTTTGGCCGCGGCTTCGCAGAGCCCGATGAAGCGGAGGATTTCTTTGGGAAGGGCATTGCCAACGCCGGTGATGGCGCCGGTCGCTCCGCAGTTGACAAAGCCGTGATAAACCTGGGTATCGACTCCGGCCATGAGGATGAGAGATTCATCCTGGCTGGTGATGTTTTCGGCAGCGTAGCTGAGGGAATCGGCACCGCCGAATTCCTTAAAGCCGACGAGTGAAGGGAATTTTTCCCGCAGAGAGAAGAAGAGGTCGGCTTTGGTTTCGAAGCCGTAGTAGGGAGAGTTGTAAATGACGGCGGGAAGGTCTCCGCCGGCTTTCAGGATTTCGCTGAAGTGATGAACCTGGGCGGCGGGGGAGCTTCCGCGCGAGAGAACGCGGGGGATGACCATGAGTCCGTCGGCTCCGACTTCGCGGGCGTGGGCGGCATGTGCGGCGGCGATGGTGGTGTTTTGAGCACCTGTGCCAACGACGGTGGGTATGCCTGCTTCCACGAGTCGCTTGATTCCTTCCATGCGTTGAGCGTCGGTGAGGAGGGGCCAATCACCCATCGATCCACAATAAACGACTCCGCGCATGCCTTGAGCGATGAGGTCTTTGGCGGTTTCGACGAGGGCATCGTAGTTGACGGTGCCACTGGCATCGCAGGGAGTCATGAGTGCGGGAATGCAGCCTTCAAAAATGGGACGATCATTGGACATGGGGAGACAATGGACAGGAAGTGGCGTTTTGTCTTGTCCCGAAGCAGAGAAATCGGTGGCGATTTTGACAAAAGGGATCGGATTGCTAGTCTCGATAGCATGTCCGAGAGAAATGGAGTGCTGCCAGAGGGGGCGAGATATATCCATCAGGTCCCAGCGACCCCGCTGGTCCCGGTGGCTTTGGAGTGTGGGGTGGAAATTTGGTGCAAGTTGGAGTTCATGAATCCGAGTGGTTCGACCAAGGACCGGATTGCACGGCACATTCTTGAAAAGGGGTGGCGCTCCGGGAAACTCAGCGAAGGAAGCACGGTGGTGGAGGCTTCGAGTGGGTCAACGAGTATTGCCTTTGCCTTGGCTTGCAGTCAGATGGGGCTGAAGTTCGTGGCCTTTATTCCGGATACTGCAACTTCGGAAAGGGAGTGCATTATTAAGGCCTATGGCGGTGAGGTGAGGCGGGTGTCGGGAACGATGGTCGAGGTGCTTTCATCGGCGGCGGATTTTGCCGAGAAGGAAGGGGTCTTTTTGGGGCGGCAATTCGCGAACGAGGACAATACCGAGGCTCATCGAATTTTTACGGGTCCTGAAATTCTTCGTCAGATTCCCGGTGGGTGTGTCGATGCGGTTGTGAGCGGAGTCGGAACCGGTGGGACTTTGCGGGGATTATTTGAGGCCTTTCAGTTGGCGGGCTGCGGTGTTACGGCCAATGCCGCGATCCCGAGGCAAGGGGAACTCTTTGGGTCAAACCTCGAGTGCTGCAGTTTGAAATTCAGCTCCGATGTCCCCGGGGTGGCGGAAGATATCAGCGAGATCTATTCGGGCTGGGAATGTGATCAACTTCGTGAGTGGGAGATCGGTGACGCGTCGTGTTTGGAGCTCACGAGGAAGCTTTGGGCGAAGGGATTTCCGGTTGGGCCGAGTTCGGGATTAAATTTTGCAGCCGCATTGCAAGTTGCTGCTGATTTGGGCGAAGGTTGTCGCGTGGTTACGGTCTTTCCGGACCGGATGGAACGGTATTTTTCACATAAGGTTTTTGACGGTTATCGCGCGTGAAGGATTTCGGACAAAGAGAGTTTTTGGAAAGTCTGGCTACGCCGTTTGGGGGCGGAGAGGTTTTTGATGATGTGCAGGATACGGTTTATTTTGTGAAGGACGACGGGGGGCGGTATGTCTTTGTGAACGAAACGCTGGTGAAGCGTTGCGGAGGAAAGTCGAAAGATGATCTTTTGGGGAAGACAGCGGCTGAAGTTTTCCCAGGGGCGTTGGGAGAGGATTTTGAGGGGCAGGACCGTGCGATCTTGTCGGGTGGTCCGGCGATCCGGAGTCAGTTGGAATTACACGTTTATCCGGATGGTCGGCAAGGTTGGTGCCTTACCTGGAAACGTCCGCTAAAGGGGTGCAATGGGAGTGTGAAGGGCTTGTCTGGAATTTCGCGGGATATTGACGGGGTGGCTTCGAGTCCTCGCGATCTGGAGTCGTTGGCTGGAGTCATGGACTATGTGAAGAGTCATTTGGATGAGCCCTTGCGGTTGAGTGATCTTGCTGAAGCTACGGGTTTGTCAATTTACCAGATCAATCAAAGGATGGAGGGGCTTCTCGGCCTGTCGCCCAAGCAATATGTGAGCCGTTGTCGAATCGATGCGGCCTGTCATTTGTTGGAAAATACCGATGAGAGTTTGGTCGGGATTTCGGTGGCTTGTGGCTTCAGTGATCAGAGTGCATTCACGAAACAGTTTGGCAGAATCGTGGGGATGACGCCGAAGGTCTATCGGGAGAACCAGAAGGAAAACTAGGAATCGTGTCTCAGGAAAAGTTGGAAGTCAGGCCATCCCAAAAACCCAGAGAGGTTTTGACGGCGGATGGGACGGTGCTGAAGGTTCCGGATGATTGGGATCTTTTGTTGCCGGGAGATGCGGCGTTAAGCCGGAGGATCAAGAAGGATGGCCCGACGTGGACGATGTATGAAATGAAGGGGCGGAAGAAATTTTCGCGGGGGATTTGGGCGCCGGCGGATCGGATTAATCTGCTTGAGCGGCAGCTAAAAAAGGAAAGAGAGGATCCGGCTTATGAAAAAAAGCTGGAGGCAGGAAGAATGAGAAGGGCCAGAGCGCAAGACGCTTATGCCAAAGAGTTTGAAACGGCTTTGGTTGGGTTTCTTGATTTTGCAGACGGGTATCAATCGCTTGCCGAAAAAATGGCGAAAGTGGTGGCGGCCCATGCCGTGCCGGTTGGAAGTGGAACGGTGGCGAGAACGAAGCGAATTCCGATTGAACGTCGGGCCGAGGTCGCGGTGATTGCCTGGATGCGCCATCAGACGACTGCCTATGATGATATGGTGATTCCTCGGCAGAAGGGAGCTCGCCGTGAGGTGCGAAGGATGTTGGCCAAGAGGTCAAGAGCGTTGCTGGATCGCTATCGGAAGGAGAATAATAGGATCGCTTCGTGTCCGTTGATGATGGCCTTGGACAAAATTTGAAGTGCTATTTAGCCCAGCTCCCAACGGGTTTGGCGGAGGACGGCGAAGCCGCTTTTGGCGAGTCTTTCATACCAAACGGTGAGGAGGGAGTTGTCCTCGAGTTCCACGGTGCTGGGGTAGCCGAGATCACCTGACGTTCCATCGTTGGAAATGGTGAGTGGCGACGACCACGATTTGCCGTGGTCCTCGCTGAGGCGGGCCTGATTTCCGAAAGGTTTACGCCGATGACCGTAGCTCATGAGGAGGCGGCCGTCGCGGAGACGAGTGAGGAATGAGGGAAGTCCCCAGACTCCGATTGGATGTGGGATGGACCAGGTTTTGCCCCCGTCGACAGATTCGCTTTGCAGGGTTTCGCGGCTGTTCTCCTGGTTGTGGTTTCGAATGTGGACGATGAGGTGGCCATTGGCCGCTTCGATGGCATGGAGTTCGTGGTAGTCCTGATGTCGGTCGCCTGCGCGGGTTGGAATGGCCGCGAGCCATAGCCAGGATTTTCCATCATCGTGGGATTCGCAAATCCCGACTTCCTTACCTTCACTCCAAAGTCTTTTGCCGGCGTAGAGAAGCCGTCCGTCGGAAAGTTGAGTGGGGCCGTGGGGACTGTTGACGATGGTGGGGTAGCGTTCCGACCAGGTAATTCCGCCGTCGGTGGAGCGAATCATCCATTGCCCGAGTTCGTTTTTGCGCTGTGCTTCGGAGAGACGTGTGTGAGCGGCGAGCCAATGAGGTTTGTTGCCGTCTTTTGGCAGGCCAGGGACGTAGGCGAGGGAGGTGAAGGTTGTGACGAGGAGGGAGCCCTTTGCGGTTTCGAGAATTCCGGCGTCCCGGTCATCGATGGGGCTGTCAAGAACTGTTCGCGGGTAGGTCCACGAGTCGCCGTTGTCATGGGATCTTTGGAGGTCGACCCGCCCGAAGGGGCAGACGTGTTGTTCGCGACCGCCGGAGCAGACGACGAGGAGTTGTCCGTCCTTGCGACGGGTGATGGTGGGCCAACCGTGGTAGTGGTTTGGAACCTGGCTGATAACTTTTGTGTCGAGGATTTGAGCGACGGGAGCAGCCTGGAGAGTGAGATTAAACCCCAGCGAACCAGCGACTCCGGCGGAGGTGCTCGTTTTGAGGAAGCGTCGGCGCGAGTGATTCATCGGAAGAGGATGTCCTTTGGGTGGGCGGGATGTCGACGGTAATCGCTTCGGAGAGCAATGAGATTGACCTGAGAGAGGGGAGATTCATCATGGAGATCCATGAAGGTTCATAAGTTTGATTCGAAGGAAGCGATGGGGGCGGCGGCAGCTGCCGATGGAGCGGAAAAGATGAGGAAGGCCCAGGCTGAGCGGGGGGAGGTTAATATTATCGTGGCGACGGGAGCGTCGCAGTTTGAAATGTTGGAGGCCCTGACCAAGGAGGAGGGGATTGATTGGACTCAGGTGACGGTTTTTCATCTCGATGAATATGTGGGCCTGTCGATCGAGCATCCGGCGTCATTTCGGAAGTATTTAAAGGAGCGCTTTGAAGATCAGCTACCTGCCTCGGTGAAGGGCTTTCATTACATTAATGCGGAGGATAACCCTGAGGCAGAGTGCGAGCGGGTGGGGGCGCTGATTGCGGAGGCCCCCATCGATGTTGCTTTTGTGGGAATTGGAGAGAACGGGCATTTGGCCTTCAACGATCCTCCGGCGGACTTCGCAACAGAGAAGCCATATCTCGTCGTGAATTTGGACGAGGCCTGTCGTCAACAGCAGTTTGGGGAAGGATGGTTTCCGACCTTCGATGCGGTTCCGGAAAAGGCGATCTCGATGTCGGTTCGACAGATAATGAAAAGTGGCTCGATCATTTGCACCGTTCCTGATGAGCGAAAGGCGGAGGCGGTTCGTAACTCGGTGGAGGGAGAGGTTTCTCCGGAAGTGCCGGCCTCGATTTTGCAACAGCATGGTGATTGCGGGCTCTATCTCGACGGCCCGGGGGCAAGCTTGTTGGGTAAAGGAGGGGCATCGTGAGTTCAATCGGAATTGGTTTGGTGGGAGCCGGCTGGATGGGCGCGACCTTGTTGCGTCGTTTCACCGAGCAGGAAGGAGTCGAAGTGGTCGGAGTTCATCAGCGGAGGCGTGACAAGGCTCTGGAGGTGATGAATGAGCTGGAGCTTGGTGAAGGTCTCTACTTTGATGATTTTGAGGAAATGTTGGCCGAGCCAGAACTGGATGCGGTTATTATTTGCAGCACGAATGAGGCTCATGGTCATCAAGCGATCGCGGCGTTGGAGGCCGGGAAGCACGTCTTTTGTGAAAAGCCCTGCTCCACCCGCTACAATGAGTTCTTACGCCAGATTGAATTGGAGAAGGCCAATCCCGGACTGGTGACCTTTGTGGACTATCTCATGAATTTTGATGCGCTGGAAAATCGCATCAGGCGGATGACGTCCGACGGGGTGTTTGGAACGATCACCCAGATTCAGGTAAATTATCGTCACCCCATCAATATTGCCGATGACAAGAAGTGGAAGCTCTCCGGGGATCGGATGGGAGATGCCATCGGGATGGGGATCATTCATTCGCTTTCGGTGATGCTAAACATCATGGCCGAGCAGGCGGCGACTCCGGTGAGAGTCTATGCGACGAGCTCCATGGTTCATCGTCGGGACTTTGATATTCCGGGGCTTTGGAATTTGCAGATCGAGTTCAGTAACGGAGCAACGGGTTTTTGTTTTGGGAATGTCGATCAGGCAAATGGTTACGATGCCTACCATCATATTCACGGGACAGAGGGAGGCTTGATTTTTGATTCCCTGTTGGACCGTCCCCAGAAGGTTCGGTTTTGGTCGGAGAAGACGACGGAAGGGAAGTGGATTTATCCCCTGGATTCCGGGCGATGTGAAGCGGAGGGAACGGAAGCGCATCAATGGCCCTCGGATACGAGCACGCCCGATAGCGGGGATGTCATGAAGCATCAAACGGGGGCTTGCGTGACACATTTCCTGGAGTGCATCCGGAAGGGTGAGCAATCGTATCTGAGTTTTGTGAACTCGGCGTCGGTGGCAGATTTGGGATGGGCGGCGC
Source organism: Akkermansiaceae bacterium (assembly GCA_965657795.1). Taxonomy (GTDB): domain Bacteria; phylum Verrucomicrobiota; class Verrucomicrobiia; order Verrucomicrobiales; family Akkermansiaceae; genus SW10. The sequence goes on from CBFHQJ010000010.1 coordinate 22,957, forward strand.
AGATTTCAGCAGCGGAAGGGGTGCCGGTTGACCTGCCCTTGGATGAAGAACGAGCGCGGGAATTTTTTAAGAATAAGGATTAGTGATGGCGGCATTCGACTTGCAGGTAAACGGCTATGCGGGAGTCGATTTCAATGGCGACCTTTTACAAGAGGATGAACTTGGCAGAGTTTGTAAGGCTCTGGAGGAAGATGGCGTTGGTGGGATTCTCGCGACTTTCATCACCGATGATCTTGGAGTCATGTGTTCCCGCATGGAGCGCTTGGTTCAATTGCGAAATGAGAATCCGGAATGGTGTGAGCTGATCCGGGGGATCCATATTGAGGGGCCGTTTTTAAACGAAACGCGAGGGTATATCGGAGCTCATCCGGTGGAGCATGCCAAGCGGGCTGATATTGAATCGATGGAACGACTTTTGGAGGCGGCAGGTGGGTTGACGAGAATTGTGACTCTGGCTCCGGAGCGGGATGAAGGATTTGTGCTGACGCGTCTTTTGTCGGAGCAGGGAATCTGTGTTGCGGCGGGGCATTGCGATCCTTCGCTTGAGGAATTGAGGGGCGCGATTGGATCCGGTTTGAAGATGTTTACCCATCTGGGGAACGGATGTCCGATGGAGTTGAATCGACATGACAATATTATCCAGCGGGTGCTTTCGCTGAGGGAGGATTTGTGGATTAGCTTTATCCCGGATGGTGCGCATGTTCCCTTTACGACTTTGAAGAACTACCTTGATCTGGTTGGGTCTGATCGAGTCGTGATGGTGACGGATGCGATTGCCGCGGCGGGGATGGGTGCGGGCGATTATCACTTTTTGGGGAGGGACGTTAGGATCGGAGATGATTTGGTGGCTCGTTCTCCGGACGGGAGCCACCTGATTGGTTCAACGATTACGATGCCAAGGGTGGCTGAGAATTTGAAAGAAGAACTGGGGTTTTCTGAATTTGAAGTCCGCAAAGTGATCGAAGAAAACCCAGGTAGAGTGATTGGCGAGACAAGATGATTGGACGAGTAAAAGAACTGATTGGGAAGATTGGCCCGACGATCATCGTGGCCGCGGTGGTGTTAGGGCCGGGAAGTATTCTGACGAGTTCCCGGGTGGGCGCTGACTTTGGATTTTCGGCGTGGTTCGTCCTAGCTCTATCGACCCTCCTGATGATTGGGATGGTGACGCTGGCCGCACGATTGGGCGTGACTTACGAGCGCAGCTTGTGTGAGGAACTGGCGGCGCGTTTGGGTCGAGGTGCTTCTTTGTTTATTGGATTGGTTCTCTTTCTGGTGGTGGCCTTGTTTCAATCGAGCAACAACCTTGCCATTATTGCCGGCTTCGAGCCTTTGGTTGAGGATGTGGGCGATGGAGGATTGTTGGAGGGAACCGGAGCACGGGTCGCAGTCCTTTTGGTGATTAATCTCTTCGTGGCGTTCTGTCTCTTTCGGGTGCGGAGTTTGTATTCGCAGATCGAAAGACTGATGAAGATTTTGGTGCTGGTGATGATCTGCGCTTTCACTGGAAATCTTATCGTAGTGCTTTTCGGTGCGGTGGGTTCAGAGTCCGTTCCGAAAACGACAAGCGGGAACAGGGACTTGATTCCGTTGTTGGGAATGATTGGGACGACCTTCTCGATCGGAGGTGCTTTTTATCAAGGCTATCTGGTTCGTGAGAAGGGATGGAAATTGCCGGACTGGAAGAGAGGGGTGGGAGATTCGATTTTTGGGATTTGTGTCCTGGGAGCGGTGACTTCTTTTATCCTGATTACCTCGGTGCTGACCTTTCATGGCCGGGCCGATGCGGTTGAACTGAAGAGTGTGGGCGATGTCGCGAGGCAATTGGAGCCTTTGTTCGGCAAGGGTGCGAAGGTGATTTTTAGTTTTGGGATTATGGCGGGAGCCTTCAGTTCCTTTTTGGTGAATGCGGTGATTGGAGGAACGATCCTCTCGGATAGTTTGGGGAAGGGATGGCGGCTCTCCGATGCCATGCCAAGAATGCTGACCTGTTTGGGCCTTCTGATCGGGATGCTGGTGGCGGGGTGGTCGTTATCGGGCGCTTCCGGAACGGTGACCTTGATTACGATTGCGCAGGCTCTGACTGTTCTGGGACTGCCGATGTTGGCTGCCGCGCTCCTCTATCTCGGAACACGGAAAGAGCTGGTTGGGGAAAAGAAAGTTCCAAATTGGATTCTCGGGACGTGTTGGCTTGGGTTTATGGTAGCCTGTGTTCTTGCCGTGAAGACTGCACTGACGGTTTTGGGGAAAGTGTTTGGTTGAAATTTGCTCAGTCTTCGCGTTTGCAGAGTTGGTAAAGACAGCAGATCCCGAATACACCTCCAATGATCAGGGCGGGGGTGCCGAACCCGTAACGTGGTCGGCGCATGGCGAAGTAAATGGCTCCGCCTACAAAGAAGAGGAGACCCAGAGCAGACATACAAAAAAGATGAAGGAATTCATCTTTTGCGCTGGGTGGATCGGCCAGTTTTTTCGGTTTCTGGAGCGGCCTGTGAAAGCGAAATTTTGAGGGAGGGCGCCCGGGCGGGGGAGGGGCGAATCCGGTGGGCGGGGGTGGCTTTTTACTGCTCATGCCAGGTGAGGCTTGGGTGAAGGGCGGTGTCGGGAGCAAACTCGAAGTGCAGCACGCGGCGGTGTCGGGGAGACTCTGATCGTGGAGAAGAATGGAGGATGAGTGGCGACATGAGGAGAAGATCGCCCGCCTGGCATTCACAGGCGATTGGATTCTTTTTCTCAAGAGCCGGAATTTCGGAGGAGGGGATTCTTCCAAAGCGATGACTTTCGGGAACCACTCGGAGTGCGCCATTGGAAATTGGGGTTTCGTCAAGGTGGATCCGAAAGGTGACCATTTTGGCGAGGAGATCGGCGGGTGGTTGAACGTGGGTGACTTTGTCTTTGACTGACCAAGGGCCATACCCCGGAACGTCCTGCTGTTCGGAAACAGCGATGGTGAGGTCTTGCTGCCAGGCGACGGGCCAATTTTGCCCCTTGGTTTTGTCGAATAAAATACTCCGAACAGGTTTCAATTTGCTATCCGGTAGAAGGCGATTTTTTACTTCAAGGGCGAGTTGATCAAAATGATCGGATTTGACGCGGATGTTGCGAAGACAGATTTGGTCGTATTGTGTGGAGAGTCTGTCGATCTCAAAGCGAGCTGCCACGATTTCGTTTTCTTGGAGAAACCCGGGAATCACCAGGTATCCATCTCTGTGCCAGTTGGATGAGAGGGATGAGGTCACGGGATGAGAGCTTCGAGCATCTTGATCCAAGGTCCAACATAGTGGCCGTTGTCGTGATAGGTTCGGCCTGAGACGAGGTTGCCATCGATGACGCAGGGTTCATGGACGTAGATTCCGCCGCAGACTTCGAGGTCGAATTGGCACTTTGGAACGGTGGCCATTCGGCGTCCTTTGACTCGGTCGGCGCGGGCGGGGATTTCGACTCCGTGGCAGACGCTGGCGATGGGTTTGTTGTTGTCAAAAAACCACTGTGTGAGGCGAATGAGGTCGGGGTCTTCGCGGATGTATTCGGGCGCGCGACCGCCGGAGAAGAGGATACCAAGATAGTCCTCGGGGTCGACCTCGGAGAAGGCGAGGTCGGCCTTGAGTTGGTAGCCTTCCCACTCTTTGGTGATGGTCCAGCCGGGGCGGACTTCGTGCATGAGATGTGAGATTTAAGATTTTGGTGAGGGAGGGCGGGAGTTCCGAAAGCAGGAGCTTTCGGCTACTGGCCTTGGAGGCGGAAGGACCAGGTGTAGGTGCCGTCGGGTTTAATACGGTATTGTGGAAGAACGCGGGCGCCCCACGAGTTTGTGCCGCCGACGCCCATTTGTTTGTGGTCGATATTGAGAGTGACGACGTCGCGCTTCGGGATATCGACGGGGTGGCGTCTTCCCTCCAGGTCGGACATAAGGCAGGGATAAGTGCCTCCGGAGAGAAGCTGATCGCCGAGGGCGGTGATGGTGAGGCCTTGTCCTTTTTCGTTGAGAAGGGCAAGAGTGCGAAGGTCGGTGAGGTTGCCGGTTTCCTGGGGTTCCATGTAAGGGAAGAAGAGGTCATCGACGGTGGCAGTGTAACGACCGATGATGGCTCCGGCTTTGCGGTCGGCGTAGGTTTCGTGCGGGCCATTTCCGAACCATGAGACTTTTTGATAAGTGTTGGGAACGGTGCATTGCATACCGAGACGGGGAAGAGGGCCGATTTTTCCCTTTGGCGTAATAGTCGCTTGAATCTCGATCAGGCCTGCGGGCATAAGTCTATAGGTGAGATTTCCAGTCGTTCCTCCATTGGGGATTTTGAGATCGAAGGAGAAGACGAAGGAAGCAGGTTTTGTGAATTTTGTGACTCTGGCGTTGGGGCCAGCATTACGCCAAGAGCCTGAACGAGATCCATATTTATTGGCCCGATCATTGTCGACCGGCGGGCGCCAGAAGTTGAGGTGGAAGGGGCTGGCGAGAAGTTCACGGTCTCCCACTTTCATCGAGGCGAGACAGCCGGTCGTTTTGTTAATGAGATAGCTGTGATTTTTCGAGTTAAGGATGAGGTCCTTTCCGTTGTCATCGATCGTCCACTGTTTAAATGAGTTGGTAGGAATGAGAAGAGGTCTCGGGTTTTGACTGAGAAGGATTTGTTCCCGGGCGACGACGTGTCCTTTCGGAGCCCAAAGGGTGTCTGTTTTGAGTCGGAATTCGAGGGACATGTGGACCTCGCCGGGGAAGTCACTGGAATAGGGAACCGGGAATTTGAAGGTGCCTTCCTTATCAGGGGCAAGTTTGATGGTGGAGCTTTGTTCGTGAGACTTTTTGCCATCGAGGAGAATGGTGGCAACAGCGAGATACTCGGATAAGCTGTCGAAAGTGAAATTGTTACGAAGTTTTAGGGTTGTTTCCTTTTCGTTGGTGTTCACGAGCTCAACGAGTCGGACATTTTGATAAGCGGTGAAGACTTCGGGCGCTTGCGGAGTGGGCTTCCGGTCGGACGTCATAATACCGTTGGCGTTGAAATTGTTATCGTTCGGGAACTCACCGTAGTCGCCACCATAGGCAAAGAATTCGAGTTCTCCTTCGGGGCGTGTGAACTTGCTAAAGTTAAGCTCGACCACTCCGGGCTGGTTGACATCTGGTCCAGAGAAGGAAACGTCGACGGACTTGATGTCGCCGTCGAAGGTCCGGTTGCCGTATTGAGCGTTATGAGCAATCCCAATTGGGAGAGAGGAAGGTTTGATCGTGCCACTGTATTCTTTGCTGGCGAGGACCTTGCCATCGACCGTCAGTGTTAGGATCTGGCCGTCGTAAATAGCGGAGACGGTGTGCCACTTGTTTTGCCAATCATCCGGGGTTTTTGCGGTGACGGAGCGCCAGTTAGAATCATAGATGAAAAATTCGAGGTCACGATTACGATTGAGTTTGAGAGCCCAAGATTCGTCGCCTTGAGTCACGATGGGATTGTCTCCCCAATTGGATCGCCCGGGCCGCAATTTTGTGTTGATGCGGAGGTGCTTTTTGAGAACTGATTTTTTGTCAAGCTGGATGGTCGCATGGCCGGAGGTGAGTCCTCGCTGTTCATCGACCTGGCCTTGAAGCTTGGTTCCCGGAGAGGCGGAGGTAAGTTTGGCTGGCGGGGACTTGGTTTTGCGCAGTCCTTGGTCGCACCAGTCCCAGATGGAGCCGCCCTGAAGGAGGCGTTCTTTTTCGAAGAGCATCCAGTAGTCCCAGAGGTTGCCGGAGGAGTTACCCATGGCATGATTATACTCGCATTGGATGAGGGGGCGCTGTTTGGCGAGGGGTTTTTTCTCCTCAGCGCGGGCGTATTTTTTGCAGGCTTCAAGGGAAGCATACATCGGGGTGAAAAGGTCGACGTGGGGCTTTTGTTCGGCGCGCTCGTAGTGGACGGGATATTGAACAGGGGATTTCTTTTTGATCCATTCGGAGCACTTCTCGAAGCAGACGCCATCGCCTGCCTCGTTGCCTAGTGACCACATGATGATGGAGGGGTGATTCTTAATGGAGTGGATCATGTTGGTGACACGGTCGAGATGGGCGGGTGTCCAGGAAGGATCTTTAGCGAGGGATCCGGGGCCGTAGCCCATGCCGTGGGATTCAATGTTGGCTTCGGCGATGACGTAGAGTCCGTATTCATCGCAGAGTTCATAGAAGCGGGGATCGTTGGGGTAATGAGCGGTGCGGACGGTGTTGATATTGAGTTGCTTCATGAGCGCGAGGTCTTTACGCATGAGTTCCTCGGTAATGTAGTGGCCGGTGTCGGGATCGTGGTCGTGCCGGTTGACTCCTTTGACGAGGATGGCTTTCCCATTGATCAGGAGTTGGCCGTTTTTGATCTCCGAGGTTTTGAACCCGACTTTCTGTGAGTAGAAATGAGTGGGAGTCTTGCCGAGCGGGCCAACTCCGATGACGAGGTCGTAGAGGAAGGGGTTTTCGGCAGACCATGGTATGACCTTGAGTTTTTCTTTGATGATTTGGTCGCCTGTTAGGAGAGTCGTTTTGTCTCCGTCAACGTCGGCGTGTTTTGGAGAATAGATGACATCGCCGGAGGGCTCGATAAGGTCGAGGCTGAAGCCCAGATTTCGGGCGTTCTTTGAAGGAGCTCCGGTGAAGGCGAAGCGCCCGGTGCCGTCCGGGTTGAGGGTGGCGTTGATGGTGTAGTCGGCGAGGGTGCTGATTGGGTTTGAGGTGAGGTAGACGTCGCGGAAGATTCCGGAGAGGCGCCAGAAATCCTGGCATTCCAAGTAGGCTCCATCCGAGTAGCGATAGACCTCAACGGCGATGGTGTTTTCTCCCTCTTCAAGGAATGAGGTGAGATCGAATTCGGCGGGAGTTCGAGAGTCTTGCGAGTAGCCGACTTTTTGTCCGTTGCACCAAAGGTAGAAGGCGGAGGAAACCCCATTGAATACGATGGTGGTTTGGCGACCATTCCAGGGCTTGGGCAAGGTGAATGTTTTAAGGTAGGAAGAGACGGGATTGCGCTCGGAGAATGTCGTGAAGTGTTCGGGAGGGCTGCCCATGACGCGGGGCGGGTCTTTTTTAAAGGGGTAAGGGTGATTGCAATAAATGGGCGTGCCGTATCCTTGTAGTTCGACGTTGGATGGAACGGGAATGGTTTTCCAAGCAGACGAATCAAATTCTGGCTTAAAGAATTCGGTCGGTCGTTTTTCGGGATGGTCGACCCAGTGGAATTTCCAGTCGCCGTTGAGGAGCATGCAGGAAGATGATGCCATCCGTTTTTTGGTCAGGGCATCTTTCTTGGTGGGGAAGGGCATTTTGACGGCGTGCGCGGGAAACTTGTTGATCCGAAAGACGGATTGGTCTTCCCAATCGGGCGCGGCAAAAATGGGGCAAATCAGGAAAAGAAAGAAGAGGGTGGCTCTGAGCTGCATACGTGGAGTCTGGCAAAGAGATCACCAAGACAAAAGGCTGCTTTTGGGGCGATCTTTGAATAGTGAGACGGCGAGTGAAGTGGTTAATGCGCGTGGCGGTCCTGATCGTCGTGGGCATCTTTGTCGTTCTTTGGATTATGGCTGGCTCGATCGCGAGTCCGAAGCGACGTGAGTTGCAGGATTACCATCAGAGCTACTTTGATCGCCCGGAAGAGCACGGTTTGGTTGTAGAGAAGGTGGATCTGCTCGATGGCGAAGCTCCGGGATTGCTGGTTAGCGCTGATACGAAATTGGGACCGGGAAAGCGCGGGAAGATTCTCCGCGATCAACTGATAGCTGGTGGTGAGTCTTTGCCTGCTTTTGGAGAAATCAAGGGACTCCTGGTTTTGCTGCATGGGCGTAACGGTCGGAAAGAAGATTTACTGCCGGTTGCCGAGAGGTTTTGTGCGGTAGGATTTGCGTGTGTCATTCCTGATTTGCCAGCACATGGTGAGAGCCCTGCGGAAACGGTGGGTTTTGGAACACGGAAATTTGAGGAGGAACTGCCGGGAGAGGTGGCGGAGGAGGCCAAGGTTTTGCTGGGAATGCCGAACCTCCCGGAGCAACTCTGGGGTATGTCGATGGGCGGTTCGTTTGCGATTCACGCAGCGGCGTTGCAGCCTGATCTCTGGAAGGGTATCGTGATCGTTGCTTTGTTTGATCGTCTGGGCGGAGTGGTGGAAGATTCGCTGGGGATCACTTCGGCAATTTTTCAACCCTTGGCGGAGCAGCTGATCGTGTTGAGGGGAGGGGTGGACGTGAAACAGGTTAAGCCGGTTGATTTGGCTGGCCAAATTGAGAGTCCGGTGCTGGTCGTCCACGGTGATGAGGACGACTTGATCTCACATTACAGGGGACAGGCACTTTTCGGGGCTTTTCCCGGAGAGAAAAAATTCATCACGGTTTCCGGTGGAAACCACGACAATGTCCACGTGACCGACGCTCCGGTTTATGCGGAGATAGCGAAATGGTTCCTGAACGCGCTGGAGCCAGGCTCCTAATAAAAGAAGGGATCTTCTTTCGGAGCTTCTTCTTTTTCCTCAGTCCGGACCTGTTTGCGTAAAGTGGGATCGTCGCGATACATCAGAGTGAGGCGGACTTCGTTTTTGAAGACGCGATTGATACTGATTTCGCGAACGTCGATTTGATACTCCTCAGCGAGTTTTTCGCGGAGATAGGATTGATCGAGCATCAGCCCTTTGTCTGCGAGTTTGTAATCAACCTCAATTTTCTGAAACGAGTCCCGCCAGACGGAGGGGCGGTCGGCAAAGAGAGCAGTGATGAGAATGGTGGCCGCTGAAAAAACGTCTGCAACAACCGGCATCATGGTGTTGACGAAGGTGAGTGAGATCGCGCCGAGCAGATAGGCGATCTCCGCTTTATCGAAGGCTTCGCTTCGGAGGCGCACGAGGGCTAGCAAGGCAAAGATTGTGAAACCGAACCCGGCTGTTACGAGTGAGCTTGAGAGGAAAATAGGAAATAGGAAAAGGTTAAAAGCCAGCAAGAGAAAGAGCATCTTGTGGTCGTGATGCCTGCGGTAGTAGATGACGTAGGCGAAGAGATAGATGGTGATGAGGTTGAAGATGATTTTATAAATCAAGGAACCTCCTTGCCGGATCAGCGGGGTGTCCTGGGCGGCTTGATCGACCCAGTACTCAAGGAAGCCTTTCTCGACGATGGGGACTTCGGGGTCGAGGATTTGGCCATCTTCGTCGAACATGACGTCGACTTTCGAGGTCCCGTTGAAGACCTCAACATCGTAGAATCTGCCCTTGGTCGAGCTGTCGACAGCTTCCGCGCCCCGAAATGCTTCACTACTGTATTTGAGGAGGTAGGCCGAGCGGACGTCGGGAGGGAGTTCGTTGAAGTCTACGTTGTTCTCGGTCTCGGTCCAAATCCCCTGTTTGGTAAAGTCAGCCCGATACTTAATGTTGTCGATTTCAAAGCGAGCCTCGTAGGAGCCATTGGTATCGAGTTCCCAGGTGGGCTCGGTGATTTCAGGATATTTCAGCCGGAAGGCTTCCAAGACAGAATCGGGGACGATGAGATTTGCGAAGCTGCAAAGTGTCAGGATCGTTGCGAGGAAAAGTTGGACGAGGAGTCGCTTCATTTGTGAGCTTATCGAGTGTTTGAGCGTGGGCTGGAAGTGTGTCAGTTCCTTTTAAAGGTGAGAAGGCATCTTTACCAAATATTTGTCTGAGGAAGGGTTCTCGACAAAGGAGCATAAGTGGGGTGAGGGGTTGCTATGGTTGCGCTATCGAAGAGGTCATTTTTGAAACTGTTTTTTGTCGGTTTTGCGCTTGTTTGCCCGGGGATGCTTTCTGCGTAGGAAGTTAAAAAGGCCGAAAGTATGGAGGTTGTCCAAACGCGCCAAGCGGATCCGTTTTCTTGTGATCCGGACCATTTTGCGGTCGAGGATTCCAAGCCGGCGGTTCCGGTTGGGAAGGGGCGGAAAAAAACGACAACACGTATACTGGGCGTTGAGGTATTCCGATTGCCCGTGGCGGAAGAGGTGACTACTGAAGAAAGGATGTGGGATTTGTCCTTTACCCTCACTGAAGTCAGTCATCTTAAGGATGATTCGTGGGTGGAGGGAATCGTAACAATGCCCATCTTCAAAGTGAACTCCGTGAAAGGAGGTTCACGTGTGAAAGAAGGCTCCTGGGATCTATGGTCGTGCCAGGCTGAGACTGGCGAAGATGGCAAGCCAGACTTGTCGAATCTCCGTGCGGTGTTGGTGCAACTTAAGCAGGTGAAGCGCCAGGTTTTTCGGACTCCTGCATCTGGCGGTCCCAGACGTAGCGGCGGAAGAGAACTTTGACCGCGGCGGTGAGGGGGACGGCAAGGAGAGCTCCGAGGAAGCCGCCGAGAATGAGCGACCAGAAGAGCATTGAGAAGATGACGGTCATGGGATGAAGACCCACCGAGTCGCCGACGATTTTTGGCGCGGTGACGAGAGAGTTAATCTGCTGGACGACGATAAAGATAAGGACGACTCCCAGCGCATAACCCCATTCAGGCAGGCCATAAGGAATTTCATCCTGGAAGTAGGCAATAATGCATGCCGGGATGAGGCAGAGAATGTTTCCGATGAATGGAATAATTCCCAGCATGGCCATGACGACCCCGATGAGGAGGCCATAGTTTAAGCCATAAATAGTGAGGGCGATTCCGACGAGGATTCCGTCAATGAAGGCGACAAGAACTTGCCCGCGGAAGAAGGAAATAAGATAGCCGTTGATTTCGCGAAGTGTATCCACGACTTCGGTTTTAAAATGAGATCGACGTAAAGGAACATAGTCTTCCCAGCCTTCCTTGATCGAGTCACTTTCCTTGAGGAAGTAGTATAGGTAGATTGGAACCATGGCGAAGCCGATGATGATGCCGAGGACACCGAGGATTTTTCCGTAACTGCTATAAATCCATGCCTGAGCGGATTTAAGGAATGAGGAGATCATGCCTCCGCCTTTGGTGAGCCAGAAGTTGTTTAATGAAAGGGAGCTTTCGATGTAAACCTCGTGGGCATTCTCCAGTTTCACTTCTGGTTCGTTCTCGTCCGGGGAATCCTTTTCCTGGTCAGATTCTGTGGAGTTGACTTTAGGGGTGGTGCTCCATGAAGAAGCAATGATTGAGGCGAGTTCATCATCGGTCACCTGGTGTTTGGCGAGGACATCACCGCCCGGCCCGTTGATGGTTTTATCGTTCTCAAGATGTTCTTTGACGGCTTTGGCGTCTTTGGTGAAGAAGTCCCGAACGAGCCAACCATAGAGGGAATTTTGCTTCTCTTCGACAAGCCTTTCTTCGTTGGAAAAGTCGGTGCTCTGACTGCCAAAATCCTCCAATTGGCTTGATAGTTTAACTCCGATAAATGCGCCCAGAATGGCGAAAAAGACGACAAAGCCTGAGAAGACGGTGATGATTCCCTTCATCCGTGAGAAGCCTCTTTTTTGGAGCTTCTGGACAACGGGATCCAGCAGGTAGGCCACGATTCCCGCGACCGCGAGAGGGACCAAGACCGGTTGGAGATATCCGAGAACGTTGCTGGTGAGCCAGATGAGTCCGACGAGCAGCGCTCCAAGAACCAAGATGGCGAGACCGGTGACAGCCTTCCAAAGGGTCCGCTTCTGGAATTCGCTGGGGAATGATTCTTCTTCGTCCACGGAGGCTAAACTGCCGAAGTCCACCCGATGGGGGAAGTGTAAATTCGTGGCTGTTTTGGAGCGACTGTTAGGTCTTGGCGACCTTGTCGAGGACTCCGTTCACATAGGAAGCCGATTCTTCACCAGAAAACGAGCGGGCCAAATCGACTGCTTCGTTGATGGAAATAGCAGCATCGAGGTCCGGAAGTTTGAGGATTTCCCAGCTGGCAAGACGAAGGATGGCGAGGTCGACCTTTGAGATTCGCTCAAGGTCGAAGTTTGCCGAGGCCGCGTTGATAGTTTCGTCGAGAGTTGTGACTTCCGCTTCGACTTGATCTGCCAGTTTGATGGCCTCGTCTTCGAGTTCCTTCATTTCGCGAGTCAGGCGGTGAAGGTGGTCGAGGTCGCGTTGATCGGGATAGTTTTCCGGAAAGTGAACCATGCGTGCCCGGGCATCGTATTGGTCGAGTTTGGCAAAAATTCCGGTGAGCTCTTCATATTGGGCAGGCGGGAAACCTTCGGTGCGGGGCAGAATTTCGGAGCGCTTCTTTCGAAGATTATCTGACTCGGGGAGGAGCTTGTGCAGATCGCGTCTCCAGCCACCGGTGTCGGCCTTGGCGAGGCGGTGGAGATTACCACAGTTTTCAGCCCACGAATGCTCGCCGGCGCTGAGGCTTTTGAGTTCGCGGGCCAGCTTCTCGCCCGGGTCGGCTGCCAGAATAGCGGCGGTGCTATCGGTGAGAGCTCGCTGGAGTTTTGCGATAAGCGCTTCCCGTCCCTGTTGGAGGTGGGCGAGAACTTTAACGCGAGCGCGGTCGTAGTTGAGGGAGGCCTTGTCATTGACAAGATCCCAAAATTCCGGACCACCTTGATCTTTCGGTGAGGCGAAGCGGGCGTAGAGAAGCTGAACGGCCGCTTGGCGGACGAGGCGACGGCTAGCCATTGCTCGGATGAAGTCGGAGGGATTGGTTGGCGCGGCGGACTTCGCTCATGATTTCGATCACGTCGAGAGCGCTGCGGGCGGCTTCGCGACCACGGTTCAAATTCTTGCCGATGCAGCGGGCGTAGGCCTGTTTCTCATCTTCGACGAGAAGGATCTCGTGAATAATTGGGACTGTTTGATCGACCGCTAGCTTTTGCAGGGCATCGGTCACGGAGGTGGCAACGAGGTCGGCGTGGCCGGTACCTCCGCGGATGATGCAGCCCAAGGCAATAACGCAGTCCGGTTTCTCTTCTTCGATGAGAGCTTTGCAAACGACGGGGATTTCAAATGCGCCGGGAACGCGAACCAGATCGACGCGAGCGTTTGCTGCATAGGCGTCAATTTCCTCGACCGCGTTCTCGACGAGGGCATCGGTGTATTCCTGGTTGAACTTGGCCGCGACAATGGAGATTCGAACTTTTGTCCCGGTAGGGACCCGTGGTTTGGGAGGAATGATGGCCGACATGAGTGTGCGGGTTGGTATATGTTGAACGACTGAATTGTCAATCAGAGGTGATGCCCCATTCGGGTACGCTTGGTCTCAAGGTATTTCTCGTTGTGGGGGTTTGAGGGAAGTCGGATGGGGACTTGCTCGACAATTTCGAGGCCGTAGCCTTCGAGGCCGACGACCTTCTTGGGATTGTTGGTGAGAAGGCGGATTTTTCGGACGCCGATATCATAAAGCATTTGAGCTCCCATGCCGTAGTCCCGGAGGTCGGAGCCGTATCCGAGTTTTTCATTGGCCTCGATGGTATCGAAACCCTGCTCTTGGAGCTTGTATGCGTGGATTTTTGCGGCCAGTCCGATTCCCCGGCCTTCCTGGCGAAGATAGAGGAGGACCCCTCCTTCTTCCGCGATGTGCCCGAGAGCAGTGTGGAGTTGCCCTCCGCAATCGCAACGTCGCGAACCAAAGACGTCACCAGTGAGGCATTCGGAGTGGACGCGGACGCTGACTGGTTTTTCGGGGTCGATTTCCCCGCGAACAAGCGCGAGGTGCTCGGAGTCGTCGGTGTTGACGTGATAAAGATAGCAATCGAAGTCTCCAAAATCAGTGGGCATGGAGATGACTTCCTCCCTCGTGACGAGCCTTTCCGAGCGGCGGCGGTATTCGATGAGCTGGGCGATAGTGCAGGATTTTAAGCCGTGCTTTTCCTGGTATTCACCGAGATCACCAACCCGCCCCATGGTGCCATCTTCGTGCATGATTTCGCAAATAACGCCAGCGGGAGGGAGTCCGGCCAGGCGGGCAAGGTCAACGGCGGCCTCGGTATGGCCGGCCCGGCGAAGAACGCCGGCTTCGATGGCTTCGAGAGGGAAAATGTGACCGGGCTGCACGAAGGCGCTGGCGTCGGTATTCGGGTTGGCCAGAAGCTGGATGGTGTGGGCGCGGTCTGCGGCTGAGATGCCGGTAGTGATGCCTTCAGCGGCATCGATGGAAATGGTGAAAGCTGTCTTGTGAGCTTCGCGGTTTTTGGGGGTCATCGGCGGGAGGTCCAGATCTTTGGCCCGATCCGGAAGGATGGGGGTACAGATGAGCCCGCGACCGTGATTTGCCATGAAGGCGATCGATTCGGGGGTGATGAGGGAGGCCGCTCCCACGAGGTCGGCTTCGTTTTCGCGGCCGGGATCGTCAGCGACGATGACGAGACGTCCTGCTTTGAGGTCGGCAACGATCTCGTCGATGGGTGAAAATTTTAGCTCGCTCATGGGCGTGCTATGATGGCAGCAAAATCGAGCGGTGCAAGGTCAGTGCAAGACATCGGCCAAAGGATCGGGCTCGATGATGCCGAGTTCGACAAGAAAGTGATCCGACGATCGAAGCGTGATTTCGTAATTTTTCTCGTCGGAATTGAAGTTGAAAAAGGTGTGCCCGGCGTTCTCGAACTCCATGAGGTCGCAGCGATTCCGCTTTTTACGGTAGCGCTTGGCGAAGCGTTCGGAGAGTTCGAAGGGAACGACCCGGTCCGCTTTGGCGTGGAAAATGAGGCAGGGCGGGAGACCTTTTTTGGGAAGGCGATATGAGGGGCTGTAAAGCTTGCCGTCTTTGGGAGTGGCGAAGCGGTCGTTACAGATTCCTCTCCTCGTTGTGTCGCTGATGGGACCAAAGAGAATGATTGCGCTGGGCACAGGTGAGGGACCCAGTGATTCATCGTGGGGATGAAGAGCGGCGGAAAGGACAGCATTGCCGCCGGCGCTGGCACCGACCGCGACGATCTTATCTGCGTCGATGCCCATTTCGGCGGCATAACGTTTAAGAAATGAGAGCGCTTCCTTGGCGTCGGCAATCGCTTCCTCGGGAGTGCCGTCGAAGAGGGCCTTCGTGCGATACTCGACGGTGATCGCGACCATTCCCCGCGATGCAAAGTGATGGCAGTGGGGAACAAATTGAGTGGGAGCGGAAATATCCCAAAGCCCTCCGTGGAAAAACACGATGGCAGGTCGACGATCTCGTTGGTAGTCGAAATTGTGGGGAAAGAAAAAGTGGGCATGCAAATCACCAGCCGGGGTCTGCCGATAGATATAGGTGGTCGCGGAAGAGAGGAGTTCCTTGTTCCGGGCTTCACCGATCATGGGCGATTTGGGGAGATTCTTCATAGGCGTTCTGTTCGACAACCAAGGTTGGTGTAGAAAAGCTTTTCCAAATGTGGGTCCAATTGTCCATAGTTTCTCCATGAAACGACTGATTTTGGTTCTTGGACTGCTGGCAATGGCGGTTCCGGCGCATGGCCAGGCCGCGAACGGTGCTCAAACTGTGGCTGAATTGCGGAATGTTTACAACAATTGGCGGGCTGCGATGGTGCGCAAGGACGCCGGATTGTGGAAGCGCTACACGTCTGCGACGAAGCAGATCAAGGTTCGGAATCGACTCTGGAGCGAACGCCGGCCTTTTCCACAAGCTGTTTTCGCCTCACCGATCGCTCCGCCGGATATTTCGAAGCTTCAGGCGATGAGGGTCCGGGCGCAGGGGCGGACTGCCAAGGCGACCTATTTTGGCAAGGTGGACTTTGGGGTGGGCGGGGAGCCGGGCGACAATCTCTTTGTTATCTCGTACATCCAGGAGGGAGCCGGATGGAAATACCACGGAGGTGAGTATGTGAATCTGGGTGCTTTGCCGGCGGTTCGCAAACAACTCGCGGCGGGTGATAAAAAATTTCTTGATGGGAAGGATTTCTTTCCGGACGGAGTCCCCGAGGCAGCTCCTTTTGCAATTCGCGGACCTGTCAAATATATCGCGAAGGCTTACGTGTATTGCCCGGGGCGTGAGGTGAAGCTTTTGATCAATAACAAATCGAGACACACTTTTCAAAATACCAAGCGTGCCGACGTGATTATCGGTGGTGCCTTGGATGGATTGAATCAAATGCAGTTTTCCGTTAAAGATATTCCGGGCGGAAATCCCAAAGCGCCCATGACGATTCGAATTTATTTGATGTCGGAAGTGAACGGGGTGAAGCCTCTCAAACCACTGGAATATCAAATCGACGAAGAGCAGGCCAAGGCTGGAATCAAGCCAAAGGCCTCGGGCACCTTAAACTTTAATCTTGGTCCGGACATAGCCAAGAAACTGAAGGGCCGCTAGGCTCGCAAAACACCATCATCGTGGATCTGATCGAATTTATTAAACAGAACTGGCGCGCCGGGATTGAAGTCCTGGTGCTCTGGATTCTCATCTATCAGATTTACCGGGTCTTTAGGGCAACTCGGGGTGCCCGCATTTTGGTTGGCCTTACGGTGGTGATCATTTTGATGACGCTGGCTTCGCAGCTCCTTGATCTCAAAGTGATCGAGTGGATCATTAAAAGCGCGGCCGCCATTTTGGCTTTTGCGCTTTTGATTATTTTTCAGCCCGAACTCCGAAATGGTCTGGCCAGACTTGGCAGCACCAACCTTTTTGCGTTTTCCACAAGTCAGCAAGAGGTCTTTTTGGAGACTCTGACCGAGGCTGTGATGAGGCTTTCCAAGAAACGCTTTGGAGCACTTTTTGCAATTGAGAGGGGAATCGAGCTGAACGAGTATGAAAGCACCGGAGTGACAATCGACAGTGTTTTATCGGTTGAGTTGGTAGCTACCATTTTCCATCCAAAGACCGCGCTGCACGATGGTGGAATGATTTTAAAGAAAGAGCGGATCGCTTCGGCGGCATGCATTTTTCCGGTGAGTCAAAAACAGCTTTCAGACCGGTCGCTGGGACTTCGTCATCGCGCGGGTTTCGGGATCACCGAGGAGACCGATGCGGTGGCCGTAATCGTTAGCGAGGAAACGGGAGCAATTTCAATTGTGGTGGAGGGTAAAATCCACCGGAACCTTTCCGAAGATGAATTCCGCGAACAACTAGACGAAATTTTTCTAATCCATGGTGAAATACATAAAGAAATGGCTTCTGAGGAATTGGACGGTGAAGATCGCCGCTCTGGCTCTGGCGATCGCGATCAGGTATCTGATTGATCTCCATCTTCAGAATAATGACGATTCCTTCAACAAGACGTCCACCGAACAATCAGCGCAATGAAGCTTGATCAATGGGATGGCTTGCTCGTGACCGGGACAGATACCGGAATTGGCAAGACCTGGGTGTCGGCTCTTATCGTTGAAGAGTTGCGAAAGAAGGGAGTGGAGGCTGTCGGTCTGAAGCCGGTATTGAGCGGATCACGTGAAGATGCCGAACGTCTCTGGGAAGCAAGTGGGGGGATGCTGGATCTTGATGTGATCAATCCTTGGTGGTATCGCACGCCGGTAGCCCCGCTTGTGGCTTCCAGAATCGAAGGTTCACCTCTCGAAGTTGAACCAATGGTGGAGTATATTCATAAACTACGGGATGCTCACGACTTTACCTTGGTCGAGGGTGTGGGCGGTTGGGAAGTTCCCATGGGGGAGGGGTTTTCCTTCCCTGATTATGCCAGCGCCCTCGGGTTTCCGGTTTTGGTCGTGGCTGCGAATTGGCTGGGGACGATCAATCACACCCTTTTGACGGTGAAAGCGATTCGGGCTGCCGGGTTGGAGTGTGTGGGCGTGATCCTCAATCACCTCGAGGCTGAGCGTGATGTTGCGGCAACGACCAACCGCACCATGCTCGAAGAACTTTGCCCGGTTCCAATCATTGGAGAGGTTTTGACGGATGCAGATTGGATCGATTGGACTGACTCGTAATTTTGGTCGAGGTGGGCACAAAGAAGCCCGCCCCACCTGAAGCGGAACGGGCTGTCTTGGATTATTGCCAGGGAAATTTTATTGAGCGACCGAGATGGCTTCCTCGATGCGGAAGAAGACCTTGCCTTCACCGACGAGTTCTGGGAATTCATCGAGCCCGAATGCAAAAGTGGTGCTTTCCCCATCGTCTCCGACAACTCCGTCATCCAGATCGAAGTCCCAGTTTTCGAGGTCGGTGGAATAGCGAATTGCGTAGAGCCGTCCCGGGCGGGAGTTCCACGTTAAGCTGACCATGGTGCCTTCAACATCAGTGGTGTAGTCGATGGAGGTAATCGTCAGTTCGACTGCAGGAGCCCCGACTGTGACGGTGCCTTCTCCGATGATCCAATCTTCGCTATTCGTGTAGGTTCCATTTGGGACCGGAGTATATGTTCCGGTTCCATCCAGATCGATTTGCAGCTGCCCTTCTCCGATGGCCTCGTTCACACCGGCGTCCATGTTCAAAACGCCCCTGCGACCGATGAAGAGAGTGGTTGCGTCGTCATCGATTGCACCTTCGCCTCCAGTTGTATTGGCGGTGAATTGAAGTGAGGTGATTCCTGTGCCGTTCGTATTTGTTCCAGCCAGAGTTACAGTTGGAGCTTGGCCGAAAGCACCTACTTTATCGGCAACCCAGTAGCTTGGCTCGGCTTGTCCGTTGGTGTTGAGGAGCTCTATCGGACCAGTTATAGTGTTTGGAGCATCGCCGGTAATGATGATGAGTTCGTCCTCGTCGACGCCGTCCGAGAATCCGCCGCTGCGGGACAAAAGGAGGCCGCCAGATCCGCTGATGATTCCCTCGATCGTAAGGCCTCTGTCTCTTTCTTGTCGGATATGAAATGGCAAGTCTGACTCAAGAAGGATTAAGTCTCCGATGGTATTGTCACCACCGTGTTTAAAGACGATGTCTTGGTTTCCTGTGCCGGTTCCGGTAATTGCGGCGATGGTGCCAATGGTGACGCCTTCGTTGGTTAACCTTGTGGAATTATTGAACAGTGTGCTTCGATCGATGGTGAAAGTGTCCTCACCATCCGGGAACCCATTCGCCCCGTCGTCTTCACCGCTTACAAGGGTCCAGTTCACAGGATTGGTCCAGAGTTGTTGGAAGGACTGTCCATCGTCATCCGGCGCGCCACCGTTGGTTGCAGCATTGTCGATCCTAAAGGAAAAAATTGCTGCCGGTGCCGTCTGGGAAAGGAGGGTGATAGCGGACAAGGCTGCAGCAAAGCCGATTCCATTTTTTGATATTTTAAAATTCATGTTTTTTTATGAGTTGGTCGTTGGGAGAAAGAAGTGGGAATAATACCTCTTCCAGAAAGAGAGCCTGTCAGGATTTCCGACAGGCCCTCAGAATCCAGCTTGATTCTGGTTCCAAAATTGAGGTGGGATACCGGGATTTTGTCAGACCCAAACCTCTATCGTTTGCGTCGAGCCAGTCCTAGCAGTGAAAGCGCAGCAAAAGCCAAACTTGAAGGTTCCGGGATAAGAGTTCCAACAGTGATACTGCCATCACCGGTGATCTAGGGTTCGGCATTGGTATAAACCCCCGGGGCGAGTGGGGTGAGCCCGCTGCCAAGATCGACAAACAAGTTGCCCTCGCCGATCACTTCATTCACACCAGGGTCAAGGCTGAGGAGACCGTTGTTTCCAATTTCCAGGATTGTTAATTCGTCATCAATGGCACCCTCTCCGCCGATCGCGTTGCTCGTAATGCGAAGGGAGGCCTCTCCGGTCGCTGCTCCATTGGTCGCAGCAAGCGTCACCGTCGAAGCTCCGCCAAATGCTCCCACCTTGTCGGCAACCCAATAGCTGGGCTGATTGCTGCTATCGTTAAAGAGCTGAATTGCTCCCGTGATTGTGTTGGGGCCACCACCGGTGATCGTGATAAGTTCATCCGAGTCCACTCCATCAGAGAAGCCGCCGCTACGTGAGAGACGGAGGCTGCCCGGACCTCCAATGATGCCACTGATTGTGATACTTTTATCCCGCTCGGCGCGAATGTGAAAGGGCTGCCCTGATGGTAAGCTCGTCAAGTCTCCAATGGTAAAGTCCCGTGTCTTGAAGACAATATCCTGATTGCCTGTTCCGGTTCCTGTAATGGAAGAAATCGCACCGAGGGTGCCGGGGGAACCCTCGGTGGTTAGGCGGGTGCTGTTATTCGCAAGCCCGGTCCGGTCAACAATAATGCTGTCTGTGGCATCTGGATAACCATTGGCACCATCATCGGCACCACTTTGGAGGGTCCAGTTGTTGGGGGTTCCCCATTGTTGTTAGAAGGTTTGCCCGTCACTTCCTGGTCCATTGTCACCGGCGGTGTCTGTTCGAAAGACGAAGACAGCGGCAGGGGCAATCTGGGTGGAAACCAGAAGGGCGGAGAGCGCGAGGGACGTTTGTGGAGTTCATCATATTTGTCAGGGTTAAAAGTGGAGTGCCTTTCTGAATTTATCGAGGCATCGGACCCAGAGCATCGGTCGTTCCATGACGCCATTTTCCAAATAATTTTTACTTCTTAGGCTATGACCCAAAAGGGTGACCTTTTCCTGTGGATCTTCCCCTGTTTACTCTAAAGTCGGCTTCTACTCAGGTCGCCGAATTCCTTCGCGAGGCGATTGAGCTCCGTGTGTTTAGTGACGAGATTCCAGGGATTCATCAGCTTGCCTCTAACCTGGGAGTTAATCATAAGACGGTGACCAAGGCTCTGGGGATTCTTACCGACCAGGGAATTCTCGAATCTTCGGAGAAGGGAAAGAGGCGACGAATCAGGCGGCCAAAATCCAAAGCGGGGCATTCGTTACGGATTGGTATTCTTTGTATCGAGTCGGCCGATGCGAGTATTGACCCCATGATCGATGTTCAGTACCTGCTAACGAAATCGGGTCATGTTCCATTCTTTGCTGATAAAACACTTACTGATCTTCAGATGAATGTGAAGCGGATCGCAAGCTACGTAAAGGGAGTCGAAGCTGATGCGTGGGTCGTGTTGGCCGCCTCTCGCGAGGTTTTGCGATGGTTCTCAACCCAGCCCTTGCCGGCGTTCGCTCTATTTGGTCGTCGTCAGAGTGTTGATATTGCCGGAGCCGGGCCCACGACCCTTCCAGCCTTGGTTGAAATCGTCGAAAGACTTGTCGACCTGGGGCACCGACGGATTGTCATGTTGAGCCGGGAGATGAGACGAGTTCCCGAGCCTTCGGAATTTGAAAAGACCTTCCTGAAGTGTCTTCGGGATCATGGCATTGAAGTCGGTCCTTATCACCTGCCGGCTTGGGAGGAGAGCCGGAACGGATTTCAGCAGCTATTGATCTCGCTCTTTAAGGTGAGTCCTCCGAGTGCTCTGATTGTTCACGAACCCCATCAGTTGGTTGCGATCCTGCAATTTGTCGCGAGTCAGAGGATTAGAGTGCCAGAGGACCTTTCGCTGGTCTGTCTTGATTTCGATTACAGCTTCCGCTGGTGTAAGCCAGCGATTGCGCACATTTCGTGAGATGTCCGAAAAGTCGCGGGCTGCGTGGAGCAGTGGGCGAATGATGTGAGCCGGGGTATCGACGACCGCAAACAGATCGGAATTCAGGCCAAGTTCGCGGAGGGAGGAACGATCGGAAAGTGTTGAATTCCCCGAGAGATTTCTGGTTTTAGCCGAAGTGGGTGTTGATAAAATTATCGGCATTCTCGCGATGAACCTTTCTTTTTTCATCGGGCATTTTATCGAGGAGGCGGACCATCATGGAGAGTCGGTATTGCGAGGCGAAAAAGTCCCGGTGGTCCTCGATAAAGGTCCAGTAAAGCCCGTCCCAGACCTCGCACCAATCGCCCTTGGGAAAGTCGGACATTTTACGGATGTAGTTGGAACCGGAAATGTAGGGTTTGGTCGAGAAGACTCCGCCATCGGCGAACTGGGACATGCCATAAACATTGGGAACCATGACCCAATCGTAGGCATCGATGAAGAGTTCCATGAACCACATGTAAACCGCGTCCGGATGGATGCGGCAGAGGAGCATGAAGTTACCAAGGACCATGAGGCGCTCGATGTGGTGGGTGTAGCCGTCTTCTAGGAGCGCGTGAATGGTGTGGTCGATGGGTGCGATCCCGGTGGAGCCATCGTAAAAAGCAGCGGGCATTTCGCGTTCGAAATCCCAAAAATTTTCCTTCCGCTCCATCACGCCGTGGCGGAGGTAAATGATGCGCATGAATTCCCGCCAACCGATGATTTGACGAATGAAGCCCTCCAGTGAGTTAAGTGGAATATTTGGATTCTTTTCGGCGGCATCGAGAGCGGCATCCACGATTTCTTGCGGGGTGATTAGTCCAATGTTTAGTGGAGGGGTGAGCACTGAGTGGAACATCACGCGGACCCGGGTCGAGATGGCATCTTCAAAGTCGCCAAAGAGCTCAAAGCGTTCTTCGAAGAACAAGGACATCGCGTAGAGTGCTTCTCTCCGGCTCGAGGGGTAAGTGAAATTTTCGCGCATTCCTGGGGCTTCGGGAAATCGCTCGGCGACCCATTTTTGAGCATCGGCCACTTCGTCGTTCGGTGAGGGCGAATAGGGCTCCGGGACGGGTTGTTTCTTTGGAAGCTTCTTCCGGTTCTCTGCGTCGAAGGACCATTTGCCACCCACCGGGGACTCATCCTTCTCAAGGAGAATATTCATTCGTTTTCGCTGGGCCTCATAGAAGGTCTTCATGAAGGGCTTTTTCATGCCGTTCATGGTGTCCTCCATCCATTCATCAGGAGTGAGGAACATCGGGGAAGGGAGTTTTTTCAGCTCCAGACCGCGTTGGTCTGCAAAGCGGTTAAGCCGACGTTCGAGAAGGTAGTCGACGGTATCGACATAAACGAGAGTCTCGATTTTCTTCGGAACGTTTTTCTCAAGAAGCAGGTCGGTCCGCGTCGGTTCGGCCGGGAGTTCGAGGTAGGTAAGATCGTTCTTTCCTTCGGTCCAGCGTTTCATGCTGGCGCGGTGGAGGATGAGCTTTTTGGCGTGGAACTTAAGCGGCTGTTCAGAATCAGTTCCAAAGAACAGGGGGTCCTCAATCAGGAGGATGGGGCGTCCCTTGCCAAGAGCAGGGTGGTTTTGAAAAAGTTGATGGGGAAAGACGAGGGCGAGCGTTTCGGACACAGGTCGAGCATCGTGCTGATGGCGCAGTCCGCAAGGAATTCGCTTGCTAAATTTGTTGGCTCCCAGAATACCTCAGCTATGAAATTAGCGGTCGTTTTGCTTGCTTCATTATGCACTTCTTTTGCCTCGGCTCAGCAGGCTGAGCGCTCTCCATTGACAAATGATCAAATTGCAGAGCATTTGGGACTTAAAGGAAGTAATTGGGAGATCTCATTCAAAGAGAAGTGCTTTTGCGGTTTTATTCTTACTCATGTTTTGGAAGACGGGACGGAGAAGACGAGTTTTGAATGGTCTTCTGATTCGGCCAGGGATCATAAGTTTGGTTTTATACATCATGCCGTTCCAGGACGAGGCGAAGAAATGAAT
Source organism: Akkermansiaceae bacterium (assembly GCA_965657795.1). Taxonomy (GTDB): domain Bacteria; phylum Verrucomicrobiota; class Verrucomicrobiia; order Verrucomicrobiales; family Akkermansiaceae; genus SW10. The sequence goes on from CBFHQJ010000010.1 coordinate 46,179, forward strand.
CACCGTATCACTCGCTCATTTTCCCAAGACTCGGGAGGTAGTGGTTTGACGATCTCCTTTTCCTTACCCTATCGCAATCATAGCTCCAAAATTATGTCCGGTAGCGGACATTTGGAAGCGGAAAAGGCACAGCTTCTTTGCGGCTTGAGATCGTCTTTGCAAAAGAGCCCGAGGCTTTTGAGAAGGAATATCTCAAATCGAAATAGCGCTGCGTTTACGCTTTTCAAATCGGCAGAGGTGGGTGAAGCCAGCTTCTTTAATCAAACCGAGACCTTTCGTAAAATCGCGTGCGACTTCCGAGGGGTGGTGGGCGTCTGACGAGAGGGTGATCGGGATCTCTGCCTGAGCTGCGAGCGAGAGAAATTCGGAGGATGGATATTGCTCGGCACAAGGTTTGTGAAAGCCGGCGGTGTTCAGCTCGATGGCAACCTTGCTTTCGGAGATGGCCTCAATCACCGGATCGTAAAATCGGCGCAGATCTCCCTCAGGACGGTAGGCGAATTTCTTAATGAGATCCGGATGACCGAGGAAATCGAAGAGCCCGGAGCGAGCCATTTTGGTGTATTCGTCCCAGTAGGCTGTCCAAATCTCATCGACATCGGTTTTCGCCCATCGACCGAGCCATTTCGGATTATCGAAGTCCCACTTGTCGCCGAGATAGTGGATCGAACCAATAAAGTAGTCCCAATCGTATTGTGAGGCGAGATGGCCAATCCAGTCTTCGCAGCCGGGCAGCCAATCGCATTCCAGTCCGGCACGGACGGGGAGCCTCCCGCCAGAGTGCGTGCGGGCGCGCTCAATCCAGTTGAAATATTGAGGGAGATGCCCCTCAAGCATGCGCCAGTCATCGAATGGCTCGGGGGTCTGCGGGGCATGATCGGAGACCCCGTATTCGTCGAGTTTCGAGGCAATCGCCTGATCGATGTATTCCTCGGGTTCCCCCTCGGCATGGAGGCAAAGAGGGGTATGGGTATGGTAATCTGCGAGCATGGTTGCTTTGGCGTTGTCGGTGGGGCTTTCTCTTACTAGGTTTCCCCCCCGGGCGCAAAGCCTCACACGCCATGTCTCATTTTTCCGAGCCCAATTCGTTTACCAAGCCTCTCTTTGATCAACTGAAACGTCATCCCAAGCGGATTGTTTTTCCAGAAGGTGAGGATGAAAGAGTTCTCCGCGTTGCCGCACGCTTTGTAGAGTTGGAATTGGGAATTCCCATCTTGCTCGGGGATCGGGGTCATATTTACGAGATGGCGGAGGAGCTCGAAGTCTCCATGGAGTTTGTTCGGGTAATCGACCCTGCAAAGTCATCGGATTTCCAGCTTTTCTGCAACCGGCTTGAGCGGATCGAACGATACCGTGGCGTTGTCGGGGTCGATGCTGAAGAGGTTGTCTCAAAGCCTCATTATTTTGCCGCCATGATGGTGCAATATGGTCAGGCGGATGGCTGCCTGGGCGGAAATTTGGCCGAGCCGGCGGGCGTTTTTCGCCCACTGCTTCATTTGATGGCTCCTGATCCCAAAGTGCCCAAGGTTTTCGCGGTGACCGCGATGACTTCAGATCGGCTCGCGAATTTTGGCCGTGATGGCGTCCTTTTTCTGGCCGATACCGGTTTGATTCCCGATCCGACAATAGAAGATCTGGCATCCATTGCGGCGGAGACCGGAATGTTGGCGCATCATCACGCCGGCCGGAGAGTGCGGGTTGCCATGCTGAGTCACTCGAATCATGGCAGTTCCCGTAGTGAATCTGCTCTAAGAATGGTGGCGGCAACGGCCTCTGCTAGAGAGAAAGTCTCACTGGATGATTGTGTCATTGATGGTGAGATTCAGCTCGATGTGGCTCTGGATCCCGAAGTGGCCGCATGCAAATTACCCGCAATGGCGAAAAGCGAGCGGGCCGACGTTCTTGTCTTTCCGTCACTGGATGCCGCGCACATTAGTTTGAAAATCCTTCGTCACCTCGGTGGGGCTGAAAGCTACGGAAAGTTGATCCGCGGCCTCACTCGCCCGGCGGCACAAGTTCCGCGGACCGCGACCGAGGAGATGATCCTGGGAACAGCGGCTGCACTGGGCGTGGAAGCGACCCAATATCGTCTTCTGCACCCGAACGGTTAGGAGGAATCATTCTGTTAGGCCTGAGAAATGAAGAACCACGCCATCTCGACACCAGTCGGCTTGCTTGAAGGCCGTGATGCGATTTTTCTTGATGGCATTCAACACGATTACAAAGGGCGAACGGTTGCGTTTACCGGAGAGATCAATGCATGTTTGGCCAGCAAATATGAGGGTGCTGCAGAGTGGCTTCGGTATCTGATCAAATTCACAGGGGTTGACGCGATCTCCATGACGGAACTCGATTGCTATGAATACGAGCTTAATCTTGCGTCAAGCTTTGATCGGGTGGCGGAGCCTCGATTGAAGAGCCGCATTGCGTCTTGTGAACAGTTTGTTGTTGCCACCTATGATCATGTCTTTGAGCTGATGGCTACTGGATACGAATTCGAAATCACTAACGAACGGCAAGCGGAATAGTGTGGTGGAAGCGATTCAATATCGTCTCCTTCATCCACATGGTTAAGGGGGCGCTTCCTTTGGAGTGGAAATCCGTTTAACTAACCCGGAGGCCACTGAAGTTGGCGTCCGGCCAAAAGGTGGAGGTGCAAGTGGGGAACGGCTTCTCCTCCGTGCGGGCCGTTGTTGACGATGACTCGAAATCCGTCTTCGGCGTATCCTTCCTGCCGGGCGATCTCGCCTACCTTAAGCATGAGATGTCCAAGGAGGTCCCGGTCGTCGGGTTCCGCAAGCACGATCCGTGTGATGGGCTTTTTGGGGATCAGGAGAAGGTGGACCGGGGCCTGCGGTGAAATGTCGCGAAAGCAAAGGCAAAGATCGTCTTCAAAAACAATGTCCGCAGGAATCTCACGAGCGATGATCTTCTCAAAAAGGGTCGTTTCTTGGCTCATGAATCAAAAGTGAAATCGAGTTCCAGTTTGGGAGCGGGGTGCCGGAGTTGATAGCTTTCCAAAAACGAGGTGATCTCGATCCGGAGCTGGGCTCGCGAGGCTGAGCTGGCGTCGGGACCTCGCAGCAAACTAATGCTCTCATCAATGTCGCAGAGTCGGATGGATTCAGCACCTGCTTCCTGGAGAAGTTTGATTTCCTCGCCCAGTGAGCGGAAAAAGTCCGTCTCCGATCCGCGTCCGGCTTTCCCGGCCGGACCGATCAGGGAGACCGTCATCGGGGGGGCGAGGGGAGAGAGATGTCGGGCAATGTCGTCGCAGCCGATTTTCCTCAACATCGCACGCATCCGGGAATAGAGATCCTCGATGGCGAAGACCCGGAGAGAGCAGCGCTTCTCAAGATAGTGAAGAATACCGTCCCGGATGTCCACGATAAACGGGCAGTCCGTACGATTGCAGGCAGAGGCTGCACGGCTAAGGGCTTCCTCGATCCAATCGGTTTCATATCCGACCACATGATGATGGCCGATTTTTAAGGCAGGGAGATTTCCTGAGAGACAGATCATGTTTACTTGAAGAGTTTGCGTTGCATGGTGTCCTGGCGGGAGCGGTTTTCGAGCGCCTGGATTTCGCGAATGAACTCACTCACATTGTCAAATTGTCGGTAAACCGAGACGTAGCGTACGTATGCGACTGGATCGATGTCGTGGAGCTTGTCCATGACCTTGGCTCCGATGCTGGCGGAGGGGACCTCGTTGTGGTGGTCCTTGTGGAGCTCGCTCAGGATTTCATCGACCGATCGACCGATCACATCCATGGAGACTTTTCGCTTTTCGCAGGCCTTCACCAGTCCGCGGAAAAGTTTTTCCCGGTTGATTGCTTCTCGGGTGCCATCGCGTTTGATGACGCGGAGCTCGGTGCGCTCGACTTGCTCGTAGGTTGTGAAGCGGGACCCGCAATTCAGGCACTCACGTCGCCGTCGAATCGAGGTTCCGTCCTTGGAAGAACGGGAGTCGATGACTTTGTCCTGATGGTTTCCGCACTGAATACAACGCATGGCTGGGCGACCCGGAATCGGGGAGTTGTGGAGATTTGGCAGCACCGGCTGATCCGGAAAGCAAAAATCCCAAAGGCCCGCTGCGAAGGGGAAGAACCCTGTCATTGTGGGGTTTGGGAGGGCAAAAGACTAAAAAAGTATCCAATCAATTGGTTCTGACTGAGTTTGCCTTTAAAAAAAATCCGAACAGCACACAGTCAACTGCGCTAACATGCTGAGGATGAATTTTAAGATCCGTGAAGGAATCTTCAAAAAGCCTTCTTAAAATTCTTGTGAAAAAACTCTTGTCCCGACCCGATTCGGATGGCAAAGAGAGCCCGCACGCGACACCCTCACGGGTCGAGCAATGCGGGTGTAGCTCAGTGGTAGAGCGCGACCTTGCCAAGGTCGATGTCGAGAGTTCGAATCTCTTCACCCGCTCCATTCTTTTATAAGGGGTTACGAGAAATCGTAGCCCCTTATTGTTTGCCCTGAAGTGACTTAGGTGTAGTCAAGGTGCAGTTTGGTGCCGTTATTCACAGCGTGCAGCCCATATTGGGTTGTGGTTTTCTTTTGCAAGAATGTGTGTGTTGGTCTGAAAAATCGATGGCTTTGGACCTATTGCTAGGCAGCTTCATGTGAAGCTGAGTTTCTCCTGATCTTCGTCTTGGATCTCGTATCCCATGTTTGCGTAACCTTTGAGCCGTTTTCGATACATGGGAGAGCCATCGGGCCGCGCAATTTTTTTCCGTAAAAGTGGCTGATGACTTTTGCTGAAGGTGACTGATCTTTGGTTTCGGTTCGTGTTTGTGTTAGGAGAGTTTAAGGTAGGCTTTGGTTGTTTCCCAGGTTTCTGAGATCTCGATCAGAATGCCGGTGACGAGGCGTAATAGTGATTCTTCGTTCGGGAATAGCCCGACAACTTTGGTGCGTTTTGTGATCTGACCATTAACATTTTCACAGGCGTTGGAGGTCTTCGCTCATTTGAATCCAAGATGATGCTTATCGAAGTCGGTAAGTGGTCGATCTTCCTCTTCCTTCGGTCCGAAGGAGCTGCTCCTTCATGAGCTTGGAGAGAGTTGCCTTGATCGTAATCGAGTTTGAATCGGTAAGCCGACGATTTCTCGATTACTCAATTGCGAGTGGTCTTTGAAAAGATTGGCTTTTGGGAATGTGGGATCGTGTTAAAGTCTCACCATGAAAGTTGCTGTTGCTATTTTTACTTTGGTCGTGTCGCTTGGAATGAGTGTTGCTGATGTTACCGGAATCAGTGTGGAACGTGCGGTGGCACGTATGAAGAAGGACCCGAAGATCGTGGTTGTGGATATCCGGACTCCGGAGGAATTTGCAAAGGGGCACATCAAAGGGGCGATCAACGTGGATGTGAACGACAAGAGTTTTGCCAAGAAGCTGGCCAAGTTGGACCGAAAGAAAACCTACTTGATGCATTGCCGCAGCGGAGGACGCAGCGCGGCTTCGATTCCGGTTTGGGACCGACTTGGATTTGAAAATGTTCTGCACCTAGCAGCGGGAACTCTTGGCTGGGTCCAGGAGGGGCAACCTTTGGTGGTTCCCAAGAAAAAATAAGGGCTCCACTTCTCTAAGAGGCGATGTCGGGGGTGAAGGTGATTATGCGTTGGTTGGCCCCGGTTTCGGGCATCTTGATCGGATGGTTCGCCCACTCCCAGGGATTGGCTTTTGAAGCTGTGGTGGCGTTGGGGATTACGATCCTGACCGCGCTTTGGTGGATGTTTGAAGCCATCCCGATTCCCATTGCCTCGCTTGCTCCCATTGCCTTGCTTCCTCTCTTTGGTGTTCTTGATGCCAGGACGCTGGTTGCCCAGAGTTATGGACACCCGTTGATCCTACTTTTGTTGGGAGGTTTTTTTCTTTCGAAAGGAATGGAGCGTAGCGGAGTTCATCGCCGGCTGGCGATTGGAATGGTCAGAATGTGCGGGGCCAAGGCTGGCGAAACGCAACCAAAGTTTTTGATGCTCGGTTTTATGCTGGCTTCTGCGGTTTTGAGCATGTGGATTTCGAATACCGCGACCACCTTGATGCTCCTGCCGATTGCCCTGGCGGTTTTGGATGGAGATCAAAAATCAGTGGGAGTCAACCCGCTGGCGGCCCCCCTGATGATGGCAATTGCTTATGCCGCAAGCGTTGGTGGATTGGGGTCGCCGATTGGGACGCCTCCCAATTTGGTTTTTATCGATCAGTATAAGGAGGCGACGGGGACGGAAATGACCTTTAGTCAATGGATGGGCTATGGCGTTCCCGTAATTGTCATTATGCTACCGTTGATGTGGCTTTGGTTGAGTCGAAAGCAAAGTGGCGTGATGAAACTTTCGCTTCCGGAGGCGGGGGATTGGCGGCCCGCGGAGAGGCGGACCTTGGTGGTTTTTGCGCTGACCGCGCTGGCCTGGATGACGCGGGTCGAGCCTTTCGGCGGGTGGAGTGAATGGCTGGGGCTGAAGGGGGCGAATGATGCCTCGGTGGCTTTTGTCGGAGTGATGTTTTTGTTTCTCATTCCCGACGGGAGTGGCCGGAAAGGGGAAGAGGGAAGGCTCCTGGACTGGGAGAGTTGCAAAGGAGTTCCCTGGGGAGTGTTGCTCCTTTTTAGCGGAGGGATTTGTCTCGCAAACGGGATCAAAGTTTCCGGGTTGAGTGCGCAAATTGCGGGAGCATTGAGCGGGGTGGGGACGCTTCCGATTCTGGCTTTGGTTTTTACGGTTTGCCTGCTGATGACATTTTTGACCGAACTCACCAGCAATACCGCGAGCACGATTTTGATCATGCCGATATTGGCATCCGTTGCTTTATCAAACGACATTGAACCACTTGTCGTGATGCTTCCTGCCGCGCTGAGTGCAAGCTGTGCCTTCATGCTGCCGGTGGCTACGGCTCCGAATGCGGTGGTTTTCGGCTCGGGTCATCTGACCGTTCCGAAAATGATGAGGGAAGGGGTGGTACTGAATCTCATCGGTGTCGCCGTGATCTCGCTTTATTGCTGGCTGGCATCTTGAGGTTGAAGCCGCGACGTCGTTGGATTTTTCGGTTCTTCGTTGGTGTGGATTTCTTTGCAAGAAGAAGTCCGGATGAGTTCAGTTGCCATGGATGGTTTTCTGACCGTAACCCCCTTGTAGATACTTGGCTTCAGATCATTAGTTGACGCGAATGCCTATTTGGATAGGGTTAAGGAGAAATTAAGCTTCCTACTCAAATGATTGAGCACGCCATTTAAGATTCCCCATCCAGCCCCTTTAGACTTTCTGTCTAAGGGCAAATCAAGAAAAAACTAACAGGGGATTGGGTTCTCCATATCCAGCTTATGTCAAATGGTTTTGCCTTAATATATCTCCGGGTGGAGCGACTTAAGAATGGATGTCGCTTTTAAAGCTCGTAGCACATGATGTGATCCTGCTCGCGCAAGTAGAGCTTGCCGTCGGAAACGACAGGGTGGGCCCATGACTCGGCTTCCTGATGAGCCGGCATAAAACTGCCTTTTAATTCGTATCCCTTCGGGGTCGCTTTCACGAGAGCGACATGACCGCTCTGGTAGCGGTAGATGAGGTGGCCATCAACGAAGGTGACACAGGCTGAGCCGTGACCGACTCCTTTTTCAGGTCCCCACTTGACTTCGCCGCTCTTCATTTCGACACAGATGGGGTCGCCCCCGTTGTGCTTGTGCGCACCGTAAATGTGGCCATCGATGAGAAGGAGGCCTCCGTGGTGGTTTTGAAGAGTCTTCGGTTTGAGGAAGTAAACCTCTTCGGCAACCACGGTGCTTCCTTTTTTGACAAGCTTGAGGAGAGCCGAGCCGGTCCCGTATCCGGTCGAGCAAAAGACGTGATCACCGTCAACAACCGGAGTGGGGATGTTTGCAGTGGAGTTCGCTACTTTGTTGTAGTTCCACATCAAGCGGCCGTCCTTGGTCCGGACACCAATTACGCCGCGTCCGGTCATTTGAACGTATTGTTTCACGCCTCCACCATTCGAGATCACGATTGAACCATAGCCCGCGCCGTCCTTGCCTTTTTTGCCGAGATCTTCGCTCTCAATTTTCGTTTTCCATTTGGTCGTTCCGGTCTTCTTGTCGAGCGATACCATGAACGCGTCATTTCCACCGGGGGTGCAGACCACGCGGTCTCCGTCCACGAGGGGGGACTCGGAGAATCCCCAGCCCGACATCATTTTTCCTTTCCATTCTTTTTTGAAATCCTTTGACCAAACGATTTTGCCTTTCGTTGAGAGGCAGGCAATGACGCCATTGGAAGTGGTGATATAAAGTTTGTCTCCATCCACGGTGGGGGCGGAGCGGGCTCCCTGATAGCCGTGTTTCGGAACGAAGTCGGTGACGGGAGTCTGCCAGAGAAGCTTGCCGTCCTTGATCGAGAAAGCGCTCACTCCCTGTCCGCCTTCGAAATTGCCGGACGTGTAAAGAATTCCGTCCACAATGGAGACGGACGAGAAGCCGCTGCCGGACCCCTTGACGTTCCAGAGAAGCTTTGGGGCAGAGCCTTCCCAGCTTTTGATGATGCCTTTTTCTGCGGAAAGCCCGGTGCGATCGGGGCCACGCCACTGGGGCCAATCCTTGGCTTGAGCGGCATTTGCCAGAAGGGAGAGAATGGAAACAGCGATAGTCCTCGATTGCATGGCCGTTTATTAAGCAAAATTTTGGATGGGGGCGACCTAAATTGTAAGATCCTTGGGGCTTATTCACAAAATCACCTATGAAGCTAATTCCGGATTCAAAGTTGGCCATTCCGAGGGCAAGGTTCCTCCGATGTCAGATTCCTTTGTCCACCTTCATTTGCATACCGAGTATTCAACTCTCGACGGGGCGTGCCGCACCAAGGATGTCGCGGCGCGGGCCAAGGAGCTGGGCATGCCGGCGGTGGCAATGACGGACCACGGGAACCTTTATGGTGCGATCAGTTTTTACAAGGCGTGCCATGCTGCGGGGGTGAAGCCCATTATGGGGTGTGAAATTTACCTGGCCCCGGAATCAATCGGTAAACGGGAGGAGATCGCAGGCCGAAAGCGGGCTTGTCACATGACCTTGCTGGCGGAGAACAATGTGGGTTGGGTAAACCTCCAGAAGTTGGTTTCGAAAGGACATCTCGAAGGAATGTGGTATGGAAAGCCACGGGTGGATCGTGAGATTTTGCGTGAACACTCCGAGGGAATTATTTGTTTGTCGGGCTGTATTTCCGGTCCAATCAACGAATGGATTTTACAAGACCAGGAGGATAGGGCCTGGGAGACTGCGCAAGAATTGCTCGATATTTATGGGAGGGAAAACCTCTACCTGGAAATTCATAATCACGGGATGGAGCAACAGGCCAAAATTCGCGACACCCTGGTGAAGTTTGCGGAGAAGATGGATCTCAAATTAGTGGCAGCGAATGATGTTCACTTTTTGAACCGAGAGGATCATGAAGCGCATGATGTCATGATCTGTATCGGGATGAGTCGTTTGTTGATCGATGAGAATCGCTTGCGTTATTCGCCGGAGGTTCATTTTAAGACGGCGGAGGAGATGCGGGAGCTGTTTGCGGAGTATCCGGGGGCGTGTGATGCCACTCTCGAGATTGCGGAGCGATGCAATGTGGAGTTTATTTTGGATCCGACTTCATCGGAAAAATATCCGGAATATCAGCCGGACGATGGGTCCACTCCAAATGATCACTTTCGCAAGCTATGCTTTGAAGGTCTTGAAACCCGCTACGGAAAAGAAACGGCCCAGGATAAGGAGCTGATTGATCGTCTGGAGTATGAGATGGGGATTATTATCCAACTCAAGTTTGCTTCGTACTTCCTGATTACGGCGGACTTTATTAACTGGGCCAAAGATCAAAAGATCCCGGTAGGGCCGGGGCGTGGTTCGGCGGCAGGCTCTTTGGTGGCTTACACCATGGGGATTACGGATGTGTGCCCGATGCGCTTTGGTCTCCTTTTTGAGCGATTCCTCAATCCTGAGCGTGTTTCGCCCCCCGATGTTGATATTGATTTTTGTCAAACGCGGAGGCCCGAAGTGATCGAATACGTTCGCCAAAAATACGGTGAGCGGAATGTTTCCCATATCATTACTTATGGAACGATGGGGGCCAAATCGGTGATTCGCGACGTGGCACGAGTCATGGGAATTAGTTACGGGGAAGCCGACCAGATCTCAAAGATGATCGAATCCAAGCCCGGGGTGAAGTTGGCGAAGGAATTTGCCGAGAAAGAGGAGTTGCGCGAGAAGATTGAAAGCAGCGCAACCTATCAGGAACTCTGGGACTATGCGCTCAAGTTGGAAGGAATGAGTCGAAACGTCGGAGTTCACGCGGCGGGAGTCGTGATTGGTGATCGGGCTCTCGATGAGCACGTGCCGTTGACGCGAGGGAATGAAGGCGAGGTTGTGACCCAGTATGACATGAGTGCGATTACGGATGTCGGGCTTTTGAAGATGGACTTTCTTGGGTTGAAGAACATGACGGTGATTCAGGAGGCTGTGGATCACATTCACAAGCACACGCCGGGCTTTGATATTTACGAGATCTCGCTCGAAGATGAGCCGACTTTCAAAATGCTCAACGCCGGAGAGACGATGGGTGTTTTCCAGTTGGAGAGTGGTGGAATGGTGGAGACTTGCCGGAAGTACGGGATTAATCGGATTGAGGATATTATTGACCTGCTCGCCCTCTACCGTCCTGGTGCGATGCAATACATCGATCAGATGATCGAAGTGAAGGAGGGTCGTAAGAAGCCGGTTTATGAACACCCGCTTCTTGAGGAGATTTGCGGCGATACTTATGGTGTCATGATTTACCAGGAGCAGGTGCAGAATGCCGCCAAGATGTTGGCGGGTTACACGCTTGGTGGTGCGGATATTTTGCGGCGGGCGATGGGTAAGAAAAAGCCCGAAGAGATGGCCAAACAGCGCTTGATTTTCGTTGAAGGAGCCTTCAAGACGAATCAGATTGACGAGCGCAATGCCAACTTGATTTTCGACAAGATCGCGGGCTTCGCGGGCTATGGATTCAACAAATCCCACTCGGCATGTTACGGCTTCATTTCGTATTGGACGGGGTTCTTGAAGGCAAATTATCCCATCGAGTTCTTGTCGGCGCTTCTCTCAAACGAGATCACGAATACCGACAAGATCAGTATCTTTGTGAACGAGTGCTTCCGCATGGGATTCGAGATTCTTCCGCCGAACCTGAACAAGTCGATGTTGCGTTTCGCTCCCGAGGAAATTCTCGGTGGGAAGAGAGGGATCCGCTACGGGCTTTCGGCCATCAAGAATGTAGGGTCGGCCGCGATGGCGATGGCGATCAAGGAACGCGAGGAAAACGGTGAATACGAATCGCTGGACGATTTTTGCAACCGTCTCGATTCCAAGGTCATTAATAAGCGGATTTTGGAGAACCTGGTTAAGGCCGGAGCGATGGATTGGACCGGCGAAACGCGGGCCGGGATGACGGACCGACTGGAGAAAGTGGTGGCCAGTGCGAGTAGCGCGCAAAAAGACCGGGCATCGGGGCAGGGTGGCTTGTTTGATGCGATGGAGTTTGCGGCTCCGCCTCCGGTGACGGCTGATTCACCCGCTCCTGAGGAGTGGTCCAAGGATGAGCGGCTTGAGCATGAGAAAGAACTACTTGGTTTTTACGTCACGGGGCACCCGCTCGATAAGTTTCGCGGTGTGGTGGATTCGGATCGTTTTATAAAGTTGGGCTTGTTGGATGAGGTTGACCTGCGTGACAAGCGGGCGCGCTTTCCGTTTGCTGGAATGATCCGGAGTGTTGAGCACAAGGTGACCAAAACCGGGAAGCCTTTTGGAGTGGTTGTTGTTCAGGATTTCACCGGCGACCGGGAAATGGTTTGCTGGAGTGAAAGCTACCTTCCCGCCAGGGATGCAGGTTTGATGGAGTCCGGGAAGGTGATCCAGTTCAAAGCGCAGGTTTCCGTGGATGATCGGACCGAACAACGCCGTCTCACCGGATCACAGATTCGTGAGTTGAAGGCCAAGCGGGTTAAGAAAAACGGGTTGGTCGAACTGACTCTCTGGACCGGTCGGAACACTCCCGGCGATCTCCAAAAAATCAAAAGCATTCTGGCCGAGTATCCAGGCAAGACCCCGGTTTTGATGCACATTCAAAGTGGGGCCGGCAAGCGGGCTACGATAGAATTACCTGAAGAGTTTCATGCGAGCTTCAATGTGGCATTGCATCGAGAGCTTGCACCATGGATGGGATGAATAATACCATTACAAATCATAGTGTCGCTTATCATGGCAAAAATCTGAAGTTTGAATAATCATGCAGCTATGACCGGAGGATACAGCAGTCGATTCGTGCCCAAGGAGCCCGATGAAAATAAAAACGGGTTCCGCAAGGTGAAGGATGGAGAGGGCCAGGCCGCTGTCTTTGGTGGGGGCGGCAAGTCCGGACTCGAGATGAATACCGTGGGATGGATTCTGCTGAGCATTTCTGCCAGTGTGCCGATCATGCTCTTGGCGAGTGTTTTCACCACGCTGAGTTGGCCGTTTTCAGTGATGATGGCGGCGTTTGTCTTTGCTCATGCGTTTCTATTCATGACAGCCTGGATGATGCACCGCGCCGTGCCCGGGAAACTGCTTTCCCTCTTGCTGTGTTGGCTTCCGGTGCTGGGGCTGTGGGTGACAGCTTTGATGCGCTCTTTGATGTGATGAATGCTTCACTAATCAATTTGATGCTTTTGGTGTAATTGTTTTTTTCTAAGCGCCGTCAACCGGCTTGACATAAATCCCCTCTATTGGGATTGAGTAGCCATCCATTCGCGTCAACTAATGATCTGAAGCCAAGTATCTACAAGGGGGTTACGGTCTTTACGAGGGTCCATGCGGATGTGTCTTCGGTCGGCTTCAATGTCGGACCACTCGCGGAGGGGGCGGCAGGGCGTGTGGCGTGAGGTCAAGGTCAGACTAATTTTACAGACGAAAGATTACACCCCCGTCTTCCGATTGGGCAACAGAGAGAGGGCGACGATCCCGATCGTGATGGTCAAAGTAATCTGGTGGAGTTTGCCTACAATACGCTTGCTGCCGATCTAACAAGTCGGACACGGATTAAAGATGCAGCTGGTGTTGTTGGGAGTAACGAAATTAATACCCTCAATCCGGGCTCAAATCTCCCTGCGGGGCAAAGCTATTACACGATCACTTTTCAGTTTCCTGATAATCCTCAAGGAGTATCGATTACACCCGAAGCTACTTTGAATTTAAACGACTTCAGCGACGGGTCCGCACAAATAATTCCACTTGGTGATCCGGTTGATGATGGTGACTACTATCTTCAAAGATATTACCTGACTCCGGATCAGAGTTTGTCGCCCCGTGGCTTTACCCGGCTGAAAATCGAGCGCTAAAAAATGCTGCCCGGGTGGGGGAAACCCGGGCAGAAATAGAGAGGGCAGCCGCCCGGACGTTGTTCGAGACTATCCTAACGTATTCGTTCGAGGAGCCAGGGAAGGAGATCGCTGATGGCGACACGCTCCTGCTCCATCGAGTCGCGGTGACGGATGGTGACGGTGTCTATCAGGTCTTCTTTTCCTTCTTCGAGGCCAACCGTTTCGAAATCGATGGCGATGCAGAATGGCGTTCCGACTTCATCTTGACGACGATAGCGACGGCCGATGGCGGCGGTCTCGTCGTAGAAAATGTTCATGAAGGGCTGGAGGAGGTTCTTCACTTCCTTGGCCTTTTCCACGAGCTCGGGCTTATTCTTCAAGAGAGGAAGAATGGCAGCCTTGATCGGAGCGATGCTCGGCTTGAAGCGCATTACCGTGCGGATGTCCTGCTTGCCGCCTTCTTTTGTGAGGTCTTCTTCGTCGAAGGCTTCACAAATCAGGGCCAAGATGGTTCGGTCGCAGCCGGCGGAGGGTTCGACAACGTGCGGGATAAACTTCTCCTTGGTCTGCTCGTCGAAGTATTCGAGCGGCTTGCCGGAGTATTTCTGGTGCTTGCCGAGGTCGTAGTCGCCACGATACGCGACACCTTCCAGTTCCTGTTGGCCGAAGGGGAAGTCGTATTCAATGTCGTAAGTTTTTTGCGAGTAATGGGCTCGCTCGCCATCGGGAATGTCGAGGACGTGGAGCTTCTCTTTATCGAGTCCGATCTCGTCGTAAAACGCGAGTCGCTGTTCGAGCCATTCGTCGGTGAGGCGGAGGCCATCTTCGGGGCGGCAGAAATATTCAACTTCCATTTGCTCGAACTCACGCGAGCGGAAGGTGAAGTTACGCGGGTTGATTTCGTTGCGGAAGGCTTTACCGATTTGCGCGATTCCAAAGGGAAGCTTCACGCGGTTGGAGTCCATCACGTTTTTGTACTGCACAAAAATGGACTGCGCGGTCTCGGGACGGAGGTAAGCGGTCGCGTTGGGATCATTGTCATCGGCCGAGGCCCCCATTTGCGTTTTAAACATGAGTTCAAAGTCGCGGGGCTCGGTGAGGAGGGAGCCATTTTCCGGATTGAAATTCGTGACGTCAGTTTCCTCGGAAGTGGATTCTCCAAGGAGGGTGAGTTTTTTTGGAGAGATCTGCTTGTCGTTGAGGAACTGTGCGTAAAACTCTTTAGCGGTCTTCCGGGCCTTGTTTTCATCCTGGTTCGGTTGGTTCAAGAGCACGGAGTAGGCGCGGTCGGTGGACCATCCGGACTCTTCATGTGAAGCTCCGGTGAAGTGGTAAGCGGTGCCGGATTGCGGTTCGATTTGATCGGCACGCAGGCGAGCCTTCGTGAGGAGGCAATCGCACATCGGGTCGGAAAATCCACCCACGTGCCCGGAGGCAGTGAGGACAGCCTGGTGAGTGAGGATAGATCCATCAAGGCCGAGGATGTCATCGCGTTCCTGGACGTTTTTGCGCCACCAGAGATCTTTAAGGTTTCTTTTGACCTCGGCACCGAGCGGACCGTAATCCCAGCATCCGTTCAGTCCGCCGTAAATCTCGGCGGACTGGAAGATGAATCCTTTGCGTTTGCACAGGGAAACAATTTTTTCCATGCGGGCGGTATCGGTCTGGTCTTTGTTGGCCATGGTCTTGGGGCGAGGGCTTTGCTCGCGGACCGCGAGGAAACAGGAGAAATGCGGCAGGGGAAAGGTTTTTTGGAGTTCGAAAGGCAGGAAATTTCTTCGGAATTTGAAGCAGCCACTCACTCTACGGGTTGCCATTTGGAAAGACTCGGGAATAATTGTGGCCAGGAAGCATCATACTTCCGAAAACATTATGAAGGGATTTTTAATTGGAACCGGAGTTGTTGGAGCTTACCTTGCCCTGCAGATATGGATTTTGCCTTCGATGGGCGTCCAGACCTGAGCGAGCAGAGGAATGTCCTCAGGTGGAGGATGAAACAAAGCCGAGCCAACGCTTCCGGTCGGAAGCGAAGATAAGTCCGGGAAAGATCAGGAAAAGAAGTAACCCGAGTCGGTGAGCCGATACAGTCGATGTGCACTTTGACCTGGAACCGTGTTTCGTCGACGGATCTTGAGATTTACTTCAATCGGGATGAGTTGAAGACTCGTCCAGTAGCAGATGCCCCGACTCGGTTTAACACTGGAGATTCTTCTTTTTTAAGTCCCCGTGACCCGAAAGGTGGTGGAACCTGGATGTTTGCCAACGATCTGGGCGTGGTGATCTGTCTTTTGAACAAGTGGGAGCTTGAAGGGCGGGTGATTGGTGATCCGCTCAGCCGGGGACGATTGGTTTGGTCGATGGCAAGAGCCAAGTCTCCGGATGAGATTGCAAAAAAGCTCATCCAGTTGACCAGGTATCAGGCATTTACTTTGGCGGTTTTTTCGCCGGCCGGGGATGTTTGCTGGGAGTGGACAGGGGATGAGTTGTCCCAAAGCGAAATGCCGGAGATTCTGACCTCTTCATCTTTTCGATTTGAAGAGGTCCGTGCCGTGCGGCGTGCTTGTTTTTCGTCAGGATTACGAGGGGTGGATTTTCACGCTTCACTGCAAGAGCCCCCGTCGCCTTACTCGGTTCGAATGAATCGTCCTGATGCCCAAACGTGGAGTCGCTCGCGGGTTCTGGTTAGTGATCGGATTGCGTGGCACTACTTGGCCGGGCAAGCGGATCTCAATGGCGATCCGCTCGAAACGTTGGTCGAGCTTCCTTTGAAATGAGTTGGCGATTCAAACGACTCCTTTGGGCGAGATGGCAGCGTTTCACTCGCTGGGAATTTTGGCCGGTGTGGGCGGTTTACCTACCGGTGTTGTTTTCGTGGCTCTGGCATTCGATCCGATTACGAGGCTTTACGCTCTGGGCGAATTGCAATCCTGCCATGCAAGCGAGTGGAATGGCGATGGAAGAGAAGGGGGATATTCTTGACTCCTTTCAAGGACCAGAGGGGAGAGTTCGCGTCGCCCGTTATCTTCGTGTCCCGGAAGGTGCAGCTGACGCTTTCGAGCAAGTTAAGGTTTTCCTGTCGAATCACCAATTGGATTTCCCGGTCGTCCTGAAACCTGATTTTGGGCAACGAGGTTCGGGTGTCGAGATCGTTTATGACAGGGAGTCGGCCCGCTGCTGGGTTGATCACTGCGAAGAGGGTTTTTTGGTCCAAGAGTATATCACAGGGCTGGAATTTGGCGTGCATTGGGCGAAGTTTCCCGATGAGGGACAGGGCATGATCACCTCGCTTTGCGGCAAGCATCCTCAGTTTCTGACGGGAGATGGTGAGCGAATTTTGGAGGAACTGATTCTGGCTGACGATCGAGCGGTGCTCATGGCTAAGTATTACTTTTCGAAGTATGAGGGATCTCTGGACCGGGTCATCGGAGAGGGTGAGCGATTTACCCTTGCTCCGATCGGGACTCATTCGCGGGGTGCGGTTTTTACGGATGAGAGAAGTCTCATCACCGACGAGTTGCTCGAGGTCTTTGATGAACTTGGAGAACGCTTTCCTGGGTTTAATTTCGGACGTTATGACGTCAAGGTCCCTTCGACTGATGATTTACAGGCTGGACGGAATATCCGTGTACTTGAGTTGAATGGAGTGATGGGTGAACCCGCCCACATGTATCAGCCGGGGTATTCGTGGCGGAGGGGAATGGCTGATCTTTGCAGACATTTTAAAATGGCGGCGGAGATCGGGGCGGCTTGGCGTGTGCGTGGCGTGACTCCTCCGGAACCCGGGGACTTGCTTGATCTTATCCGGCAACACTGCGATAAGAACTATCTGGAAGTTGATGAGTTTGAGCGAAAGACCTGAACAATTTGCGGATGTCCGAAAGCATCTGCCTTTTCTGGCACGGCACGAGGGTTTGGCGTGCTTGCTAGAGAGACTCCTCTGTTATCCTGAAATTCGTCAGGCTTTTGCTGATTCGGCTGGGGAGCAAAACCCTTTTTCGGGAGTGGCTCGCCGGCTGGGACTTGAGATTAGAGTGGAGGACTTGGCGGAACGAATTCCAAAGAATGGCCCCGTGGTTGTGGTCGCGAACCATGGCTTTGGTGGATCCGATGCCCTGGCTCTTAAAGCGATCATGCATGATCTTAGGGATGACTTTAAGGTCCTCGCAAACCGTGAGGTGGTGCTACTTCCCGGGATGGCTGATACCGTTTTTCCAGTGTCAATTTTGGATCAGGATAATACCCGTGAAAACGCCGCCAGTCTTCGGGCGATGTTGCGGCATGTGAAGCGAGGGGGATCGCTGGGCGTTTTTCCGGCGGGGCGGGTGGCTTATTGGAAGGGTGATCGCATGGTCGATCCTCCGTGGAATGAACATATTGTTAAACTACTCCAGCGGATGAATGCGACTATCGTGCCACTTTGGTTTTACGGAAAACCACCTGCCGGTATCAATTTTCTCTCGCGGCTTTCCGGCTTTGTAAGGACCGCGTTGATTCCGACCGGGCTAGCCAAGATGAAGGGGCAGGAAATTGTGGCACGTGCCGGAGAGCCTTTTGAAAGCAGTGAACTCAGAAAGAACGGGGAGCAGGCGGGAGCATGGCTTCGCAGGAAAGTGGAATCTCTTTCAGTTTTGGGGAATTAGATGGACCGGTGGTTCCTCCCACGACCAAATCGAACAACATGGAGAATTTGATTGAGGCCAACATCCATCTTCTGAAGCAAGCCGAGCGGCTGCTTGTTGAGATTGCTGATTCTGATTATGGAGCGTCGGACGCCACTCTTTATGGTTCCAGTTTAGGTCAACACCTCAGACATTGGCTGGATCACTACTCGTCATTTTTACAAGGCCTTTCCGAGTCGTTCATCGATTACGATCATCGCGTGCGTGAGGAAGAGTTGGAGTGCTCGACTGATCGTGCCCGGAAAGAGATCGTGCAGATTCGGAACCGATTGGAGTCCGCAAAAGTGCTGAATGTGACGACCACCGTGAAAGTTAAAATGAACTGCGGGGGAGCTGATCATTCCTGGCATGAATCGACACTTGGATGGGAACTGCAGTTCTTGGTGAGCCACACCGTTCACCATTTTGCGATGATTAACGGGATATGCTCCCATCGGGGAATTCAAATGGAGGGAGGCTTTGGCATTGCCCCTTCCACTCTGCGCCATCGCCAGCTTACGAACATTGACTGAGTCAATATTATGTCACATCCTTTCGATATGACTTAATGCAGCGGTCCTGATAATGTTTACCGGTCATGAAACCTATTAGCTCGATGAATACTTCCTTTAGTGAGATTGCCGAACCGGTTCCGGATGATGTTCTCGCGGAAGATATGGCGCGTCTTGGGGGGGCAGGAATGCTCGCGAAACAAGGACCGTTTGATATTTTTTTGGCTCCGGCGGGTGCCATTCCGAATATTCTATTAGAAATAGGGAGACTCCGGGAAGTAACCTTCCGGTCCGTCGGCGTTGGCACCGGCAAGCCGCGTGACCTTGACAAATATGATGACTATTACAGCCATCTGTTTCTCTGGGATCGTGAGCAGAAACGAATTGCCGGAGGGTATCGTCTGGCGCGCACTGATCTGATCTTTGCTGAGTTTGGTTTCGACGGACTCTACTCGGGATCTTATTGCGAGTGTGACCAGTCCTTGATGGATTACTTGAACCCGGCTCTTGAATTGGGGCGCTCCTGGATCCTTCCCGATTATCAAAAATCAATGCATTCCCTGCTTGGACTATGGAAGGGGATTGGACAATTCGTGGCGCACTATCCACGCTATCACAAGCTCTTCGGAGCGATCACCATCAGCGGTGACTACACTTCGATTTCCCAAAATCTGATCGTCCGTTTCTTGCGACGAACCAAGACCGACCAGACCTGGGGCGGTGCCATGCGTGCGCTCTTTCCTTTTCAAGATCGCCCGGAGGACCTGACCTCACGATTTGAAAGTATGGAGGAAGTTTCGGCAGAAGTTGCAACGCACGAAACCGATGGAAAAGGGGTTCCTGTTTTACTACGTCAGTATTTCAAGCTGAATGCCACCTTGCTGGATTTCGCCTATGCGCCGAATTTTAAGAATAGCCTGCATGCCATGGTCTTGGTTGATTTGAAGCAGGCTCCGGCCCTGATCCTGAAAAGATATATGGGCAAGGACGGCTATGAGAAATTCAAGCGAGGTTCGGAATAGCCTAGCCGCCGAAGTAGGCCTTGCCCTCCGGGGAGGCGATGAATTTATCGAGGAAGCCTTCGTTGAAGTCTTCCTTGGTGAGCCGAACTTCAAATTGTTTTTCGTAGTCCTCGAGCAAGGTTAGCAGCTTTTGATGCTCCTCCAACTCGGTCAGGCAGGTGATTTTACTCCACCAATAATCCTCGCTTTGAGGGCTGGCTTCAAGAGCCTTGTCGACCATTTCCACCCCACGTTTAAAGTCTTCCGCGAGGATGTAGATCAAGGAGTCGTAGTAATCGAGGTAGTGATCGCCGTCGACAAACTTTCTGATCGTATCCAGTTTTCGATGAGTGCCATCCCAGTCTTCACGATTGAAGTCGGCATCAAGTAGCATCAGGGCGACGCCGGCGTCGTCTGGAAAAGCGGCCTCGAATTTTAGAGACTCCTTGAGGTGAGCGTCAACATTGTCGACCAAGCTATTAAGGTAAGTGCTCCAGAAAAAACGTTCTTTTTGAAGTTTGTCGGGGAGAGCCCGGTAAGCGTTTTGCAGCGCGTTGATATCTCCGGTTTGGCTTGCGTTGTTAATCGCCTTGATGGTTTCGAGATGATTGGAGATATCGGCTTCATCCTTCTTTTTGAAAGCGCGGGTAAATTTCGAACCGAGAAGCTGTTTGATGGTGGGGAGAATGAGTCTCCGGGTTGTCATGCTGCTCCAGTCGCCGTTACTCAGCATATAGGTGTCATAAGCTTTGATCTCGCCGGAAGCGTCGGGAAGAGCCATGATAATCATGTATCCAAATCCGCCTTCCTCATTGAACCTGAACAAGGGCATTTTCATTCCCTGAAAATCAAGGAGCTTCACGTAGTCCAACTGTTCATTCAGGACTCCCCAACCAAGGCCGCCGGCTCTTTGGTTCGTTCCTTTGATGACTCCGGACATGAACTCCTCAAACTCGGAGGGAGGAAATTCGATCCCATCAAGTGATCTCAGAAAATATCCGCGCGCGTTAAAGGCCCGGGCGACCTCGGCGGCGTTTCCCTCGGTGGCGTCCTGCGCAAATTTTTCGCCGAACTTCTCAACGTTTACGAGGTCGGCTTCTGTTAACTCCCGAATCGTTTCGCCTCTCAGGGTCGCTTTATCGTCGGAACTTTTACAGCCGGATAGAATGAAGGTGGCGGCGAGTCCGAGTAAGGGGAGTAGGTTCATTGCTGAGAGGGTCTCAGAATGACCCTGAAAGTCGAGAGAGCATCGGGTTAGGAAACAAAAAAAGCCCCGCCTGTTCTGCAACAGGCGAGGCAGGGGAAGTGTGCCTGGATCTATTCTTTGCCTTCGGATTTTCGCTTTCGTTCGCGAGTCTGCTTTTCTAGTTCACGACGAGCTTCTTCATGCTGGCGCCGTTGCCTATCGAGCATCTGCTGCTTTTCCACGAATTCACGTTTGGCACGCTCGGCTTGCTGAGTGAACTGCTCCTTCATGCGTGCCATTTCCTCCCGTTCGGCGCGCTTGCGCATCATTTCGGCTCGTTCCCTGGCCTCGGCTTCGCGGGCGCGCTCCATGCGCTCGGCGTTTTCCCGTTCGCGGATTTCGGCCTCCTCCGCCTCTGCGTGCCGATGATGTTCCCGCTCCTCGTGGTGCCTTTGCATGTCTTCCCGCGCTTCGCGGATCTCCTCGAGCTCTTCTCTGGCTTGATTCAGAACATCGCGTAATTCCCCGACGAGTTTTCCTTGCGGGTTGGTGCGGTCGTGACGAACCGGCATCTGTGGTCGGCTGGCATAAGCAGCTTCAAAGATCTTTCGGGCGTCCTCGCGATTAATTTTGTTCTGGGCAATCAATTCTCCCAGCACCTTACCGAGGGCATCCGGTCGTCTTTGGCCGGGGCCTTGGCGTGAATTCTCAGGTCGCGCTCGTAATGGCTGGTCTCTGTTGACTTGGGGTTTGGCTGCGAGCTTCTTCTTCAGTTCGGTGTATTTTTGATTGGCCTGATCACGGGTCATGTCACCACGTTTGACGGCACCTTCGATTCGCTCTTTGACGCGGTCCCAGTCAAAGTTCTCAATTTTCGCTTGGTCCGGTTTGCCGCGGGAGGTTCGTTGATCTCGGTCTCTTTCCTGCGCGGAAAGGGATGAAACAAGCAACGCGGAAAGGGTGAGAGTTGAGAGAAGTTTCTTCATAGCTCCTCCTGATACCATCTGGGCGGGGAATGTCGAGATTGAGAGAGCGAAGAGACTTTTCAGAATCGGGTGGGCTTGTTAGAAGCTCCCGTGACCGTAATCGCATCGTGGATTCTATTGTTAGTGGGGTTTGGAGTGTTTGTTTGGTTCTTTGCGATTCGGGGGAGGGGATCTCTTCGGTATTGGATCCGGACCTTTGAGGTAGAAGAGCAATGGGTTCTTGGAAAGCGCTTTGATGCCGGGGATAAGTCGGCCCACGAGCAATTTTTCACGGACGCCAATGCGGTGGTGAGATCGCTCGATCGCAGGACAAACAAGGTTTGGCGCCATTGGGATCGCAGTTCCGGGAAGCTCTTTCTTGGGTTGGTTTTTAATACTCCCCCTGACGAGGAAGTTCCGGAGGGATACGAGCTCCGGCATTTGCCGAAACGGGAGGTAGTCCGGCTTTCCGGAACCAATCGGCTCGACGAAAACTCAGAGATCGAGGCGGTGAAGTCCTTCGCCAGCGAAAACGGGCTCAAGCTGGATCTGGAGCATCCGGGAAGATTGTCCGGGCAGTCGTTTACTCTCTATCAGTGGGATATTGAGGGGACCAAAGAGAGTCGGCCAACCAGTGCGTTGTCGCGGCTTGCAGAATCGACCTATCAGTTGCGGAACAATCTGGTGATTCCCTTGCTGGCGACCTGGATCGCCCTCGCTTTAATTGGGACGGCCCAGCCAGTGATGCTGGTGCTGGGGATCCTGCTGATTTGCTTTCTTTCCGGGGCATGCAAATTCGTCTTCATCCACCAGATGACCGACGAGGCGGACGAGATTCATCTCCAAAATTATTGAAGTGGCGCGCAAAAAAAAACGCTCCGGTTGTCCCGGAACGTTTGACTGAAAGCTACAGTCGGCCTGCCTTACTTGTTGATAGTCTTCATGCGGAGCATGCCGACACCGGTGAGGCCAGCGATGACCAGGAAGATGAGGATCCCGGTCATGGGGGCACCGAGTCCGGTTGAGGGAACCTCGGGAATGGTTGGAGCCGGAGCGTCGCTAATGACGGGAGTTCCGTCGGCGCTGATTTCCCTCTTAAATGGATCAATGAGCTCCTTCACGTTGAGCATCGGCGGTGGAACCTTGCTTAGAATGTCCTTATTGTCGGCCTTGTATTTGGCGACCATTTCCGGCGTGACAGCAGAAGCCTGGTTCCCGAAGGAATTACGAATGTAGGTCAGAACGGCGGCTATGTTCTCGTCCGGTTGTCCTGCGCCCATCGCGACCATTGGCGCGGCGAACTGATAGTCAACTCCGTTGACGCTAATCGCTCCCTGGAGTCCGCGAAGCTGGATCCCGATCAGGTTTTCAACAGGTCCGGTGACCCATTCGGATTTTTCGAGAGGAGGGCCGACATTGGGCATGCCTTGGCCGGTGGGGCCGTGGCAACCAAGGCACAAGTTGTATTGCGCTTTACCAAGTTCCATTACGGCGGGGTCGATTTCGTTATTTTCGCTCACGGTTTGATCAGTTTCAGGTTTCGAACCGGCGGGAGTCTCGGTTCTTTTTGTGCCTTCGTCCATCTTTTTGGGGTCTGCAAGCGAAAGTTCCTTGGCTTCATAAGCGGCGGATTTTTCGGGGTTTGGCTTGGTCAGAGTGAGAAGCCAGGCGATGAGGTCGCGGGTCTCATAAGGGGTGAGGATGGCTCCCATGGGCGGCATGGCCGAAACGGGCTGGGGCGTCCCGGCCAGATCTGACAATTTGATTCGCCAGATCGCCGACTCACTTTCCTTGAGGTCGATATAGTCATCGGTGGTGGCGGCGATGGTGCCACTCTTACTGCTGCCGTCTTTGAGTTTGATCTCGGCGACTCCAAATCCGTCGGCAATTTCAGCATGTGGGAGGATGAGTGACTCGAGAAGGCCGTTGGCATCGTGCCTGAGGGCGACTCCCATGAGGTTGGGACCGGCTTCTCCGCCTTCCGAGTGGCCGGGCTCGTGCCGGTGGCAACGCATGCACTGGGCGGCGGCGTGGGTTTGGAAGACTTTGAAGCCCCGGGCGGCATTCCCTCCGGCGAGCGAAGGCTGCCAGGAAGCGAGGGGATCGTCCTTGGACAGGGAATTTTCGTAGTCGGCAAGGGCTGACTTGATCGCTTGTTCCTGGCGTTTCCGGGCGGCCATGAGGAGGTCAAGCCGGGTGTCGCGGTCGCTTTTTCCGTCTTTAAGATCAACGAGGCCCTCTCGGATCAGGGGAATGGCATGCTCGGCGGGAAGGCTGCCAATGATGGACCAAGCGGTTTGGCGTCGGGCGGTGCTGTCCGATTTGAGGGCCCCTTTGAGCGCTGCGACGGTGGCGGCGGGGTCGCGCTCGGAGGCTAGTTGGAGTGCTTTGCTGGCGAGTTCGTCATTCTTGGAGCGAGCTGCTTCGGCAAGAATCTCGTTGGCGTTTTCAGGGGTTCCTTTGAGGAAAAGGTCGAGGGCTCCTGCCCGGGTTTTTCCGTCGGTCTTTTGATCGCGGATGATGCGGGTGAGGCTTCCTGAATCGAGCCCTTCGTGTTGGATGCCGTAGCGGAGGGCTAGCTTCATGGCATCTCCGAAGATTTCCTGTCCGCCATCGAGCAGTAGCCCGATGTGCTCGCCGAGGACTTTTTCCATAATGGCGGGGTCTCGTGGGGGGAGAGGGGAATGGTATCCGAGGGACTGGTCGACCTCGTGAGGATTTTCCCACATTGCGAGAAGTCGCATTGCTTCCCTGCGCTCCTCGAGCGGGAAGATTGGATTCACGGCGGCCTTGATCACGCGAAGAAGGTTTTGCTCGCTCGGGATGCGGTAAGCACTGTGGACAAGGCGTCGCAGGATCATGCGGCTGACCGGGCGCTGGGGCGTGCCAATTGATTCGTCATCAAGCAGAGCTGCCAGGATCGGGCGGGCAGGCTCAATGTGAGTGTCGTGGATGGCGCGGATGGCATCGTTGGAGATCTGGAGATTGGTGTCTCCAAGGAAGGACATCACTTTCGCGCTTCCCAGTCTTCGCAAGGCGATGACCGCGGCGTGTCTGACTGCGTCGGAGTCATGGCGAACCAAGTCTGCGATTTCCTGGTCTTTGGCGATTCCTACGAGTGCCATCACTCCGGCGTGGCGCAGGACGGGATCGTTATCGCCGTTGAACTCGATCATTTCGAGTACTGCGGGAAGGGCGGCGGAATCCCCCACGCGGCCCACGGCGATGGCGGCAAGCGCACGAACCCTGGGAGCACCATCGGTGAGAGCTGGAAGAAGGATGTCGGCGGTCTTGAGGGGGGCTTCGCCAAGGGTCTTTGCAACTTGGGCTCTCACCCGGGGATCATTGCTCCGGAGTTGCTGGGCAAGGATGCTGGCAGCGACTGTGTTTCCCTTGCGAGCCATGATGCCGAGGCCCCAAATTCCGTGCAGGCGTTCGATGTTGTTGATCTGCTGATTGGCCGCGGCGGTGAGCAGGGGAAGCGCTTCAGGGCGTGAGGAAAGGTGGAGTTGGGCGCGAAGTCGGACCCGCTGGTCGGCGTGTGAAAGGAGACCGGCCAAGGTACGGGCGGGTGCGGTCTTGAAGTCAATTTCAGCGAGGAGTTCGCCAACGCTTTTGCCGGGGTTTTGTTCTTCGAGTGTATAAACACGGCCGGCTTTGTGTGATGCCCATCCGCTGACGAAATCTGAAACGTAGAGTTTGCCATCGTATCCCCATTCGATGTCGGTGGCGGCAATGCCCCAGTTGAATTTGCCGGAACTGGCAACCGCAAATCCAGCTCCGTCATCTTTGATGCTGAAATTCCAGATTCCCGAGGCGGCGGCGCCGCCACGGTAGTCGCAGATCAGGAATTGATCTTTGCAACCGAGTCCGAATCCGGTGCCGGGGTAGTAGGCGAGCCCGGAGGGGCCGGAGGTTAGATTGAGCATGGGAGGAACGATGTGACCGGGCTGGCTGTCGTTCTTGGGAGACCACATTTTCTCCTGCATCCATTGGTTGATGGGGCGGTCGGGGATCCCGGCGGTTTTGTGGAAGGAGTGAAGAACCTGATGGCCCATGCGCCAGCCGGAGTCGGCACCTTCGAGCAGGAAGACGACGCGGGCGCGATCTCCTTGGTCGGAGTTGTTGTCGACGGTGATGCCGGTCCCGAATTGATCGAAGGCAATCTCCTTGGGGTTGCGCAGTCCGGTCTGGACGACTTCCATATTCGAGCCGTCCGGTTCGAAGCGGAGGATGGCTCCTTGGTTCGGATATTTGTATTCGCGGCCTTCCCTGGTGGTGAAGGAAAATCCACGATCGCCGATGGTCGTGTAAAGTCGTCCATCGGGTCCAAGAGCGAAGCCATTCAAGTCGTGCCCGGAGAATGAGACACGCACGCCAAAGCCGTCCTGAATGACGCTCCGCTTGTCTGACTTGAGATCTCCGTCCTCATCTTCGAGCAACCAAATGCTTGGAATGCAGGCAAAGTAGATTTTACCCTCGAAGGCCATGATGCCGGCGGCGGTTCCGTCGAGGAGGTTATCAAATTTATCGGCGAAGATCTCGGACTTGTCCGCCACGCCATCGCCATCGGTGTCGACGAGGACCCGGATTTTTTCCGAGAGCTCGGTCATTTTCTCAAGAGGAAGCTTTTCCTTCCACTTCTCATGCATGGCGACGCGGTCGTCGGTGGTCTGAGCCGACATATCGTCCATGAGCCAGTAAAGGTGGCGGCGGTTGTCTTGGACTCCCTGACCGAAGCGGTGGGTTTCTGTCACGAATACGCGGCCTTGCTCGTCAACCGTCAGCGCGGTGGGGGAGTAGAGACCGGAGGTTTGATTGTTTGCGAAAAGCTTGGCGACGGCGCCTTCCGGGACGGTGAGTCCGGGAATGATGTCGGTGGAAACGAGACCATCCTTATCTGCCTTGGATACTTGATTTTTGGGCTTTGGGAAAAAGGGTTTTTGGTTGTCTGAGAAGACAAAGTGGTCGGCATTGATGATGCCCCAGCTGCCGGGTTCGGTATCGATGATGCGGATCCTGGCCTGTTTGTTCTGGTGATCTTTGAGGGGCCAGATTACTTTCTGCATTTCGAGGCTGTTCTGACCGGTGGCTTCAAAAATAACCTGGTCTCCGATGACGAGCTGGACGGCGGTCTTGCCCTTATGATTCCCGCCTGCGATTTTGAAACCGAGGAAGGGTTGGGAGATTTTAAAATTGGGCGAGGTGAGAGTGCCGGTCGGCTTGTCTCCTCCGTGGGCCGAGCTCACGAAATACTGGCCCGAGAAATTAGTGATCCGACCGTTGACACCTTCGGGCGTGACTGCGGTGGGAGCCTTTCCGAATGCCTGGCCTTCGACGGCCCATTCTCCGAAGCCATCGGATTCAAAGGCGTCGAAGACCAAATCGGTGGCTGTGGCAGGTAATGCCAGCAATCCGAGAAGAAGTGAAGTGCGCATGAAAAATTGACGTTGTGAGTCAGAGAGAATGGCTCGGAGTATGGAATACGCAAGAATTCCGGGAAGCTTTCCCTGTGGGGAAAACGCGCGAAGAGTTGGTTTTCGTCTTCGAAAAATGAGGCGGCAATGCGGAGCTTACTCCATTTGGAGAAGTTCGAAGCCGCCGATGGTGGCTTTGGTGCGGTGATCGGCTGCTTGGAAGGCTCCAATGACAGCGCCGGGACGGGGCAAATAGACTGGTGGACCACTCATTCCGGCCACGGGGAAGGAGGGATCGGTCTCGAAGAGGTAGCGAAATTGTTCACCAGCGGGCATTGCGACAACCGATGCGGCGAGTTTTCTGCCCTTGTTGAGGATGAAAATGCGGTCGCCGATTTTGATGGTAGGATCGGCGAAATAATTGAGCAAGGGTTCCTGTTTGCTGGAGTTATGGGAAAAAGTCCAGACGTGGAGGCCTTTCTGCCAGCAAACACGCTTTCGAAAGACCACAGGCCCGGGCTTTCGTCCCGAAAGACTTAGAGAGCCCCATCTATTCATACCACCTTGGTGCTGGCTTAGAGACAGGAATTGATCGCCGTCTTTTCCTAGGAGCACAGGGAGAGGATCCCTAGAAAAAGAATGACGATTCTGGCGGTC
>CBFHQJ010000011.1:0-73763 GCA_965657795.1 Akkermansiaceae bacterium
AAACCTCAGTCCAACCGGACTCCAATTGCCCCAACAAATCACCGGAAAAAATCCGTGACGAAGATTTTAGGTAAATTTCAACCATCGCCCGCGATTCTTTTTTTACCGTCGACGACGCCCTTTCTCGCTATGATCTGCTGAGAGCCCTTTCCTACTCTTCCTCGATAAGTCGGAGGGCGCATCTTCAACCTGCTCCTTGGGATACTCGATCCGTGCATGAAGCATGCTCCGGAGAGTGGTGGCAAAAATCTTCCGAATCGTCGTCAATTCACTCATCGTTAAACCGCATGCGTCCAACTGCCCGTCACGAACCCTCTTGAAGACGATCTCATCCACCAGAGCCCGAATCCGGCTCGGAGAAGGCTTCGAAATCGTCCTCGATGCGCTCTCAATGGCATCTGCGAGCGAAATAATCCCACTTTCCCGGGTTTGGGGAATCGGCCCGGGATAGCGAAAACTCTTCTCATCAACCTTCGGCAGATCATCGGAATCACTGCTCCCGTTCCCCTTCTCTATTTCGTGTTTCTGCAAACGCTCCTGCGCCTTGCGGTAAAAGTAGTAAACCAAGGAATCACCGTGGTGCTCCTGAATTACTTCGAGAATCCTCGGATTCAGTTTATTTTTGATCGCCAGATCGACCCCATCCTTGACGTGCGCAACGATGATGAGGGCACTCATCGTGGGGGTTAGACCATCGTGCGGATTTAGACCTCCTTGGTTTTCGATAAAATATTCCGGTTTATTCAACTTCCCGATGTCATGAAAGTAAGCACAAACACGACTCATTACAGCATTTGCCCCGATCGCCTCCGCCGCACTTTCCGCGAGCGAGGCTACAATTAAACTATGATGAAAGGTCCCCGGAGCCTCGATCTGCATTTTACGCAAAAGCGGGTGGTTCAAATCACTAAGCTCCAGCCACGAAATCTCGGTCGTAAGTCCAAACACACCCTCCAGCAGCGGCAAAATTCCACCCACAAACAGTCCGGTTAATAATCCCGTCGAGAGCGCGATCAGGCAAGCCTTGCCAAAAACTGTCCAGCTTAAGGCACTCCCCATCTGAAGATCACTCAACGAAATTTTGGCGAAAACCAAATCAACCAAAAGCGCCGTAATCCCCACCCAGAGACCGGCCCGCAAGAGCCGCCCCCTCTTGCTCACCCGCTTCGTCGCAAAGACCGCCGTCAGCCCACAAATAAGACTGATCGCAAAGAAAGCCCAGCGGTCATCACTTTGAACTGTTAGCGCGCCAAAGAGACTTACAAAGACCGAGGAATAAACACCTGCGCGTTGCCCCAGCAGGACCGAGTGCACCATCGGAGCCAGCGCCATCGGCATCACAAGAAACTCATAGTGCTCCCCGAGGTCCGAATTCAAAGCGACCCCGCAGGCCAACTTAACCACCCATAGGTGAATCAGGATCCCTCCAAAAACGAGAAAAACACTTCCGTTTCGACGGGCTGATTGCTGATGATTCAGATGAAAAATTGCAAGTCCACAAATCAGAATTACCACCGCCTCGGGAACCCGGGAATCAACATCTTGAACCCCGAAGAACAGGCCCACCATTCCGAGTGCAAACCCAAGATAAAGAGCTCCGCGGACCACAAAACTGCGATCCATCGCGCCCAAGGCCCCGCCATCGGTGCTCGTGCGACGTTTCTTTCCCGAGGAGAGCCCCTGATGGACCAATCTCCACCGTCTAATTTGATCAACGAGTCCCAAAATAGCGATTCTGGTTTAACACAACGCCATGAGAGCGAAGCGGATTTGATATAGACCTCTCGGTAAAGCTCCGCAAGAACCAAGACCGCCCCCGCTGATTCGGGTGAGGATTCCGGACCTAACCAAGACGAAAGACAATCCGCGCCTTCGTGGTGTCATAAGGAGACATTTCCATCTTGACCTTATCGCCAACCACAAGACGGATGAACCGTTTTCTCATCTTCCCAGAGATATGTGCCAACACCTCGTGACCACTGGGAAGAGCGACTTTGAACATTGTCCCTGCCAAAACAGCCGAGATTGTTCCTTCGATCTCAACAGATTTCTGTTCATTGCCCTCGTCTCCGTCACGATTACTCTTGTCGATTCTACGGCGTCCGCGCCGACGGCCTCCGCCGCCGCCTCTTCGGAAATTTCTTGGTCTAGCGATAACTTAAAGTAGTTGAGTTCTTTTTTGGCGACAGTTGCCGCCGCAGGGACTATGCGGTCTCAAAACTTGCTTAGCAATGGAAAAAAAGCTGATTTAACGGCAACTCCATCACGAGCCAAGACCCTCCAGCCATTCTTATCAACATATCGCGATACGTAGATTTGAACTTGCAAATCATTTCATAATTACGAAAGTCCGGGCAAGGCAAGACCATGACAACCGACCTCAACGAAGAACTTAAGTCCATCCTCTCCGAGCGCATCCTGGTCCTCGACGGAGCCATGGGAACCACCATCCGTGGTTATGAACTCACCGAGGCAGACGCTCGAGGCCAACGTTTTCAGGATAATCACGAAGATCTCCTGAACAACGGGGACATCCTTTCCATCACCCGCCCCGACGTGATCGGAGACATTCACAAGCGCTTTTACGAAGCCGGTTCCGATATTTGCGAAACCAACACCTTTTCCGGCACCGTCCTCGCGCAGTCAGAATTCTTTGTCGAAGATCCACGCAAAACAGGTGGCAAAAAGGATCCGGAATTCTTCGACACACAGGTTCTCAACAATAGCCAGCTCCAGGATCTTGTCCACGAGCTCAACATCAAATCCGTTCACCTCGCCAAAGAACAAGCCGATCGGGTTGCTCAAGCCGACGGACGAAAACGCTACGTCGCCGGAGCCATTGGCCCTCTGACAGTTTCCCTCACCAACGTCGTCGACCCCAACGACACCTCGTTTCGCCCCGTCACCTTCGATCAGGTCAAACAAACCTACCGTCATCAAATCGATGCCCTTCTCGAAGCGGACTGCGACATCCTCATGGTCGAGACCATCTTCGATTCCCTGAACGCAAAAGCCGCACTGGTAGCCATCAAGGAATCTGGAACGAAAGCACCGGTGATCATCTCTGCGGCAGTGGGCCGCGGAGGCGAAACCATGATTTCAGCGCAAAAGGTCGAAGCACTTTGGAACACCTTCGCCCACGTGGATCCCCTCGCTATCGGGCTCAACTGCTCTCTCGGGCCCGACCTCATGGAGCCCTTTCTTCGTGATCTGGGAAATGCAGCCACCACTCACATCTCTTGCTACCCCAACGCCGGCCTCCCAAACCCACTCGCTCGCACCGGCTTCGATCTCGAACCTCAACACATGCACGATTACATCGCCGATTTTGCCGACGCCGGACTCCTCAACCTCGCTGGCGGCTGCTGCGGAAACACCCCCGAGCATATCGCCGCCATCGCCCGGTCCGTCCAAGGCAAAGCCCCCCGTCCGGTCCCAGCCCTCGCAACGATCTAGTTCCTCACAACGGTTCAGAGTTTAAATTTCATCACTCAAATCACAGATCTCCGATCTCAAATGTCCACCGTATCACGCCTCCTTCGCCTTTCCGGCACTGAACCATACAACCACACCCCCGACAAAAATTTCCTCATGATCGGGGAACGAACCAATGTCGCCGGCTCCCCCCGCTTTCGGAAGTTGATCAAGGAAGACAAGCTTGAAGACGCACTCGAAGTGGCGCGCCAGCAGGTCGAAAACGGGGCCAACGTCATCGACATTTGTTTCGATGATGGCCTCATCGACGGCAAGGTCATGATGGCCAAGTTCCTCGACCTCATTCAGGCCGAGCCTGATATTCAGGCCGTCCCCATTATGGTCGACTCCTCCAAATGGGAAATCATTGAGGAAGGTCTCAAGCACCTTCAGGGCAAAGGAATCGTCAACTCCATCTCACTCAAGGAAGGTGAAGAAGCCTTCAAGAAAAACGCCCGCCACATCCTCAACTACGGGGCCGCCGTCGTCGTCATGGCCTTCGATGAACAAGGTCAGGCTGCTTCCTACGAGGACAAATGCCGCATCTGCAAACGGGCCTATGATATCCTCGTAGATGAAGTCGGGTTCCCGCCTCAGGACATCATCTTTGACCCTAACATTCTTACCGTTGCCACCGGCATCGAGGAGCATAACAACTACGCCCTCGATTTCATTAATGCCACTCGCTGGATCAAGGAAAACCTCGCTTTTGCCAAGGTCTCCGGCGGTGTTTCCAACATCTCCTTTTCCTTCCGGGGCAACAACGCGGTCCGCGAAGCCATGCACTCGGCATTCCTCTACCACGCCACGCAAGCCGGCATGGACATGGGAATCGTAAACGCCGGAATGCTCGAGGTTTACGATGAAATCCCAAAGAATCTTCTTAAGGCTGTCGAAGACGTCCTGCTCAACAAAGATGACGGAGCCACCGAACGGCTTCTCGACCTCGCCGAAGAATTCAAAGGACAGGGAGCCAAGAAACTCGTGGAAGATCTGGCTTGGCGGGAACAACCCGTCGAGAAACGGCTCGAGCACTCCCTCCTCAAAGGAATCGACAAATTCATCGATGCCGACACGGAGGAAGCTCTCGCAAAGTACGAGAAACCTCTAACTGTCATCGAAGGCCCGCTCATGGACGGCATGGGCATCGTCGGAGACCTCTTCGGGGCCGGAAAAATGTTTCTCCCGCAGGTCGTCAAATCCGCCCGCGTCATGAAAAAATCAGTCGCCTGGCTTGAGCCACTGATGGAGAAAGAACGCGAGGAAAAAATCATAGCTCAAGCGTCCCGGATGTGCGAGGAAGACTCCAACCTCTCTGAAGCGGAAGCCCGCGCCATCGCCACTAAATCCTTCTCAAATGGAAAGGTCATCATGGCCACCGTCAAAGGCGACGTCCATGACATCGGAAAGAACATCGTCGGAGTCGTCCTCACCTGCAATGGATTCGACGTCGTCGACATGGGAGTCATGGTTCCCTGCGATAAGATCCTTGAAGCCGTCGAGGAACACAGTGCAGACATCATTGGACTCTCCGGCCTCATCACCCCCTCACTTGACGAAATGATCACGGTGGCAAAGGAAGCCGAAAAACGCGGTTTGGGAAAAAGAGGGATTCCTATCCTCATCGGCGGAGCCACCACCAGCGCAGCTCACACCGCCATCAAAATTGCCGAGCACTACTCGGGCCCTCTCGTCCACGTTCTCGATGCCTCCCGCTCCGTCCCCATCACCACGGCTCTCCTCTCGGAAGACCGGCAAAAATTCATCAACACTAACGAAGAAAACCACCGCAAGGCCCGCGAAAAGTTCGCCGGTGGAAAAAAGAAAGAAGCTCTAACGATCGAAAAAGCGCGGAGTAACAAAGTTCAAATCGACTGGCATAGTTACCATCCACCCGTTCCAGAGTTTACCGGGACCCGCACCATCACATCCCAGTCGCTCCGTGAGCTCGCCAACTACATCGACTGGACCCCATTCTTCCACACCTGGGAATTGCGCGGCGTTTGGAATCCGGAGACCGAAACGCTCAAAACCCGGAACGAGGAAGGGGCCAAGGTTGCCAAGGAACTCTATGCCGAAGCCAAGGAGCTCCTCGAGAAAATCATCAGCGAAAAACGCTTCACCGCCTCTGGAATCTACGGATTTTTTCCAGCTCAAAATCAGGGAGATGATATCCGCCTTCCAGATCAAGACGTTACTTTCCACACCCTCCGCCAGCAGAACAAAAAATCAGGTAAACCCAACTTCGCTCTGAGTGACTATGTGGCTCCGGCTGGAGATTATCTTGGCGGCTTTGTCGTTGGCATTCACGGTGCCGATGAATGGGCGGCCGAACTTCGCGAGCAAAATAACATCGACGAAGCCCTCATGATCCAGGCGCTTGCGGACCGGTTTGCCGAAGCTTTCGCCGAACTCCTTCACCACCGGGCACGGATCGCCTGGGGAATTGAACGCCCCGGACAGTTCACTCACACCGAACTCATTCACGAAAAATATCAGGGCATCCGCCCCGCCCCAGGCTACCCGAGCCAGCCCGACCACACCGAGAAGCCCCTCCTTTTCGAACTCCTCAACGCAAAAGAAGAGACCGGCGTCGAGCTGACCGAATCGTGTGCGATGCATCCAGGCTCGGCGGTTTGCGGTCTCTACTTTTCGCATCCTGACTCGCACTATTTCATGATCGACAACCTCCAAAAAGATCAGATTGAAGACTACGCGGGCCGCAAAGAAATGACGGTGGAAGAGGTTGAAAAGTGGCTCGGACCATGGCTAGGTTATTAGCGTGAAATTTCCACCTCTTCTCCTCTCGATACTCCTGCCTTCATGCAGCCCGGCCGAGCCTGAAGAATGGCAAGCCCATTTGGGTGGGCGGCCGCCAACCCCAAACTCGCTCGTGCTGGCCTCCATTAAAACGATGCCACAGGGCAAGGGTTATGCTGCTACCCAAAAGGACGTTGACCGCCTCGCGGCGAACGTCTCCTTCCAAAAAAAATCTTTCCAACAGAACCTTGGGGAAATCGGACCAACCTTCTGCTCCGGTGCAACCTACCTTGTTTTCCTCAGAACCATCGAACGACACGGCCTCACCAAATTCCTTCCTGAGAAGACTCTCACCCGCCTCGCCACGCTGGGCGTCAAGGATGGGGAGGAGATCTTCGGGCGCTGGAACGCCAACGGCCCCGGCACCGCCAAGCTTTTTGCCGACCTCAACTGCGGAGTCAACTTCACCTCATACGAAGACGCCCAACCCGGTGACTTTCTCAAGATGTGGTGGACCAACGCCATCGGCGGTCAAGAAAGAGGCCACTCCGTTGTTTATCTCGGCGCCACCGGAAACCAGATTCACTATTGGTCAGCAAACGAACCGGGCGGGTATGGAAAAAAATCAGTCGCAAAATCTAAAATCAAACACGTCCTCTTTTCACGCCTGACCAACCTGTCCAAACTGGCAAACGCCAGCCGACTCTCTCCAAAGGACAAATTCCTCGCCGACATGCTCCGGAAAGACTTAACCTGGGCCCAGGTCGTCAAGTCCTGCAAAGTCAAAACCACTCCATGAATTGGCGTAGTGTCCTTCAAAACAGGGAAACCGAAACACACTTCGTCGTCGAAGGTCACCTCCCCGTCCAGCGCCTCAAGGAGTCCTCTTACTTCATCGAGAAGGAACTTCGTATCGGGCACGACATCCCTCGCGAAGAGGCGTCTTCTCTTCTCGGATTTCATTTCCATCGCGGCTATCTCGCCATTGCCCGCAAACCAGAGAACCCACCTCTTTCCAGTATGATGGATGGGACACTCGTCGTGCTCCCAGAGATTGCCGACCCCGGAAACCTTGGCACCATCATTCGTAACACCGCAGCGCTTGGAGGAGCCGGAGTTCTGCTAGGAAAAGGCACTTCCCCTTTTAACGCCAAAGCCATCCGGGCTTCTGCCGGAAATCTCTTTCGCCTTCCCGTTCGACGCTCTCCGGACCTTTTTGAAGACCTCGCCGACTTAAGGAACACCCACACTCTCCTCGGCACCAGCCTGTCCTCAAATTCAGTTCCCATCGGAGAACTCCCTTCAATTCCAGGTAAGACTGCCCTCCTTCTCGGACCGGAAGATTTTGGCCTCAGTGAGCACATTGAATTCCTCTGTGACCACCTCGTTCACCTCCCCATGTCTCGTGGAACAGACTCTTTGAATGTTGCCTCAGCCTCGGCCATTTTCCTCTACGAACTATGGAAAAGTTTTCCCTGACAAACGCTTGAATATCGTTTCTCTTATAAAGGAATAGATAAATAATTATGTAGGAACTCTTCCAAAGCGAAAAAACCGAAAAATTTCACTTCCGACTAAAAGCCAAGAACGGCGAAATCATCATGCAGTCCCAAGGATACGCTGATAAAAAGGGAGCTGAAAATGGGATCGCCTCCGTCGGAAAAAACGGAACTGACGAATACAACTTCGAAAAAAAAGAAGCCTCCAACGGCAAATTCTATTTTGTTCTCAAAGCTGGAAACGGACAGATCATCGGCCAGTCCCAGCAATACAAAACCGAGTCCGGTCGCGATAACGGGATTGCCTCTGTCGCAAAGAACTGCGCTGGCGATACCAAAGACCTCACAGCTTAAAGCCCAGTCTCTCCAAAGGCCCCCGCACTACTTTTTCGCAGTTTCGGGGGCTTTTTCGTTTCTTGCGCCTTCGATTCCATCAGTTAACGTCCACTTGACATGAAAAAATCACTTCTCGCTCTCTGCGCCTTCACCTTCCTCGCTCCGGCAACGATCTCCGCTCACTGCCAGATCCCCTGCGGCATTTACAATGACGACAACGTTATCGAGTCCATGCACACCGACTTCGAAACCATTGAAAAGGCTTCCAAGCAGATCATCGAACTTTCCAAGGACCCTTCAAAAAATGCTCACCAGTTGACCCGTTGGATCACCAACAAGGAATCACACGCCCAGGCAATCCAGGAAAAAGTTCTCAATTACTTTCTCGCTCAACGCCTCAAGCTCGCAGAAGCGGAGTCTGATAAGGCAACCTACATGGCCAAACTGCAACTCTGCCACCAGGTCATTGTCACCGCTATGAAGTGCAAGCAATCCACCGACGCCACCAACGTTGCGAAGCTGCATGACCTCATGCACGACTTTGAGAAGCACTTTGGCACCAAGAAAAAGTAAACGCTTTTCCCATCAGATGCTTGCCCGGATCCTTGGTT
The DNA here is from genome assembly GCA_965657795.1 of Akkermansiaceae bacterium. Lineage (GTDB taxonomy): Bacteria > Verrucomicrobiota > Verrucomicrobiia > Verrucomicrobiales > Akkermansiaceae > SW10. The sequence goes on from CBFHQJ010000011.1 coordinate 8,681, forward strand.
TCCTAGCGTTGGCATCTTTCGCATTTTCACAACCCACGCCCGATCTCGCAGAGGTCGGGCGTTTTGTATTTACCGACACTTCACTCTCAAATCCACCAGGCCAGTCATGCCTGACTTGTCACCAATCCGATTACGCATTTGCTGATCCCAGACGGGTCTCCCCAGGAGCCACCCCTACGCTCCTCGGAAACCGCAACGCCCCTTCGTTAATGTATGTGGCGATGATTCCCCCCTTCGCTTACGAAGACATTCTACTCCCCGATGGGACCGAGATTTTCGCTTGGGAAGGCGGACTCTTTCAGGATGGTCGCGCCAAGGACCTCTTCGCACAAGTAAGCCAACCCTTCTTTGAAGCTCACGAAATGAACCTGGCAAACAAAGCCGAACTGGCAAAGCGCATCCGCGAATCCAGCTATCATGACAAGTTCCCGAAACAAGCACTCTCGAACGACGGCCAACTCACCTACCTCGTTTTCCGCTCTTTGGTCGAATTTCTCAAGTCCCCCGTCTTCCGTCCCTTCGACTCCCCTTTCGACCGCTATCAGGCGGGACAGGATGACGCCCTTTCTCTCTCTCAAAAACGAGGACTGGATATTTACAAAACTTCAGGTGGCTGCGCCGACTGTCATTTCTTGGAAGCTCAAAACTGGGACAAGCCTCTGCTCTCCGACTTCGGTTATGACAACCTCGGAGCCCCTGCGATCGGCAAAAAAGACCCCGGACTTTTCGCGGTCACTGGCGATCCCGAAGACCTCGGCAAATTCCGAGCACCCAGCCTTCGTAATGTCGAACTGACCGCCCCTTATCTTCATAATGGCTCCATCAAAACGCTTCGCGAGGTCCTTGAATTTTACAACAAGCGTGATCTTGAGCCCGAACGCTGGGGCGTCACCGATTTCCCCGATACAGTCAATCATGACGACCTCGGCGACCTTGGCCTCACTGACAACGAAATCACAGACCTCCTCAATTTCCTCCATGCCTTCACCGACGATTGCTTGAAGGAAAAGAAAACGCCCTTTCCCGTTCCACCCCAAAACACCCCGTCAACCGAGAGCATCAGGCTTCACTTCCCTGACTACACCCACCGCAAGGATCCAAATTTCAAAACGGAGTGACGGCCTCCGGACCGTCAATAGACTCAGTAGGCCGGACCATATCTTGGCAAGGTCGGCCCGTTTGGAGGAGCGGGCTTCCGCAGTATTTCGCTTGGGATTGGAGCCCGATCCAGGAGAGGATCCAGAGCCTCGTCTTCCTCCAAATCCATCAGATGCACGATCTCGATCGCTTCCCGAATTTTCATCAACACTTCGACGAACCTCCCATAAGAAAGATCTCCGCCCCCCCCGAGAAGTACGCATGACTTCACCGACGACAGATCTGCAACCGATCGATGCAGCTGCAACCTCCGGGAAAGTGCATTTCCAAAAAGATACTCCAGCATCCCACTTTCGTTCTTCATCGAAATCCAGCCATTATCTTCCACGTAGAAGATAATTGGCAACCACTCCGGTTGCCCTCTCCCCGTAAGAAGATCGACTTTCAAAGCCCCAAAGACTCCAGTTTCATTCTTCATTACGAGGTCCACCTGGGAGACGCCAGCCTGCAATGCCGATTTGATCAAGCCACGCACCTTTCCATAGCGAACTTCGGGACTCGCCCACACCCTTAACACCACGGACTTTCCATCCTGAATTGCCTTGAGAATATCGCCGTCGACAATTGAGGACACTTCCACCTCCTGACGATTCCAGAACCACTGCTCGCTATTTTCAAGCACCTTCAGATCGATGACATTGTAAACTCTTGGAGTCGATTCCCACTGATGGGAAACAACCGGGACTTCTACCAAAATTTTGGTCGGGAATTCCTCCATCAATGCCTTTCTCTCCGGCTGACACGCGGCAAGACAAAATAGAGCCCACATTACAAAGATCGCTCTCACTTTCCAGTAACATTCATCTCCTCGATCTTCTTAGCCGGGAATCCCCTCGTTTCACACATCCCGGCAAACTTTCTTCACCTTTTGTCGTCATACTTCCGGATTTCGGCTAAACAAAGCGAAGGCAGAACGGCCTCCAACCCGAATTTGTCCGCCGACTCACCACGAGTCAGTCGGCGCTGTATTCCTTCATCGTTTCTTTAATGGGAACAGTTGAGCAAGCCAACGACGTCCTCCAGGAGGCTCCAAGCCGAATAGTGTCTGTGCCCAACTGAGAGCGATCATTCTTTTGATGACCTTTCACCCGCCTCCCTCCGTCGCCAAAGGCTCGCTAGAAAGCTTCCGATCATGCAGTGATAGAAGGCCGAGATCGCACAGGGTGCCGCCGCCATCAAGGTGAAGTGAGTCTTTGCCAACTGAGAGCCTAGACCGGAATTTTGCATTCCAACTTCAATCGAGAAAGTGCGGCATTCCTTTTCCCGTAATCCGAAAACCCGTCCCCAAAGATAGCCCAATCCGAACCCAAAAGAGTGCACAATAAACACCGCCGGCAGCAGGGTCCGCCAATGCGCCTGAATCCCGGCCTTGGTCGCCCCGACCACCGCCGCCACGATTAGCACAATCACCAGCACCGAAACTAAGGGTGAGATTTTTTTGATCGCTTCGAGCTTCTCACCAGCCAGCGAATTCAAAACCAAACCAGCAACAATGGGCAGGAGTACGATCATCACCATCGACACAACCATCTTCCACGCATCGATCTCAAGAATCGCCGAAGCATAGGTTTTAGTGAGCAAAGGAGTCAGACCAATCGCCAGAAGAGTCGAACACATCGTCATCATGACACTCAGCGCCAGGTTGCCTCGCGCCAGATAAGTCACGACGTTCGATGCTGTTCCTCCCGGGCAGCAACTCACCAAAATAATCCCAAGTTTAAACTGATCAGGAAGAGAAAAGACCGTCGCCACCCCCCACCCGATTAATGGCATGATCAAAAATTGAGCAACCACCCCGAGTGCCACCCATTTAGGCATCGTCAGAATCTCACGAAAGTCCGCAAAAGTCAGAGTCATCCCCATTCCCAACATAATGATACCGAGTCCTGCCGGCACACACTTCAGCTCAGTCCCCGGGATCATCCCGAGAAACCAGGTAAAGTGTTCCGGAATAAACCAAGCCCAGGCCGTTCCCAGCAAGGTCCACAACCAGAATAAATTCACCAAACGCGCACTCACGATCCCGGAGCATCCGGAATCCTCTGCCCCTTGCCAAGGTCTCAATCTCCGACAACAGTCAGCCTAATGTCCGAGACGTCTTCTATTGATCCCTATCGACCACCCGAGGATTGGGAGAACCACGAACCAAAACCACCTCTAAAATTCCGGCCTATTCTTGAACAGTGGCAACCTCTTCGCACCAAGTATAACTTGATTATGCTTGCTGTCGGCGCGCTCACCGCCCTCCCCGTCCTTGGATGCCCCCCCCTTTCCGAGCTGATTGTCGGAGCACTATTTTATGGTCTCCTGGCAAATATTTTCTTCACCTTGGAAGTGATCCCTGAAGTCATCCTCACTTGGATGACAAAGGAAGGTGACCACCCGAATGTCCGCCGAATCGTCTTTCTCATAGGCCTCTCATTCTCAATCGCGCTCACTCTCCTAATCGGATTGTCAATGATCATGCCCTGGCCGGATAAATTTCCCTACCTCAACTTCGCCTCGCATTCAGCGATGTTTCGATGAAAATCCCCGAAACCAACCGTAATCTCTCTAACCGATCCCCAGCAGCCCAAGCCCCTCGCCGACCATGAAAATCATCCCTCTCCTCCTTCTTCTAACCGCACCTTTGACACAGGCGGCCGACTGGCCCCAGTGGCGCGGTCCAAACAAAAACAACCACGCCCCCGGTGAGTCCACCCCACCGATCAAGTGGTCGGAGGGCAAAAATGTAAAGTGGAAGACTCCCATTCCCGGTCGTGGTCACTCCACTCCCATTTTTGTTGAAGGAAAGATTTACCTCACCACTGCCGAAAAAGAGAAATCGACCCAGTCTCTCTTGTGCCTTGATCGAAAAAGCGGCAAGATCCTTTGGACCAAAATCATCCACAAAAGCGGCTTCCCGGCACAGCTCCACCCCGAAAACTCTCCCGCCTCTGCTTCGGCCCAGTGGGACGGAAAAAACATTCTTGTCACTTTTGAGAACGATAAAAAAATCAAAGTCACCGCCGTCTCCAGAGACGGTGAAATCGTTTGGTCCAAGATTATTGGTAACTACCTTCCTTCTTACAAATTCGGTTTCGGCTCCACTCCGGTCCTTTATAAGAAAAGCCTGATCGTTGTGATTGGAACCGAAGAGGGAGGCTTCCTCACCGGCATCAAAACATCCGACGGCAAAGAAATCTGGAAGACTCCGCGGGCGGGCCACGATTACTGGGCTACACCCGTGGTCGCTACTGTCGCAGGAAAAGAACAACTTCTGATCTCCGGAGTTAACAAGTTCTCAAGCTACCAACCCGCCACCGGTAAACTAAACTGGGAAACGGAAGCCGGAGCCAAATCGATGTGCGGCACCATTGTTTGGACCGACGACATGATCTTTGCCAGCGGGGGCTTTCCCGAGAAGGAAACCGCAGGAGTGATGGCCAACGGTTCGGCCACCAAGGTTTGGCAGAACAAGGTCGTTTGTTACGAGCAATCCCTGCTTTCCTACAACAATCTGATTTACGCCATCGCCGATGACGGTCGCGCCTATTGCTGGGACTCTAAAACCGGAGAGAAAAAATGGTCTGAGAAAATTGGCCGTCGTGGAGTCATGGCTTCACCACTTGCCGTGGGCGACCACATCTACGCCACACTAAAAAACGGCACCACCGTCATCTTCAAAGCTAGTGGTGAAAGCTTCCAAAAAGTTGCCGAAAACAAACTGGGGGATGACACCTATGCCACTCCCGTGGCCCTCGACAACGAACTCTTCCTCCGCGCTGCCAAAGTCGAGCGCGGTAACCGTCAGGAATTTCTCTACTGCCTTAAAAAGTAAACTCATCCACGCTTCAACCAAGACAGGATTCCCTCGGCTGAAGTCACCGAGAAGCCTGTCATCTCCGCGATTTGATCGACCGTCGCAGCCTTGATCCGCGCCACCGATCCAAAGCGCTTTAAGAGCGCCTTCTTCTTCGCCGGAGAAATCCCGGGGCAGTCGTCCAGTAAACTCTCCTTCACTCGTTTACGCAAAAGCAGCTCATTATAGCGATTCGCGAACCGGTGGGCTTCGTCTCGGATTCGCTGCATCAACTTCAGCGCGCCCCGATCATGTGGAATGAGAACCGGTTCACTCTCGCCCGGAAAAAAAATCTCCTCACGCTGCTTGGCCAAACCACAAATTGGCAGCCCCCCCAAACCAAGTCGTTGTAACTCCGCGACCGAAACACTGAGCTGCCCCTTGCCCCCATCGACAATCACCAAATCCGGCAAGGTAACCGGACTTTTTCCCTCGGCCGCCAAACGTCGCAAAGTCTCAACGTGACTCTCTTGCGTGCTTTCTGCGACCTCGGGATTTGCCTCCATATTTTCCTGTAAAATCCGCCCATATCTTCGACGAACCACTTCTGCCATACTCGCAAAATCGTCCTGCCCATCCACCGTCTTGATCCGGTATTGCCGGTAGTTCTGGTTGTCCGGCAGCCCATTCTTGAAGCGCACCATGGAAGCCACAATGTGAGTGGAGGAGATGTTGGAAATGTCAAAGCATTCCATCACCGCCGGTGGACCATCGAGCGACAGCCAGTCGCCCAACTCTGCCAAATCCTCGGTCGGCTTCACCGTCGTGGGAACTCCCCTTCCGCGCGTGAATTGTCGGGTTGGACTCAACGCCCTCTCAAGATTCACGATGACATCGCGCAATCTCGCCGCCTTTTCAAAATCCAACTTCACCGCAGCCTGCTCCATTTCCACTTTTAAGCTCTTCAACCGCTCCCGCTTTCCTTTCCCGCCCAGCAATTCGCAAGCCTGCTCGAGTTGCTCCAGATATTCCTCCCTATCCACCTTCGCTACGCAGGGAGCCATGCAATTACGGATAACGTCCGCATTGCAGTGCTTATAGTCCTGCTCGCCTGGATTTCGGGGCCGACAACTCCGAAGCCCAAATTCCTTGTTCAACCAAGCCACCGTTGCCCGCAAGGCACCCGAGTGAGCGAAGGGCCCGAAGTATTTTGCGCCATCACTCTTTTTGAGTCGGGTCGTTTGAAATTTTGGCCATGGATCTTCCAAATTCACCTTCACCAAAAGAAAACGCTTATCATCCCGAAAGCTCACATTGTATCGAGGCCGGTATTGCTTGATCAATTTGCCCTCCAGCAAAAGCGCTTCCTGCTCGTTTCGCACCTCGTGCACCTCAAAATCACAGATTGAATCAATGAGTGCCCGGGTCTTACGGTCCGCCCGCGCCTTACCGGAGGGCATGAAATACGAACTCAACCGCTTTCTTAGATCTCTCGCCTTCCCCACATAAATGATCGAGCCCAAACGGTCCTTGTGCAGATAGACTCCCGGCTTGTGGGAAACCTCTGAAAGGCGTTTACGAAGGGCTGGAAGTTCGGACATTGGCTGGAAGATTCTAGGCACAAAATCCGTAGTTCACCTCGTTAATAAGTGCAACCCGTCTATTAAAGCGGGTTTTCCTGCACTTGCGCCTGAATAATCTCTTGTTAGACTTCGCCTAACCAGTTCATGAAGATCACCATTTTCCTCGCGCTTCTCTTGGCGCTCATTCCGTCCATCGCCTCCGCCCAAGAAGCAATGGAGGTCGCTGAGGTCGCCAAAGACATCACTTTGGTGGAGATCCTAAAAAAAGGAGGCTGGGTCATGGGTGCGCTTGTGGTCCTGTCAATCTTCACCGCCATCCTCATTCTTCTCTATTTTCTGACCCTCCGCAGGAGCACTGTCGTTTCAAATCGCTTCATGAACGCCTCTGAGGCCATGATCCGGAAGCGTGATTACCTCGGGCTCATCGCCTACTGTCATCGCCGCGGCGAAGCCATCGCACGGGTCACCCAGAAAACCCTCGATTTCCTCACAAAGAACCCGAATGCCAGCCATCCTGAGATTCGCGAGGTCGCGGAAGCCGAGGGAAACCGCCAGGCTGGAATTCTCACCCAAAGAATCAGCTATTTGGCCGATATTGGTGGCATTGCGCCCATGGTTGGCCTTCTTGGGACCGTGATCGGCATGATCAAATCCTTCATGGAGATCGCGAATGGCAATATCGAAGGCGCGAAGCAGCTCGAACTCGCCCAAGGAGTCTGGGAGGCCCTCATCACCACCGCCGGTGGCCTTGTCATCAGCATTATCGCCATGACCTTTTACTCCTACTTCCGTGGCCGCGTCCAAAATCACACTGCCGAGCTCGAGGCCGCCGGAACCCACATTCTTGCCTTGGTTGGTTCACAAATCCAGCCCGGCAGGGCCGGAGCGATGAGCCAGCCCCTCCGCGATGATTTCCCGATGCGTGACCTCTAGAAATCCCACACCCGCCCAGAGTCATGCGCATCCGCGATAACAGTCCCCCTCCCGCCAGCTTCCAGCTTGCGCCTATGATTGATATCGTCTTTCTCCTGCTCATTTTCTTCCTCGTCACCTACCAGATCACGGAACAGGAAAAAGACCTCAAAGTCGCTGTTCCCACCACCAGCGAGGGCTCGCAAAAAGCCCGCGTCGCCAACAAAATTGTCATCAACCTTTCCGTCGATGGAGAAATCACGATCAGCGGCGAAGTTTACACCAAGGATCAGCTCCGCCAGAAACTCGAACGTATCGTCAAAGCAGCCGAACTCGCGAACGAAGGCGGTGCCGATCAGCAGCCGGTTCGGATCCGGGCCGACCGCGACGGCCGGAATCAGCAGCTTCTCGAGCTAGTCGACGAAATCCAAAAGGCCGGGATCTGGAATATCGATTTCGCGACCCGTTCGCCCAAGACCCCCTAACTTTTCCCGATGAAGATTCGAGCCCTCCTCGCTACGACAATCATTGTCATCGGACAGACTCTTCCCTCTCTCGGACAGGAGCCTGATGAAAAACAGGATCCTCTTCGCGTCAATCCGGCCCGCGATCTCTACGATCTCGCCGCCCTGAATTACAACGACGCCAAGAACGAAAAAGACGCGGCAAAACGAAAACGGGACTACACCATTGCGGCCAAAAAATTTGACCAGTTTCTGAGGAGATTCCCGCGCGACGAGAAAGCGATCGAAGCCTGGTATTTCCTCGGAATATCATACCGTCAAACCGGTGAAGAGGAAGCCAGCCGAACCTGCTTTAAAACTGCCACCAAGTGGAAAACCGGTAAATTCGTAGAAGCTTCGGCACTCTTTTTAGCATCCGACGATTACAAAGCCGGGAAGTGGCGCGATGCCGCCAAGTGGTTCCAAATTGTCGCCGACACCACCAAGAATGAGGAAATCAAACATCAGTCGCTTTACCGTAGATTTCTCTGCTTTTACAAGCTCGAGGACAAGGGCGGCATGCTCCTCTCACTCAAGGCAGTTCTCGCGAATGAAGGCAGCCCTTACGCCGAAAAGGCCCGTCTCTCGCTTGCCCGACTCTATCGAGATTCCAAGAGCACCCGCCAGGCTCACGAGCAATTCGTCATTCTTTCCGAATCACTTGACCCCAAGGTTCGCGCCGAGGCGGTCTTTCAGGCCGCCGTTACTGCACAAGCTCTCGGCGATAAAACGCTCACCAAAACTTGGTTCAGAAAGACCCTCTCGGAAGCACAACCAAACGACGTCAAAGGTAAGACCCAGTTGGCTCTGATGAGCCTCCACTACAAGAACAAGCAATGGCAGGATGTCATCGACGTCTTTCGCATTGGCAACTTCGAACTCGAAAAAAATGCTGAATTGCAGCGCCTCATTATGGCGGCGAGATCTTACGACGCGCTCGGCATAAAAAAAGAGGTTAACAAACTCTACGAGCAGATCGCCAAACTCTCACCAGGCTCTGCCTCAAGTTTCGATGCCGCCTACAATGTCCTCGTCCGCGATCACGAGAAAAACGCGCGAGGCTTCGATAGAAGCGCCGAAGCCTTTCTCACCAGTTACGCCACTGAGAAAGCCAAAGATCCCAAGGTTCACTCCATTCGCCTTCTTCTGGCCGAGCACTACTACTCGGCAAAGAGCTACCAAAAAGCGATCTCACATTACCGCCTACTCGACCTCTCTCTCGTGGATCCATCGAACACTCTGGGCGTCCGTTATCACGTTGCCAAATCACAACTCGCTCTCAAAAACGAAAAAGGAGCGCTCGCTGCAATCGCGGCCTTCATTGACCAATTTCCGAAAGCAAAACAAAGCACCCAACTCAGACTTGATCGTGCCGAACTCCTGAACGCCGCAGGTCGGGAGGCCGAAGCCGTGGGCGATTACGAAGCCATCCTGACCACCACCAGCGATCAAAAGCTGAAGAGGATCCTGATTCTTCGTCTAGCAGCGATTTATCAGGAAAAGGAAAGCTGGGAGAAATTTGCCGGGATGCAGGAGAAGCTCCTCCTCGTTCCGGGAATCGACCAAAAGACGGAGGCTTCCGCGAACTTCTGGCTCGGATGGAATGAGCTCCGACTGAAAAATGGCGCCAAGGCCGAGCCCTTTCTCCGGAAAGCACGGGCTCTTGATTCCAAAACCTTTACTTCCAAGGTCAGTCCCATCCTGATCAAGAACGCCTTTAAGGCCGAGAACCTCGAGCTTCTGGAAAGGGAAATCAACCTCGCCAGGAATGACTCACCCAAGACCAAACTCCCTTCCGCCATCCTCCAATGGCTGGGCGCCACTCTCATAAAAAAGGGTGAAGACCAGCGCGGATGGCCTTTTCTCCACGAAGGTATTACGGACAAAACCGCTCCGGCCAAACCGCTCGTTTGGAAACTCTTCACCCAGGCCTCTCTGAACCTCAAAAAATTCGCTGACGCTCACCGCGGAGCCGAAACCCTCCTAAAGCTTGAGGAAAATGCTTACCGCAAGGCCGAAGCCCTCTTTCTTAAATCCCAGGCCCACACCGGACTCAAGCAATTCGATGAAGCCCGTCAGGCCGCTTCCGACGCCCTCGACCTCCGCCCGGCCGGGGAACTCGACATTCGACTCCGGATGTTCGCCGGCGATATTGATATCGCGGCCGGTAAACCCGACGCCGCCATCCGTCACTACATCGTTGTCGAAAGCACCTTTGCAAAGACGGCGGCCGACAAAAAAGAAGCCCTCGCCAAAGTGATCTCAACCCTCAAAGCCATTGGCACACCAAAGGCCATGGAGTTGTTAAAGGATTATCAGAAGTAGACGATTTCTATTCCGTTACTCCCACTCGATACTGGCAGGTGGCTTGGTTGAAATATCATAGAGAACCCGATTGATCCCACTGACCTGATTCAAGATGTCCTGACTGGTCTCGCGAAGAAGTTGAGCGGGCAGGTCCACCCACTCGGCAGTCATCGCGTCTTCAGAGATTACCGCACGCAGGTTGGTCGCCCACTCGTAGCTTCGCTCGTCCCCTTTCACGCCCACGGTTTTTACCGGAATCAGTCCAGCATAAGCCTGCCAGACCCGATCATACCAACCGTGTTGCTTGAGCTTCCCGATGAAGATCGCATCGCACTCGCGAATAATGTCGAGACGTTCCCGGTCGACTGCTCCCGGACAACGAACCGCCAAGCCAGGCCCCGGGAAAGGATGGCGCCCCAGAATATCCGGAGCAATTCCCAGCGCTGCTCCCAGTTCACGAACCTCGTCTTTGAAGAGCTCTGCCAGTGGTTCCAGAACCTTTCCCTGCTCTTGCAGTTCGAGGATTTTGGGAACGCGGTTATGGTGGGTCTTAATCACCGATGCCTTCGACTTTGCATTGGAAGCACTCTCGATGACATCGGGATAAAGAGTTCCCTGCGCAAGCATTTCGGCGTTCCCGACGGAGTCCCAAAAAACCTTGATGAAGAGATTGCCGATAATCTTACGTTTCTCCTCGGGGTCCTCCTTTCCAGCCAAGGCGGTCAGGAATTCGTCCGAAGCATCAACCGTCTCGATCTTTACTCCCATGCGATGGAAGTTGTTCTGAACGACGGCTGCTTCATCCTTTCGCAAGAGCCCGTTATCGACGAAAATCGCCCGGACTTTCACTCCCGCTTCTTTCAAAAGCACGGCCAGCACCGTACTATCAACTCCCCCACTCACCCCGCAAACCACCTGCCTTTCGCCAACGATATCGCGGATCCCGTCAATCATTTCGCGTTTGAAGTCCTCGATATGGAAAGGCTGCAGCTTCTCGGCTTGAAGGAGAAAGTTATTTAAGATGCGTAATCCTTCGTGGGAATGAGTCACCTCGGGGTGAAATTGAATGCCAAAGAATTTCCCGGGCCAGCGTAAACTCACCGGAGTGCCATGCTGGTTGGTGGCGATCACTTCGGCCTCTTCGTGGAGATCCTGAACGGTGTCCGAATGGCTCATCCAGACCTGGGATTCGGTGGAAATCCCCTCATAAAGATCGTTGTGACAGGTCGGAGCCAGAGCAGCGGCACCATACTCGCGCTTGTTGCTCTTCTTGACCGAACCTCCAAATTTGATGTTAAGAAGCTGCATCCCATAGCAAACTCCAAGGACCGGGACACCGAAGGATTGTAACTTTTTAAAGTCGATATCGGGCGCGTCCACCTCACTGGTGCTCTTGGGACCACCTGAAAGGATGATCGCTCCTGGCTCTCCAATCTCACCAATTTCTTCCGGCGAGTAGAGCTTGGCGAAAAAGCCCAGTTCGCGCACACGGCGAACGATGAGCTGGGTGTATTGCGAGCCGAAATCGAAAACGGCAACGTGTTGAATCTCTTGCATCTTGAAAAACTAGGAAGCGGGTTGGTAGTTGGTGGGCTCCTCGGTGATGGTGACATCGTGCGCGTGACTTTCGCGAAGCCCGCCCGGAGTGATACGGACGAATTCTGCTTTCTCCCGAAGTTCGTTTAAGTTTCGAGCACCCACATAACCCATTCCCGAGCGAAGTCCGCCCATCAATTGGAAAACGACGTCCGCCAATGGCCCTTTGTAGGGAACCCGCCCCTCGACGCCTTCCGCGACGAGTTTACCGCTGGAGTTTTGACCGTAACGATCGCCCGCACCTTTGCGCATCGCACCGATCGAACCCATGCCTCGATAGGTTTTAAAACGACGACCTTGAGAATGAACAGTCTGCCCCGGACTCTCTCTGGTTCCGGCAAGCAAGGAGCCCAGCATAACAAGATCCGCACCTGCTGCGAGAGCCTTGGTGATGTCACCGGAATAACGGATCCCCCCATCGGCGATCACTTGCACTCCGAGCTCGTGTGCAGCGTCAGCGACATTTTGCACGGCGGTAAACTGAGGCATTCCGACTCCGGAAATCACCCGCGTTGTGCAAATCGAACCCGGCCCAACCCCCACCTTGAGACAGCTGGCACCCGCACTGATCAAATCTTTTGCGCCCTGTGCGGTGACGACATTACCGGCCACAACCGGAGTATCTCCAAGCTCGCGCAATTTCTCAATCACCTCCATGACCCGTGAAGTGTGGCCGGTCGCGGCATCGATAAAGAGAGCATCGGCACCCGCCTCCACGAGAGCTTTGGCACGCTCCAAAAATTCAGGCCCCGGCCCTACTGCCGCGCCGCAGCGAAGTTGCCCGTTCGGATCCTTGGAAGCATTGGTGAAGGTGATGCGCTTTTCGATGTCAGCGCCCGTGATCAACCCTGACAATTTGCCGTCGGAATTCACCAGCGGAAGTTTCTCGATCCGGTTTTTGTAAAGAATCTCGCGGGCCTGCCGCTGATCCATGTCGGCGGGCGCAGTCACCAACCTATCAATCGGAGTCATGACATCCTCGACCAAAGCTTCTTCGCTTGGGATATGACGAAGATCACGTCCGGTGACCATCCCCTCGAGACGGCCATCCGCATCCACCACCGGGAATCCTGAGAATCCTTCTCTCTCCATAATCCCGCGGACTTCCGCCACAGTCAGCTTACGGGAAACAGTCAGAGGTTTGTAAATGACGGCATTCTCGGAACGCTTCACCTTAGCGACCATCGAGGCCTGCTCCTCGACAGGACATGCCCGGTGTATCACCGCAATGCCACCCTCACGGGCCAGCGCAATCGCGAGTTCGGTTTCGGAGACCGTGTCCATCGCCGCTGAAACGACTGGAATATTTAAAGGGATTCCTTTGCACAACTCGGTGCTCACGTAAGACTCGGAAGGGAGCAATTCGCTCAAACCAGGAGTCAAAAGGACGTCATCAAAAGAAAGGGCCAAAGAGGGTTCCGCCATGGACGAATCAAGGGAATTTGGACCGCGAAAGCAAGCGCGATTCATCAAAGTGCAAAAAAAGCCTCCGTGGACTAAATGGGATCAGTCGCCGGAGGCTGAAAGTATCGCGTTGGAGTGGCAATTCGGGGTCAGTCGAGGAAGACAATCTTTCCGGGCTCACCTTTGGCGGCAGCCTCAGCTTGAACCTGTTTTTCGTGTTGCTCGGGTGAGCAGGACGAATCAATAGGCGCATCCGGCACCTCTTCATTTGCTTGCACCAAGCCTTTGCTGAGAAGAAATGCTTCAACTTCCTCTCCGCTCACATCCGGCAACATTTCTCCGTTCACTTCAACGCAAGGGCTGAGAGGCTGACCGGTTTTTTGCTCCATTTCCCAGCGAAACGCGGGATTCTTGATGATATCCTTCTCATCGAACTCCAATTCATACTTACGCATGATCGCGCGGACGCCTTCGCTCCAGCCGCAAAAAGTCTTCAGATAGGCCGTAATTTGAGGTTTTTGATCGCTCATTGCCGGAATTATAGCGAGGACTTTGGGTCTTGCAACCATGCACCGCCGCCGGGGGTCTCAATCCGGACCCGATCCCCCGGCTTGGCCGGAAGCGTCTGAATCCCCTTTAACTCCTGCCATTCTCCATCACGCCAAAGCAAATTACGCCCGGGAACCCCATTCGGTCTCGGAACTAGTTCACGTCGCTGGGTGAGCAATGAGACCGTCGTATCTTCCAAAAACTCAATTTCACGGACCAAGCCATCTCCCCCGTTCCAATTCCCTTTTCCTCCCGAATCACGTCGAATACCAAACTCGTGAACCCGCACCGGAAATCTCTCCTCGAGAATTTCCACATCAGTGATGGCAGTATTGCTCATATGGACGTGGCAACCACTCCGGCCATGCCATCCCGGACCAGCCCCGGCTCCCCCACCGATCGTTTCATAGAAACCGAATCGATCATTTCCAAAGAGGAAATTATTCATCGTCCCCTGACCATTCGCCTGTAGGCCAAGCGCCTCCAGAAGAACATCAACGATGCGCTGGCTTGTTTCGACATTTCCACCCACCACCGCCGGACAGGTCTCAGGATCACTGGTGAGCGGAGGATCAAGGATTCCCGGTTCGGTGATGATCTCGACTTGATCAAGCAACCCCTCATTCAGCGGAACATCAGTTCTCACCCAAAGTCGCAAGGCATACAATACCGCACTCCTGATAATCGCCGGAGTGGCATTCAAGTTCCCCGGATGAACGTCTGCCGAACCCGAAAAATCGACTCGCAGCTTCTCCCTCTTGGAAAGCCGCACCCGAATCACCGATCCATCATCAAGCGCGTCCTCCGCATTGGCTTCTCCGAAGTCTTCCAAAGCACCGGCCAGAAGCGCTGACGAACGATCATACAAACTCTTCATGTGTCCGGCCACGCCCTCAATCGAGGATTGGCCTACCAGTTTCACGAACGCTTTCACTCCATGTCGATTTGACACAACCTGCGCCTTCAGATCGGCGAGGTTGTCTCTTGGCGAGCGGGACTCTTCAAAAAAATCTTCACCGATTAATTCGATGGAAGTCGGAGGAATGACAATCCCCTCATCGGCCAGACAACGACCATCCGGAGGCATTGACCCCGGAGTTCCCCCTCCAATCTCGGCGTGATGGGCTCGATTGGCCACAAAGGCAATGAGCTTCTCCTCGATGAACACCGGACTGATGACGGTTACATCAGGCAGGTGGGATCCACCAAAGGCGGGATGATTCACAACAATGGTGTCGCTCTCCTTCCAAACCCGATCAGCCGAAACCTTCCTAACACAGAGCCCCAAAGCTCCCAAATGAACCGGAATATGTGGTGCATTCACAACCAAGCGACCATCGGTATCGAGAAGTGCGCAGGAATAATCGAGCCGCTCCTTGATGTTTGTGGATAAAGCAGTCCGCCTCAACAGCTCCCCCATCTCCTCAACCACGCCTTCAAAGCGGCGGCGGAAAAGTTCCGCCTCAACCACGGCTGGAATATTTTTGGCAGAGCCCTCACCCTCTTCCCGGTCCAATCGCACCGAGCCCCTAGTTCCACGGTGCACCCGCCATCCTTCCTCGAGGAGAAGAGTCGAAAAACCATCCTGCTCTAGCGTTAACTCCTCCACCAGCTCCCCTCGCTCGAATGTCTCGGGGTCTAGATCAGCTGATTTCCCCACTAATTCCAGCCTCAACGCCACCCATTCGATTTCACGATCAACGGGACAGGCATCTCCATAAAGCTCGCGGTATCTCGATTCGAAAGCCTCTCGCAATTCTGTTTCGGAAACATCCTGCCCAGCCTCGATCTCAATACTGGAATCCTGCCCCTTTAATCTCAGCTCAAAGAGACTCCGATGGACGCTACGCCCTGCCCTCAATTGATCGACTTCCTTACCAATGGAATCATCCAATAACTTCAGAATCTGTCGTACTTTAATTTCCCGATCCGCAGCTTGATGTAATCCCCACGCACTCAAAAGTCCGGCATCGGCCGGAATAAGAATAGTCTTGATTCCAAGCTCCCCCGCCAGAGCGCAGGCGTGTTGAGGGCCGGCTCCACCAAAGGCTACCAGCGCATGATCCCGGCAATCATATCCATCGCGGGTCGAAACCAACCGCAAAGCTTCCGCCATGTGCCCGATGGCAATCTTACGCAACCCTTCCAATAGCGCTCTCCGATTCACCCTCTCTCCGATCTCCGCAATCAGCTCATCCAACTTCGTTTCAGCGGCCATCCGATCCAGAGGGATATCAGCCCGGGATCCGTCCATGAATCCCAAGAGCAAATTCACATCAGTCACCGTAAGCGGGCCACCGCAACCGTAACAGGCGGGCCCGGGAGAACTCCCTGCGCTTTCCGGTCCAACCTCAAGCCCTCCATTCCGCCACTGACAGATCGATCCCCCTCCGGCAGCCACGGTCTCTATTTTCACCGCTGGCGCGAGAACCTTCACCGGTCCGATCTCCTGCTCGTAGCGATACCCCGGCTCCTCCGAAACCCGGGCGACATCGGTGCTTGTGCCCCCCATATCGAAGGTCAGCACCTGCTCCAAGTTACAGGCCCGCGCCAGTGCTGCCGCACCTGCAATCCCTCCGGCGGGACCACTAAGCAAACTATCCACCGGACGGAAAGCCTCCGCAGATTTCAGTTGCCCGGCGCTCGACATCAAGGCCAGCGGCACCCCGGGAAGTGCTTCTTCCAGCGAACGAAGAAAACCACTCATCACGGGTGTCAGATAGGCGTTGGCAACCGTGGTTTCCATCCTGGGCCATAGCCGAATCATCGGAGCAATCTCATGCGAAACACTCACCTCCGGGCATCCACCGGAACGTAGAACCTCCGCAACCCGCTTCTCATGATCCGGAGCTACATCCGCATGAATCATGGCCACCGCGACTGCTTTTGAAGTGACAGGTTCGGCTAGAACAGATTCATCGAGAGCTTCCAATTCTCCCCCCTCCCGATCGAGTCGTCCGCCCACTCCGATCACCTTTCGGGTAACCGGGACCGAGAAAGATGGCGAGAGCTCAAACAGATCGGGACGTCGCTGATCACGAACTTCCAACAAGGACTCGAAACCTTTTGAGGTATAAAGATCCACCGGGGTGCCCTTCCCCTCTAACAAAGCATTGGTCCCGCGCGTCGTCGCCACCCGTAAATCGCTAGTCGGAAAATCCTGCCCCGGAGCGGTGCCGGTCAAAATTCGCGCCGCAACCACCGGAGCATCTTCACCCGAGAACAATTCAATAACCTGACCAAGCTGAAACTGCCCCTCGATCTTAATTCTTCCACGTTTCGGAATTGAATCGGTAACCGCAATGCCATCGACCAGGAAGCCTTCGAGCCCCCGGTCATGGTGAGAGAGTGGTCGATCGCAAACCAACCATCCTGCCTCAATCGCCACCACCGAAGTACGAAGAACCCCAGACGAAAGAACTTTGCATCGAATCTGGGAGCCGGACGGAGTAAGAGCCCACCCGTCAGTGAAGGTTCCACCAACATCGATTCGAATCTGCCAAGCGGCCATACTTCTGTTTCAGCTACCGACGATGGGGGGGCACAAGCACTCAATCGATTTGAGAATACTCCCGCGCCACAATTGTCAAAATTTCACGGACACCCGGATGATATTCACCTTCATGAAGCACCAACAAGGTCGTCGCCGCATCGTAAATCAATTCAACCGATCCTTCTTTGGAAACGATCTCCAGATCAACACTATGACCAAGGCGCTGAATCCCGTCGCGAAGAGTGCCAAATGCGGCGCACTCGGCCGGCCCCAGGGCTTGCACACTCATGATTCCGGGAAGAGAAGAAGCTTTTTGCAAAACCTCATCGCGGCTTAAATTCTGCGCCACCCCAAAAATAGCCCGCAAGACCAGCTGGCGCTCATCTACTGGTTGCGGAACAGGAGGTGGAGTCAACGGCGATGGCACCTCATCCAGCGGCTTGGAAACAGCTTGCTCAAATGGTGCCGGCATCACAAAAGGATCCTGCTCCACTGGCTCGGGAGCTTTTGCTGGTTTTACCGGAGTGGCAAATCCCTCCATGGGCTCCGACATGCGGATCGGCGGAGACCTTACTTCTTCCGGTTCGGGGTCGGCATCAATTGAGAATGGTGATGAAGGAGGCTCGGACTGATCTCTCCGTTCCGGCAAGCGCGTCGGAATTGGCTTTTGCTCTTCCTGTTGAAAAGGAGAAGGCGCCTGGGCCTCTCTAGCGGCCCGCTCAAAGGGATTCTCCGGTTCCTCGGACGAACCACGCTGCGCTGCGGCGAATGGATTGGAAGGATCAGGCTTCATAAGTGAAAGGTCGGTTAGAAAATTGCTAGGCAGTCAAACGCTTGAGCTTGCGCTTAATCGACAGCTTGGTAGCTGTCGGAAGTCGGTCGACAAAAAGAACTCCGTTCAAATGATCTGTTTCGTGCTGAATGGCCCGGGACAACAAACCATCAGTCTCAACAAGGATCTTGCGACCATCCAGCAACTCCAGCGTGGCTTTGACCTCGGCCGGCCGACGGACTTCGGCGTTGATTCCTTCGATGCTTAAACACCCCTCGGTTGCCGATTCCTTTTCATTCCCAAACTCAAGTGAGGGGTTGATAAAGACAAGAGGCATGAGGTCATCAAGAGCGGTCTCCTCCCCGTCAACTTTCAAAAAGGTAATGCATTCCGGGTCGTGGGAGACATCGACCACAGCCATTTGAATATCACGGTTGACCTGGGGGGCAGCAAGGCCCACGCCCTGGGCATGAACCATTGTTTCAATCAAATCTTCTCCAAACTGTTTCAGCTCGTCGGTCACCTCGGCGACCTTTCGGCATTTTTTGCGGAGAACCGGATTTCCGTATTGGGTAATTTCAAGAATCATGATCAGGGACTTTCGGAAGAAGATGAAGGTGTTTCTGATTGGGGCTTATCGACTAAATAGTAAATCTCTTTTTCAGAATAACCGGCATCAATTGCCGCACTGTGGGCCCGCAAGATCGCTTGAAACGGACAATCCTTGTCCACCCGCAGCGCAAGCTTCAACCCGGCTCTCTCCTTGAGATTGGCAATGAGGTATTCCTTGAGCAAGCCCGGAACAACCGGGGTTCCGTCAAGTTCGGCCTGACCATCTTTGCCAAGGGACAGCGTCGATCGCGTTTGCTTGGTCGTAGTCACCTTCATCGAGTGTGCGGACGGCAAGGAAACCTGGATCTCCGGCTTAAGCTTCTTTTCCTCGAAATCGTTTGGATCCTTCATCGTGACGATGAAGAAAAACAACAGAGTCACCAAAATATCGATCAGAGGAACAATCGAAACCGTGGCAGGCTTCCGGGGTGTGCGATGGAATTCCACTCGATAAGGCTTTACGATTTATCGCGGAAGAAAACGTGTTGATGGCAGGCCGAGACCACCCGACCGAGCAGCACTTCGAGTCGAGCCGAGAACAACTCAATCTTTCGACTGAAAACACCCTGCGCGATAACAGCTGGAACCGTGATCGCGATTCCCACAATGGTCGTGCTGAGTGCCGTCGCAATTCCGGCACGGATGCGTTCGTTGTCATCCAAATCGGAGAAGGCTGTCACCAATCCGCTGGCCGTTCCAAGTAAGCCAAGCAGGGGTGAAATTGTAATGATCACATCAAGAACCGACATACCCGCATTCATGCGAACGATCTCCTCGCGGGCCGATGATTGAACCGCCTCTTGAACCTCGCCCTGGGTCTTTCCAACATTGCTAAGGGCCACCGAACAAAGACGCGACAGCGAGTTTTCTTCGCGGGCAAATTCGTTTTGCAAATTCCCAAGGGTCCCGCCTTCAAGATGCTCTTCAAATCGCTCGACCTCCCGTCCCAGCTTATCGGGAACAATTCGGGAACGCTGCAAGCTGAGCGATTTCAGCAGGATAACCGTCAGTCCAACCAGAGAACAAATCCCGAGTAGGATCATGAAAAAACCCCCTCCCCTGAAAAAATCCCACGTTGTTTCGAGTGCTTCGGAAAACTCCATATTTTTTAATTAGTGATAATTGAAAGTGACGATGATCTCCAGAGGATCTCCTTCGAGATCCTTAATCACATCTTTGGGCATCTTCGGGATGTGAATCCCACTGAGCGCTCGCAGAATCATTCCCCACTGCGTTCCGGAAGCGCCCACCATCGCCATCTGTTTTTGGCGGGACACCTTGCCGTTCTGATTGACGACAAAGTAGAGAGTGACATTGCCCGGAGCCAGGAGTGAACGGTTCCGAATGTTCTCCATCTGCCAGGCTGTTTCGAGCTTTTTGAAAATCGCACCTTGGTAGCGGCCAATCGCAGTGTTCGCGACATCGAGCGACCCCTTGCCATTCGCACTGATCACCCCGGCGATGCGGGTTTTACGTGACCGTGACGCAAAACCGCCATCCCGATCGGCCGCTTCCCGTTCTTCCTGGGTAGGACGATCCGGCATCGTTTCCTCAACCTTCTCGGGTTGAGGGTTGATTGGCTCTTTCTCACGTCCATCCCCAACTTCCTCCTCCAGCATCGCCAGAGCTGCCTCAATGGACGTTAGCTCATCTTTGGGCGCGGGAGGTGTCGTTTCATCGATTGGCTCGGGCGCAGGATCCTTCACCATCGACTCGGGATCTCCAGTGGTCTTTGCCACTTCCTGATTGATTTGATCGTTTCCATTCCCAACATCCACCGCATCTTTCATTCCGGTGCTCGCACCAACCGCATCCCCCTCGGCAAAGTCCGAATTGAAAGTTTTGGGATCACTTTTGCGCTCCTCTTCTCCCGCAAGCGCAGCCATATCCTCCTCACCGGCAACCGCACCCGCATCGCTGGTCGCAGTCGTATCTCTTTCACCAATTAAATCGGTTTCTTCAGGAGGCTCCTCGGATTCCTGGGACTCGTTCGTCTGCACAAAAGCAGGAGGTTTTTCATCTTCTTCGGGCTCCTCCGGCGCTGCAGGCTCGACGGGAATTGGCGCTACCGCCACAGGCTCCTCGTAAACCATCTGCATCCGAATCCGATCAGGCTGCGGCTCGGGTTCCTTTTCCTCATAATCGATCCGGGCCGAGAATAAATTCGAAGCCATCAGAACGACAAAAATGAAAAACAGCCCGATGTGCGCCCATGCCGCGATAAGCAAGGCAAGGACGAGATCACGTCGGGACATCAAACCATTCATTGGAACCCGAGTAGTCTCGCCTCAAGGAAAGGAAAAAACAACCCCTTAGCCCCTCAGGAAACCCGCTTCAACCAATCCACAGAAGCAAATTTAGGAACCAATTCCTCCCAACTCTCTCTCTCCTTGGGAACAAACTCTTCACAACATCCTGATAAGAAGCTCGAAAGCTGATCCAAGGCGCCCACCCCGGCCATCACGCTCCCCTGATGAAGCACCCCCCAACGTGAGCGACGTTGCCCGGCTCCCGCCAGCTTTTGCCCATCGTCTCCCAACAAGTCCCACGCAACCGGCTTTTCAAAACAAGCCGCAGATTCGTTCGTCGAATCCTTCGGTGTCAGATCACAAGCAATCCCCCCTTCTCCAAGGCAACGCGCAATCTCGCGGTGAATCGCGCAATAACTTTCATTCCCCCGATTCCCCGCCAGCACGTGCCCCCTTGGGATCACCAGAGTGTAAGTGAGGTCATTCCGGTGATCGACAATCCCTCCCCCGGTCCATCGCCTGACATATTCCGGATCATCGCCAAAGATTTCACGGGCCTCGGCCAGACTCTGAAAGTAGCCAAGACTCACCCAATTCCCCGCCCACGAGTAAAGACGCAAGACCGCGGTGTCGCCCACCGATTTCATGAGCCACTCGTCTACGGCCATATTATCAGGCCCCGATCGCGGCTGATCATCGCGCCAGAGTCTCAGTCTCTCGAAAAGCATCTCCACTAGGTTTTGAAGTCGCGGGATTGAAACACCATCCACCCCATGATGAAAAGGCTGACGCAGAGCCCCATCAAGATTGCGTAACTCTCCACGATCCTCTCCCACGGAATATTTTCTTGGAGGACATAAATCCAATTCGCCATTCGGAAGGTGATGAAGACATCCTTGTGATTTGCGAGAAAGGGAATGTTCTGCAAAACGAAGTCGATAAAAAAGACGCTCAAGGCCATCACTGATGCCGCCGCAGGTTTGATCTTAAGGCATGAGAAGAAAAAGCCCAACGAGGTCACGACACACATGCTCAGACCCATGAAGCACGCTCCGATGAAGAGTCGCTGAAAGGCTTCATCCCGATCGGGATAAACCGCGAGAATATACATTTCCGGATTCCAGATAAAAAGCCCGCCCTCCGTTCCCATTGCAAAAAGCGCCATCCCGTAACCTGTCACCCCCACGAAGATGACAAAGGTCACGGTGTAAATAATGACCGCGCAATATTTCAGAACCAAAATTCTCAAGCGAGATACCGGCCGGGACAAAACCATGCGTAAATTCCCATCCTCTGTTTCCTTCGCCACGATATCTCCGGCCACGAGAGCAAAGTAAATCGAACCCAATAAAAACATGCTGAATCCCATGATCCAGTAGGTCGCGGTCAATGATGACGAAAGCAAATCCACCGGAATAAAATTCCTTTTCGCCAAATCCTCGAATTGCTCGCGACCAACGTAAACCCACAACGAAAGCAACAAGGCTTCGAAAACCAAAAAGACCACATAGCCGATGTAAGTCCGCTTGCGCGCAAAGAGCTTCTTCAGCTCGCCTCGTAATTGTCGAAGAAACATCATGGCCTGCTCAAACTACTGTGTTCCAAATAAACATCCTCAAGTGATCGTCTTACTGGAGTCACCTCACTGACACTTCCGCCTGCCTCGATTAAGGAACGCACGACATCAGGAATTTCGGTTCCCTCAGGAAAGACCCAACGTTCGCCGGGCATCTTCTCTCCTCCAAAACTGGATACCACTTGGGCAAGTATCTCGGGCGGCTCTGCCTGCAACTTCACTCCCGGACGATCGTCCCGCAGTTCATTAACAGCCCCCTCATAGACCAATTCGCCGGCCCGAATGATCGCAACCCGATCACACATTTGCTCCACTTCGGATAAGAGGTGGGAGTTAAAAAGAACCGTCATTCCCCTTTCTTCACGAAGGCCCAAAATAAAATCGCGGAACCATTTGATCCCTTCCGGATCAAGCCCGTCGGTTGGCTCATCGAGCAGAAGCATCTCGGGCTCCGGCAACAAAGCCTGGGCCAAAGCCAACCGTTGTCTCATCCCATGACTGTAGGCCCCCACTTTCGAGTGAATACGATCCGTCAAATCCACCCGCTCGACCACCTCTTTCGCCGCCGCCTTATCAAAGCGGCCACTGAGACCTACCAGAACCTTGAGATTATCCCACCCACTCATGTAGTCATAAAAAGCCGGAGCCTCAAAAATCGACCCTACTTTGCGCAGCGCCTTTTGCGGATTTTTCCTAACCGAAATCCCGCCGATAAAGACTTCCCCGCTTCCAGCAGAAACCATGCTCAGGACAATTCCCAGCGTTGTGCTTTTACCCGCGCCATTGTGACCCAGAAGGCCATAAATCTCTCCTCGATCAACCTCGAACGAAATGCCCTTCAAGGCATCTTTGCCTGCAAATTTTTTAGTGAGATTTTGAATCTTCAGCATCACTCGGTCTCCACGTCGAAATCCAAATCCTTACCGGCCGAAAGGTCGAGGAAGAGAAAATTCGTCCCATTCTCGTCACCATGATAGGCCTCCTTGTCATGAACCAAGGGAATCTTGGAACTTCCTTGAGACATCCCCATCATCACGATCCGGGTCCTCTTTAACCCACTGGCATGATGATTCCAAAAGAAGCTCGACCCGGTCGTTCGATAGTCCTCGTGATCCGCCGGACATTGAAAAACCTCGGGACCATCGACATAAGGTCGAAGCACTTCTTCCAGAACATTGTTTCCTCCGGAGTGGGACTTTCGCCCCATCTTGATCCCGGGAAAGAAGTTCCCATTTTCTCCGAGATAACTTTCAAGAGCTCCTCCCACGCCCCGGAGCCTCGTGATGCACTGTGCTGATTGCGCACTGGATTTCATCCCCTTGAAAATTGGCAAACCTATCCCTGCGAGAGCGATCGTGATGCCGACCACTACGAGGAGCTCGGTCATCGTAAAACCACGCTTCATAGCCCGACCTTCGGTTTGGCAAATCCCTGAACGACCTCGCCCACCGCATCCATGAATGGAAGCAGAGACATCTTGGTGTCCGCAGAAGCGCCCTGGTAGTAGGCCTTAAAACCCTTCTTGATCACCACCTTCAGAATCTCAGGATCCTCCTCTTTCAAACGCGCCAATGCGTCTGCCCCTTTACCGTCAGTCATATCGCGAACCGACCGTTCCACCATCTTCTCCCGCTCCTCGGGCGGCATTTCATCAAATGATGCCATCAATCGCTCCATGTTCTCGTTAAAAATCAAATCAACGAAATGGAGTTTCTCCTTCTTGGAAAACCGGAAAAACATTTCGATGACACCGCCCTGTTCGTCGAGTTGCTTTCGCTGTCTCAAATCAAGTCGATTCAGGGTTGCGGCGATCTCATCAATTCGCTTGAGGCGTTGCTCACTTCTGGCTTCCGAAAACCCGCTCGTATCCTCACCTGACCAATCTTCGAACTCGGCCTCTCCGATCAGTCCGGTTACCTTCTCCGGAGTTGCCTTCCGGCCACCACTCCAACTTGTCACTCCCCAGACCACGGCCCAAATCAAGCCCAGCACGATTGCGCCTCGAAGCAGTGTTCCCTTGTTCATTTCGCTCGGACCCTAACCCCTTTCTCTAACGGTGCAAATTATCATCGGACCAAGCTATTTTCGGAAAGCGGCCTTCAGTTCAGATAAGCTCGTGACCTTCAGTAGGAGCACCCCAATTCCATAAATCGTGGCTCCAAAGCCTACCAAAATCGCAGTTGAAGCCGCTCTTGCCCACGGTCCCGCATCCAGCCAACCCGTCATCAGTGCCTTCGCCCCCAGCAAACCAAGAGCCATCACCAGGCTGGCAACCACCATTCCAACAAGCCGTCGCCAATTCTCTTTTTCCAAAGTCACAAATCCCCGCAGCCCGCCCCAAAGTAAGACCACATTGACCCAAGCCGAAATCGAGGTCGCGATCGCGATTCCAACGTGACCAAAAAACGGAAACAGCAGCAGGCTAAAAACAATGTTCACTAATACTGTGATTCCGGCCATCCACATCGGCGATTTGGTATTCTCGCGCGCGAAGTATCCCGGTTGCAGCACCTTGATCAGGACATAACCCGGCAAGCCAACCGCAAAGGCTCCAAGCGCACGCCCGGTTTGAAGCGAATCCGAATTTGTAAACGTCCCTCTCTCAAAGATAACCGCGATAATCTCCTGGGGAATCACCATCAGGGCAATCGCGGCCGGCACCGTCACGATCATCGCCAACTCCAACCCGCTGACCATGGTCGCTCGGGCTTCACCCTCCTTGTCACTGTTCAACAACCTCGTGATTTCAGGTAGCAACACCATTCCGAAGGCAATTCCAATCATCCCCAGCGGCAACTGGTAAATCCGGTCCGCATAATAAATGTAGGAAATGGCTCCCTGCTGAAACGAAGCCACAATCCCTCCAACAAGGAGATTGATCTGCTGAATTCCCGCCGCGACCACGCCGGGCCCCATTAGAGTCAAAAGCCTTTTAAATCCCGGATCAAAAACCGGTTTGGTGAGCGCCACCGGCAATCCTGCGCGCAAGCACACCCACCAAAGAACCCCGAGTTGCAAAAATCCAGCAACCGCCACGCAGCAAGCCAGCGCAACACCGCGCCATTCCACAAACTGAACCAGACCGACCAAGCCGCACAGGAACACGAGGTTCAGAATGACCGGAGAAAATGCGGGCGCCGCAAACTTTTTCAAAGTCGTGAGCACTCCGCTCAGATGCGCCACCAATGCCATGCAAAGCAGATAGACAAAGGTGATCTGCGAAAGCCTGACCGTTAAATCATAGGCACCCGGGTCGTTGTTAAAAATCGCCAACTCGCCCTCTCCCGAAGCCATCCCTTTGAAGACGGCGTAATCGTGGTCCGGAGGAAGCGGAACCCTCAAAACTCCCTCCTCATTTGGAATCCACCGACCATCTTTGAAAAGACGATCACGGGCAGCCACAATCTTGGCACGTCGAACCTCCTTGGAGTCAGAACCTTTGAACTCAACCTCACCCTTTCGCTGCAATCCCTCGATGAGAATCGATGAGAGTTCGACTTCCTCGCCTTCCGCATTCACCTCCCCTCCGAAAACCTCACCGAGAACGTCGAAGAAGGCAGGGTCCCCACGTTCCACAACGAGCAGGTTTTTAAAATCAGCCTCACCGTCCTCAACCTTTAAATAGACCGCCTTGGCCCCACGCAGGGGAATCCGAAATTCACTCGCTTCGCCAGTCAAACTCTCCTCGGCCTTCGGTAAAAATCCCGGTACAACCACCAACATAATGGCAGCCATCAAAGGGATGGCCAGAACAGTCAGTAATCCGAGGGTCGCAAAAAGAATTGTGAAAGCATTATTGGCAAACTTCATCGCCGAATTCCGGCCATCCGTTGTCACTCGTTTGCCAAACAAGGGAACAAAAGCAGCATTAAAGGCCCCTTCCCCAAAAATCCGGCGGAACATATTCGGAAATCGAAATGCCGCAAAAAACGCGTCCGCAACCACCCCCGTGCCCAAAAACCGCGCTATCAGGATGTCACGCGCCACGCCCAAAACCCGGCTCATCAGAGTGAACCCGGAGATCGTCATCAAAGAGCGAAGCATGCGGCGGAAGAATGAATTCAACCCGCACCAATCTCAAGCAAGGCTTTGTGAAAAGGTTAAATGCCTAAAAGGGCCAAAACCAGGATTTCTGCCCTGGCGCCTTGCGCTGGTACTTCCCGTCGCCCACGCTCAAAACCTCTACTCTTACCTGCGTCAGCCCTTTTTCTTTAAAGCCAAGCTTCGAGGCAGCCCGAGGTGTCACGTCGATGATCCGCCCTGCAATGAACGGGCCGCGGTCGTTCAGGCGCATTTTGAGTGATTTGCCATTGGACAGGTTCGTGACCTTGACCCGGCAGGGAATCGGGAGCGTCTTGTGCGCGCCGGAGATATCGAAGCGCCCTACGCGCTCGCCGAGCGAGGTATTTCCGCGCACGAACCCGAAGAACTTGCTTTCGTCATACCACGAAGCAATTCCGACGTCCGAGTAGTGGAGAGCTCTCTCCACACTCATCGGCTGGTAGTGTTGCCCGCGAATTGTGTATCCGCGGGTCTGAAAGCCCTTGTAGTCAGAAGATCCGCACGAAAGGAGTAGCAAAGCCATTGGCAGAGCAACGATTCTCGCGATTACTAAGCGCTTCATCTATCCCACTTCCCTAGCCTTGATCTCAGGCAGCGTGCGGGCGACCTTTTCTT
This sequence comes from Akkermansiaceae bacterium, assembly GCA_965657795.1. Lineage (GTDB taxonomy): Bacteria > Verrucomicrobiota > Verrucomicrobiia > Verrucomicrobiales > Akkermansiaceae > SW10. Next base: position 35,853 of record CBFHQJ010000011.1, read on the forward strand.
TCAGAGCTTTCCCGACTTGAAATTTGACCACGGCTCGGTCCGGAATCGGTATTGTCTTGGTCGGATCCTTGGGATTCCGCCCAGGGCGGCCCTTTGCTATCTTGGTCTCAAAAGTTCCAAAATCACGAATAACCACATTGTTCGCCTCCGCGAGCTCACGAGAGACGATATCAACCACAAGATGCAGCATCTTCGAGGAGAGGGTTTGAGTCACTCCGAGTTTGTCGCTGACTTCTTGGATAATTTCTTTTTTGGTAAAGTTTGCCATAATTTGGGGTAGGTGCCCGGAAAGAACGTTAGCAATGATGCACAACCTGTCAAAAAATCTTAGCAAAGTTGATAGATTATTTTGATGACACTTCCTTTTAAAGCTCTCTGGTCGTCCTGAAATGGACCTTTGCAATTTCAGCAAGCTTTTCTTTGCCAAATTTTTGCAAGAATTCTCGTGCAACTTCTTTGACCTCGGAACCGGCCCCAAGTGGCAAATCCATGCCCAATTTTTCAGACACCCGGTCCATCCAATCCAGAAAACTTTCCCGCGCCAGAATGGATGCAGCCGCAACCGCGATATCACTCTCGGCTTTGGTCCGCTCTTCCAAGTTTAAGCTCACGCCGCGTTTCTTGAGCTCCCCTGCGATCAATGGGGCCTTGGTAAATTGATCCGATAAAGCCCGACCGCATGAAGGCACCCGCACGGACAAATCTTTAACAATTACCGCATGCCCACGAGCCAACATCCGGTTGATATTCTTACATTCTTCATAGAGAAAGTTATATCGAGCGGGAGCCCAACGGATCACTTTATACCCGCCCCCCACTGCTCCCCGTATTTTCGCTGAAAGCTCCCGAATTCGCTTCCCCGAGCCAATTCTCTTGCTGTCCATGATCCCCGCATCCAAAAGCGCGCGCGTGATTTCACGGTTTGTGTATACCCCGGCCACCACGAGTGGGCCAAAATAGTCGCCCTTCCCGCTCTCATCGACGCCAAAATGAGGCTCAAACATCTCCGCCTGCCAATGCTCCTCATATCCAAGGCGGGCTTCCCCCACAACTTCCGGCTCGAGAACAAATTTCACAAAGTCCTCGGTCTCCTTGCCTTGAACCAAAACCTTGGGCCCTTTGCGGTAAACAGTGACATTCAATTTTCCCCGCTTGGCTGAATAAAGCGCATGATCCTTCTCCTGAAAGTCAAAGCCATCCCTCGACAAACAATCCTTCAAGGTCTCAACCTGCCCGTCTGACAGGGCCAAGGTGTAGCTGACTCTTCCCATTCCCGTTCGGATCCTAACCTGCTTTGGCCGTTTTTCCAAAGCAGGATTTGCGCTGGCCCGTTAACTCTCCGCCCCTAAGCTCCGGGCATTCCATGGAGAAACCCCGCGCAGATCGCCATCCGGTTCTTAATAAGCGAGCCTTTCGAAACACTCTCCTCAAGTGGTTTCAAGCCAATGCCAAGACCTACCCCTGGAGAGAGACGACCAATCCCTGGTCCATTCTCGTCTCCGAGATCATGCTTCAGCAGACCACGGTCGCCTCGGTCATGGCAAATCGTCGTTTCGAAAAATTCCTCGAGGAATTCCCCGATATCGAAACCATTGCCGCCGCTCCGGAAGCTCAGATCCTCAGGGCCTGGGAGGGACTCGGTTACTACAATCGCGTCCGCAATCTTCAAAAATCCGCGCAAGCCGTGCTTAGGGATTTCGATGGAGAATTTCCGTCCGACGCCAAAACTCTCGAAACCCTTCCTGGAATTGGTCGCTACACTGCCGGAGCCGTGAGTAGTTTCGCCTTCGACCGCCCCGCTCCCATCGTCGATGGTAACATCGCCCGCGTTCTCTCCCGCCTTCTCGATTGCCATCAGGAAGTCGACTCCACCCCAGGTCAAAAAATCATCTGGGAGGCTGCTGCCGAGCTCCTCGATTCCGCCAAACCACGCCTTTTCAACTCGGCCCTCATGGAGCTCGGACAGACACTCTGCACTCCCAAATCTACGGCCTGCCTGATCTGTCCGGTTCGCGGATTCTGCCAGACATCATCCCCCGAATCACTTCCCGTCAAAAAGCCGCGCAAAAAATTCGTCCAAGTTGACGAACACGCCTTCTTTTGGATAAAGAAAGACCACCTGCTCCTCTCGCAAGGCCACGATTCACGGCGCAAAGGGTTTTGGAAGCTTCCCCTTCGTTCCCCCGAGGAATGCTCCCATCTCGAACCAGTGAGCCGCCATCGCTACACCATCACCCATCACAAGGTGACTCTGTATCTCTATCATGCCCGGCCGCCCCACCTGATTGACGGAGAAAAATTCCACCCCATTTCCGATCTTGCGGATCTTCCCATCGCCACCCCCATCCGAAAAATCCTCACCCAAAAAACTACGGAGCTTGGACTTTAGTCCGAGTCATAGCTTCCCAAGTCACCAGCCTACCAACTATAACGCTTCATCAAACTCTCCCCGATCACTTCGATCTCGGTGCCGAGTTGCGTCTTCGCAAAAATCAAGGGCTGGGCTTCCTCGTAAACGCGAATGCACCCGAAACTACAACGAGTCCGCTTCTTGAATTTCCCAACGTGCATCCCGATCCCATACCAGGTTAACCGCATCCAGTAGGGCATCGCAATCCCCTCATATTCCGTCCCTTCCGGAAGGGGCCCCTGATGCTCCCAGGCCTTTTCGATCACGACCTCGCGGGTCTCTTTGTTAACGATCCGACCGTAGCGATTTGAGCGCTTCGTCTCCATCCGCTCCAGCACGGGAAAGACCCCCTCGGGCGTTTCCTTATTCTCGACACCGGTGGCAACGTCGACCTCCAGCACAGCCTCACCCTTCCCATTCAAAAGCCACGCTTTCTGGTCCCACAAGGAAACCTTGATCGTTGTCTCATCTGGCTTGGCTGCCCGATACTTGAAAAATTTTTTCGAGTAACCCGGTTGCTTCACATCGGCCTGACGACCCGAACCACCGCAAGACACCAGGAAAGCGGACAAAAGAGCAAGGGTGATAAATTTCATGATTGGAATTGGTAGCGCACCACCGCCGCCATCCAAAGGACCGCAGTCTCGGTGCGCAAGACTAGTTCCCCCAAACTTACCTGGGCAAATCCTGACTCAAAAATTTTCTCATACTCCTTCTCCGAGAAATCCCCCTCCGGCCCCACCATCGCAAGCACCCGTTCCGGTTTACCCACTTCTTCCAGCAAGCCCCTGAGCGGCTTCGTCTCCGGAGTCAAGGCTGCGACAATTCGAGTCCCTCCCGCTTCAAGTCCTCCCAAATAATCTTCGAGTGACTTCGGGGGCATCACCTGCGGCAAATGATTCTGACCACACTGTTTGCACGCCTCCAAAACCACACGCTGCCACTTTTCCCTCTTGGAATCTCCCTCGCCCGCCTTCAAGCGAACGTTCCCCTGATCGCTCAGCAAAGGCTGAATCCGGTTTACGCCCATCTCGACCGCCTTTTGCAAAATCAGATCAAAGCTCTTCCCCTTTGGAATCCCCACCGCAATCTCAAGCTGCGGATTCACAGAAGGTGATTCGCCGACTTCGGACAGCTCGAGGCAGGCCTCGCTCTTGGATATTGTTAAAATACGCCCCTTCGCCTCACGCCCCTCACCATCGAAAACCACAAGGTGATCGCCGACCCGCTTTCGCATCACCCGGAAGCAATGATGAGCCTCATCTCCCGCCAACGAGGGACGTTCGTCCCACTGGTCTGACGGTAGAAAGAAGCGATCCATTTCCCCGGCTAGCTGTCAAAGAAGCGCTTGGCTTTCTCAAAAAACGACTCTTGAACGGGAGAATTTTTCTCGCCGATCGACTCGGTGAAGGCCGCAAGCTTCTCGCGCTGATCCGCGCTAAGCTTCGTCGGGACCTCAACCTGCACTTCGACATGAAGGTCACCTTTACCTCGCCCGTTCAGCGCAGGCATCCCACGATCCCTGAGGCGGAAAGTCGTCCCGCCTTGAGTCCCCGCCGGGACTTTCATCGTGGCACTGCCGGTCAGCGTCGGAACTTGCAATTCGCCGCCCAAAGCGGCCGTCGAAAATGGCAGAGGAACTTCGCAGTAAAGATCATCGGCATCCCGCTGGAAAACATCGTGGTCCCGAAGGTGAAGGAAAACATAAAGATCACCCGCCGGGCCACCTCGCATTCCCGCGTCACCTTTTCCAGTCGAACGCAACCGCGTCCCATCATCCACTCCTGCCGGAATCCGAATGCTCACCCGCTCGGGGGCTTGCTTGCGGCCATCACCGCCACAATCCCCGCAAGGATCCTTGATGTTCTGCCCCGCCCCCCGGCATTCCGGGCATGTGGCCTGCTGAATGAAAATTCCGCGCTGCTGTCCCACCACTCCTCGTCCTCCACAAGTGGTGCAGGTATTCGTTCCGGCATTGCCCGACTTCGATCCCGAGCCGGAACACTTTCCACAACTGGCATACTTCTCGATCTCGAGCTCTTTCTCCACGCCTTCCGCCGCTTCTTCCAAAGTGATCTCCAAATCGTAACGCAGATCGCTTCCACGCTTCTTGCCGGAAGGATCACGACGACGACCACCGCCGCCACCAAAGAGATCATCAAACATGCTTCCGCCTCCTCCACCTCCGCCAAAGACCTGGCTAAAAATGTCCATCGGATCGTGGAAACCTCCACGTCCGCCACCACCTCCCCCGCCGCTCTTAAACGCCGCGTGTCCGTAGCGATCGTAAGCCGCCCGCTTCTCCTCATCGCTGATGACCTCGTAGGCCTCACCGATTTCCTTAAACTTCTCTTCGGCCTTTGGATCATCCGGATTTTGATCCGGGTGATGCTTCATCGCCATCTTGCGATAAGCCTTCTTGATCTCGGTTTGGGAAGCATCCCGCGAAACTCCCAGCACCTCGTAATAATCGCGCTCAGCCATTACTCAGCTCCCTCCCCGGTTTCAGTCTCTTCTTCCGGCCCTTTTGCCACAATCACCGCCGCTGCTCGCAACAACCGATCATGCAGAACATAGCCCTTACGCTTCACAAAAAGAATCTCGCCGGGCTCCGCACCCTCCTTTTCCTCCTCAGCTACCGCTTCATGGTAATTTGGATCAAACACCCCTTCGGCAGCAACTTCCTTCAGCCCTTGGGCTGAGAGGAAATCATCCAATTGCCCTTTCACCATTGCCATCCCTTTATAAATCATCGAATCCTGATCCTGCTCTGCCATCTGCAGACCCATCGAAAAATTATCGAAGACCGGAAGCAATTCCTCAATCAATCCGGCCCTCGCAAAGCGCAAATCATCGGCCCGCTCCCGCGCCATTCTCTTCCGGTAATTATCCAGATCAGCCGCCGTCCGAATCGCCGCTTCCTTCCACTTCATGGCCTCAGCTTCCGGCGTCAGCGGTTCCTCTTCCACAACTTCCTCCTCGGCAGCCTTGGTATCTTCAACCTCCTCAACAACTTCATCAGTCGCTGGGATTTCCTCCTCAACGACGTCAGTCTCCTGATCGTTTTCTTGCATGGCGGGAACCAATACCGTCCCCCCAATAATGTCAACCCGTCGCTTTTCTACAAAATGAAGCCTTCCTCGTCCAGCGGGCCAAATTCCCTCTCCGACCACCCCGGCAAAAGCTTCCCGCGTTTTCCGTCCCGCCACCCGCTCTGCGGGAGCATGGTCGTCGTTTCATAAATCGGATCAGGCCGCGCAAAGCTCACCACCTTCTTCTCCCTCACCAGACACCCAAAGTAATTGCCATCGCTCAATCCCAGCTCATCAAAAGTCCACACGATGACTTTTTTGCGCTTCAACCTCCCCACCAAGCCCTCCCGGCCAGCCACGCCGCGCAACGCCACCGAATCGATGCCCTCGCGCGCCACCTTTGCCAAAATCGCCTCATCGCTCAGACCATCGGCCAGCGAAACTGTCGCTCCCACGCTCAGCGGCCACAACACCCCCAAAATCCCGCTCAACTCATCTTCCGGCACCCATTCCAGCAACAACCTCGTCCGACGATGGGCCATGTGAACCTGACTCAACTGCATTGCATTCTTCCTCATCCCCCGGCCCGTTTCATCATCCGCAAAGCAACAATCCTTCATCTCCGTCCACCCACGTGGCAAATCCCCGGAAATCTTGGGCTCTCGATTCTTCTTCGCCAAAAGCCGCCCCTCCCGGTCCGCCACCGTCTTCACCGACAAATCACGCAGCGCTCTCCCGACATCTCCGTTCCACGGGATCGGCGCCCCAAAAGCCACCGTTACCCCATAACGCAATGTCTGCGGAAGCTTTCCGAGGAAATTCCCTTCCGAAAACGACCACATCGAGCCCCATAGCCCATCCATGTATGCCGGCAAGACCTCCGCCCCACCCTTCTTAGCCATCATTTGATACCCTCGCTTGATCTCACAAAGCGCACCGGTTCGCGAAAGCTGACCCTCCGCAAAGACACAAACCACCGTTCCCTCTTTCAGGGCCTCCGCCGTGATCCGAATCCCATCACGCGCCTTGTTCGGGGAGATCGCCACCGCATCGAAAAGCCGCGCAAAGCCTCCCACCCACTTGCTCTCAAAACAATCCGCAAAAAGCACGAAGCGAATCGGCCTCGGGCAAGCCGCCGACAACACAAAGGCATCAATGTAGCTCAAATGGTTCGGCACCATCAGCACACCGCCTTCCTTCGGAATCTCATCCCCTCCCAGCGCCCGAATCTTGTAAATCGACCGAAAAATCCCCAGAAAAACCAGCCGAATAAAGTCCTTTGGCAGCAAACGCATGATGTGAACGGTCGCCCAACCGCAGATTGCCGAAACCAGAAAAAACTGAATCCAAAACGGAACTCCCAAAATCGACAGCACAAACTGCACTCCCACCGCCAAAATCACACCCAGATTGTTGCACAGGTTGGAAGCAGACAGCACCATACCCCGCAAATTTTCCGGAGCGCGATCCTGCAAAAAAGCATTCAACGGCACTAAATAAAGCGCCCCTCCGGTTCCCGCCAGTCCCAACAAAAACCAAGAAATCGTTCCCGACTGAAAAATCGCCAGCAAGCCGGTCGACACGCACATCAAAGCCCCACCAATCACAATCAAACCCAGCTCATTCCGACGATTGCAAACCCAACTCGCCAACAAGCTTCCGATCACGATTCCCACCACCACCGGAATCCAAAGAATAGCCGCCCCCACTCCCAGGCCCTCCAAACTCCCCCAGCGATCCTCGGCAATCTGAATCAACAACATTTGCAGGAACCCGCCAAAGCTCCAAAAAAAGGCGATCCCCAACACACACCGCCACAAATCGGAATCTTTCCTCAGCTCCCGCAAGTCTCCAAAGTGCCTCACCGTCATCGACCAGGAAAAAACCTCGCCCGACTGCGACTTCGTCGTCTGAACCATGTGCGCAAACCCAAGCGACAAAACCGCCCCAATCAGAATCCAAAGCACCGGAACCATCGCCGCCGTCCAAGGCTCCAGCCCATTTTGCAATCCCCAGGCATCATACCAAACCCCACCGATAATCTGCCCCAACAGGATCATCAATATTACTGTTCCCTCCATCACTCCGTTCGCAAAACCAAGCCGCTCACTCCCCACCAATTCCTTCACCACCCCCATCTTCGAAGGACTCAGGAGAGCCGACTGCATCGCCAGAAGAAAGAAGGCAAACATCACCAAATAAAGCGGCCACGACTCCCCTTGCCGGGTCGCGCCCAGCCACAAGCCACCCCCCATCAAAAGCAACACCACCAATTGAAACCACGAAGAAAGCCGAATGATGAGACTCTTCGAAAACCTATCCCCCAACCACCCCGCCGTCGGCGCAAAGAGGATAAAAGGGAGAATCGCCAGAATCGCAAAGAGGTGCTCCACCTTCCCCGGAGCCACCCCCATCGAAGCCAGCCCCATTCCCAACGGGATTAAAATGAACTTCGTAAAGCTATCATTGAAGGCATTCGTCGACTGCATCCCGATCAAAGACCAAAATGACACCCACTCCCGCTTCCCGGGCTTCACAGAATCATCGCTCACGCCGCAACCATGCGCCAGCAGCTCCTCTTTGCAAAATCGATAAACAAAGATCTTTCCATCACCTCAATCAATTCTCAAGAAAACCCCGTAGCCGACAGCTCCCGTTTTCGGTACGACATCAGGGGCTTAAATTCCCACCCTCTCAAAGACTCCTCCGCCCAGCAGTTTTCCTCCTTCATAGAAGGCACAGATCTGCCCCGGCGTCAGCGCTCGCTGAGCCCTCGTGAAGGTCAGCTCCAACTTTCCATCCTCAATTTCCTTCACTTCCACCGCCTCACTCTTGGCCCGATATCGTGGCTGCACTTCGGCGCGCCCGCCGGTCACTGCTTCGTTAATCCACGAAAGTGATCCCACCGTGCACGTCTCCGCATAAAGCCCGTTGGTGGTCGGTTCATCCCAACCCACGATCATTTGATTTTTCTCGGCGTTCTTCCCCACCACGACATAAGCCATTCCGGATCGCGGCGAAGCCACGCCATGCCCTTTTCGCTGCCCCAAAGTATAAAGATGCAAGCCATCATGCTTTCCCATCACATTGCCATCCAGATCGACAATCTCGCCCGGCGAATCAGGGACGTGATGACGTAGAAAATCGCTCATCTTGATATTCCCGATGAAACAAATCCCCTGGGAATCCTTCTTTTCCGCGGTTGGCAAATCAAAGCGCCGCGCCACATCGCGAACCTCCGGCTTCAACATCTCCCCCGCCGGGAAAAGCGCATGCTTGACCTGATGCTGCGTCATCATCGCCAGAAAATACGACTGATCCTTATTCGGATCCGCTCCTCTCAAAAGATCCGCTGAGCCATCCTTGCGTTCCCGCCTCCGGGCGTAGTGTCCCGTCCCCACCGCCTCGAATCCCTGCTCCAGGGCATAATCCAAAAACACCCCAAACTTCATTTCCCGATTGCACATGACATCCGGGTTCGGAGTCACCCCTTCCCGATACCCTTCGAGCAGGTAGTCCACAATCCGCTCGCGATACTGATCGATCAAATCGACCACCCGGAATTCGATTCCCAACTTCTCAGCCACCGCATGAGCATCCTCCAGATCACTCTCCCAAGGACAATCGCCGGGCAGCCCTTCCTCGTTGATCCAATTCTTCATGTATCCCCCCACCACTTCATGTCCCTGCTCAACCAACAAAGCAGCGGCTGCCGAGGAATCCACCCCGCCTGAAAGTCCAACCATAATCCGAGCCACGGGGATCATTTAACCCGTCTGCTCAAATCCCGCAAGCCATCGTCATGATGTCATCAACTCCGCCAGCGGTCCGCTTTGATCAATCGTCTCGCTCAAGCCGAGATCCTTATCCCCATAGTCATCGACCGGCATCCCGGCAGCGTGCTGGAGACTCATGAGTAAATTTGCAAGCACCCGGTGACCGCTTTGATTGTAATTCGGAAAGTGGAGATACCTCCCGGTCTTGAAGGCCTTGTTCATATTCCCCAAGACCATCAGAGGCATATTTTCGTAGCCGGTGTGATGCTGACTTCCGGCATCGCTCAGGAAAACGATGACGGTGTTGTCGAGCATCGTGCCATCCCCTTCCGGAACCGCCTTGAGCTTGCCCGCCAAGCCCGCAATCAACTCCATCTGATAAGTCCGAATCTTCTCGCGCATCTCACGCCCCTCCTTCCAGTTCGATTCAAAACGATCCTCGGTCCCCTCGACATCCGCAGTGTGCCCGATCTCGTGAACCGAAATCTCCTTGATGCGCGCGTGATCAAATCCCTGATAGCGGACCTCCAGTTGGTCCGCCCGAATTGTGACCACATTCGTCAGACCAGTGATCAGCGACGAAGCAGCCAGATCAAAGTGCGCCTCAAGCCGGTGGGTCTCGATTTCTGAAGCGTATTTATCGTCCAACTTCGGAGCCATCTTAGCCAGAGAATCCCCCATCGTATTGAGTTTGACCTGACGATCCCGCAGCGCCTCAAACCCATTGAGATAATGATCGAGCTTTTCCTTCTCGTTCGAGTTCAGCGACTTCTTGGTTCGCTTCACGTCATCAACCAAAAAGTCCATGAGATTTTGGTGAGCCATCGCTTCGATCTTGGCATCCTCACCCGTCATCACCGTCCCAAAGATCTCCTTGTAAGCCAACATCGCCGACGCATAAGCCGGAGTTCGCGTGTTCTTTCCTTGCGCTGAGATATCGAGATAGCGAAAGAGCTCGTCTTTATTCGTCCCTATATGAAAGGCCAGGTGAGGAAAGATTCCCGGGAACTTTTTCGCCAAAGTCGCATCAAGCGTTTCCTTCCGTGGCGGCGCGTGATCACCGGAAGTGTAAGCGCCCAGAACCCCAAAGTGGCCTCCGTGGGGACCTTTGCAAATCTTGCTCGAAAGCCCCTGAATGATGGACAACTGGTCCTTGAACGGCTCCAAGGCCTGCATACTTTGATTGAGCTTCAAATCAGCGAGCGGACGATCCACCACGCGATCCAGCTTCAAGCGATCATTCCCGAATTCTTCCAGCCCCTCCGGAACGACCCCGTAAGGTCGCAAGCCATTTCCACGAACCACGAAGACAAATCGCTTGGGCAGATCAGAAGCCTTGCCGCCCGCTTCCGCCCGCAGGTGTTGCATAAAGGGAGAGAGCGCCAGCGAACCGGCTCCAATGTTGCGAAGAAAATTGCGTCGAGTGACCATTAGTTTTCAGGGTTGGGGGCTTTACGATAAAGGAAGGAGTCTGAGGTCAAAAGCGAGACAAGGAGAGCTTTAAAACTCCCCCCATTTTCGACATAGGCACGATCCGCCGCCATCAAGGTCGGCGAGTCATCCAAGGTCTCATTGCGCCCCATCCAAAAGCGGAAGGCATGGCGGATGAAAGATTGGCGAACTCGCTCGGACTTCGCGAGCCGGTTTACCAGATCAATGGCATCCTCAACCGGTCCATCGAGATCCGGATTCCCAGTTCCACGGAGTTCCCCCGACGTATCCACCGGCACCGCGGACTTGGGGACCGGCGCTTTGAGCTCTGCCAATCGCTGACGGTAACGATTCACCTCCTTCTGCCATTGTTCGTCGGTCATCTCCTGCCACTTCTTCCGTTCTCCGATCCATCGCTTCAGATCCTTCTCATAGCGGCTCAAAGCAGCCGGATAGTTCTTCACGCCCTCCTCCGGTTTCTTCATCTCAGCCAATTTAGCCTCCGCCTCGGCCACCTTCACTTGCCGCCCCGCGCCATCCAATTTCAACCAACGTTTCAATTCATCCCGGGTTCTCTGCGTGTCGTGCTCAAACTTCCGCTTCTTCTTAAAAAACTCATCAGCGTCACCCAGCACGATGATCTTCCGGAACCTCCCAAAATCATCATAAGCCTCAAAGACCTCCCCGAGAGGATTCATTTGCCGATGACAACGCCAGCATTCCTCCGGCCTGACCTTATCCATCCTCTGCCTCAGCGTCCGATGAGGGTCGTCCGAAACCTTGGCATCGACGCCGATGGGGACCTCCGGAACAAGATCGGCAAGAAGGTGCTCGCGAATCCACTTCCCCCGGCGAATGGGATCATTCTCGGTATTCCCGCTGTGTGCCACCAACCATGCCGGATGAGTCAACATGCCCGCCCGCTGCTTCCTCGGAAAGGCAATCGCCTCTCCCGCTCCACGCCGCACGGCACGCGCCGCATCGCGATCCAAATTATAAGCCTCAACATGATTGCTCCCCAAGCCCGGCCATTTTCCGGACTTCAAAATGTTCGCCCACTCCTCCTCGCCATACTGCTCGCGGAGATGCTTGTTGTGTCTCTCGTCAGGATTCCCCTGCAGCTTTTTAATCTTATCACCCTTGATGTAGTCCATGGGATAGCGATTGGAGGTTAGCAACTGAGCCAGAACATCCTCATCTTCCTCCAAAACCCCCAGCACAAACATATCGGCATCCTTCCGCAAGCGATTGGCATGATGAAAACCCGCCCGTTCCTTATCCTTGAAGACATCAGCAACTGCCGGATACCCAAAAAACTCCTGAAAGAAGCGAAGCTCGCGAGGTCGAAAGTGGTAATAATCTTCACCCCAGCGATGATACATCGGATAGTGCCAGTAACGCTTCTCTTTGTCTGAATTCTCCAGGATCCTTCGTACTTCCCGCTCGACGTCCGACCGTGATTTCAAGCGCCCCTCACCAGCCGCCTTTAAGAGTTCCGGATCCGGTTTATCATAGAGAGCGTAAGACAAGGCATAAGCCAACTCGAGGGGGCTCAACATCCGTCGACCATCCGGCAGTTCCCCACCCAACCCGACCTCCATCCGGAAAACAAATTCCTGGGACATCAGCATTCCCATTATCAAGGAACGAAAGCCCAGCGAGAGACCACCCAACCTTCGATTCTTTTCAAACAAGCCCTCAATGTATCGCTGCCGGTCCTCCGGCGTCGGCTCCCGCTGATAGATCTGCTTAAAAAGCTCCGTCAATGCCCGCTCGATTCCCTCTTCGGTCGGTGGTTCCGCACCTTCCTTGAAGAAACCGTTAAGAAACCGATTCATATGCGATCTTTTCGGCGACACCATGTGCTCGGCGACGAGGTTGCTATTTCGCATCATCGTCTTAATCGTCGATTCGTCAGCGACCAGGCTCGCATAATCCTGAATGCCCTTCCCTCCCAAACCCATCAGTGGCTGGGAAAGTTTCAGCCTCATTTCGCTCGCAAAGCGGGAATAGATCTGCGGACTCTTGCGCCACATCCTCGGCGGAGAAGAAGCCGACCCCTTAAACTTCCCACTAAAAAGATCCTCGTGATCCACCCGGTTCGCCTGATGAGGCAGCGCCAGCTTCGAGGAATCATGTCCCCGCCCGATCTTTGCCAACTCGGTCGCAATCCAGCCCTGCACCCTACTTCGTTCCACTTTCGAAGGCTGATCCTCGTCCTCCGGCGGCATGTCTCCCAAGCTCACCAACTCAAGGATCTTCTCCCAGCGTTCCACATCCTTCCCCTGCGAAATCAACCCGTCGATATCGTGAACCGTAAAATCCGCTTTCTGCTTCTTCTCACCATGGCAGCGAACACAATGCTCGGAAAGAAAGGGCTTAATCCGTTCATTAAATTCCGCCACATCGGTTTCCTTACCTAAGCAGAGAGAACCCAGAAGAACAAGAATACCGATGCACTTCATCTCTTTAACTTAAGCAAAGATCTCCATCGCCGGTTTTCCAATGCCATCCTTGGTCGCGTAAAACGGACGCCCCTCGATATCAAACGAAGTCTTCGGGGAGATTCCCATCGCGTGAAAAATCGTGGCGTGCAGATCTTCAACTCCGAGTGGATTCTCCACCGCCACGAAGGGTCTCTTATTGGCGGTCTTGCCAAACTGAAATCCTTTTTTCACTCCTCCACCAAACATCAGCACGCTGGTGCCGCCGGTGAAGTGACGATGCTGACCATAGTGTTTCAACTCGGAAACAACATCGACCTTATGGGTCGTCTGGTCACGCGCATTCGATCCCGGCACCCCTTCAATCATCATGTCGCGACTGAACTCGCTGGCAATCACCACCAAGGTGCGATCCAACATCCCACGCTCTTCCAAATCACGAATCAATTGCGCAATTGGCTGATCAATTTCTGATTTCAACCTCTTCACCGTGGTGTGCCCTTTTTCGTGAGTATCCCAATGCTTGAACGGTTGGTATTCGGTGGTTACCTCGACAAAACGCGCCCCCGACTCTGCCAATCTGCGCGCCAACAAACATCCCTGCCCAAAACGAGATTTCCCGTACTTCGCAGCCGAGGCTTCATCTTCTTTGGTGAGATCAAAGGCCGACGCCTCCTTCGAACTCAGCAAACGATGGGCTTTCTCCATGGAACGCAGCATTGATTCCTGTTGAAACTCACTTCCGCTTTTCCCGACCTGTCCTTCTGAAATGAGCTTTTTGTAAAGTTTATACCGGCTTGAGAAGCGGTCCGGCGTCATCCCTTTGGGAGGCTGCACCGCACCAATGGCCTGATCGGGATAGGGCAGCAGGAAAGGACCAAACTCACTCCCGAAAAATCCGCCGGTGTGAAAGGCTTTCAACTCTTCTTTCTCACCCACGCCCTCAAGCCGCTGCCCGATATCGATGAAAGCAGGCATCGCTTCATTCCGCTGACCCAGCACTTTCGCCATCCAAGCTCCGATGTGCGGGGCCGCCACCGTCTGCGGCGGAACGTATCCGGTGTGCCAATGGTATTGATGACGTGAGTGGAGGATGTGTCCGAGATCCGGCTGCACCGCCGAGCGGATGAGCGTTCCCCGGTCCATGACTTTGGCGAGTTCTTCGAAGCCTTCCGTGAAATCAACCCCGCTCACCGAAGTTGGAATGGCCGGGAAGGTGCTTCCCACATCCGACACCTTCAGTCCCTTTCGAAACGGCTCGTAGTGCTTCGGATCAAAAGTATCCGGCGCGGCCATTCCGCCTCCCATCCAGAGCAAAATGCAGCAATCGGCCTTGGCTTCCGGCTGTTCAACTTCCTCGCCAAACGAGCGGGGCGCGCCCATCGCCAAAGTTGCTGCGGAAGCGGCACCGAGTTTTCGAAGGAAGTCGCGGCGATTTTCAAATTCAAGTGGCTTCGACATGATCTTTACTTAGTTGATGAATTGGAATTCGGGGAGCATCAGCACCGCCCAGAGAAAATCGGCCACCCTCTCCCGGGTCACCTTTGCACCTAAGATTTCACCAGCCACCTGTTTTTCAAGTGAAGTGGGCGGACGCGACAAGGCATCAAGATAGAGCGTTTCGATCAGTTCTTTTTCAGCAGCGAGTTTGGCTGCACCCCGATTCAGATAGTTCACAAACTCCGCGCCGTTATTTAGCTCGAGTGCCTGCAAAGTGGTCAGATCAGCCGGGCGAGTCGTGACGACTTGCTCTCGGTTCGGTCGACCAAGTGCGCGCATCAGGAGAGTCGACTTCACCAAAGAAGCGCGAACCTCACGCACTCCGTCCTTCTTCTGGACAATCCTGTCAGTGAGATATTTTCTGATCTGTCCATTCACACGAGCCTCCCAAGGTTGGGAGTTTTGTTCCACCGCAGGTTTCTTGTTTGCAAGCCAGGTCCGATCCGCAGTCAAAGTAGTTTGCTCCCCATCCAGATTTGCCAGAGTCATTAAAAGATAAAGCCCGGCGCCGTTGGGACCACCACCGAGATTCCGGGCCTTCACCTGAAAATTATTTTTACCCTGCTTCAAAAATCCACTGAGATCAAATTGCTCAACCGTTTCCCAATTGGAATCTCCACCAACTTTCCTGCCATTCACGATGAGCTCATACTCATTGTCACAGGTGATGATGATTCTTCCCACGGTCTTCGAGGGAAGAGTCAGCGATTTTTTGAAGAGCACCTTTTCACCAGCCGGCCGACTCCCCGGCGCGGACCAAATCCACTTCCCCGGAATACTCACCTCGGAGCCTCCACTCCCCCGAACAACCTTGGCGTCGATCTTGCCTGGCGCGGTTCCGGTGATCTCCCACACCGCATCAATTAATTGCTCGGCAGTCATCCGCTTCGCTACCGGACCCTCGAAAACAAAATCATCCTGCTTTTCCGACGGTGCAACCGTCGCACTTTGGTAGGTCCAGGAACCCACCATTAACGCCAATGTTCTCTTTAAGTCGTAACCGTTTTGGGCAAGATCCAAAGCGAGGTAATCGAGCATATCCTCGCTCCAGGGGCGATTTCCCATCATGTCCACCGGCTCCACCAAACCGCGTCCCATCAGACGGGCCCAGAGTCGGTTGACAATCGTCCGGGCAAGTCGCCCGTTCCCCGGATCGGTCGCGAGCTCAGCCGCTCGTTTCAGTCTCTCATTTTTTGGAGCCTTCTTGTCAATCGCTCCCAATTCATCGAAGAGAAACTTGGCGTCCATTCTCTCTCCTGTCGGCTTGTCACAGCGATACATTTCCAGTGGCTTCCCGGCGATAATTGCGGCCATGCCATAAGCATCTTCCAATTTCCAATCGTCAATAAAACTGTCGTGGCAGGAAGCGCATTTCATGTTCTCACCGAAGAAGACCTGCGAGACGTTTTGGGCAAATTGAATCTCGGGAACCTGCGAGGCATTGACGTCTCCACGCCATTTGATGCCCTTGATGAATCCTTCTGATTCAGGGGTGGGATTGAGCAACTCCCGCACGAACTGGTCGTAGCGTTTATTCTCCACCAAGGATTGATAGAGCCATCCCGTAATTTGCCGACGTCCCCCGTCAATAAATCCGGTGCCTGCATAATCATTTCGGAGGAGATCATTCCAAAACGTCATCCAATGGTCGGCATAATCGAGATTTCTCGAGAGGAGCTCTCTGATCTTTGCCTCCCGTTTCCCGGGAGCTTTCGATGCCACAAACCGTTCCAACTCATCCCTATCGGGGAGCAATCCCACGAGATCCAAACTCACCCGCCTTAAAAAGCGCGCATCGGAAATCGGCTCCGGTGGTTGAACCTTGTTCTTCTCAAAATAGGCCTTCGCGATCCGGTCGATGGGATTGCCACCTTCCGGCCCCGGCAACTCCACTTCCCGATGTGCCAATGGGGCCTGCCAGTTCTTCGCTTTAAAGGTAAAACCCTTCTCCCAAGCCAATCCTTCGTTGACCCACTTGGTTAATATTTCAATTTCAACGGCTGGCAGCGGATCAGCGTCATGGGGCATCCGCTCGTCCTCATCTTCTGCGGTGAGCACTTCGATAAAAAGGCTCTCGCCTGCATTTCCAACCTCGATCGTCTCCGAATCGAGCAAAGCCTCGCGGGTGTCCAGCGAAAGACCGCCCTTGTATTTCCCGTTCGTGTGGCACTTCGCGCAATTCTCCTTCAGGACAGGCAGGACTTCGTGCGCGAAATCCACCTTAGCGCAGACCACCAAGCTTGACAACCAAGAGAGAAGGAGAGCAAGGGCATAAATATTGGAAAACATGTTTAGGATTTCTGAAACAGGTTAGGGCTGGGGATATTGAGAGTTTCGCTCAGGCGAAAGGGATGGCGAGAGAATTGCGTTTAGGAACGCTACAAAGATTAGTAAACGGACAAAGGCCGATTTCTTACACCACTGCCTGCGTGAATTTTCCCGTTGAGAGAAGATCCTCTTTCAGATATCCGACCCCGTTCGAGCGAACCCGCACACCACTCCCAAACAACCAACTCATGACACTTTCCCCTCACGCCCGACTCCTTCTTGTCCTTGCCTTTACCTTTTCCCTCTCATCCCACGCTGCTACGCTGAGCGAAGGCGCAACTGTTCTGGTCTCCACGAACAATGCCAACTTCGACATTTCGGTTTTCCCGGGAGCAGCTGCATACAATGATCGGGGAGTGGGAGGAAACGAACCGGGAACCCCGTCTTTCACAAATCAAATCGGAGACGGAACGGTTCTGGATTATAACTTTGTGGGCAACCAGGGCACAGGTAGCGCGTTAGTCACCTATGCCTCGGGCGGCGAGGGCCTGATTCCAACGCCTACTTCTCCCCCGTCCAACGTCCACGGCAATGGCGAAGATTGGGCCAATGTCTGGACGACAACCAATCCCGCCGGTTTCACCACCCTGAAAAACCACAATCCTACCTCGATTGCCGGCGCAGCCAACACCTTCGCCCGTTCCGCCAATGTTACCGGGACTGTGGATATTTCCGGACTTACTTCAGGACAACTTTTTTTTCCTCACGGAACCTTTGTGAATTCATGGGAACTCACCGTCACCATGAGTGGTCCGGGGCAACCCAATCTCAGCGCCAACGCCGCTGACGGCAACGGCCCAAGCACTAACCGGGGCTGGATCACTGATTTCATCTTCACCGACGCCGCCGACTACGACACCATTACTTACACCTACACTAACGGCGACACCGATGGCTCAAGAGCCCGCTTCATGGGGGTGATTCTTATCGGGTCGGCAGTCGCCACTGCTCCGCCGACCGTAACCAATCTCGCGGCCAACGACCTCAGCCCCACCTCGGCAAATTTGCCAGGCGAAGTGACAGACACCGGGGGATCGCCTCCCTCCGTCACGATTTACTGGGGTGACAATGATGCCGGAACCAATGCCGGAAGTTGGGATAACTCCATCAACCTAGGCAATCAAAGCGGCCCTTTTTCGACTGTCCTGAGTGGATTAGCGCCTTCGACCACCTACTTCTACCGTGCCTTCGCCAGTAACGGCGCGGGCGACGACTGGGCCAACAGCACCGCCTCATTCAGCACATCCGCCCCTCCGGATCCACCTGCAGTTGTCAATTCCGCAGCAACCGGAGTCGGATTCATTGAAGCTGATTTAAACGGCTCGGTAACATCGACTGGCGGTGAGACACCCATCATCACGATTTATTACGGCGACAATGACGGCGGCACCACTCCCGGCAACTGGGATGAGGGTGTTGACATCGGAGAACAGTCCGGAGCCTTCACCACTGACCTCTTTGGGCTCAACAGCGACACGACCTATTTCTTCCGCGCGGTCGCGCAAAACTCCGGCGGAACATCCTGGGCGCCTTCGACCGCAAGCTTCACCACCAATGCCTTTTCATTGCCCACCGTCTCAACTTCCGCCGCCACCGCCATCACCGGATCGGCCGCGCAAATCGGAGGCGAAGTGGGATCAACCGGCGGCAACCCTCCCGTCATCACCCTCTTCTGGGGAGACAACGACGGAGGAACCAACGCGCTGAATTGGGATAACCAAATCGACCTCGACGAGCAAAGTGCAGCCTTCTCATCCGTCATCACCGGTCTCAGCCCGCTGACCACCTACTTCTTCCGCGCCTTCGCTGCGAACGACGCCGGCGATGTGTGGGCAAACTCAACCGGGTCATTTTCCACCCTCGAAGTGAGCGAACTGGTGATCAACGAATTCATGGCGTCCAATGATGGCGGCCTAACCAACAACTCGAACAATTGGTATCCCATCGCCAATCAGGTTGCCGGAACCACCAATGATTGGATCGAAATCCTCAACAACGGCTCCTCGCCCCTTGATCTCGGGGGCTGGCACCTCACCGATGACCCCGCGGCGCCCGAGAAGTGGACCTTCCCGGCCTCGACCAATATTCCGGCAGGTGGCTTTCTCATTGTTTATGCTTCCGGCACCGGAGTGCCTGATGCCAACGGCAATCTTCACACCAATTTCAGACTCTCATCCGGCGGAGAATATATCGGGATCATTCGCCCATCCGGTTCGGTCGCGAGCGAATTCGGCCCCGGCGGCAGCAACTATCCGGGCCAGGACGAAGATATCTCTTATGGTTTGGATCCGAACACCGGCACTTCTGTTTATTTTTCTTCCCCCACCCCGGGTGCCGTCAATGACAATGCCGGAATTGCCCGCGTGCGGGACACGAACTTCTCACCCGACCGCGGATACTACGATCAGGCGATCAGCGTGAGCATTTCCAGTAACACGCCCGGAGCCACCATTTACTACACCACGGATGGCACCCGGCCTGTTGATCAGGCGGGCAACCCAACCGCAAACGCGCTGACTTATACCGCTCCGATCGCAATCAACGAGACCACCACCCTCAAAGCCTCCGCGACCAAAGCCGGCTTCGCCCCAACCAACATCGATTGCCAAACCTATATCCTTCTCGATATCGATAACGCCGCGAGCGATGGCACCGACCCTTCCGGGTTTAACGCCGCCTTCCTTGAACAAACCCAACCCGCAGGATGGGGAAATCTCACCTCGGGCGACTACAACATGGACACCCGCGTCTCAAAGTCCACCGCTCTGGCCACCAACTATCAGGACTCCACCGCCCAGACCATGCTCAAGGGACTGCGTGACATCCCCACAATCTCCATCGCGATGAACCGGGCTGATTTCAGTGGCGGAAGCGGAATCTACACCAATTCCACGAATGGCTCTCTCGAATATGAATGTTCGGCCGAATACATCCCCGCCGCCATCGATACCCGGGACGATTGGCAGATCAATTGCGGCATCAAGGTGCAAGGCGGTGCCAGCCGGAACCCCAGCGCCAGCCCCAAGCACTCCATGAATTTCCGCTTCCGCACCCAGTACGGAGCCGGACGTCTACGCGAAAACCTCTTCCCCGAATCCGAGGTCGATGAATTCAACTCCATCACGCTGCGCGCCGGATACAACAATTCCTGGATTCACCGCGATGGTGGCCAACGGGGTCGCGGCTCCATGATCCGCGATCAATGGATGCGCGAATCCATGCTCGACATGGGAAACCCTGCCGCCGGTCACGGCTTTATGGTTCACGTCTTCGTCAACGGGCTTTACTGGGGAGTTCACAACCTCTGTGAACGACCCGAAGCTTCCCACTACGCGGCCTACAATGGAGGTGATGACGACCTTCTTGATGCTCGTAACGGAGCTTCCACAGTCGATGGTACCGCGACCGCCTGGAACGCCATCCCCGGAGTTGTCGCGAGCGGCAATTGGGAGCAAATCCAGCAAGTCATCGATATCGATCAATACATCGATTACCAGATCATCAACCGTTTCGGAGGAAATTCCGATCTCAAATCCGGCGGCAACTGGCGCGCCGCAGGAGGAGGACCTTTTCCCGCCGGTCAACCTGAACAGATGGCACCCTGGCAACTCTATTCCTGGGATGGCGAACGGACGCTTGAAAGTCCCAGCCTTAACAACTCACCGATTGACCCCATGGGTGTGCGCGGCACTTTGGAAGGAATTTCTGAATACCGGATTCGTTTTGCCGACCGATTGGAAAAACACTTTGGCCCGGGTGGAGCTCTCACTCCCGAAGCCACTGCCGCTCGTTGGATGAAATTCGCCAATGATCTCGATCGCGCCATCATCGCCGAGTCAGCCCGCTGGGGAGACCATCGCGGCACTCTTTACACCCGGGACAATCAGTGGCTCGCCGAGCAAAACCGTCTTATCAATACCTACTTCCCTGCTCGAAGTGCCACTGTCGAAAGCAACTACGGTTCACTCGCTCCATCAGTGGGCGCTCCTGACTTCCTTGTAAACGACTCCCCTCAAAGCGAAGGAATCATTCCCGTCGCAGGAAATCTCAAGATCACCTCCACCACTGGCACCATCTACTACTCCACCGACGGCAGTGACCCTCGCCTCGAAGGAGGGGGCATCAATCCTACCGCCACCTCGATTGGCGGCGGCAGCAATCAAACGAGCTTCATCCAATTTGAGGAAACCGGTTGGAGATATCTCGATAACGGCGTTGCTCAAAGCGACAGTGAAGTCGTTGCCGGAAATCCCTCGTACAACACTGCCGATTGGAAGCACCCTTCCTTTAATGACTCCGGCTGGGAAACCGGACAGGCACTTTTGGGATACGGAGCCATCGATGGCAGGACCATCAACACCTCTCTGAATCTTCAAAGCCCTCGCCTGCCCACCATCTACTTTCGGAAATCATTTAACGTGACGGATGCGGCCAGCTTCACTCAGCTCAACCTTGGTTTGGTTCGCGATGACGGAGCCATCATTTACCTCAACGGTCGCGAAATCGGACGCACCAACATGAACGGTGGTAACCAGCAATATGCAGACCTCGCGATCAGCTCCACTTCAAACGAAGGTGGTCTCGTCAACCTCGGCACCATCACCCTGGCTGGAGGCGACCTCGTCGAAGGCACCAATGTTCTTGCAGTGGAAGTTCACCAAAACAGCACGAGTAGCAGTGACACCGGCCTCGATGTCCGGCTCTCCGGGATCGCTCCGGCAGATGGCGGGGTTGGTGGCAACCTGGTCCCTCTGACCGGAGGGGCATTGGTGCGTGCCCGGGCCTTCGAAAATGGAGAATGGTCGGCCCTGACCGAGGGTGAATTCCTCGTGGCACCGATCGCCGACGCCTCGAACATCGCGATTTCCGAGATTATGTATAACCCGCTCGGAACCTCGGAAGATGGAGAATGGATTGAACTCGTCAATATCTCAGCGGCCACCATCGACCTCTCCAACCTAACTTTCGATGGAATCGATTACACCTTCCCGCTTGGTTTTACGCTTGCTCCAGATGCCCGCGTCGTTGTCGTTAAAAACCAGGTGGAGTTCGCTGCACTTTACGACACCGTCGGCCTCAACATCGCACCCGGAGATTTCTCTGGCTCAAGCCTCAGTAACTCCGGCGAACAAATCGCCCTCATTGACGCTCTCGGCGTCGATGCCCGTCGATTTACCTACAACGACAAAGCCCCATGGCCAACCTCGCCGGACGGTGAAGGATATTCCATTGTCCTCATCTCCCCCGAGACCAATCCCGACCACAATGTTCCTACAAACTGGCGAACCAGTGCGATTCCAGGCGGCAGCCCCGGAGCAACTGACAACACCACCTTCAGTGGAGATGCCGATGCTGATGCTGATGGCGACGGACTTAGCGCCCTTTTAGAATACGCCTTGGGATCCACTCAAGGAGATGCCCGCTTTAGCCCCGAATCCATCCCGGCCCCGGGAGCCGACTTCTTTGATGATGGTAATGGCAATATCAACGAATACCTCACTCTCACTTTCCGGCGTAACCTTGCCGCAGACGATATCCTTTTCGAGGTGCAACTCAGCTCAAATCTCAGCGGCTGGGATCCACTTGGAACAACCGCCGTCTCAGCCACAGCGAATGGCGACGGGACCGAAACCGTCATTTGGCGCAGCCTCACCCCGATCAATAATCTCGTGCGGGAATTCATCCGACTTAAGGTCGAAGAAAAACCATAAACAACCCTCCCGACCCTACCCAGATTCGGGTATCTTAGGGTGAATTCTTGGTTTCCTCGAAACTAAGAAAGGACTACCTTGGCCAGTATCAGAGGAGGCGATGCCGGGAGCATTCCTCCCCCTGCCTCGTTCGTTCATGGCCATGATCCTGTTTCATCCTAAAATTTTTCTCACCAGCTCGCTCGCCTTCTTGGCTTCCGGAGCCCTTCTTTCTGCCGCCCCGGAATTTTCTCTCACTCCACAAGCCTCCGACCTGCTCGAGAACTACTGCACCGACTGCCATGAGGATGGCACCGCAAAGGGAGACATCCGCCTGGATAATCTGAACACCCTTTCCCTAGAAGCGCGACTGGACCTTCTAAACAAGATGCAGGAGCAGCTTCATTTTCAGGAAATGCCTCCAAAAAAGAAGGACCAACCTTCCGCAAATGAGCGTGCCGAACTCATCGCCTGGATCTCGGCTGAACTTGGGAAACACAATGCCTCAAAGCTGGAGGACAAACTTCGTATGCCCGACTACGGGAACTACGTGGACCACGAAGACCTCTTCTCGGGCAACTTCGCCCACTTGAAGGCCTTCACTCCCGATCGGCGCTGGCTCATCAGTGAATACATCTTCGACGCCAAATTCAACAAGCTCCTCAATCACACTCCCTTCCAGACCATCGATGGAAAACGGGAATTCGTGATCGGAGACAACAACCGCCGCGTCAACCTGACCAACCCTTTCCTTCTTCCAACCAATACCGGTGTTCGCTACTACGACACTACCACTCTCAACGGAGGCCACCTCCTCACCATGTTGACCAACGCCAAAAACGCGGCGACCTACATGACCGATCACCTGGCCAAGCGTGACCGGAATTACCTCCCGTCATTCAAAGACATCATGGCTGAAGAGGACCGCCACAATTCCATTCTCGAATCCCGCGAACGCTTTCTCGGCAACTTCATCGAGAGAGTCCTTGTCGATATTTACCGAAACAAACACCAAGCCCTTCTCCCTCGTTTTCAAGCCCTTCCTGTAAAGAAGGCCGCCGACACCGGGACCAAGAAGGCTCCTTTTCACGCCGCCAACCCCGGGAGAGATGAGCTAGTCATCATCTTCCGATCGATGCGCCGCCTCGAAGAAAAAGACGACACTGATGCCAAACTGATCGAGAAGTGCGAACGTGAATGGTTCAATTTTGGCCACAACGAACGTAAAATTCAGGCCCGTGTCACCTTTCTCCGTGGATACATGGAAGAGTGGCGCAAGCAGATCGAGCAGCATAAGTACGACGAACGCAATAGGCGCTACGAATATAAGCCACTCTCCGATGATGAGATGCACATCATCGGCACCACCATCCGCAAACACCGGAAGAAGGAAGATCGTTATCAAACCATTATCGACAAATGCATGACGGATTGGGAACAGGGATTCCTTCAGGAACGCAAGGAAGCCGGACCGCCCTCCGACGACCTGATCACCAAGTTGATCGAGGAACTCTTCTTGAAAATCTACGAGCGGAAACCAACTCCGAAAGAAACGAACAAGTATCAAGCTCTCACAAAAAATTACCTCGAAAGTTTGGGCAATCTAAAAGCCGTTCAAAAACTCATCCAAACTCTCATCCTCCAATCAGAATTTGTTTACCGCAACGAATTTGGCTCAGGCGCACCCGATCAATACGGACGGTGCATGTTATCTCCACGCGATGCCAGCTACGCAATCGCCTATGCCCTCACCGATAGCAGCCCCGATGAAGAACTGGCCAAAGCGGCCGCCGAAGGCAGACTCAACACCAGGGAAGACTACGCCCGCGAAGTGGTCCGCCTCCTGAAGAAGCGCGATCAATTTTATGTAATCGACGAAGCGGTCCAGCGCCTCAACGAAACGGCCAGCATCACTGACCTGCCCATCCGCAACCTCCGCTTCTTCCGCGAATTTTTCGGATACCAGAAAATGCTACCCATCTTCAAGGACCGCAAACGCTTTGGAGGCGACTACGACAAATCAAAAGGCCGCCTCGTTGGAGAAGCCGACCGTCTCGTTGAACACTTCCTAAAAAAGGACACAAATGTCTTCGAGGAACTCCTCAGCACCGAAAAATTCTACGTCTACCACTCAGGCGATAACGAAGCAATGACAGCCTCATCCGATCGCATTCGCCGCATCCACGAATACTTCAAGGACAAGAACTGGCAAAACTTCGAAAAAGAAGACCTCCTCAAACATAAGGAATTCCTCGCTGAAGTAAAAATGCGTGGCGTCAACGTCGACGAGCTCGAGAAAAAAGGCCGACGCAACCCAATCAAGGAATTTAAAAGAGCGCTCACCAGCTTCGCCATCCGTCTCGACGAAGGGGAAACCGGAGCCGCGCCCTATGTCTCCTTCCCCGCGCACGGAAAATACAACGCCGACACCCGCACCGGCAGACGACTGCAAGCGCCCGAGGTCGCCAAATTCTATAACATTCAACTCGACAAGTGGAACTACCCCGGAGTCCAACCTGCCCAGATTGAACATCGAAAGGGAATGCTCACTCACCCCGCCTGGCTCATTGCCCACGCCCAAAACACCGAGACTGATCCCATCCAACGCGGCAAGTGGATCCGTGAAAAACTCCTCGCGGGAACCATTCCCGACATTCCCATCACCGTGGAAGCCCAAATCCCCGAGGACCACACCCAAACCCTACGTCATCGCCTCGCCGGAGTGACTGAAAAAAAATACTGCTGGCGCTGCCACCAACGGATGAACCCGCTCGGATACGCTTTTGAAATGTTCGACGACTTCGGCCGCTATCGCACCCGGGAGTCATTGGAGCACCCTGATAATTTGATCAAGAAAGGCCCGGACAAGGCGGAGCCGCATGTTGACCTTCGTGACACCTACAAGAGCCTTCCCGTTGATTCCAAAGGGTCCCTCGAAGGCACTGGCGATCCCGAACTCGACGGTGAGGTTGCTGATGCGCTTGAGTTGGCCGACCGCCTCGCAAAGTCCAGCCGCGTCCGCCAATCCATCATTCGGCACGCCTTCCGTTACTACCTTGGCCGGAACGAATTTCTCTCTGACTCAAAATCTCTCATCGACGCGGAAAAAGCCTACATTCAGAGTGGCGGGAGCTTCAATGCCGTCATTCTCTCTCTCCTAACCTCGGACTCCTTCCTCTATCGCAAGGCCAAACCAACCACTTGATCCCATGTTTAATCGCAGAAATTTCATCAAAACATCCACCCTCGGCTTCGGTTCACTTTCCTTGTCCGGTTTGGCCGCCCCCTCAACCGGCGGAGCCCCGAAACGATTCATCTTCATCCGAAAGTCCAATGGCATCCGCCCCAATGAGGTGACCCTTCCAAGCTTTACCGAAGAACAGAATAACCTCGATAAACGAAGGGAAGCCTTCGAGGTTGATC
The DNA here is from genome assembly GCA_965657795.1 of Akkermansiaceae bacterium. Classification (GTDB taxonomy): domain Bacteria; phylum Verrucomicrobiota; class Verrucomicrobiia; order Verrucomicrobiales; family Akkermansiaceae; genus SW10. The sequence continues at coordinate 61,887 of CBFHQJ010000011.1, forward strand.
TCGACCAGCACGAACTCCCCTCCTGGCTCAATCCAATAGCAAAGCACAAGGCCAACCTTTCCATTCTTCAGGGCCTATCTTGCAAGATGAGCGAAAATGGCCACTGGTCCTACTCGTCGGTCATGGGCGCCTTCAAATCAGGCCGAAATTCGCTGAGTGGAATCAAGCGTGCCACCATCGACTTTGAGGTGGCCAGGCTCTTTCCATCACCCTTCGGGCACGTCGAACTTTCTCTCACCGGAAACTATAGTAGTTTCCGCACCGGTATCGTTTCGGGCTACTCCGCTCCCGGCCCCCACCAGCGCAACTACTGCTACGCCGATCCCCAAACCGCTTACAACGAACTTTTCAAATCAGTCCTTAACCCCGACGCGGTTAACTCGGACAATGCCATGCTCGAATTTCTGGAAGGCGAGGAATCGCTCCGGGCTGACCTCATTCAGGGATACGAAAAGCTCAAACTCAGCAACCACATCGACTCCATCGATTCCATCCGCGCTCGTAACAAAAAACTGGAGAAGATGTCGGGAACCATCGCGAAAAACCTGCCTGAGATCGCCCCCATTCACGCGGATGGCGGCCCCAACGCCAGCACTCCGGAAAAACAAAAAGCGATGACCGATATCCTCACCGCTGCTCTGATCACCGGACTAACCAACGTCGTCACCTACACCATCGATGAGCTTTCCACTCCCATCAAAGGCATTCAAGGGAATGAGGGCGACCACATCTCCATTCACGAACTCGGTCACAATGGCGGATACAGTGGAGTCCCAGCCGATAAAATTCGTGAGAAAATCCGCATCGGCCACATGGAGCAAGTCAACGCCATCGTTGAAAAACTCAAAGCCACCCCCGAAGGCAAGGGCACAATGTTCGACAATACTGTCGTCATGTATTTCCCTGAAAACGGTGAAGGCCATCACAGCCACGGATCCGAAGCTCCCTTCATCATCCTGAGCGGAGACAAATCCAATCTCGATATGGCCGGACGCTACATCCGCCTCCCTTATCACGCCACCGAAGGCCACAAAACCATCGGCAACTGGTATACCACTCTCCTCAACGCTCACGGTAATCCCATCAAGCACTACGGCGACTTCGACCTCGAAACCGCTCGCAAAAAGATCGACCAAACCGGCCCAATCAAACAGCTCATGCGGGCTTAAAAGATGCATAGCCGGAAGCTCCTGAGGCTGCCGGGCTCTTCATCCATCACCAAAAGCTGGAGCTTTTGGATATCTGAAAAACCATGAAAATCCTTCTCTTTTTACTCCTCGTCGCCACCGCCACCGCCCGCAAACCAAACATTATCCTGATCTATATGGATGATATGGGATATGGCGACGTCGGCTGCTTTGGCTCCACCAAAAACCGCACCCCGGTCATCGACCACCTCGCTGAGAACGGCATGCGCTTCACCGACTTTTACGTCACTTCGGGCGTCTGCACCCCGTCCCGATCCAGCCTCCTCACCGGCTGCTACCCGCGTCGCCTCAACATGCACGTGGATCAAAACAACAAGTGGGTTCTCTTTCCGAATGCCCGCAAAGGACTCAATCCCGACGAGACCACCGTCGCGGAAATTCTAAAAGAACAAGGCTATGCCACCACTTGCATTGGCAAATGGCACCTCGGCGACCAGCCCGAATTCCTGCCCACCAAGCACGGCTTTGATTCCTATTTCGGCATCCCCTACTCCAACGACATGGGGCGTAAAAACATCCCACTCCCTCTTCTTCGGGATGAGAAAGTCATCGAGGCCCCCGTCGCCCAATCTCCCGTCACCAACCGCTACACCGAAGAAGCCATTTCCTTCATCAAGACCAATCGAGACAAGCCCTTCTTCCTCTACCTGCCCCACACTTCAGTCCATCTTCCGCTCTTCCCAAACGAAAAATTCAGAGGGAAATCAAAAAACGGAAAATACGGAGACTGGATCGAAGAAGTCGATGCCTGCACCGGCCTCTTGCTCGCAGTCTTAAAACATGAAAACTTAGTGGATGACACCCTCATCATTTTCACTTCCGACAATGGTTCCAACAATCGTAACGGTGGCAGCAACGCCCCGCTCAAAGGGGCGAAGGGATCTACTCATGAAGGCGGCATGCGCGTCCCCTGTGTCATGCATTGGCCCGGAAAAATTCCTGCTAGCTCAACCTGTTCTGAAGTCGCTTCCACCCTCGACTTCCTCCCCACTTTCGCCGCCTTGGCCAAAGGGAAACTTCCAGGCAAAAAAATCGACGGTCACGATATTAGCAACCTCATTTTCGCCAAGCCCAACACCAAGTCACCCCACAAGGCTTTCTACTACTATCACACTACCCAGCTCCAAGCCGTCCGCAGCGGAAAGTGGAAGCTTGTTCTACCTCAGACCCAAAAATTCGAAGGTTGGAGTGGAAAAAAGAAGGACACGCCTATTCAGCTATTCGATCTTTCTGTCGATTCGGGCGAATCCAAAAATCTCGCCGAACTACATCCGGACGTCATCGCACGACTCAGCAAATTGGCCGAAAAGGCACGTCAGGAGCTCGGCGACGGCGACAAGAACGGAGAAGGCCAGCGCCCCGCCGGATGGGTGAAAGAAGCCAAGCCATTGCTCCTTAAGGGCAGCTGAACGTTGAAATCTCTCGATCCTATCGGGCTTATGCGTAACAAAAGGCCGGGGTAAAACCCGGCCTTTTGTTTGTTAAATTTGAACCTTCGGGAGACTGTATTTTAGGATCCCTCCTCAACCCGGAAGAAGAGTTTTGAAGCATTCTCAAGCCCTTCGGGCAACGGAAGCGTCACGGTGATACTCGTATCGTCTTCAACATCTTCGTCAATGTCAGCTGTAATTCCATCATCAAGGTCGTTGACAACGTCATCGTTCAAATCCTCGGAGAATTTTACGACATAAAACGGAGCTCCAGATTTTGACCAAGTCAAAGTCACTTCATTCGTCTCGGCATTGAGGCTGATATCGGTAATGGCAAAAGGCAGATCAGGCTTGGCCGCGCCAGTTAAGACAGTCCCACCAAAGCGACCATTCGTTCCACCATCCCCATTGCCAATCCATATATATTCAATTTCATCATAAACGCCATCGGTAACAAACTCAAACTCTGCGCAATAATACTCAGCTCTGTTTGCAGAGTCCTCATTGAGATGAGCCTCTTCGATCACGATGTCCGGGGCGTTGCCATTCGTATCTTTCAAGACAGCAGACAAACTTGGTCGTCCCCTGAAATCACCGTAAAAGACGTAAACAGTCCCGGAACCCAGTCCAGAGACGTCAATCGTCGCTTTGATGTCGTTGAGAGAACCCCGATACCCGGGCCCCTGAAAATCTCTCTCGGTCACAGGGTTTAACAAATCAGGTCCCGGGTCGCTGGTGACCCAAAGTTGTAGCTGGCGCTGAGCAAAGCCGTCAAAAGAAGTAGACTCAGTTGTATAAGAAATGAGGCCACTCCCGTCAGTCCTAACATCCTGGGTCAATACATTATTTGCGCCCCCGCCTACCCAGGTCCAAGCTTCGACAGGGCCAGCAAAAGGCCGTTGGAAAGCAGGAGCCGGCTCGCCGCTGTTCGGAAGGTCGGCACAGAACGCCGCATAGCCCGCATTATTGGGATTTACTGAAACGTGGTAGGGCCCACCCTCACTCGTTGCCAAATCGTTCTGTTCAGAACCAATGGTTGCCTGAAAGCCAACCTCCAATGAGGCCGCTGAAGCCATTGAGATAAGGCCCGAAAGACCAAGAAGGCGGAGTGTCACATCCTGAATATTTTTCAGTTTCATTTTATAAATATGGAGCGTTTGAGGTTAGCAACTCCGCCCAACTAACGTTACAGTCGGATCCTCGAAATTCAAAACAAATGAATCACGTAACACCCCGCCCGATCCGGAATTTCATTTTTCACGACTCGATTGGCCCTTCTCTTTTGTAATCTCCACCTTATTGCCGATGAAAATCTTCGCCCTCCTTACTTCACTACCCCTTTTCCTCGGCGCCAAAGAACCTTGGATACGTCACACGATTGACAACACTTCGACGGGAGCGGACGGCGTTAGACTTGCCGACGTTAATAATGACGACCTCATGGACATCGCGACAGGCTGGGAGGAAGGCGGCGTAGTCCGGGCATATCTCCATCCCGGAAAAGATCAGGCTAAAATGAAGTGGCCCGCTGTCACTGTCGGCAAGGTTCGCTCGGCCGAGGATGCCGTCTTTGCTGATCTTGATGGCGACGGGAACCACGATGTCATTAGCTCTTGCGAGGGAGGAACCAAAACGATGTTCGTTCATTGGGCCCCCAATGAAGACGCCTCCTTCCTTGATTCCCAAAAGTGGACAACCGAGGCCATTCCGGCCACCGCCAAAAAGCAGTCGTGGATGTATGCCCTCCCAAAATCCATCGACGGGAAAAATGGAATCGATCTCATCGTAAGCTCGAAGGGAAAGAACGGCAGTGTCGGCTGGCTTGAGATTCCTATGAACGCCCGACAGGTTTCAGATTGGAAGTATCACAAACTTCAGGATGCCGGTTGGATCATGTCTCTCATCTCCATCGACATGAACAAGGACGGTAAGGAGGACATTCTCATCAGTGACAGGCGCGGACCAAAGCGCGGAGTCTATTGGCTTGAATATCCCGGGCCTGAATCCGCCCGTAATTCTAAAAACTGGAAACGCCACGAGATCGGAGGGCAAGATCGCGAGATCAAATTCATCTCCCACGGCGATCTCGACCAAGATGGGCGAACCGATGTCATCGCTATCAATAAGACATCCATTATCTGGTTCCGCGCCACAAAATCAGGATGGCAGGAAAATGTCGCCGTGCTACCCGAAGGCGTCGGCGGCGGAAAGAGCGCGGTGGTTTTCGATGTGAACTCCGACGGCAAGAATGACCTCGTCTTTAGTTGCGAGGGAGCCAAAGCGCCACTCTCGGGAACACGCTGGCTTTCCTTCAAGAACTCCCCTTTCGAAAAAGAATGGCAGAGCCACGAAATCGCTGGCCCACAGGGCCTCAAATACGATCGCCTCGTTCCCTATGACGTCGATGGTGATGGCGACCTCGATCTTCTCTGCTGCGAAGAGCGCGATCAACTCGGCGTCTTCTGGTATGAAAACCCTTTCGGACTCTCTCGTTGAATTATCAGTCTAACGCTCCACCTCTCCTCGCCCCAAATCAATGAGCCGTGAGAAGAGATGCTCACCACCAACTCGAAGCCCACAGTGCTCATACTCGCTGGTATAAAAAGCTTTCATGTTGGGCACTGCCTCGACGGTTTCCCGCGAGAACTTCATATTCACAAACATGTCATCGGCATAAACGGCACACGCGACCGGCACGGCGTTTCGACTCAAGACCTCCGGATCATAAAGCGGGGGCCAATCAGACTTCGCAGCCAAGATATTAGCAGCCTCTTTCATCCCTTTCAGCTCTGAGATTTCGTCAAACATCCACGGAAAGATCATCTCCCCATAAAACAAAAAATCTTCGTAATCATCGAAGTCAGGATACTGCTCCTTCTGAACCGCATCGCAAGCCCACCCGCTGGCTTCGCCTTGCGCATAGATCGCCTCATGGAGAATGGCAAAGATGGGATTCGTGTCGAAGCGAATGGTCGCCTGCAAGCCCACCTTAAAAGTCTGGCTGATGATTTCTCGATCTCCCGCTTTCACAAAGGCCTCCTCAAGCAGGAAGTGAATCTCCTCCGACGTGTAGGCAAATCCAAATTTGATCCCAAGAGTCTGCACCATGCGCGGCGTGATTCGATCACCGTTGGGAAAGAAAACCTCATTTTCTTCCAAGTACTTTGCCAGCTTTGCCACCCGAGCCTTATCCATCGGAAATTTCTCAAAATACTTCCGATTCCTCTCCTCTACAAAAGGAAATGTTCCCTCGTAAATCTCTCTCGCGTTTCGATTGAGGCCGGGCACTCCTCCGAAGATAAAGCACTCTTTCAAACCTTCCGGATGAAGGCTCAAGTAGGTCATAGTACACCAGCCTCCGTAGCTTTGCCCAATCGTGGACCAAGGCACACCCGGGCTCATTTGCGAACGAATCAATTCCGCATCCCGCACGATATTATCCTGCCGGAAGTGCGTGAGATATGCCGCCTGAGCTGCGGCATCACCCTCCATCGCCAAAGTCTGATGGTCCACCGGAGAGCTCAAGCCGTTGCCGCGTGTGTCGTACATCAGAACCCGAAATTCGGTGAGCGCACGCTTCAACCATCCTGTCTTCTGAATCGGAATGGGAGCCCGAAAACCCGGACCACCTTGCAGAAAAATCAAGAAGGGCTTCTCCTTGCTCTTCGGATCAAGGTCGCGCACTTCCCGCACGAAAAGATCGATCTGCCTTCCTTCGGGATTACCGTGATCCAGAGGTGCTTGAAAAGTGTGATCAATCAGCTCAAGGCCGGGGATTCGATAAGGTTCTGACGAATTCATGATTTTAGTTTTCCTTGGGAACGAAGGGCATCTTGGCCCCCGACTCCTTGAGCCATTGAGTGAGCTCGGCCTTCAGCTCGGCCGCCAATTTTGGCTTCGATCCGGAGAGATCATTTTTTTCGCCTTGATCCGTGACGACATCATAAAGCTCGATGGAATCATCGTCATAAAAATGGATGAGCTTATAATCCCCTCGCCTTACCACTCCTCCCAGACGGTTCCTCTTGTGGAACGCGTAGTTCGGATAGTGGAAGAAGAGCGACTTCCTCTTCAATCCGGCATCTCCCTTCAAAATTGGAACCAAACTCTCTCCATCGAGGGCCATCCCGAGCTTCGGTTTCAATCCCGCCACCTCAAGAAGAGTTGGGAAAGTATCCGTGGTAATGATAGGCGTATCAGAAGTGGAACCCGGCTTGATCTTCCCCGGCCAACGAATCGCCCAAGGAACCCGAATCCCGCCTTCATAAAGATGTCCTTTGTTCGCTCGCAATGGTCCATTGCCAAACAAAGAGCCATTGTCCGAGGTAAAGATCACGATGGTGTTCTGGGCCAAGCCCAGATCATCGAGCGATTTCAAAACCCGTCCAATTGAACGATCCATTCCCTCGATCATAGCCGCATAAGGCGCATTCTCCACCGGGCGTTTCTTATACTTCGCAATCAAATCCTCCGGTGCCTCGATTGGGTAGTGAACCGAGTAATTCCAAAACGTCAGGAAAAAGGGTCCTTCTTTTTGCTTTTCAATAAAGTCGATGCACTCCGTTGCCAGACGATCAGGAAGATACTCCCCTTCCGGACCTTCCTCCAAAGTCGGGATTTTATAAGGCGCAAAATAAGTCGGAGGGCCTCCGCGGTCATAGCCACCGATGTTCACATCGAATCCCTGTGATTTCGGACGCAAGCCGGGTTCGAACTTCTCTCCCGCTTCGTTCTTCCCTTTGCGATGAGACAAGTGCCACTTCCCCACAAATCCAGTCGCGTAGCCGGCTTCATTTTTCAACCTCTCTGCCAAAGTTTCAGCTTCAAGCGGCAGGTATGTGAGTTTCTCAGCGCCTGCCTGCGTCCGCCCTTCCGGCACCATACCTTCTTTAAATCCCGGAGCATGATTGGTGATTGCCAATCGCGCCGGAGACATCCCCGTCATCATGGCCGCCCGCGTGGGTGTGCAGACCGGAGCGGCCGCATAGCCGTGCGGAAAAAGCATCCCCTGCTTCACAAAGCGATCCAGATTTGGAGTATCAAGATGCTTGTTCCCATTAAAGTGAACATCATACCAACCAAGATCATCCGCCATGATCAACAAAATGTTCGGCGGCTTCTCCGCTTTCGAAACAAGCGTCGTGCACAGCAGGGTTAACAAAGTCAGTCTCAATTTCATTGCTTCAAAGTTTGGCGGTTCCGATTCAGATGACCAGCAAATCTCCAACTCACTGTGATTCAACCCTACCCCGAAGCGGCGCAGGCTTTCCCGCTCCAATGATTGAATGAAGCTACAATTGCTGCTATCCAATAAGCATGCCTCGACTCCTTCTCCTCCTGTGCTTTATGACAGCCAACCTCCTCGCAGGACCGGGAGAGAAAGGTCGCCCCAATATCATCCCAACTTTCGAATCATGGAACTTCGATGGCAAGTTTGCTGATCTCGCCTTCAACGACCTCGATGGTTCAACCCAAAAACTGCGATCACTGTAGAGTAAGAAGCCAGTGCTCATCGTTCATAGCTCTCTGACCTGCCCTGTCTCGCGAGACAATTGCCCGCACGTTGATCAAATCAAAAAAGACTATGGCGACAAAATCGAAGTTGTCGTGCTTTACACGACTGAGGCTCACCCCATCGGCAGTCCCTCGCCCTGCAGCGAAGGCGGTAATCGGGAATGGATTACCGAGCGTAATCTCATTGAGAAAGTCCTCGTCGATGAACCCAAGACGATTGAGGACCGTCTTCAACGAGCCCGCGAATACCAAGAAAAACAGGATATCAAATCCCGCCTCATCGTTGACAACATGAACAACGAAATTTGGAAAGTATTTGGTGGAGGTCCGAATACTGGCGTCTTGATCGGACGAGATGGCAAGGTTTCTGAAAGGCAAGGTTGGCTTCGACCATCCAAAATGGCTGGAAAAATTCGGAACTACTTTGCAGATCTTGAGAGAGACCAAATCAATATTAAGTAAAAAGAGACCGCGCTGGAACACGGTCATTGGAAACTCACCGTGACTCAATTGGAAGAGATTGCTGAAGACACTCCCGAAGTTGTTCCCTACCACCTGAGAAACAAAGGCGCATTGGAAGACCAAACCCTCCTTCACTTGGCCGTCTTCGGTCAAAAGCTGGATCTCGCCAAAAAACTTCTCTCGCTGGGTGCCAATCCAGAAGCGCGGGATTCAGACGGCCTCACCCCTTTTCATTATGCTCTTCTTCTTGAAAAGCCCATGTCCGAGAAAGCGCCTTTTCTTGAACTATTGGTGAATCACCCCACATCGCGAAAAAATCGATCCGACTGGCTTGAAGCGCCCATGCATTTTGCAGTTCAATCAGGATCTCTCCCAACGGTTCGGTTCCTCACTGAAAGGGGATTTCCGCATGATTCATACTCAGTTGATGGTCTCTCACCGCTTCACGAGGCTCTCTTCCTTGGCAATCTTGAGGTCGCCAAGCTTCTGCTTTCAGAAGGTGCCGCAAAAGATCTTTTTGCTGCGGCCGGTCTTGGTGACCTTAAAACTGTGCAGCGCTTCCTCTCTCTTTAGCCAAAGGAATGGTCGTCCTTTCAAGGATACTCCGGAAGATCTCCTCTGATCTATGCCGCTATTGGAGGCCATCTTGAGATGGTCCAGTTTCTTCTTTCACAACAAACCAAAGAACTCAAATTCTCCAACACCCAACTGCTCGCATCTCTTAAAGAATGCAACCGTCATGGCCATCTTGACTCGGGGATCGCAATTTCAAAATATTCACTCCCGCCCGATGGAGGAAATACGAGGCAGCGTGACAATCCCCTGATCCCACAGGCACCTCCTCCGGAAAGATGCGATTTCAGATATGACCAACCCACCTTCCACTTAATCGCCCAAGAAAATCACGCGGAACTCATGGAAGCCCTCATTGATAGAGGATGGGATATTGAAGCTCTTGATTTGGACGAAAGGACAGCCCTCCACGTTGCCTCCGAGCATGGTAATTTGGAAGTGATGAACCTCCTGATTCAATCTGGAGCCGACCTAAACGCCCGCGCCGGCAAAGCCCAGCCAGCACCATGTGGACCAAATTTTGGAATACGCTCCAACTTAACGCCTCTCCACCTCGCTGTTATGAATCGGAATCCAAAAGCCGTCCGGCTCCTGCTTCAAAAAAAAGCCAACGTAGAGGCCTTGGACACTAATCAAAATACGCCGATCAGATATACCTTGCCATACTACCCTGGAACTAAGATGTCCGCGAAAGAGCTGAAAGAGTCGAAAGCAATTATAAAAGTCTTTCACGATTGTGGAATCACCTCAGATACCCCTGTTGGACACGGTAAAACATTCCTCGAACTTCTCGAGGAATGGGTCGAAAGAAAAGAACCCATCGACGGAACGCTCAAAACGGTCCGCAAGAAGCGCTTCAGCCCCGAGATGCTCGATTACGTCAACGAACTCAAAAAAAAGTGAGCCTTCGAGGACTGACAAGCTGACAAATCCATTGACCCGCGCCCCAGACTCCCGTACCTATCGCGGCCTTATGGAAAACGAAAACGTCGCTGACCTCCTGGCGATCGACACCAGCTCGCTCGAGAGCCGTTTGTCGGAACTCAGGAGGTATCTTTGACATCCCGCTCCTCACCCAGAAGATCGAGGAACTCGAGGTTAAAGCTTCCAACCCCGATTTTTGGAACAACCAGGAACAAGCCCGCGAAGTCCTGGCCGAAACCAAGCTCCACAAGGACAAGCTCGACCCCTTCCTGAAGTTCGAGGAAGACTTTCAAAATCTCACTTCCGGCATCGAACTCGCCAAGGAGTTCGATGACATCGATTCCGCCCGCGAAGCTCGTGCCACCTTTGACAAGCTTGGCAAAGATCTCGAATCATTCGAACTCATCACTCTTCTGGATTCTCCTTCCGATTCCAAAAACGCCTATATGACCATCCAGGCCGGAGCCGGTGGCACCGAAGCATGCGATTGGGCCGGTATGCTTTACCGCATGTACAACCGTTGGGCGGACCAAAAAGATTTCAAAGTCACCGTCACCGACTATCAGGATGGCGAAGAAGCCGGCATCTCCTCCGCCTCTCTCAAAATCGAAGGCCCCTACGCTTACGGTTACCTCAAGGCCGAACGCGGCGTCCACCGACTTGTCCGCATCTCGCCGTTCGACTCGGCCGGTAAGCGACACACCTCTTTTGCCTCAATCGACGTCACCCCGGAGATCGACGACACCATCGAGATCGACATCCCCGACTCCGACGTCGAAATCTCCACAGCCCGCTCCGGCGGCAAAGGCGGCCAGAACGTTAACAAGGTTGAGACCGCCGTCATGATGAAGCACCTTCCAACCGGCATCGTGATCCGCTCCACCCAGGAGCGATCCCAGCTCCGCAACCGCGAAGTCGCTTGGGAAACCTTACGGGCCAAACTTTATCAAATCGAGGAGGACAAGCAGAAGGCCGAGGCCGACCGCGCCTACTCCGACAAAGGAGAAATCGGCTGGGGCAGCCAAATTCGGTCCTACGTTTTCCAGCCTTACCAGATGGTCAAGGACCTCCGCACCGGCGAAGAGTCAGGTAACATCCAAAACATCATGGACGGCGCCATCGACCCCTTCATCGAAGCCATGCTCCGCGGCCAAAAACGCGATTAAACGGAAACGGAGAGCTCTCTCCAGCGAGCCTGGTCTATCGATCGAAGTTTATGCACATCGCCTTTGGAACCTCGGCGCTTTTGCCACTGTAAGAGAGCTTTCCAGTCTTTTTATCAATGCGATGACTGGTGACTTCGTTTGATTTCTGTCCCGCCACAAGCAACCAATCACCTGACGGAGAAAGATTGATGTTCCGGGGAATCCAAACCGCCGCCGGAGTCGTCTCGACATGCTTCAATGATCCGTCATCAGCGACGGATAAAACCGTCAGGGAATCCCGTCCCTCTTCAGTCAGATCACGATTCGCGGTGTAGATAAACTTTCCATCCTGCGAAACCCGAATTTCAGAACAGGTCATACTCTCCGACTTAGCATCCCCTGGCAAAACTCCTACCGTGTTCTTCATCGTCAACATGCCACTTTCCTCGTCGCGGGAAAATCCTGTAACGCTCAGCGTCAGCTCATTGAGAACATAGGCATGGGAACCGTCCTTCCCGAATTTCATGTGGCGTGGACCGGATCCCGGAATCGACTTAAAGCCACCTTTATCAGTCAACTCCCCCTCGCCATCGAAGGCATAAAACTTCACCTCATCGATTC
>CBFHQJ010000012.1:0-70146 GCA_965657795.1 Akkermansiaceae bacterium
CACTCCCAACACCGGCCTCATCGTCAGCTTCGATGCCAACAGCGATTCCAATATTCACCCGCGCCGCAAGTATCCCGTCGGTGATCGCTCCGCCCGCTGGGCTCTTTCAACCGCCTATAACATTAAGGACGGAACCCGCCCCCAAGATCCTCTGGAGTGGCACGGCCCGATTTACAAATCGATGGAAGTGCAAAAAAACAAGATCCTAATTACGTTTAAGAAAGAAGGCTCCAACGGACTCCGACTCGATCAAACCGACGCTCGTGGATTCTACATCGCCGGAAAAGACAAAGTCTTTCACCACGCCGAGGCGCGAGTTGTAAAACCCGCCAAGCTTGAAGTTTGGTCAGACGAAGTCCCCGAACCCGTCGCCGTTCGTTACGCTTGGTCCAACCTCCCCCTCGGCACTCTCATGAATGGCCGGGAGCTTCCCGCTTACCCCTTCCGCACCGACACCTGGCCCCTCAAACCGCACTACGGTGAAGATCTCTACTACGTCAGCCCACCTCCAAAAAACTCCGAATAATCGCCGGGGCGTTTCACTCGTCGATATCGGGCGCCGGGACACCTGCCTGCGTCCTGAAATAGTTCTTGTTTTGGAATCGAGTTACCGAACACAAAAAAGAAATTTGATCAATGGCCCAAACCCGAATTGGCAGAGCTTCACTAAATGAGGCACGTCAAAAAACTCCATGGCTTTACCGGACTCATTCGATCATTCCCACTGAGCACATAAAGTGCTAGTTTGACCCCGTTCTCGATTATGCTCGAAGATTTTTTTTCCTCCTCTCCCTCCCTTAAGATCTGCGGTGTCACTACACTTAAGGATGCCGAACGTCTGGCCGAACTGGAGGTCACGGCTCTCGGTTTAAATTTCTGGCCCCCGTCGAAGCGCTATTGCTCCCCCGAACACGCTTCAACCATCGCCTCGCACGTCGCCGGCGATATCCTCCGCGTCGGGGTTTTCGTGAATAATGCGCGACCGCTTGCTATGGAGCTCATGGACGAATGCCTCATCGATATCGTCCAACTCCACGGCGATGAGACCGAGGAAGACATCCACTTTTTCCTGGAACAGAAAATTCCAGTCATCAAAGCAGTCTCCGCCGACCACCTTCCGGAGTACGACCTCCCCGCCGGCCACTTCGCCCTGCTCATCGATACCCCCGCTGGAACGGACTATGGCGGCACTGGAAAGGTTTTCGACTGGTCAATCGCACAAGACTTCGCTCAAAAACATCCCAAGGTTCCCATCCTTCTCGCCGGTGGAATTAATCCCGCGAACGCCGCGGAGGCACTTGCTACAGTCCACCCGGCCGCCCTTGACGTTGCCAGCGGTGCCGAGTCATCCCCCGGGCACAAGGATTTCGACAAAGTCCGGGCCCTTCTGACTGCTCTCTCATGAATGCCATCCTTGTCTTTCTAGGCGGCGGGCTTGGCTCCCTCGCTCGCTATGGTCTCTCCTCCGGAGTCCAATCACTGGCTCACAACACCTCGCTTCAGCGATTCCCGGCCGGCATTCTGGCCTGCAACCTCCTGGGCTGCTTCCTCATAGGTTGCCTTTTCGGCTACTTCACCGGCAAAAGCGCTCCAAGTTGGGTCTTCCCCCTCCTGGCAACCGGCTTTCTGGGTGGATTTACCACCTTTTCAACCTTCGCCCGCGACACCCACTCGTTGTGGACCTCCGGCCTCACTCATTTCGCGATCCTCAAAGTCTTCCTCTCCATCGCCTTGGGCCTGATCGCTGTCATTGCCGGGATCAAATTAACCCACTCCCCCTGAGTAACTTGATCATCTTAACATGAGGAAGCCCGATTTCTTCGAACAGATCACCATCACGCTGATAGCCCAGCGAATCATAAAATGGCGCAACTGCCAGTCGCGCGTGGAGCTCAAATCCAGTCACGCCTTCTCCAGCAAGCAGTGTTTCCACAGCTTCCATCAGCCCTCGCCCCATTCCTTGTCCCTGCTCGGCATTGGCTACCGCGATTTGGCGAAGTTTTGCGAGGCCCGGGTTCAAAGCTGCCACCACCACCGTCCCGACGAGTTTTCCTCTTCGATAAAATCCAAAATGCCGATCCAGCCGGTCCGCCTCGCTTTCCGGCTCGGTCCACTCCAAGCCCAACGGCTTACGAAGCTCGGCAAACCTCAGGTTGCGCAATTCCTGATACCCGGGTGACTCCCACCTGATCTCCCGCAGCTCAAAATCCTGATTCTCCCCGGAGACACGACTCATATCGGCGCAAGAATGGCCGCCATTCCAAATTCCAGTCCACAAAAAAGGCCGGAATCTGAATTCCGACCCCCATTAAACTTCGGTGACCGAAGGAAATCACCTCAAAATCAATCTGCCCTTGTGCTGGCTCACGATATCAATGACATCCCCACCACGGTCGGTTTCAAGAGCATAAAGATACCAGCCCCACTCCTTATCATAGAAAAATGTCCGTGTCATTGTCACCCGGCGACGGCGGCCATCCTTGATTTCCGGAGCGATGAATGTCACACAGACTCCCCCTAAAAGCGTGGTCGAAGGGTCCATTTTACGTTCCACATTATGAATCGGCCCAATGGTAACATCAGCCGCGCGGATTTGATTGGCCTCGGCAATCAAATCGGCCGCAAGTTCGCGGGAAATTCCCTGGGCACCTGCTCCCGATGCAAAAACAAGACCGAAAATGGCCACTAGAAGATGTAATCTGGCTCTCATGACTGACATTAGACCGTCACGATCGCTAAAAATTCACTGAATTCGACATTTTATTCTAGAAACAAGTTCCACTTGGCAACTCCCCCCGCTCAACCATATTCTCCTGCCCGCTTCGAAGGGCATGGCATCTGCTCAGTCCATCCCGTCCAGCCCACGACTTTCCGACCATGAAATTCTATCATCCACGTCACACCCCCGACTCCTCAGGAACTCTGCACCAATGGGATAACGAAACCGCCAACTGCGGAATGGGAGCCATTGCCAACCTCCGTGGGGAGAAATCCTATGAGATTCTCGACTACGCCCTGACCTCGGTTTGCAACATGACCCACCGGGGTGCCGTCGACGCAGATATGAAGACCGGTGACGGATCCGGCATCCTCTGCCAAATTCCGCGCCCTCTTTTCGCAAAGGCAGCCGAAAAATTCGGCTACACCGGCGAGGCCGGTGACCTCGGAATCGGCGTCTTTTTCCTGCCCGAAGGCATCGCATCGAATATCAAATCCTTCACCGAGTCCGTCCTGACCCGTCGAAACATTCCTCTCGTCGGCTGGCGTGAAGTCCCCGTCAACCCGGGTGAGCTCGGCGAATTGGCCCGCCTGACCCAACCGGAAATCACCCACCTCCTCGTCAGCCGCCCCGCCGACGTCGATGCAGATCACTTCGAGCGCCTTCTCTATCTCGTTCGTCGTGAAGTTGAAGGCGAATTCAAAGACGAGGCGGCCTTTTACATCCCGACCCTTTCCAGCCGACTCATCAGCTACAAGGGACTGGCCATGCCCGCCACCCTGCGCGCCTTTTACAGCGACCTTCAGGATTCCGATTTCCAGACGGGCATCTCTCTTTACCACCAGCGTTTCTCCACCAATACCTTCCCCGCCTGGCCACTCGGTCAACCGTTCCGCATGATGTGCCACAACGGTGAAATCAACACTGTGCGAGGCAACCGCAACTGGATGAGATCACGTGAGGAATTCTTCAACTCCGACCTTTGGGGCGATGACATTGAGCTCGTCAAAAACCTCATGAGCGACGGTGAGTCCGATTCGGCTTCGCTGGATCACGCCCTTGAACTTCTTGTTCTTTCCGGTCGCCGCCTTGAACACGCCATGCGCATGCTCGTCCCTCCCGCCTTCCGCCACGATCCCGATCTTACCGAGGAGGAACGCGCGTTTTATAACTACATCCGCTCTTTCTCCGAGCCATGGGACGGCCCTGCCGGGCTCTGCTTCACCGACGGCCGCACTTTGTGCGCCAGTCTCGATCGGAACGGCCTACGCCCTTCCCGCTTCACTCTCACCGAGGATGGGCTTCTTTACATCGGTTCCGAGTCCGGTGCCATCATCCTGCCCGACGAAAAAATAGTCCGTCGTGGACGCCTCGGACCCGGCCAGATGCTCTCGGCAAACACCGAGACCGGCGAACTCCTTTATGACAAAGAAATCCGAGCTCAACTCGCTTCCCAAAAACCCTATGCCAAATGGGTTGATGAAAACCGCGTCGCATTGAAGGATTTCACCGATCACTCCGCACACGTCCCGACGGTAGACTTCGAACCTCTCGAACTCTCTCGCCAGCAGGTGACCCACGGCGTCACCGCCGAGGATCTTGACATGGTCTTCCCTCCCATGATCAAGGGAGCCCAGGAGGCCGTCTTCTCGATGGGAGACGACATACCACTCGCTCCCCTGTCCCGCTATCCGCGGCTTCTCTTTACTTACTTCAAGCAGCTCTTCGCCCAGGTCACCAACCCACCCATCGACCCGATTCGTGAGTGGGCCGTCATGACCCTGGGAGCCGGACTCGGTGCCGAACGGAACCTTCTCAGCGAAACGGCCAAGCACGCTCGTATCTTCAGCCTCGAATCCGCTCTTCTTTACGAACAGGAACTTGAAACCCTGGTAAAGCGCAAGGAACACGGGTTCTCGACTCAAGTCATCGACACCACCTGGGCCGCCAGCGATGGCGAAGCCGGTATGAAGAAGGCCCTCGACCGCATTTGCGCCGACGCCGAGGAAGCGGTGAATAACAAGGTCGAAATCCTCGTTCTCTCCGACCGTGCAACCTCGGCGGAGCGCGTCCCTATTCCGTCGCTTCTCGCTACCGGATCAGTTCACCACCACCTCAACCGTTGCCGTAAGCGTCTCCGCACGTCGCTCGTCATCGACACCGGAGAAGCACGTGACACTCACCAGATTGCCTGCCTCTTCGGATTTGGAGCCACCGCAGTCTGCCCCTACCTTGGCTACGCCACCGTACGACAGGTCGTTACCACCGATACCAAGAACAAGCTTGGCGAGGACATGACCCCGGAACTCGCCATGGCGAACTACCGGAAAGCCCTCGAAAAAGGCCTCCTCAAGATCATGTCCAAAATGGGAATCTCGGTTCTAAACTCCTACCAGGGAGCCCAGATTTTCGAAGCTCTTGGAGTTGGCAAAGAAGTGGTCAGCTACGCTTTCACCGGTGTTCATTCACGGATCGGCGGAGTTGGTTTCGACGAAATCGCCGAAGAGTCACTCGTGCGTCATCGCGCCGCTTTTGAGACCGCAGTTGAAAAGAACAAGGTCCTCGACCTCGGCGACCCTGGCTACAACCGCTACCGGAAATCCGGAGAAGCCCACGCTCTCACCACTGACGTCATCAAGAACTTCCACACCTTCGTCCGCGATGGCAAAAAGGAAGACTACGATGATTACGTGAAAGTCACGCTCGCAAACGATCCCATTACGATCAAAGACATCCTCGACTTTAAGGTCCCGGCTTCCGGAGTCCCTCTTGAGGAAGTGGAACCCGCCGAGGAGATCGTAAAACGCTTCACCACCGCAGCCATGTCCATGGGTGCGCTCTCTCCCGAAGCCCACGAGACTCTCGCCATTGCCATGAACCGCATCGGCGGTAAGTCCGACTCCGGAGAGGGAGGCGAGGACCCCCGCCGCTTCAAGCCCTACCCGAACGGCGACTTTGCCCGATCCTATATCAAGCAGATCGCCAGCGGACGCTTTGGAGTCTCAGCACACTACCTGGTCAATGCCGACGAACTTGAAATCAAAATGGCCCAGGGAGCCAAGCCCGGAGAGGGCGGACAGCTTCCCGGCCACAAGGTCAATGCACTCATTGCAAGACTGCGCAACACGCAACCCGGCGTACAGCTGATCTCTCCTCCTCCTCACCATGACATCTACTCAATTGAGGATCTCGCCCAACTCATTCACGACCTCAAGGAAGTGAACCCACGCGCCAAGGTCACCGTGAAGCTCGTTGCCGAGTCCGGCGTCGGCACCGTAGCCGCCGGTTGTGCCAAAGCCAGCGCCGACAACGTTCTCATCTCGGGACACGACGGAGGAACTGCTGCTTCACCACTATCAAGTACGAAACATGCCGGACTCCCTTGGGAACTTGGCATCTCCGAGGCCCACCAGGTCCTCATGATGAACAAGCTGCGCAACAACATCACCCTCCGCACCGATGGAGGTCTCCGCACCGGACGCGATGTCGTCATTGCCGCCATCCTGGGAGCCGAGCAAATGAACTTCGGAACCATCGCCATGATTGCCATGGGCTGCGTTTACGTCCGAAAATGCCACCTGAACAACTGCCCTGTTGGGGTCGCGACCACCAACCCGAAGTGGCGTGCCAAGTTCAAAGGTTCAGCGGATCACGTCGTTAACTTTATGATGGGCGTGGCTGAAGAAGCCCGTGAAATCATGGCGACTCTCGGCGTCCGCTCCATGAATGAGCTGATTGGCCGGCCCCAAAAATTCCTCGCCCAGCGTGAGGTTCCTGATCACCCCAAGGCCAACACCCTTGATTTGAAGAAGGTTCTCTCCGACAAGGCGGACGATGATGCCGTTCGCGTCTGCACGCAGGATCGCAACGATGGCATTCACAAGCCTGCGCTCGATCTCGAAATCCTCAAGGACCTCGCAGACCACACCGAAACTGCCGAAGGAGAAAACCCAACCGGCGGCCTGATGGATCGCGGACCTTTCACCAAGGAATACGAAGTCGTCAACACCGACCGAAATATCGGAACCCGAACCGCCGGACGTGTCGCTGAAATCTACGAAAACCACGGACTTCCTGCGGACAGCATCGATCTCACCTTCCGGGGCTCTGCCGGACAATCCTTCGGAACCTTCCTCTGCGGAGGAATCAAGCTCACCCTCATTGGTGAAGGAAACGACTACGTCGGCAAAGGCATGAGCAACGGAGAAATTATTGTCCGCCCGCCGGAAGTGATGAACTCCGACTTCATCGCTGCTAAAAACTCCATCGTAGGCAATACCTGCCTCTATGGTGCCACTGGAGGTAAACTCTTTGTTAATGGACGAGCTGGCGAGCGCTTCTGCGTTCGCAACTCCGGCTCGACCTCGGTTGTGGAAGGCGTCGGTGATCACGGTTGTGAATACATGACAAACGGGACCACGGTAATTCTTGGCATGACCGGGAAGAACTTCGGAGCGGGCATGTCGGGCGGCACCGCTTACATATACGACATCGATGGCATGTTCCAAAGCCGCCTCAATCCCGAGATGGTCGTGGCCCGTCCGGTCAAACGCGAACGCGATATCGCAGAGGTGAAATCACTGATCGAGGAGCACGCACAGAAAACAGATTCCCCGAACGCCAAGGAGCTTCTCGAGAACTGGGATACCACTCTCACCAAGCTAATCCGGGTCATTGCAAAAGAGAAATACGACCTAGAAAAAGCCGAAGAGGAGCACGAAGCTGCTGTCGCAGTCGACTAATCCCCTTCAACCATTCTTTTCAAGAGGCCACCCAATTGCGGGTGGCCTTTTTTTGACTTAGCTCGCCGACTCCAGCCCGCGTAAGGTCCCTGTCGCCGTGCTGAATTTCTCCGTCTCCAATCCCATTTGCTGGAGCATGCTCAGGTAAAGATTGGCCAGAGGCATGTTGTTGACCCGGTCGAAACCAAGGTGACTTCCATGCTTGAAATTTCCACCCGCCAACAGAATCGGCAGGTTCCGGTTATCATGCTTGTTGGCATGTCCGAGATTACTGCCCTGCATCACCATCGTCCGCTTCAAGAGAGTCTCCCCGTCTTCCTTTGTAGACTTCAGGCCCGACAAAAGATTCCCAAGCTCATTCATCTGCGCCTTCTCAACGATCGCCAGTTGCTCGCGGGTTTCCTTCTTCTGCGTCTGGTGGGTCAACGCATGGTGGGGAAGATTGACACCGGGAAGATCCACCTTTGGATTAAAATCCTGGCTGATCAAAATGGTGACAAGCCTCGTTGAATCGGTTTCGAGTGCCAGCTTTGTGAGATCAAACATGTTCCTCGTCCGCTTCACCAAGGCTCCCGGAGTCAAATCATCCTTGGGCTCCTTCACTTCAACTTTCGGTTTCGGCTTCTGCTCCCATTCCTCGTTGATCACCAACCTCTGTTCGACCTCGCGAACCGAAGTGAAAAATTGGTCCAGTCGCTCCTTGTCAGCTCCGCCCACCTCCCTTTGAAGCTTCTTAATCCGGCCGGCAAACGAATCCATCAAGCTCTGTCCCTCTTTCAGCCTTCTTACCTGGACTGCCACTTCGGCAGGCGTTCCTTGCACGAATAGCTGGCGATAAACCCGTGAAGGCCTCATCTCCGATGGAATTCGTACTCCGTCCGAGGTGTAGGCAAGTGATCCATTCCCCGGGCCAACCCGCAGATTTAAAGTCGGAAAACGAGTCAGATGACCCAATTGCTGGGCCGCATATTGATCGAGGGAAATCCAGTTCTTAAATCCCGCCGACCTTGGATGAGGCGCTCCCGTCAAAAAAGAAACCTCCGCCTGGTGGCCGCCATCCACTTCCGGGTGCGACAGCCCGCTGAAGACGGTAAACTGCTCCCTAAATTTTTTCACGATTTCAAGGTAGGGCGAAAGTTTGTATCCCCTCCCCGCCTTCTCCGGAAAAAACTCTTCCGGCATGAAACCAAGATCAACATTGATCGCCACCATTCGCTTTGGAGTTGCCGCGTCGGTATTCCTCGCGAAGGCCGGGGTCATGGCATCAAGCAAAGGCAGCGACATCATCGCCCCCGCTCCCTTCAAAAAGGAACGACGGGAAAGATGGGATTGGGTGGAGACGTGAATTCGTTTCATGACCTTACTTTTTTCTGAATAGCTGGCTCTGCACCACCTCGTGAATCATCGCCCTGGCACCATAGTCTTTTCCCGACAAGTTCTCCAGCATTGCTTCGACCACGGGCCGCTCCGGAAAGCCAGCCGGTTCACCGGTGGCATAAACGATGAACTGCTTCAGCAAATTCTCCGCTATTTCTTTCTCTTTGGACCGCAGGTGATTCCGAAACCCGTTGATCTCCCGAAATTCCCGGCCATCGGGCAGCACTCCCGCCGTCTCCGCAGGCAGGGCGTATTTAAACCGGGCCTTCTTACCCGCAAACTCCTGCGGAACCCCTTTTTCTCCATTCTTCAGAACCGCACGATAACGGGTCTGGAAGGCGCCCATGACATCGAAGCTCTCGAGCGCAAAACCGGGTGGGTCGATCAATTGATGGCATCCCGCGCAACTTGGATCGGCACGATGGGCAGTCAATTGCTCCCGCACCGTCGTTGCTCCACTGATATCAGGCTCAATCGCCGGCACTGCTGCCGGTGGTGGCGGAGGTTCCTCCCCCAAAAAACGTGACAAAGCGAAGACGCCACGAACCACCGGTGAAGTGGTGGTGCCATTTGCGGTAATCTTCAAAATGCTGCCCTGCGTGATCAGGCCACCCCGCACACTGTCTTCGGACAGAGGAACCTTGCGGGACTTCGAGCCTATCACTCCGGTGATGCCATATAGTTCGGCGGTCCGTTGGTTCACCATGACAAAGTCCGAATCCATGACGTAAAACGCGCCGAGATCACTGCGGATCATCTCCGCCAAGTAAGCCCGGGTTTCCTCGATCATCGACTCAGTCAGAAAGTCATCGTATTCGGGATAGAGCTCTTTGTCCGGTTCGGTTAGCCGAATCTTTCGAAGGTCCACCCAGTATTCCAAAAAGTGCTTCACAAACCTCTCGCTCTTCGGATGCTTTAGAAGTCTTTCGGTCTCCTCTCGCAAAACCTCACTCTTTAAAATTTCGCCACTGCGCGCCTTGCTGCGTAACTGCCAATCGGGAGGAGAATTCCAAAGGAAATAAGACAGGCGACTCGCCAGGGCCCAAGCCTCAAGGTCACCCGGCTTTTCTTCCATCAAGAGAAATCCAGGAGAGGTGAGGACCGCGCGATACCCCGAGAGCATCGCTTCTAAAAACGAATCTCCTCTCTGAAGCCGGGAACGCACCATGCCCAAGGGGATTTGCAAATCATCCTCACGCACCGGCCGACGATAGGACCTGACCATGAATCTTCGCAGCAACTTCCTGGCCTCTTTCATCGGCTCCTTGGCCACGATGTGATAGCCGGGACCCGCCCCGCTCTTGTCTACCTCCAGCGGGAGTTCACCGAACAATCTACGATGACTCTCAGGCGGCCAATTCTTGTAAATCGGCCCTTCCATCTCCATCCACTTGAGGGCGATGCCATGACTCTTGAAGCGGGTGTATCGATACCCGCCCTTGTCCGGCAATTGATAGTTCTCAAAGTCGGCCGAAACGGCGAGATACTCAATCGGTTCATCCTTCTCGACCCAGATCAAAGCTTCACCGGTTCCAGCTTCGTTTGGAGGAAGTTCACAACGCCCCAGCAATCTTCCGCTTTCTCCATAAAACGCCACCACTCCCATCCGATCACTGGGAAGCAATTTCCCGTGATCATTAAGAAGACTCCAGCCATTGACCCGGATCTTGTAAAAACCCGTTTGTCTTACCTTGAACGGTTTTACCACGATATTGTGATTTGATCGCCCGTTCATGAAGGTGGCCACGCCATCGAAATGAGGCGGAGGATCTCTCACGATTCCCGGCTCTCTCTTGGCAAAATTTCCTTTGGTCGCAATGAAGGTCGGATCGATCTTTTTTCCGATCAAGGGAATTGCGATCCGTTGCTTCAGCTGCACCCGCAGAGTCTGCAAGGTATCGCTGGTCTCATCGATGCCCCTAAACTCAGCTCGGATCACCTTGGACGCAATCGGGTTCACCGAAGGAGCCACCGCCTTTCTCAAAATTGCATCCGCAACCTCCATGTAGCGTGTCACCATGACGTGTGAAAAATCGAGGGCCTTGGCGCTCTTGGCATAACCGTGGGCGATCCCATCGGCCGGCAACATTTCCTCAAGCTCAAGCTCGGGCAAATCAAGCACATCCCTGAGCGTGTTGGCATATTCAGCCCGACTGAGACGCCGTAATTCAGCCCGACCATTTTCTTGGCGTTTGACTCCGGCCCCAACAAGGCGCGCTTTCAAAAATTTTAGAAAGGCCCCGCGCTCGTCCTCGCTTGGCTGGTCCTTTTTCTTCGGCGGCATCTCACCCTCGGTCACTTGGTCGTAAACATTGACCCAGTGCTCATAAACTTCGCGATTATCGAGAGAAAACGACATCAATTCAAGATCCAGTCCGGCTTTTTTGGAAGCCTCATCGTGGCAATCTGCACAATAATCCAAAATAAAGTTTTCAACCTCAATCGGCTGATCGGCCCACAAACCTCCACCGAAAAGAAAACCTGCAAACCCAGCGATAATCCTAAAACACTTCATAAATAGCCCCGCCGGAGTACAATTCCTGCGGCTCACAGAACGCCCGCGCTCTTCCTCTCCTATCAAATGGAAGAGAGAATCCCCGCCTCTGACTATCATCTCGACCTTGGAAGCCATTTCCTTCATGAAACAAGCCAATTGGTATGTTGCATTTCCTTCTCCCCTTTCTGCTCCTGCTTCCTCTCTTTGGCCAGCAACCAAACATCATCGTGATCATCTCCGACGATGCCGGCTATGCCGATTGGGGCTTCATGGATGACTACTTGCAGTCGCTCAATCCCGGACAGCCCAACTCAACCGTTCCCACCCCAAATCTCGACGCCCTTCGCCAGCGTGGAACCCTTCTCACCAACGCCTACACCGCCGCGGTCTGCTCCCCATCCCGCGCCGCCATTGTGACCGGCTCCTACCAGCAACGAATCGGATACGAATACAACATCAACCATTTGATGGGAGCCAACGACATCGACGGACTCAGTCCTGATACCACCACTATTTTTGACCGCATGAAGTCCGAGGGCTACACCACCGGCGTCGTTGGCAAATGGCACCTGGGTGCTCGCGCAAATGACAGTGGACTTGGCAATCGTCCGGAGAATCAAGGAGTCGATGAATTCTTCGGAATCTGGAAGGGCTCACGGAACTACACCATTGGAGCTGTAGGCGGGTCGGGAATCCTCCGGGAAACTTTCGCCGCGCCCTTCTCCGACACCGTCCTCGAAACAACTCCACCTTGGAACACGACGAATAACTACGTCACCAATGCCTTTGGAACCGGCGCGGTCAATTTCATCAAGCGACATCACGCCGATCCTAATCCCTTTTTTCTCTACGTCTCCTTCACCGCGCCGCACTCGCCCATTGGCCCCTCTCCTGACATTGATGACCCGCGCCTTGCCTCACTTTCGGGAACCCGCAAAAACTACGCTTCAATGGTTCTCACCATGGATCGCGAGATTGGCAACATCTTCAATACCATCGAGGACCCCGCCGGGGACGGCTCGGTCTCGCTTACCGAAAAAACCCTTGTCATCTTCCTCAATGACAATGGTGGCGCAACCAACATCGGAGCCGACAACACCCCTCTGCGAAATTTCAAAGGATCGATCTATGAGGGAGGAACCCGCGTCCCCATGATCATCGCCGGAACAGGCCTCCCGGAAAATGAAACCTATCACGCCCCGATCCATTCCATCGACATCCTCCCCACCTGCCTTGATGCCGCCGGGGCGCCCCCTCCAAATGACATCGATGGAGTGAGCCTTCTTCCCTATCTCAACTCCACCATTTCCGGAAAGCCTCACGATGTTCTCACCATCCGGAATGAAAGCAAAGTGAGTGTTCGCAAGCGCGACTGGAAGCTTGCCAAAAACGCCGCCAATTCCCCTTTTGAGCTTTTCGATGTTTCCGGAGATCCCGGAGAGACCACCGACCTCGCTGATGCCAATCCAGAAGTCGTTTCAGATCTCCTCAATGAATTCACGGCCTTCGAAACCACTGTCGAGAAACCACGCCATGCCGGGCTCGGCAACTCACCTTCATCCATCAACCTGAACGACACCTTTATCCTCAATCCCAAGCCTACTGCGACCGGCAGCTTCACTCCAAATCTCACCCTCGTTGGCGACAATCTCCGCAATGGTAACTTCGATGCCGGAGGTGCAGGCGGGGTCCAAACCTTCGCGCAAACTGCGGCATGGGAGAACATCGGAACCGGCACCTCGGGCGAAAACTTCACCAATACCAGCCTTTCCGCAGACGGCTCACGAAATGCCATCATTGCCGAGACCAACGCCCGCGCCGCAGGGCTCGATACCGGACACATTCTTCAGTCAGGCGAAGTCTTCCAGGCCACATTTCAATGGCGCGATGCCTCGGCATGGAATGACGCCTCCGACCTCATCGCCGTCACTCTCTTCACCACCTCCGACAACACTCTCGCCGGAACCGGGAGCAATCTCCAACGCCTCCTCTCCAGACCATCGATTACCAATTCAGCATACCAAACGGAACAGCTACTTTTCGCCCCCATCAATCCCGAAAACCAAGGAAGACGTCTCTTCATCGAACTCAACGCCGCCCAGTCCGGGTCAGGATTCGCCCGACTCGATGACTTTGTCCTTCAACGCGGAACACTTGACCCGCAAGACGATCCCAGTCCTCCCGTCCTTCTCAATTGGTCACAAGTATCCGCATGGACCGACCCGCAAACAAACTCGCCGGACACGCTTCTTCGCACCGATTCCTTCGCCAACTGCGTCCTTGAATTCCCCGTGACCCAGGATTTTTCCTACGAAGCACACAACGACCTCACTCGCATCAGTGACCTCACCTTCATGCTGAACTCACTCCGCTTCACCGGCTCCTTCAATGGAGACTCCACTCAATCCGCCACCTTGACAGGAAACGAACTCCTCCTCACCAACGATCTCAACGGCTCACCCCCCACTCTCGTTCTCGACGCCATGGGCTCCGATTATTCTTTCGTCATCGAACAAGATCTCATCGTTTACCAAGACCTTGAAATCACAGGCGACGGGACCGCGACCTTTGTCCTCGACGGTCAAATCTCAGAATACAACCCAGGGGCTGCCCTCTCGAAATCTGGAACTTCCACTCTCCTCCTCAAATCAACGCCCACTTTCACCGGCCCCACCACGATTGCCGCAGGAGAACTGATCCTCGCCGAAAACGTCACGCTCTCCTCCAATGTTCTGATCGCGGATAACGCCATCCTCTCAGGAAGCGGAACTCTCACCCAATCTCTCAGCGGACCCGGCTTGGTCTCGCCCGGCCAAGACATAGGAACCCTCACCGTCCACGATGCTGTTCCCGGAGCCCTTCATTTCGAAGTCAATGGGGAAAGGTCTGATCACCTCATTTCTACCGGCACCCTTGACCTCTCCGAAACGACACTCACCTGGTCCGCTCAAAACCTCACCAAAACCATCTACCCGATCATCACTTACAACACCCTCGTCGATGGCTTTCGTAGTACCAATGCCCCCCCTGAGGGCTACCTCTTCGACTACCAATACCAGGGCAATCAAATCGCGCTGATCCGCGCCAATCAAGCTTACGAAATCTGGTCACAACAAACCCACAACCTGTCTGGAAACGATGCTCTTTTCGAGTCCGATCCCGACCTCGATGGTATCCCCAACGGGCTCGAATTCCTCACTGGAAGCAGCCCCGCGGAGTTCACCAACACCAACCCATTACAAGTTTCTCGAACCCTCGTTTCCACAACCATCAACTACCCTATCGCAACCTTGGGAAGATCAGCCAACTTCCAGCTTCAATCTTCGACCGACCTTATCAACTGGGGTGAAGCTTTCCCCGGCGGGCAGTTTTTCGTCATCGGTGAAGAGGAACATTTCTACCGCCCCGGCCTTGGCCGCTTTTCGCAATCCGCTACTCTTCCATCCGACGCCATTCGCTTCTTCCGCCTCATTCATTTACCTTAGCCACCGTGTTCCGCTTCTTTCCCGCTCTTCTTGTCACTCCCGCCCTCGCCATTCCTCTCGCCCTCACCAATCCCGGCGGTGAAATCAACAACGGGATTGATCGAACCGGAGTCTCCAATCCATCCGTGCTTGGTTGGGACGGAGCCGGGCAAGTCATCAATGATAACACCGACTACGGAAATGGTGGATGGCGACTCTCCTTCGAGGACAACGGTGAGATCCGTCAACTTACGCCCCACCTGATCGAAGAAGGCCACTCCTACTCCCTGCGTTTCGATGGCGCCATTTTCAACGGAGCAACTCCCGGTGGAGACTTCACACCCAACCTGACCCTCGTTGCTCCAGGGATTCGCAACGGAGATTTCAACGAAGACACTTCGCCTACAGATGGGCGCAATTATGAGCAAACGCCTTTTTGGTATAACCTTGGCATTGTCAGCCAAGCCAGCCAAGCCACCCGCTTCAATCCTGCCAACACCGCTCTCGACGGAACCCGCAATGCCGTTCTCTCGGCCAGCGCCGAACGACGATTCGCCATCGACACCGGGCACACCCTTTCTGCCAACGAAGTCTTTCAAGTCACCTACCAATGGCGCGATGCTTTCAACTGGATTGCCGGCTCCAACCGCGTTCGCGTGATTCTCTTCACCACCGATGACGACACCATCACCGGAAACGAGACCATCATTCAAAGCATCGATTCCGATCTCTCTACCATCCCCACCACTTACGAAACACAAATCTCCCTTTTCGCTCCGGTCCCGGAATCGGTTGCCAATAAGCGCCTCTTTGCCTCCTTCCAAGCGATCAATGGTGGCGGTGGTTTCGCTCGGCTCGAAAACTTCACTCTCCAAAGAGGCCTATCAACCGGCACGCCCGTCGAGCGAAACTTCATTGCTGAACTCTATGTCGAGGAAAACGGCACCATCCAGCCCATCCTTTCCCGCACCTACGATTTTAAATCCGCAACCGTTGGGTCATGGTTTCACTACCACCTCGCCATTCCTCCCGGCACCCTCGACGCACATAACGGCAAGGCTCTTGGAATCCGCTTCCGTGGCACTCCGACTCCCGAGGTAAACTTCCAATCAATCGACAACATCCGCCTGGATTCATGGAGTGAAAACGCCCCTTCGGGTGACTTCGTCATCGACTGGAATTCAACTCCCGATCAAGTCTGGCCCGGTCCCGGCTTCTGGGGCAATCGCCTCCACGACTGGGAAGTCCGGAATGGCCGAGTCAACTGCATCCTTGGAGGTCGCGACCGCCGCACCCTGCACAAAACCAACACAACTCTTCGTGGCGACGGGCAGGATTTCACCTTCTCGGTCCGCACCGGACTCCATGCCGGAACCACTTCTCCCGGCACACGTTCCGGCTTCATTCTCGGTGCCGGGCCATCCCTCGATTGGCGCGGCTCCCTTCTCGTTCACGACGGTTTGGGACGCGACTTTGGAATCTTCCTCGGGATTCGCGGTGATGGTTCCGCCGTCATCGAAGACATGACTACCGGTGCCACCAATCTTCTCGCTGCCGGGGAACCTCAGACCTCACTCTCGAACAATACCCGCCTCGACCTGACCGCCGTTTAC
The DNA here is from genome assembly GCA_965657795.1 of Akkermansiaceae bacterium. Classification (GTDB taxonomy): domain Bacteria; phylum Verrucomicrobiota; class Verrucomicrobiia; order Verrucomicrobiales; family Akkermansiaceae; genus SW10. Next base: position 16,413 of record CBFHQJ010000012.1, read on the forward strand.
CTTCCCGAATCCGGCACCTACCAACTCACCCTCGATGCCTTCGACTTAAACAACACCTTTCGAAGCCGCGCTATCGCCGAGGTTCCTTCCGATCAAATTCTTGGTTCCCTCGCTCTCCTCTCTCACAAAGGGGCAAACGATGCCCGCTTTTGGTTCGATGATTTTTCCGGCTCGGGCCCCGCGCTTGATCTCCACCCCGACCGCCATCTCGCCATCCTCGGCACCATGTATAGTCTCAACCGGGGAACCCTAAAACTCACCGCCCAACTTGCCCCACTCGATCTCAACACCACCTCCGATCTCTCTCTCGAAATCCGGAATGGTCAGACCTGGCAAACCATCGGGACCGCTCCCATCGACAACACTGACAGCCTCTCATCTTATACCGCAACCTTCCGCGTTCCAGATTGGGATGACACCCGCGATGTCGAAATCCGCACCACCGCCAGCATCGGAGAGGCACCCTATCACTGGACCGGAACAATTCGCAAAAACCCTGTTGATCAGGAGAACATTTCGGTTGCCGCTACCACCTGTCAGAGGATCGCCGACGGACAAGTTCAGAACAACGGATTCGATTGGTCACCCGTCCGGCTTTGGCAGCCCCACACCCTCGTCTTCAACCACATCGCCAAACACGACCCCGACGTCTTCCTCGCTCTCGGCGACCAAATCTACGAAGGCCAACCCACCCCAGAAGACAGCCAGACTGATTTCAATCGCCATCACGACTACCTTTACAAATGGTATCTTTGGGTTCTGCAAGCCCGGGAGATCACCAAAGACCGCCCCACCGTTTGTATTCCTGACGATCACGATATCTTCCAAGGCAATCTCTGGGGTGAAGGAGGAATCTTTACGACCAGTCAAAACACCGGCGGTTACGATGAACCTGCGACTTGGGTGAAAATGGTCGAGCGCACTCAAACCCTCCACCTTCCCGACTCCGATCCTTACAATCCCATCCAACCGGCCCCACCTGTCGCCCGGGGTATCCCCACCTACTTCACCGGAATGACTTACGGAGGAGTTGGCTTTGCCATCATCGAGGATCGTAAATTCAAAACCGGTAGCTCCAATCCACCCGCCGACCTCAACCAGCAATTCCTCCTTGGCAATCGTCAGAAAGACTTTCTTCGCGCCTGGGCCGAAGACTGGGAAGACCAGGAACTCAAATGCGTTGTCTCACAATCCCCTTTCGGAAACCTGCACACTCACGCCAACAGCGGATACGGATTTGGCCTCAACGATCGTGACACCCACGGCTGGCCGACCCACCGCCGCAACGAAAGCTGGGAACTCCTGCGTCTCTCGCGCATGTTCCAAATCGCAGGCGACCAGCACCTCGCCACCGTCGTTCATCACGGGGTCGACGGACCGGCTGACGCGGGCTTTTCCTACACCGCCCCCGCCGTAGCCAATTTCTTCCCCCGTGCATGGGACCCCGTTAACAATGCCGCCGGGCGTACTAATACGGTCAGCCCATACACCGGCGACTTTTTCTTCAATGGTGTCGGAACCCTCCCCACCGGACAGCCCAATCTCACCTCAGCCTTCCCCCACCATCTTCGCGTCCTTGCCGCAGGGAATCCCCAGCAGTATTACAACGAGACCCGTAACATCTCTCCAGCCAACCTCCACGACCGCGGAGCCGGATACGGCATCATCCGCATGAACAAAGCCAATCGCCGAATCACCTTCGAGACCTGGCCCATTCACGCCGACCCGGAATTCCCATCGACGGGCTCCCAGTTCTCAGACTGGCCCCTCACTATTTCCCAAACCGATAACGACGGCCGCGTCCCGACCGGATTCCTCCCAACTATTTCCACCGGCATAAATCCTCCCCCCGTCCTTAAAGTCTACGACGAAACAACCCACGAATTAGTTTACGCCATCCGAACCCGCGACAACCTCGTCCGACCACCCGTCTACGACAGCCCCCGTACTTACCGTATCGAACTAAGCGACGGTCGCACCTTCGTAAACGTGGTCCCCTTCACCCCTCGTGAAGCTGCCATTAACTCATTCGACACCCTCATTCCCCGCATCACTCCGGGTCAAAGCTCCCTTCTTCGCTGGGACATCAACAACGGTGAGACCGTTACCCTTAACGGCACCGATGCCAGCCCATTTACGGTGGACGGGATCGGCTTCCTCGAAGTGTCGCCACTCGAAAGCACCACTTACACCCTCACCATAAATGGCAGTATTTCGGAAACCACGGAAGTTCAAGTTCTGCAAAGCCCGCCCATCGTTTCGCCCACAATTTCCACCAGCAGCACCCTGGGCACCTTCGTCTCGACTTTCCCTGCAGGCGCGCGCGCCGAGCAATTCGTAATTGCAAAGTCGAGCGACCTCATGACGTGGACTCCACTCCCGGCCTACTCCTTCTCGAGGCAAACAAATGGAGCCACAATTACCGCGAGTCTAGCTCCTATCTTTGTTCCGGACCCCAAGGCCTTCTATCGGGCCCAATGGCAACCTGAACTTACTCCTCCGGCATCTCGTTGACCTCCAGCAGCCTGACAATTTGCTCCCGGGTCATGGCCATGTCACAGATGACCATTTCATCAATCGCTCCGCGGAAAAACTTCCCGTAAAGCCGGGCACTCGGAGACCCTTCTTTTTCAAAGCCCAGATTCCGCCCCAGCCAAATCCCGTGCGATTCATTACCTCTGAAAGGAGGACTAACCGTATCCACGGCCTGCATTGACTTTCTTGCGGCCGGTTCCAATTCACCATCCACGTAGAGCAAAACATGCGTCGCCGTGTTTGGCCGCCCCTCTTCATCGCCATACATTACGACGGCACAATGGTGCCATTGTCCGTCCCGTAAGTCGCTCGTTCCAATCACCTGCCCCCAGTGCGTTCCAATCCGCAATCGTCCCAGAGGACCATCCATTTCGGTGCCATTCACCGAGATCTGCCACGCGCCGCCCGGCACCGTAACATCACCCCAATTAATAATCCCATATCCCTGCATCGGATCAAAATCTTCCGGTGCTTTGACCCAGAACGCCACCGTCCGGGGACCGCTCCCGGTCACTCCGGCAAACTCCGTTTCCACAAAACCATCGCTGCCATCAAAAACCAATGCACCTCCAAACTTGCCTTCAACCCGACGAGGCCCGTCACCTTCGCCCGAAAACGATCTAAAATGCCCCGTAGCGAGACCGTCTGCTAGTCCATTGCCACGATCAAAAACCTCCGCCCCCCCTGTCTCATCAAAACTCCACCTCACTGTTCGAGGAGGCTCGCTCTGATATTCGGGCATCCGTGTCACAAACTTTTCAATATTTGCCACCATTCTAACCGCTTCGCCACCAGACAACCTCATCGCTTCATTCTGCTTCAACCGGGAAGTTTCCCCGCCCTTTGCGGTCGCGTCCACTGAGCCTTCAATGACATGCACTTCCATATCACCTCCCTGCTCCACCGCCACCGCAAACCTGGTTCCTAAATCAACCAGCCGGCCTGCAGGACCATCAATCACAAAACCATGAGCCGTCTCATCGTACACCTCCGCCACCAATTTCCCATGATGTAAAAACCCTTGATACTTTCCCGTGACCTCGAATTCCGCCGGGGCCTCAATCACAATTTCCACTCCGGTGTGGAAATTTAATTCCACCAACCCCTCCGCAATCTTCAAGCGATCACCAATTTTCAATGTCATGCGATCGGAGGACCAATCGCTTGCCTCCACTCTCACAACTTCCCCCACGAATTCGCGGTCACCTTTCATCAGAAAAAACAGGGATAGCATAACAACTGCCGCCATAGCCCCGATCAGGGAAACTACTTTCACCATTTTCCTTCGCCTCAGCCGGGCAGCCACTGCCGACGAAAAAGCATCATCTCCATCCGCTTCCACCCGGAAACGGAACTCACGCGAGAACACGTCACCATTCTCCTCAAGAGCAAGGCCCGTGAGACGCTCGACTTGCACCAAACGAATGAGACGTTCTTTCAAAACCTCGTCCTCCTGACAGAGCACCAGCAAGCGTTCCGCCTCTGCCGCATTAAGATCTCCCTGGGCTGCCTTCGCTAATAATTCTTCACTCATTTTTCACTCCGGAGGTCAGGGAAAACCCCATCTTATTCTCAATACACCCGGCCAAACTTGTCCGAATGCGATGCAGCTGCATCGTCAGCGCCGAGTACCCACGTCCCGTTTTTGATTCCAATTCTCTCACTGAAGTCCCTTCAAGATATCGCTCGGTTACCAACTCCCTTGAGGCTCCGCCGAGTTCGCTGACACATTCCCGAAGAGCCTCCACCAGCGCCCCATGATCTTCCTCGCGATCCATCCCCGTATCCAGAATTACTTGCAACTCCTCACTCCCCCCAATCGGCTTCGGTCGAAATTTCCTGACATGATTCATCAAGAGATTCCTCGCAATCCCTCTAAACCAAGCCTCGATCTTCACCTCACCCGAGAAAGTCGATCTTTTGCGAAATGCCGTCAAGAAAACCTCCTGCGCTAAATCCTCAGCTTCTTCCTTCCGGGACAGCCTCGCCGCCAAAAAACCCCGCACTCCAGCCTGATGCATCTTCACCAGCACCTCAAACGATTTCAAATCCCCCTTAATCGCCGCCTTAAGGACATCCCCATCTTTCCGGGGTATCTCATTGGGCAATCGACTTTTTTGCTTCATCAAAGGGGTTTCAATCTGAAAGTGTTTTCAGAACCACCAAATACCACAGAAAAAAATCCAAAATTTCCTGTGTTACTTTTTGGATAGGGAAAACTTTTAATAAAACACCTGACAAAACCTCAACAAACCAAACATGAAATCGCGACACGTCCTCATCCTTCTCTCGGCAGCCTCCGCTTCCTCCCTTTCAGCTGCCGTCGTCTACGCTAACTTTAATGACAACGCCGCAGGAGGTCTTGGCAGCTTCACCGCAGGAGCGGGTCAAGAAGGAGGCAGCGGCTTTCTCGCCGGAGATGTCTGGGCCAACACCGGGACGATTTCGGTAGTTGGAGGCGATCTCTCCGCTCCTGCCGGGACAAATTACGCCCTCACTCAATTCGGAACTCCTCAAAGCGCACAGGGAGGCTTCTCCAGCGGACGCCAAACCACCCGGGCCACCGCCACCATTATGGCCACCGCAAGCGACCTCTGGTTTTCCTTTCTTCTTAACCAACCCACTGAGAACTCGCGCGGCGGAATCACCCTCAACCAAAACGCCTCGGCACCTGCCAACTTCCGTATCGTGGCAGCTGGAAACGAGGTCCGCGTTGGGCTCGGGATCACCTTGGAAGGAGTCGGTGCGGGAACCCCCATCACGACAGGCTCCAACAACCTTCTTCTTGGTCAACTCACCATTAACCCGGCAGGCGATGAGACCATCAATTTCTGGCTCAACCCGGATGTCTCTGGCGGCATTGCCGGGCTTCCAGTCCCGGACAGCACTCTCGCTGAGAACGCCGATGCGCTTGATGGAGGCATCACCCGGGTCGGAATTCAATCTTACTCTTCGGACGGCCAAGGCGGCATCGTCGACAGTCTTGTGTTCAGCGACGACGCCAATGCCGACCAGGCCTTCGCTGATGTCACCGGTATCACCGTCGTCCCCGAACCATCAGCGATCGTGCTTTCGCTTCTCTCAACGCTCGCACTTCTTCGCCGCCGCCGATAGATGGCTACCTTGTAAAGCCCACCCCGCTCTGAGAAGCGCGGTTCCGGACTGCGCCCGCATCCTCCCATTTCCCGAATCACCATGAACACACTCTCTTTCATTCTCACCGGATTTCTAATCCAACAAGCCACTGCAGGAACAGTCATCGCCGACTTCAATGACAACACGACCGGCCCTTTGGGAGTCTTCAACGCAGGAGAAGGTCAAGGTGGTGGCTTGGGATTTCTGACCGATGATGTTTGGGCCAATACCGGGACACTTTCCGTCATCGCAGGTGACCTGACCGCTCCGGCCTCAACAGGTTACTCCATCACCCAGGACCCCACTGCGCAGAGCGTTCAGGGAAGCTTTGCATCGGGCCGGCAGACCACTCGCGCGGTCGAAACCCCACTCATCAATACCATTTGGTTTTCCTACCTCCTTAACCAACCTTCCGCCGATTCCCGAGGTGGAATCACCTTCAACCAAAACGCCTCGTCTCCCGGCAACCCCCGCATAGTCGCGGTTGGCACCGAAACCCGCCTTGGGCTCGGAGCGACCCTGCAACCGGCTGGTGGAGGCACCAACCTTCTCACTCTCGGTAAGACCGCTCTAATTCTGGGACGCCTCACCATCGATAACACCGGCGCCGAGGAAACTCTCGATCTCTGGATCAATCCTGACGTGAGCGGGGACGCCGCTTCACTCCCCGCACCCAATACGTCCCTCACGGAAGAGACTCCTTCCCTCGACCCCGGTATCACCCGTGTCGGCCTTCAGTCCTACTCCGCCGATGGTCAAGGCGGCATCATCGACTCCTTCCGCATCAGCGACGACGCCAATGCCTTCGAAATCGTCACCCGTAATGCCACCATCGTTCTTGACGATCCCAACCTCGCAGTCTCTCTGCTCAATCCGTTTTCAGGCACCGTCCTGAATACCAGCGACACCCCGGTCACCGTCGATCTCACCCTTGAAAACACCGGCGTGAACAACACTCTCACTATCGCTGACACTACTACCATCTCCGGCGAGGACGCAGCTTCGTATTCAATTCTGACCGCCCTCCCGCTGGACCTGGCTCCCGGCACGACGGGCACTTTGCAGGTCCAGCTCAACCCCACCGGACTTCCTCGTATCTCCTCTGCCATTCTCGATCTCGCTACCAACGACACTTCGACCCCGGACATCAGTATCCCGCTGGAAGCGCGAATCATTGACGCCGTTGGGAATCAACTTCTCAACGGAAACTTTGAATCAGACCCTACCACCCCCGCAAATTGGCTCACCGCTGGAAACACCAGCTTGGCCGAGGGCATCGCACCCGATTCCACATTCTCGGCCTCACTCGCACCTCTTGCCAACCTTCGGCAGCAAGTGACCAGTGAAGCCAACTGGTATTTCGAATGCTTCTTTCAATGCCCTGACACATTTGACCGTGCTTTCAACGTCATCATTGAGGGACCGGACGGACAAATCAACCTCCGCTTTCAGGGGACCTCGGATGGCGCGGAACAAACCTGGAATCTTTTCGACAATGCCACCCTCAACGACTCTTGGGGAGAAGCCATTGCCCTCCCGGCAGTTCAGCCCGGAGCGACCTACTTCCTTCGCATCATCGGCAAAAACTGGGATGGAATCGCGCCCACTTACGACCTCGAACTTTCAGCACCCAATAGCCTCGCCATCGCGGGAACCGCGACCGGCCTGAACCGATACCAAGTCGCTCCACCGTCCGGCGCTCCCACTTTTATCCGATTTAGCGCCGAGTTCGGCAACTCACCGGGCTTCATTCTCGATGACGTTCAGTTTGTAAACGGAACTCCTCCTCCTTCAGGCGACCCCGAAATCCTCAACATGGTTTTTGACCCGACTGCTCAAACCACGACACTCACTCTCGCCACCCAAACCGGCGTCAGCTATTCGGTGCAAGCTTCCGATAATCTTAGTAATTGGGCTGAGGTCGATGACTTCACCGCTTCGGACACCACCGAAACCTTCATTGATAACGGCGTCACATCTGCTCGTCGCTTTTACCGCTTTCTCATCATCGAGTAAGCATCCAGCTCCTCCCTTCCCATGCTGAAACGGCCCGCTATTTGGGCGGCTCTCCTGAGCTGTGCCCACGCCCAAACTCCCATCGTTAATGGAGACTTCGAAGAGTCACCATTCCTCGCTGGGTGGACCAATGCCGGAGCAGTTTCAACCACTGGCTTCGCTCCCGGCTCAAGTCAGGCCGTCCGCTTCACCGGGAGCGGGCAATCCTTAAAACAAGGTGTAGCCTGGAATGACGACTGGTATCTTGAAACCTTCTTCATGGTCCGCCAGACCTCGAATCGCCAATTCTCCCTCATCATCGAAACAGGCTCCGGCACCTCCGCCCTGAACCTTCGCTATCAAAATGGCTGGCAGGCCTTCTCCGGCGGCTGGGGAGCCGCCTTCCCCCTTGGCAATGTTCTCCCCTCCATCGATCAGAATAACGATGGCGATTGCGATGACGCCGGAGACACCAAAAACGTTTACCGCCTCCGCGTCACCGGTCACGACTGGGGCACTCCCGCCGCCAGCTACGGCCTTGCTCTGTCCGCCCCAAACAGCGCAGCCTTCACCTCCACGGTCTCCGGACTTTCCCGTTTCCAATCCGCACCTACCGCAGCAACTCCCGGCGGCTTCAAATTCGGCACGGAATTTGGATCCAACCCCGGCTTCTGGATCGATGACGTAACCTCTCACGATTCAACTTCCGCCCCCAACCCGACCATCACCTACTTTGTCGCAAACGAAAACACCCTCTCGTGGCAAGCCGAGCACGCAGACACACTCACACTCACACTCAATCCCGGCAATATCGACGTCACAGGGCTCACCAATTACGACGTCTCCCCGACTTCCACCACGACATACACCCTCTCCGCCGGCCCGGAATCACAATCCTTCACGATCGGCGTCGATGAACCCTCGTCTCCGATCCAAATCTCCGAGTTCCTCGCCATCAACCCGGCTGGCGACGATTGGATCGAGCTTCACAATCCCAACAATTTTTCAGTCAACCTCGCCGACTACTCGCTCACCGACAACCCTCTTGGTCTCGAAAAATTCACCTTCCCTCCAGAATCCATTGCCCCCGGAGAATACCTTATCATTTCCAGTTCCAAATCAGGATTCTCACTGAGTTCCAACGGCGAATACCTCGCCCTTCTCGATGACCAGGGCACCATCCTCACCGAATTCGCCCCGGAGTTTCCGCCTCAGTTTTCCGGAGTCAGTTATGGCACTCTCCCCGAAGAAACTTTCGCCTACCTTGGCTCCCCGACCCCGGGCTCGACCAACCTTCCAAACCCTTTCCTCGCCAACCATTCCTTCGTCGTAAACTCCAATGGCTCAATTACGGTCTCGATCGTAGCAGCATCTCCCCTCGGCTCCATCCTCTCGGTTGCCCTGCAATACCGGCGGATGTTCGAAAGTCACGCCACCATACAAATGATGCCTAATGGCAGCACTTACACCGCTACCATTCCGGCCAATGCCGTCTCGCCCGGTGAAATGGTCCGCTGGCGTATCACCGCCACCGATTCCTTATCCCTTGCGTCCCAACTCCCCCTGCATCCCAACGCCAACTCCCCCGAATACTTTGGCACCGTTGCCCCCGACCCCTCCCTTTCCACTTCTCTCCCCGTCCTTCAATGGTTCCTGCCAGCGGCCGATTTTCCCGCCGCCGATACCCGCAGCGGCACTCGCTGCTCACTCTTCTGGGATGGTAAACTCTACGACAACGTTCTGGTTCACCTCCGCGGAGCCACCACCGCGGCTCTCGAGAAAAAACCCCACCAGTTCGAATTCAATCCGGGCGACAACTTTCGCCTCCGCCCTCTTACACCCCTTGTCGATCAAATCAACGTCAACGCCGCCTATCCCGATTCAAGTTATCTCCGCGACATTCTCCCAATGGAGAACCTAAAAAAGATGGGAATTCCAACACCCGAAACCTTCCCCGTCCGCGTTCAACGCAACGGCACCTTCCACTCACTCGGCATCATGATCGAGCAACCCGACAACGAGTTCCTCAATCGTCACGACGATCTCCTCGACTCCAACGGTCCGCTTTTCAAAGCAACAGGAAACGCCTCCTGGCTCGCCGGCGCAAACGGATTTGAAGCCCGTAACAAATCCAGCCTCGCCGATCTTTCCGCCTTCACCGCCGCGCTCAACGGACCCGACCAGCTCAACTTCCTCCTTGAAAACACCGACCTCCCGTCTTTGATCAACTACCTCGCGGTCAATGTCGTCGACTCAATCTACAACCCACAGAAAAACTACTACGTTCATAGAAACCGCTTCAACGAATGGATGATCCTCCCCTGGGACCGCGACTTTAGCTACGGCCACCGTTGGCTCGGCTCGGGCGACCCTCGGGGTTCCGCCGGACCCACCACCTTTCTCGTCACCGACGAACGCTACGAATGGGGCGGCTCAAACAACGATTTCAAGGGTGGTTACAACCGCCTTTTCGACGCCATTTTCACCCACCCGCTCACCAGCGAAATGTTCTACCGCCGCCTCCGAAGTACGATAGATACCGTTTTAGCGCCGGGAGTTCTCGAATCCCGGATTGAGGAACTCCGCCTCCTCATGAAACAGGAAGCTGATCTTGATCGTGCCGAATGGGGATTCACCAACAGCGGAAGCTACCGTCGTTTCCCGCAAGAATCATTCGACGCGGCCCTCGACCGCATCAAAAACATCTACCTCCCCGGCCGGCGCACTTTTCTGAAGAACGACGGAGGCAATCCATCCCGAGGAACTCTTCCCGCCTCCCAGCCGGCACAACCTCCCATCACCTTCGGCCAAATCGTCACAAATCCCGCCAGCGGCAATCAGGACGACGAATCACTCGAACTCCAAAACCCCAATGACTTCGCCGTCGACCTCTCCAATTGGACCCTTGAAGGAGCCATCTCACACACCCTCCGGCCCGGCACTGTCATTCCCGCAAACTCGACACTCACACTCTCGCCGGACATCACCCAATTTCGCGCCAACAATCCACCCACCTTTTCCCAAGGCAACTTCTCCGGGCACTTTTCAAACTTCAGCGAATCCCTCACCCTGAGCGATTCATCAGGCGAAGTCATCACCACAACCAACACGCCAAACCTTCCTTCCAACAATCAACTCTTCCTCGCCATCAGCGAGATCATGTATCACCCCGCCGACGACATCTCCGAATTCATCGAACTCCTTAATACCTCCGACACCCTCACCCTCGACCTCTCCGGTGTCACCTTTTCCGATGGCATCGAATTCACCTTCCCGACCGGGACCACCCTCGCTCCTGGTGAGCGCATTATCGTCACTTCCTTCAACTCGGGCAAACTCAGCAACGGCGGCGAGACCTTGAAACTCGACGATACCGATGGTTCAACCATCATCGAGCTCACCTATTCGGACACCGCTCCTTGGCCCACCTCCGCCGATGGCTCCGGACTCAGTCTGACCTTCCGCGGAGGAGATCCGGAACTCCCTATCAATTGGCGGGCCAGCAGCGAAAACGGCGGAAGCCCGGGAGCTTCCGACAGCAACCCTTTTCAAGACGGAGATCTCCTAGATTACGCCATCGCTTCACACCTCTTCGACTTCCGGAATCAACTCCTGACCATTCAAAGAAACCCGGGAGCTGATGACGCACGAGTCATCCCCCAGTGGAGTGATGATCTAATCACTTGGCAGAACAGCAACTTCAATCTTCTTTCGACCGAACCGCTCACATGGTCTCTCTCCACAGACACACAAAAGCGATTCTACCGCCTCAAAATCATCCTTACCGAATAGATTCAATGCTTTCCAAATCCCTCCTCACCATTCTCTTCACGAGCCTATCCGCTCTTGCTGCTTCCAGACCCAACATTGTCTTCATCTTCACCGATGACCATCGTGCCGACGGCATGAGCTGCGCTGGAAACCCTCACCTTAAGACTCCCAACCTCGACTGCATCGCCGCCCAAGGCACTCGTTTCGAGAACGCCTTCGTCACTCTTTCCATCTGCTCACCCAGCAGGGCCGTGGCGCTGACGGGGCGCTACAATAGTGCCAACGGAGTCACCTCAATCGGCAAGGGGCGCATGAACGAAGGCGAAGTGACCTTCCCCCGGCTTTTGCAAGACGCCGGCTACCGCACCGCCGTCACCGGAAAGTGGCACCTCGGCGACACCCCCAAACAATGTGGATTCAATTTCTCCTCCACCTGTTTCTCCAACGGAACCTGGTATGGACGTCAATTCACACGCGAAGATGGATCCAAAATCAAAGCACAGAAATTCGTAGACCAATTCACAGCCGACGAAGCTGTCCGTTTTCTTCGCCAGTCCTCCACCAAGCCCTTCGCGCTCTGGCTCTGCACCCAGGTCCCCCACATGGACCATCGCCACACCTGGCCCGCAAAACAGGAATTCCTCGCGTCAAAAAGCATCTCCGATATGCCTCTCCCCGCATCCTGGAATGACGGACTCAGAGGCAAAGCTCCCTACCTCGCCAAATCCCGCAGCCGGACCAAAGCCCTCGAATACGGATACGATAAATCCGAAGCCATTCAATCCCACACCCGTGACTACTACGCTTCCATCGAGCAGATGGATCAAACCCTTGGAACCGTCCTGGATGAACTCGACCGCCTCGGCGTCCGCGATAACACCTGGATCATTATGCAGGGCGACAACGGCTGGCTTCTTGGGGAACATGGCCTCACCAGCAAGGTCCTCGCCTATGAAGACTCGATTCGCGTCCCCCTCATCATCGCCCCTCCCACCGGCACCGCCAAAATCAACAAAGACTTTGCACTCGGCATCGACATCGCCCCCACCATTCTCGATATCGCCGGACTAGAGGTCCCTCCCTTCATGCACGGTCGCAGCCTTCTCCCCCTCGTTGCCGGTGAAACTCCAACCGACTGGCGGACCGAATTCGTTTACGAAGCCCCCGATTCCCAACTCGGTGCCGAACCATTGTGGGCCGTTCGCGCGCAAGATGAAAAATACATCGAATACCCCGGGCTATCCTTCGAAGAATTTTACAAGCTTGGAAACGACTCCGGCGAGCGCATCAACCTGGCTCTCTCCTCCTCCCAAAAGTCCAAGGTCCAATCCTATCACCAAACCATTTCCACTCATCGAGCCGAGGTCATCAACACTAAGACGCCCTCAGCGAAAGCAACTAAAAAACCTTCTCTATCTGGCATCTACCCGCACCTCTCATTCTTCAACAACGAAAATGAATGTGGAACTGGAGCTGTCGTCCCTTTCGCAGATCGCCTCTGGGCCGTCACCTACGCACCGCACTCGCCAAAAGGCTCATCCGATAAACTCTACGAAATCGACAAGGATCTCAACATGACCGTCCGCAAGGAATCAATCGGCGGCACCCCGGCCAACCGCATGATTCATCGCGAGTCCAACCAGCTCTTTATCGGCCCCTACGCCATCGACAAGAACCGTAAAGTACGAGCTATCCCATACTCGCAAATGTTTGGTCGCCCGACAGGAAACGCCCGCCACCTCTTCGATCCGGCTCATAAGATTTACTACGCAACCATGGAGGAGGGACTCTACGAAGTCGACGTGAACACCCTCGAAGTGAAGACCCTTTTTTACGACGAGGCTCAAAAGGGATCCCCAAAAGCGGAGCTTCACGGTTATCACGGAAAAGGATTCTACTCCGGACAAGATCGAGTCATCTACTCCAACAACGGCCAGCGAGGCAGCGAAGCAAAGAAGAACCCCTTCACTCCTTCCGGCGTCCTCGCCCAATGGAACGGAAAAGCAAAAACCTTCGAAACTGTCACCAAAAACCAATTCACTGAAGTGACCGGCCCGGGAGGAATTTACGGTTCTTCAAACCCCGAAACCGACCCCATTTGGGCCAATGGTTGGGACGCCCGCTCCCTCATCCTGATGTGCCTGCACGAAGGACAATGGCACCGCTACCGCCTCCCCAAGGCAAGCCATTCCTACGATGGCGCCCACGGCTGGAACACCGAGTGGCCGCGCATACGTGAAATCGGCGAGGGCAACAACTTACTCATGACCATGCACGGGATGTTTTGGAATTTCCCAAAGACCTTCAGTCCAAAAAGCTCCGCCGGCATCTCCCCGCGCTCAAGCTACCTTAAGGTCATCGGCGACTTCGCCCGCTGGGGCGACCATGTCGTGATGGGTTGCGATGACACCGCCAAGTCCGAATTCCTTAACAAGCGGAAAGCCAAAGGTCACGTCGCCGCCCCACAATCCCAGTCAAACCTCTGGTTCGTCAAACCGGATCAACTCGATCACTTCGGCCCCGTCATCGGTCGCGGTTCGATCTGGCTGAACGACAAAATCGAAGCAAACACTCCGTCAGATCCCTATCTTTTCTCCGGATACCAAAATCGCGCCGTGCATCTCTTTGCTTCGGAAAAAACCACCTTTCACTTCGAAGTTGATCTTCAAGGAAACAACCAATGGACCCCTCTATCAAAAGCCGAAGTCAACGGCTACCACTGGCACTCCTTCCCTGCTGATACGAAGGGAACCTGGATTCGTGTTTCAAGCTCCACTGCTCTCGAAAATACCACTGCTTGGTTTACCTACGCGAACCCCGATACCCGCGAACCCGGCAAGAACAGTAAAATCTTTGACGGGCTCGCCACCGCTTCGGACAAAAACACCACCAGCGGAATCGTCCGGGCCCGCGGAGATAACCGACGTGACCTCCACTTCGCCTCCGATCAAGGACTCTACCAACTCAATCCCGACCTGACTCTCATCAAAGTCACCGGGGAGAAGAGCAGCTACGCCGAGTCCTGGCTCAAAAAAAATGCCGCCGTTCCAAAACGAAAGGGCATTCTTGAAGTTGACGCAGCCTCTGTCCTCTACATTGACGACAGCGGCAAACGCTTCCGCCTTCCCAAAGGTCACCCGAATCTCGACGATGAGACCGGCCGCATCTGTCGAGAAGTCGCGACCGAGCGTGATCTTTTCAACGCCCACGGAACCTTTTACGAACTCCCCGCCAACAATGCCCTCGGCTTCCCCAGAGTCCGCCCGGTTGCCACCCACAACCTTCGTATCCAGGATTACTGCAGCTACCGCGGGCTTCTTATTCTTTCTGGTATTTCCGAACAAGCTCCGAAGGATAACCCGCATCTCATTCACTCGCAGGATGGCAAAACCGCCCTTTGGGCCGGAGCCGTCGATGACCTTTGGAGCCTTGGCAAACCAGTCGGAGAAGGGGGACCGTGGTCGAACACCAAAGTGCAAGCCGGAACTCCCTCCGATCCCTACCTCATGACCGGCTACGATCAAAAGTCTCTCTCAATCTCCGCCGCTGCCCCATGCAAAATCACCGCGCAAGTTGATCTCACCGGCAATGGCGACTGGGTCGATTACAAAACCGTAGTCATAGTGGACGTCAACCAAGACGTCAGCCATACCTTCCATCCCGATTTTCAAGCCTACTGGATCCGCTTCGTCAGCGACACGGACACCAGCGTCAGTGCGCACCTGATCTACCGATAAGATTCTCCGGGGGTTCTTCCGCTCCTTAATCAAGGAGTGCGGTAGCGAGCACGCTTGAATTAAAAGTGCTTTCTCAGCAGCTCCAGACTCTTGGGCACTGCCGTCATGGGATCTTCCTTTCCTTCAAACTCAAGCGAAACGTATCCCTTGTAGTTCACCTTCTTCATGATCTTTGCAATTCGCTCATAATCCAAATCCAAGGTATACCACCGCCCCTCCCCATAATAAGTCTTGGCCTGGAGCAGCACCGTCTTATCGGCCAACTTCTCCAGTCGATCATAGGGATCCTCCAAAAAATTCCCCGTATCCAGGGTCACTTGCAACCAAGGAGACTTTACCGCATCCACAACCTTCAGCACTCCCTCGGGCGTCAAGCCCAGGCCCCAGTGATTCTCCAAACCTAAAACTACGCCACATTTCTCGGCATAGGGTAATAACTGTTTCATCGATTCGATAACCCACTCAAACCCCTCCGCCTCGGTATACCCCTCCAATACCGGCTCAATCCCGCGGTTCGCCATTAATTCATCAAAATCCTTACTCGTTCCCCAGCTACCTGTATTGATTCGTAGCGTCGGAATACCCAGCGCATAGGCCTGCTCGATATAGGCGATAGTCTGCTCGACATTCCGCCTCCTCACCCTCTCGCTGGGATTCACAAAGGTCTGATGTGTCGAAAAGCCCATCAAATCCACCCCGGCCATGAAAGCCCGGCGCTTGATTTTTTGAAGCATTGCTGGAGAAAAATCCTCCATCTGGACCTGCAAAATCTCAACGCCATCAAAGCCCATCTTCGCGGCCAAATCGATGCACTTTCCGATATCCCGCATCTCGTCCCGCTGGAATCCCCAGAAGCTGTATGTTGATACTCCAATCGGATTTCTGTCATTTGCACCACGACCGAAACCAGTCAGGCAAGCGGCAGAAGACAGAGCAAGAGATGAGAGGATTTCGCGGCGTGAATAGTCTTTCATGTCGCTACTCTAGCAATTTTCACGAGGTTGCGAGACTTTGATCTCCACAAAGATGAATTTGTCTGACATCCATCTACCTTCACCTTTTCTACAGTGACTTCATCCAACACTTCTCCGGCAATCGTTCCGCGAAACTTTCTCGCGGCCTTCATCCTCACCACCTGCTGCTTCTCACTCTGGGGATTTGCCAACGACTACACCAACCCGCTCGTCAAAGTTTACGAACAGGTTTTCATCATCCCCACCTCTCAGGCTGCTTGGCTTCAGTTCGCCTTCTACTTTGGCTACTTCTGCATGGCCCTTCCGGCCGCCTTTTTCATTCGACGTTTTTCCTACAAAGGAGCCATCCTCGTCGGTCTCGCCCTTTATGCCATCGGAGCTCTCCTGGCCATTCCTGCCAGCCTTGCCATCTCCTTCCCCATCTTTGTCCTGGGTTCCTATATCATTCCATGTGGTCTCGCCTTCCTCGAAACCGCTTGTAACCCCTACATTCTAGCCATGGGCCCGCGCGAAACCGCAACACAGCGCCTCAACCTGGCCCAGGCCTTCAATCCAATCGGCTCCCTCACCGGGATGGCCATCGCCACTTTTGTTCTCGCGCCCCAACTCGAGATCAACAAATTCGCCGAAGCGCTGGGCAAAAACAATCCGGTCGCCACCGAATTCCTTTTCACCCCGGAGTCCAAACTTCCCGAAGGAGCCTGGATTCACGTCGACAAGGTCGTTCTGAGCGACGATGTCACCGTCCCCCTCTACAAAGAGATTCCCGTCTTCTCCGAGGAACTTCCCGGAGTCCTTTCCGGCGCGACTTCCCACGCCCTGAAAGGGATCAACGCCACCCAGCCTGAAGATTTCAAGAAACTTCAGAGCGCCGACCTTGCAAACGTCCGCACTCCTTACCTGGTCATCGCGGCTATCGTCATTCTCTTCTTCCTCCTCTTTGCCTTCTCAAAAATGCCGACCTTCAAGAGCAAGGAAAAGGAAGCTCCCTTTCTTGAGATCACCAAACGCATTTTTTGCCAAGGCCACTTTGCCGGCGGTGTCATCGCCCAGGCATTTTACGTTGGAGCCCAGATCATGTGTTGGACCTACATCATCCACTACGGCATGGAAGAAGTGGGCCTGAGCCTGGCAACCGCCCAGAAGTGGAATATCGCTTCAATGATTCTCTTTTTGAGCAGCCGGTTTGTCTGCACATGGCTTCTCCGCATCATTAATCCGGGCAAGCTCCTCATGATCTTTGCTCTCGGTGGCCTTGGTTTTGTTTGCGGAGCCATTCTCATCCCCGGTTACCCCGGCCTCGTTTGTCTCGTCTGCGTCTCGGGATGCATGTCACTTATGTTCCCCACGATTTATGGAATCGCATTGGATGGAATGGAAGAAGAAGAAGCCAAACTCGGCTCGGCCTTCCTAATCATGGCCATCGTGGGTGGTGCGGTTGGAGCCAAAGTCCAGGGAAACCTTATCACCTCACACGGCGTCCCTGTTTCCTTCACCCTGGTCGCGATCTGCTTCATCGTCATCGCCGGATATGGCTACCTCTCTTTCAAAAAATTTCACCCCAATCTCCTTTCCAGTGAGGACAGCCATTAATCAGCTCCGCTCGGAAAAATGACAGCTGACCGCCCCATTCGGCCCCGCGTTTTGCCAAAAAATCGCACTAATACCAAAGAACAACCCATGCGTGCGTGAAAACTGCTTGATCCGAGCGCCCAGCCATCCAAGCTTTGAGCAAGTAATGAATACACGCACATCTTCATCCAAAAAACGGGGATTTACTCTCGTCGAGCTCCTCGTCGTCATTGCCATCATCATGACTCTGGCCGGAATCGCCCTCGTGGCCGTCCGCGCAGGAATCTCTGCTTCGAACGCCGGTAAGACCACGAAGAACATGAAGGAAATCTACAACGCCCTTACTGTTCTCCAGTCCGAGGGCGTCAACACCGGCTACCATGCTCCCAATACCTTCCCTCCATACAAGGGAAGCCTTCAGGATGCACAACAAGCTTCGTTTGTTTGGTGGGACCTCGTCGCGGAGCAACTCGATGTCGCCGAGCGGGACGGTGCCAGCTATCGCTGGGGCAAGCCGTTTTCCGAAACCATCCTCCAAAATCCGCTTTCGAAAAAGAAGCTCGGCGAGGGCAAAGACGAGTATGATTCACTTTACAACGAACCCGCCCTGAGCCTGGGAAGCTATGCTTACAATTCCGAGCTCGGTGGCGACGTCAGCAACGACGCCATGGAAGAAAACGTTTACAAGGTCCGCCTGAGCGCGGTGAAAGACGGCCCAAGCACCATCTACTTTGGTGAAACAGACGACAACGTGGAGTCACACGGCTGGGTATTCAGAAACACCAATAACGCCCCCCAGGGAAACCATAAGGACAAGGTTCACTGCTGCATGCTCGATGGTCACATTGAAATGATCACAAACGAGAACCTCAAAAAGCCGCAGGTTTTCGAATTCTACACCAAGCTTAAGGACAAGAATTACTCGGCCAAACCTTCGAACTAGGTTCTCAAAAATTACTCAATTTTTCAAAGGCGGCTTCAATTGAAGCCGCCTTTTTTGTAATCCTCCACCCGCCCAAATGAAAAAACACGTCCGCGCCCACCTCAGAAAGGCCCTCTGTTTTTTCATCCTCTTCTATCTTCTCAGCTACACCGTCCTCTCCTTTTTTGGGGTTTACGTCCCCCATACCTCGGGGCTGGGTTGGGTGAAGACGTACCGCTGGGCACCGGCAGGTTTTGCATCAGGTTCTGCTGGATTGGATGTCACGGGAAAAAACCGAACCCTGACTTTTTTCTATTACCCGCTCCTCGTCGCCGACAACAAATTCATTCACACCCGGGATAAGGCAAGGACCGGGAAATGGCCGGTGAATGACACCCTCGATAAAGCCCTTCAGGAGACTTACGAAGAACGGTATCGCGAGCTTCGTAGCCGACAGGATTCCGGCCAATAGCGCCCGTCCCTCAAAAAAGTAAAAAAACTTCGTCACGATTTCCCCTCCCTTGTTAAATGAGGGATAGATGGATCAATCGACCGCCGAATTCACCCGCCAATGGACCAGCGTGCTGCCCAAGGTCTCGGCCTTTGTGGGCTCGATGGTTTTTGACGTGAGCGACCGCGACGATGTCCTGCAAGACTGCGCCGTCGCGGCCATGACCTCCTTTGATCGCTACGATTCGGCACGCCCCTTCGCAGCCTGGGTCATCGGAGTCGCTCGTAACCAGGTTCGACTCTATCTCCGCCGAAAATCAAAAGATCCGCATATTTTTGACGATGACGCCCTCGATCATCTGGTCGAGGCCTTCGCCCGCCACCGTCCGGCCCATGAACAAAAGCTAACCCGGCTTGCGCATTGCGTGTCACAACTCGAAGGCCGCGCACGTGAACTCTGCGAATTGCGCTACTCCCAAAATCTCAAACCCGCTGCCATCGGTGAACAATTGGGAATGCCCGCAAATACCGTGGCCAAGGCCCTTCAACGCGTCAGGGAACAACTCAAAGGCTGCCTTGAAAAAACCAACCTCTCGCCATCATGAACCCGGAACACGACCACCTTTTTCACGGCTTTCTTGACGGCACCCTCAATCAGCGCGAACTTGAACAACTCAACCAGCTTCTGATGGAGTCTCCGTCTGCAGCGGATCAGTTCGCCGAAATTTCCCTCCTTCACGAATCTCTCCACTCTGGCTTCCGGTCCGGGGCACTCGCAATAAAACACACACGCGCAGTAACAAATACTCCCGGCCGGAAGCCTCTTCTTCTGTCACTGCAACCCATTATCCCCTGGGCCCTCGCCGCCGCTGCCGCCATCGTGGCAATCGTCGCGCTCCGCCAGACCGAACTCGAGGGGTCCTCTCCCTCTCTCGTTGAGACAGAAAAACACAACACTGGTTTTGCCATTTTAACCCACTCGGTCAACTCGGTCTGGACCGGCAATTCCCCCTCCGAAGGCGACCTTCTTCCCCAAGGACTTTTCGAACTCAAATCCGGCCTCGCCCAAATTGAATTTTTTTCCGGAGTCTCGCTCGTCCTCGAAGGGAATGCCGCCCTGGAAATCATCTCGCCGGATGAAATGCGACTTCTTCGCGGAAAACTGCGCGCTCATGTTCCCCGCCCCGCAATCGGTTTTCAAATCCACACCCCGCAAGGCACCGTTCTCGATCTCGGCACAGAGTTTGCCCTCGATGTCTCTATGAATAATTCGGAACTCCACGTCATCGATGGCGAAGTGGAATGGCACGAGAAATCCGAACCAAAGATCCAACTCACCGAGGGACAAGCCCTCCAACTCACCGGAAAAGAAAGTTCCCGAATCGCCGCCAATCCCGCCCGCTTCACCGGCCCGGATCAACTGGCGCATGAAATCGCAGCCTACCAAACTGATCGATTCGCCGATTGGCAGACTCAGTCCAACTCGACGGAAAACCACCCCGATCTTCTCGCTTATTTCCCCATGAGCCAGCTTCATAGCTGGGATCGGGAACTTCCGTCGAAAGCACAAAAAATTTCACCCGGGGCAATCGTCGGGGCAAAAGTCGTGGATGGACGATGGCCGCAAAAAGAAGCTCTCGACTTCTCACCAAACGGCTCCCGCGTCCGCGTCTTCATCCCCGGAAAACATCAAGCGATCACCTATTCCACCTGGGCAAAAATCGATAGCCTTGACCGTCAATACAACGCTCTCTTCCTCACCGACAACTACGGCCTTGGCGAACCGCATTGGCAAATCCTTGAAGATGGCCGCCTCTTCTTTTCGGTCGGACTCGGAAAAGGAAAGCTCCATCACATTTTCCACTCCTCCGTCATTTGGGACTACACCAAAAGCCAGCAATGGCTCCACCTCGTCACGACCTATGACGTCGCAACGCGCACCTGCGTCCACTACCTTAACGGAGAAGAAATCAACCGTGAGTCTGCGCCCGAGGAAAAAGGAGTTAGCGCCCTCGTGATCGAAAACGCCCAGATTGGTAATTGGGGCCTCCCCACCCGTGAGGAGCCTGAGTTTGCCGTCCGAAACCTGAACGGGCGCCTCGACGAATTCGCCATCTATCAAACAGTCCTCACTCCCGATGAGGTCAAATCACTCTACCAATCCGGCAAGCCCTGAAAAAAACTAGCCGAAAACATCCGCTTTCGGAGACCTGCTCAGATCAGGCGAACGATTCCCTCATCACAATGAAGCCCATCCTCACTTTCTTTCTTCTCTCCCAGCTCACTTGGGCCGCCACCCCCGAGGAACACGCCACCCTCAAGGCTCTTCCCATTCTCTCTTCAAAGTGCGTAGCCTGTCACGGAGAAGACCCCGATGACATCGAAGGCGACCTCAATCTCCTCACCCGCGAGGGATATCTCAAGGGCGGGGAATTTGTCAAAGACCTCCTCGTCCCCGGCGACGCAGCAAAGTCCTTCCTGATGACCGTCATCAAGTGGGAGGACCCGGACTTTGAAATGCCGCCCAAGGAGAATGACCGCCTCACCCCCGAGCAGATCACTCACATCGAAACCTGGATCAACAACGGGGCCCCGTGGCCCGATCAAGCCACCCAGAAAAAAATCCTCTCAGCTGAAAAGGACAAGAAGGTCACCGATGACGGCATCATCATCGAAACCTCCGGCGGACTCGCCGACGACTGGACTTTTCGCCGCTACCGGCCCGAGTCCGTCTGGGCTTTTATGCCTCTCGAGAAAGCCACGCCCCCGTCAGGCAAACAGAACCCCATCGATGCCTTCGTTAACGCCAAGCTCAAATCAGCCAAATACGACCCAGCCCCTCGCGCCGACCTCCGCACCCTCATCCGTCGAGTCTCCTATGACCTTGTCGGACTTCCTCCGACACCTGCCGAAGTCTCACAATTCATCAGCGCAGCCGGGAAAGACTTCGACCAGGCCTACTCCGAACTCATCGAACGACTCCTCGCCTCTCCTCACCACGGGGAACGCTGGGCCCAGCACTGGCTCGACGTTGCCCGCTACGCTGACACCGGAGGACTTTCCAACGACTACGAACGCTCGAATGCCTGGCGCTATCGCGACTACGTCATCCGCGCCTTCAACGAAGACAAGCCCTACAACGAGTTTGTCATGGAGCAGATCGCCGGCGACGAACTGGCCGACCAATCCCTGCGCCGACGCATAGACGATGACGCAAAGTACGAAGACCTTCGTAGAAAAGGCCATTTCTCACCCAGGGAAGCCGAACAAATGATCGCCTCTTCCTTTCTCCGCATGGGCCCCTGGGACCCCGCCATGGTCAAAGCTCCGGAAGCCCGCCAACAATACGTCGATGACGTCGTCAACGCCGTCGGCCAGACCTTCCTTTCCACCACCATGCGGTGCTTCAAGTGCCACGACCACAAGTTCGACCCACTCCCGACCAAAGACTACTACCGCATCTATTCCGTCTTCGCGGGCACCCAGCTCGCCGAACGACATGTTTCGTGGCAGAAGCACGACAACAAGATCGGCTTTGAAGAAGAAAAGGCCCAAGTCGAACTCCTTCACAATTTTGCCAACACCGAAGCCAAACGCCTTCAGCAAAAGGTCGAGGAACACGCGCGGAAGTGGTATGCCGAAAACAACCTTCCCTATAAAAATCTCAACGCACGCAAGAATGATCCCGTTGACCAGAAACCGCCGCGTCACGTCGGACTGAACGAAACCGAAAAAGGTCAACTTAAGGTCCGAGAACAGGACGAGTGGATCTGGAATCGCCGCCGCGAACGTTTCCTCCCCATGGTGCAATCCGTTTACAACGGCCCCGATCCCAGGTTCCTCAACGCCCGTAAACTCCGCATGCCGGGGAAGATCAAAAGCGACTGGAAGCCCGACTCCCATATCCTCACCGGAGGGGCACTCGAAGCCCCGGGAGAGAAGGTCACGCCGGGTGTTCTTTCTGCTCTCGGAGTGCCTGTTGATGGAGCTTCCGACAATGATCCCTATGCCACCCCGGCAGATCTGAATGGTCGCCGCCTCGCTCTCGCCAAATGGATCGCCCACCCCCAAAACCCTCTCACTGCCCGATCCATCGTCAACCGAATCTGGCAATACCACTTCGGCAAGCCCATCGCCGGGAACCCAAATAACTTCGGCGTCAAAGGAGCTCCGCCCACCCATCCTGAACTCATCGACTGGCTCGCTGCCGACTTCGTCGAAAACGGATGGAGCATCAAGCGACTTCACCGCCTCATTCTCACTTCTGAAACCTACCAGCAATCCGGCAAACACGACGATCAATACAAGCTCGCACAGGAAGACCCAAACAACGATCTCTTCGCCTTCTTCCCGAACCGTCGACTCACCGCCGAAGAACTGCGGGACTCCATGCTTCACATCACCGGCGAGCTCAACCCCACCGCCGGAGGACTCCCCATCCGACCCGAAATGAACATGGAGGTGGCCCTGCAGCCCCGCATGATTCAATTCTCCATCGCTCCCACCTACCTCCCAAGCAAAACCCCGGAACAAAGAAACCGTCGTTCCATTTACGCCTACCGGGTTCGTGGACTCGCCGATCCCTTCCTCGAAACCTTTAACCAGCCGAACCCTAATGACTCCTGCGAAGATCGCGACTCTGCTTCCGTCTCCCCCCAGGCCTTCACGCTGATGAACAGCGATCTCGTGACCGATCGCTCCGTCGCATTGGCACTAAGGTTGCAAAAGGAGTCCAAAACTCTTCCCGGGCAAATCCAAAGAGCCTTTCACCTCGTCTTCAATCGCAAGGCCAGTGACGCCGAAGCTACCAAGGTTGAAGCCTACGTGAAAGAGATGCAGGGCTATCACGCCAAACAATCGCCCACGCCTCGCAAATACCCCACCGAGATCACCCGTTCACTCGTCGAGGAATTCTCCGGCCAACCCTTCGAATATCAGGAAATCCTCCCTGTCTTCAACGACTACCAGCGCGACAAACAAGCCTCCGACGTTAGCCCCGAAACCAGAGCTCTCGCCGACCTCTGCCTCATCCTCTTCAACTCCCACGAATTCGTCTTCAGTTACTAAATAAGACGTAGCCGAAAGCTCCGGCTTTCGGTTCCCCGCCTCCGACCTGCTAAAACAATTTAATTTTCTGTTTCATGAAATCTCCTCTCTGCTCCCGTCCTCTCTCCGACGCCCACTCCCGCCGGGAATTCCTTTACGGCCTCGGTGCCTCCATGGGCTCCGTTGCCTTCTCCTCCTTGCTCGCCGACGAGATCACGGTCAACCCGATGGCTCCGAAAAAGCCCATGACTCCAGCCAAGGCCAAGAATGTCATCATGCTCTTCATGGAAGGCGGTCCCGGACACATGGACACCTTCGACCCAAAGCCAAAGCTCACCCAACTTCACAAAACCGAATCCAAGAACGATCGCGGACTCGCCGCAGGCTCCTATCAATTCTACGTCGGCTCCCCCTTCAAATTTAAAAAGGCGGGCCAATCCGGCATGGATATGTGCGACCAGTGGAAATACATTGCCGAGGCCGAGGTTGCCGATGAACTCTGCAACTATCGCGGCTGCCAGGCCGAATCCCTGAACCATCCCGAGGCCCTCTTCCACATGAATACCGGTAGCCGCCTCGGTGCCGATCCCGCTCTCGGCGCGTGGGCCACCTATGGTCTCGGATCAGAAAATCAAAACCTCCCCGGCTATGTCGTCATGACCGAGATGGCCCTCCCGCAAGGTGGTTCCAAAAACTGGTCCAATGGCTTCCTCCCGGCCCATTACCAAGGAACCGCGCTTCGTCCCAAAGGCTCCCCTCTTCTTGACCTCGAATCCCAGCCCTTTAAATCCCGCGCCCACCAACGGGCCGCTTTGGATCAACTCGCTTTCCTCAACGACCAACACGCCAAGCGACACCCCGAACATGCCGACCTCGCGGCGCGCATGGAATCCTACGAACTCGCCTACCGCATGCAGATGGAAGTCCCGGAAGTGGTCGAACTCAATGACGAACCCGAATACATCCGCGAAATGTATGGCATGGACGACAAGGTCACCCACGACTTCGGACGCCAATGCCTCATGGCCCGCCGCCTCGTCGAAAAAGGAACACGCTTCGTCCAGATCTTCGCCGGTGGTTGGGACTCGCATGACTACCTCGAACGGGGACACTCCTCTCGCATTGCCGCCGTCGACAAACCTTGGGCCGCACTTATCAAAGACCTCAAGCAACGCGGCATGCTCGACGACACCCTCGTCATCTGGAACGGCGAATTCGGACGCACCCCCGACAACAACAAACGCGGCGGAGTTTACTCCATCGGTCGCGGCCACAATGCCGACGCCATGACCATTATGATGGCTGGCGGAGGCGTGAAGAAAGGAGCCATCGTGGGAGCGACCGACGACATCGGAGCGCAAGCCGTCGATATCGCCCGCCCCATCCGCGACTTCCACTGCACCCTCCTCCACCTCCTCGGCCTGGACGACAACAAGCTCACCTACTTCCATGCCGGCCGCTACAAGCAGCTCTCCCAATTTGGTGGCACCGTCATCAGAGAAATCGTCGCTTAAACGAATCGGCATCACGCTGGGATAGCCCGGAAACCCCCGACTCCCGTCCGCTTTCTAACCCGTAAAATGTTAAACTGCTGGAATCGGGAAAACCCCCTCGATACCACTTGTCTTTTTACAGTTGAGCCATATTCTGGCCCAAGCACCCGCTGGGTGCCCAAGTGAACCATGAGTGCTTCTTCCTGTTCCCTGTTTGCCTTCGTCAAATCCTCCATCGGCCGCAAAATCATCGTGGCTGTTACCGGACTTGCCCTCGTTCTGTTTCTTGCCGGTCACCTGACAGGTAATCTGCTGATTTTCGCAGGAAGAGACGCTTTCAATGATTACGCCCAGTTCCTCCATGAGGTCTTCCACGGCGCCGGTGTCTGGATCGCCCGGGTCGGCTTGCTGGCCTGCTTCGTCGCTCACATCTGGTTTACTGTTCTTCTCACGAAGGAAAATAAGACAGCCCGAAAAAAATATGCCAACCAGGCGACGGTCCAAGCGCCCAAGTCATCCCTCATCATGATCTGGAGTGGTTTGACCATACTCGCCTTTGTTATTTTTCACCTCCTTCACTTCACCGTCAAAGCTGGCACTGACTACGCCTCCTTCATGCAGGTCATGCCCGACGGCTCCGAACGGCACGACGCCTGGAAGATGGTCATCGTCGGGTTCAGCAATCCTCTTGTAGTCATTTTCTACGTGATCGCCATGACCCTTCTCTGTTCTCACCTCAGCCACGGTGTCGCCTCCATCTTCCAGACCCTAGGCCTTCGCACCAAAAAAACCGCCGGGCCGATCACTGTTCTTTCCAAGATCTATGCTATCGTCATCTATCTTGGTTTTATCTCCATCCCTCTCGCAATTCTTCTTTTCGGCTTCGGCTGTGAAGCCTGCAAATAATTACGTCTGATTTTTGACCCATGAGCTTAGATTCCAAAGTTCCAAAAGGCCCGCTCGCCGAAAAATGGAGTTCCCACAAGATGGACTCCAAGTTGATTAACCCCGCCAATAAGCGGAAATTCAAGATCATCGTGGTCGGATCCGGTCTTGCTGGCGGTTCCGCCGCTGCCACTCTCTCCGAACTCGGTTACAAGGTCGACTGTTTCTGCTATCAGGACAGCCCGCGCCGCGCCCACTCCATCGCCGCCCAAGGTGGCATCAACGCCGCCAAAAACTATCAGAACGATGGCGACTCCGTGCACCGTCTTTTCTATGACACGATTAAGGGTGGCGATTTCCGCTCCCGGGAGGCCAACGTTCATCGCCTGGCTGAAGTTTCGACCGAAATCATTGACCAATGCGTCGCGCAAGGTGTCCCCTTCGCCCGCGAATATGGCGGGCTTCTCGACAACCGCTCCTTCGGCGGAGCTCAGGTAAAACGCACCTTCTACGCCCGCGGCCAGACCGGTCAACAGCTTCTCATTGGCTGCTACCAGGCGCTTGAGAAAGAAATCAACAGCGGAGGCGTCACCATGCACCCTCGCACCGAGATGCTCGATCTCGTCGTGGTTGATGGGCACGCCAAAGGGATCGTGGTTCGGAATCTTTCAACCGGAGAGATCACCACTCATGCTGCAGATGCTGTTATCCTCGCCACCGGCGGTTACGGAAACGTTTTCTACCTTTCCACCAACGCCATGGGTTGTAACGTCATGGCTGCATTCCGCGCTCACAAACGGGGGGCCTTCATGGCCAATCCATGTTACACCCAGATTCACCCGACCTGCATCCCGGTCAGCGGAGACTATCAGTCCAAGCTGACCCTCATGTCCGAGTCACTTCGAAATGACGGACGCATCTGGGTTCCAAAATCTGCCGACGACGCCAAGGCGATCCGCGAGGGAAACAAAAAGGCTTCCGATATTCCCGAGGACGAACGTGACTACTACCTCGAGCGCAAGTATCCATCCTTCGGAAACCTTTGCCCGCGTGACATCGCCAGCCGGGCCGCCAAGGAATGCTGTGACGAAGGCCGCGGGGTAGCCGCGACCGGGCTGGGTGTTTTCCTCGACTTTGAAGATGCCATCAAACGAGACGGTGAAGATGCCATCCGCGCCCGTTACGGAAACCTTTTCCAAATGTATGAGAAGATCTCGGGGGACAATCCTTACGAGCAACCCATGCAAATTTATCCAGCGGTCCACTACACCATGGGCGGACTCTGGGTGGACTACAACTTGATGTCCAACCTCCCCGGCCTCCACGTGCTGGGCGAAGCCAACTTTTCCGATCACGGATCCAACCGTCTAGGGGCTTCCGCCCTGATGCAGGGCCTCGCCGACGGTTACTTTGTCATTCCATCAACCATCGCGGTTTACCTCGCCGACCAAAAGCCCGGAGCAGTCACCACCGACCATCCTGAGTTCAAGAAAGTTGAAAACGATGTCAAAGACCGCCTGAAATCCCTCATGGATATCAAAGGGACCAAGTCTGTTGATTCCTTCCACCGCGAACTTGGTCTTCTCGTCTGGGATAAGTGCGGGATGGCTCGTGACAAGGCCGGCCTGCAGGAGGCGCTCAAGCGCATCCCCGAAATCCGAAACGAGTTCTGGACCAATGTCCGCATTCCAGGTTCTGCAAACGGCCTGAACTCCGAGCTCGAGAAAGCCGGACGTGTTGCCGACTTCATCGATTTTGCTGAAGTCCTCTGCTACGACGCCCTCGATCGTGAGGAATCCTGTGGTGGTCACTTCCGCTCCGAGCACCAATTCACCGACGAACACCCGCTCGTCAAGGACGGCACCACCCAAGCCGGTGAGGCCATGCGCCATGACGACCAGTTCCAATATGTTGCCGCCTGGGAACACACCGAACCCGGTCAGGCACCTGTCCTCCACAAAGAAGAACTCATCTTCGAAGAAGTCAAACCCTCCATCCGTTCCTACAAGTAAGTCATGCCACTTCTTAATCTCACTCTAAAAGTCTGGCGTCAGGAAAACGCCAAATCCGAAGGCCGCATTGAGACCTACGAAGCCAAGGAGATTCCTACCTCGGCCTCGTTCCTCGAGATGATTGATATCGTCAATGAACGACTCATTCAGGACGGCGAAGAGCCCATCCACTTCGACCACGATTGTCGCGAAGGCATCTGTGGCATGTGCTCCATGACCATCAACGGTATTCCGCATTCCAAGGAACGCGGCATCACCACCTGCCAACTTCACATGCGGAAGTTCAGCAATGGCGAGACCATCTGGATCGAACCCTTCCGCGCCAACGCCTTTCCTGTCGTCAAAGACCTTGTCACCGACCGCAGCTCTTTCGACCGCATCATCGCCTCCGGCGGCTACATCAGCGTCCGCACCGGTTCAGCGCCGGATGCCCACGCTATCCAAATTCCCAAGGCCGATGCCGATGCCGCTTTCGATGCAGCCGCCTGTATCGGGTGCGGAGCCTGTGTCGCCGCCTGTAAAAATGCTTCAGCCATGCTATTTGTCTCGGCAAAGGCTTCCCACCTCAACCACCTGCCCCAGGGCCAGTCCGAGAAAGACCAACGCGTCCTCCGTATGGTCGGCCAAATGGACGAAGAAGGCTTCGGCAATTGCACCAACCAGTTCGAATGCGAAGCGGTCTGCCCGAAGGAAATCAGTGCCAGCCACATCGCCAAGCTCAACCGCGACTACTTGGCAGCCAGCGCGAGAGACTCGGTCTCATAGACCTGACTCAGATTCTAATTTCCCTTCAAAAGCCTCCAGTCACGGAGGCTTTTTTTTATGACCTTATCGTAAGCGCCCGAGCGGACCCGGGTGAATGATCTCCAAAGTGGTTCGACGGAGGCATTGTGACCTGTTTGCCTTCTCACCAATTGACCAGGGGCCAACGCGGACACTCGCTTTTACAACTTGGCCAATCAAATCTTAATGCTGCGCTATTTTACCGAATGCGACCCTGAATAGATTAAAAAATCATTTTCCCCGTATCCTCGTTCACTACAATGAACGGAGGGTTAAATTACTCCTCTTCATTGACCCATTCGATCATGAAATATCGATTCGCGTATCCTGCCACGTTTCTTGCGACCGCCCTCTCGCTCGCCCTCTCGCTTTCTGCCGCCCGCGCCGGAGAAGTCACAGTCACGGCCGATGACGGAGCCGGCTCTCTCCGGCAACAAGTTCTTGCCACCGGAGCAGGCGGCACCATCACCTTTGCCCAGGCGCTCGACGGTAGCACCATCTCTCTCCACAGGCCAACTCCTCATCGACAAGAATCTCACCATTGATGCCTCCATGCTCCCCAATGGCATTACCATTGATGCCGAAGGAAGTTCCCGGGTCTTCGAAGTCGAGTCAGGGGTCACCGCTAGCTTTTCATCATTCACCATCACCGGTGGCCGCACCGCCGACGGTGTCAATGGGAGTGACGGAACCAACGGGAATTTGCTGGTTTCGGGTGGCCCGGGAAGCCCCGGCGAGGCCAGCGCCCCTGGCGGGGGGATCTCCAATGCCGGAACGCTGGAGTTAAATGGGGTCACTCTCTACAATTGCGCCACAGGAAATGGAGGTAACGGTGGAAATGGCGGATCGGGGTTACTCCAAGGTGCAGGTGGCTCAGGGGGTGCCTCCGGCCATGGTGGCGGGATCTACAACGAGGGAACCGTCATCGTTCTCAACAGCACCATCGTCAACAACGAAACCGGTACCGGAGGGAACCCCGGGACCGGCGGGATTTTTCCACTTGGCGGACCGAGTGGATCAGGCGGCGGGATCTACAACGGCGGCACCTTGACCCTCGATCATGCCACCATCACCGGTAATATGACGGGTTCCCCACACCCGGACACCTTCGCGCCCACTCTGGGAGGTGGAGTCTTCGACGCTTCCCAGCTCACTCTCCGGAACACCGTCATCGCGCAAAATTCCGCGCAAAATAGCCCTGATCTTTCTGGCCGTGTCGAAGACCGGGCCGGGATCAACTTCGTCGGAGATCCAGGTGACGCGACTGGTCTTGGCACCGTTGACAACGATTATCTCACCGGCGACCCGCAGCTTGGCGATCTTCAAGACCACGGAGGACCAACCATGACCTGTGCCCCGCTCGACGGCTCACCGCTGGTCGATGCCGGAAGCCCCACTCTCCATATAGACCAGCGTGGGGCATCCCGGCCCTTTGGGGGCAGCGTTGATATCGGAGCAGTGGAGACCTTCATCGCTCACATCAAATTCAATGCCGGCGGCAACAACGACGGCACCTCCTGGGCAAACGCCTACCCCGATCTCCAATCCGCCCTCACTGCGGATCCTTGGCCAAGTCAGATCTGGGTTGCCCAAGGTATCTACTATCCGGACATCACTGGAGATACCGACAGCGACCTTCGAGAGGCCACTTTTCAACTCAAGAATGAAGTGGCCCTTTATGGAGGATTTCCGAACACCGGCACTCCCACTTTTACAGATCGCGATTTTATTACACACACCACCATCCTCTCCGGCGACATCGATCAAAACGACGGTGATGATTTCGCCAACAGCGATGGCAACGCTTACCACGTTCTCACTGGATCAGATACCAATGCGACTACAATTCTCGATGGCTTCACTATCTCCTCAGGGAATGCCGATGACCCTAATTTGCCCTTTGCCGCAGGCGGAGGACTCTATAGTGAAAGGGGCTCGCCCACCCTCACCAATTGCTCGTTCACTGGCAATTATGGTGACTTTGGTGGCGGGGTTTACAACAGCTTCGCCTCACCAAGTCTCACCAACTGCACGTTTTCTGATAATCATGCTGTATTAGGAGGCGGAATTTATAGCCAGAACGGCTCCTCATGCCGTGTTACCAACTGCTTGTTCTCTGGCAATCGTGCCAGCGCCGGCGGCGGGCTGTATAACCTTCTTTCCTCGCTTACCCTCACGAGCTGCACCTTTTCTGGTAATCGTGCCGACGGTGGTGGTGGAGTTTACAACGATGGGCGTCCGGTTACGCTTAGCTATTGCGTCATTTGGAACAACCGCGATCAGAGCGGAACCGGCACATCAAGAGCCTCGGCGTTTAACACCACACTTTTATCGTCAAACTACTCCTACTGCCTGATCCAAGGACAAAACCCAACTGGCATTGGAAACCTCGACGGCACCGATCCAGCCAACGACCCGCTCTTTGTTCTCCCCGTGAATCCTAATGCGGCTCCTACCACCGGCGGCGACTTCCGACTGCAGGAAGGCTCCCCCGCGCTCGATGCTGGAGACGACTCCAAAAATAACACCACCACCGACCTCGCCGGAAACCCGCGCAAGGTCGGGATCATAGATCTCGGCGCCTATGAGGGAGCGGTCTCTCCCACCGAGTTCCTTCCGCTCCTCTGGGAAACCGATCTCGATGGCGACGGATCTTCCTACGGCGTCGAACTCGCCCTCGGCACCGACCCGAATGTTTGGAACCGTCAACCGCTTGGTGACTTCACTCCGGACGGCAACGGCGACCCTGCGTTCAGTTTCTCAAGAGAGCCCAACCCAGCGGGCAACTACATACTCAAGGTCATGCGTTCGCCCGACCTCACTCCGGGTAGCTTTACGGAAATTTTCCGCATCACCCCCAATAGTGGCGGGAACGCGACTGAGGCAGGGAACAGCTTCTTTGTGATCGGAAATGCCGTCACCTTGATCGACTTCGACTCTCCTGCGGGCGCTTCTTACTACCGCCTGGAAGCCGAATACGTCGCACCCCGGCTGTAAACAATGAATTCCTTCTGCACCAACCAAGTCCTCCAATTTTTTTAGAGATACGATCTCCCACCTTCGTGTTTCTAAATGCCTGGCAACTTCTACCATGGCATCTTTTTGGCCGTTCAGGGTAGATGCCGGCCTAAATTTTCCGTCTTAGAAAAATTGATCGTTGAAAATGATTCAAGGGTCCGAGCGGTCCCATGAGCCTGATGATGGAAGGCGGGGGCGCGAGATGCCCCCCGAAGCCCTGAAGAGCGCCGGTATCGAGGAGATCTTAGAATAGGCAGAGAACTTTGAGAAAAATCAAAACGCCTGACTAAACACCTTAAACAATTGCCACCAATTGCGTTGGGTGATCTCCAGCCAAGTCGGAGAGATCTCATCTCAACCTCAAGCAACTAAACCCGCTTGCTCCAGCGAAAGACGTAGACGAGGTGAAGGATGAGAGTCACGAAGGTCAACGCGACGGTGGTAATGTGCAAACTCTTCCACAGTCCCATCTGGTCATTGTCCATGGCCCCGTTGATGACCGGAACGAGAAGGTAGCAAATCAACATGCTCACCGCGGTTGCCAGGTTCACCCGAAGCCCCGTCTTTTGCTTCCATGAGACAATCATCCCGATCAGTCCCAGCGTGCCGACCAGGGCGAAGAAGATCGGCCAAATGAACCTGAGCAGAATCGCGGCCGGTTTCACCTCGAGCGCGATGTTGATCGCAGGAGCGACCAGGGCCGATTGATAGACAATAATGGTGGCAATCGTCACGGAAAGCACGCGGGCGAAGGGAAATTTCATCTCCGCCAATATTTGACATGCCTCCGTATTGTCAAGGTCGACCGACCCCTCGTTCACTGCGGGAAGGCAAGATCAGCATGATCATTCACATCGTGGAGACCGCCCGGTTTTTGCGCCGCCTGTATCGCCAAACTGAACCGCGAATACCTCGCCGCGAGCGCGCGCGATTCGGTCTCGTAGGTTCGGTTAATTCCGCTTTATCTACTTTCAAAAGCCTCCAGCAATGGAGGCTTTTTTATGGGCTCGTCGATATCGCGAATCAACGGTCCCATCGAGTATACCTAAGCCGGATAAAGTGGGACTCCCTTCCCGAGGTTTGAATCTCATAAAGACTCAGCCCCGGGATCCCCAGGTAATTGTCTTCAATCTTGGTATTGTTGCTCAACCCCCGCCAGAAGCTCAAATCGGAACTCTTCTGACCGGAGACCGAGGCCCCCGATAAAACATCGAGCCGTGGATACCTCACATACAGATTCGATCCGGAGGCCCCGTAAACAGGCTTCAAATGAGGATCTTTCGTCTTGGGATCCCCTCCCGAAACCCACTCCTCAATTGTACTGAGCCCGTCTCCATCCAGATCCACCTTCGCACCCACAATCGTCTCATCGGTCTGTTCGAGAAAAGTGTAGTGCCCATCCAGCCAAACCTGCCAGGAGTCTTCGATCATAATCCGCCCGGTATTACTGACACTCGCCGGGTCGCTTCCCTCGAGTTGTCGCACATATAAAAGATAGGGCCCTGGAGCGACATTTTCCGGAATCATCCACGTACAGTTGTAAACGTCCCATGTTTCGATCTCCAACCGATAGGCCCGCCCCGTTTCTTCACATTCCAGTATCGGAGCGTATTCGCCGACCTCCGGTCCCATCTGGCCGGAGACGGAAAAGACAGTGCCCGCCTTCAGGATCGTCGTCGGCCACACCTCAAGAAACGGGCGGAAAGGATCACCCCAGAGGACCTGCCCGCCATCCGACCCCACATTTGCGCCCGCTTGAAAACCTTTCGCATTCAAACGCCACTCAAAACTCTCCAAATCATCGTCCAATATCATATTGGATAGGTCTCCACGGTCGTCGTGCACATCCGGATCTTGTGAGAGAAAAACCAATTCATCTTTTCGATAACGATCCGCCTCCCCAACCTGATCATCACCCGCCAAGATCGTGTCGAAGACACCATTCGGACCAACCAAAATTCGCCCGTCGGAAAGAACATCATCTCCTGCCGCGACACTATCCAGCATCTTGTTGTCGCCTTCCGTGATATGGTCCACATCCAGAACGCTTTGCAAAATGGTATCCGGGCCCGGAGTGATCTCACCATTCACGATGACATCATCCCCGAGAACCGTGCTATCCAGGACACCGTCTCCTCCCCCGTGAATTCCCACAAGCTCGGTGACATGACGGTTCTGGGACTCCATGCTCACAAACCACGGGAAGATTGCCGCCGCTTCGACATTGCTGTCATAACCTGCAGAGGGGTAATCCCCGACAATATCCGGTCGCCGGTAAGCAGCCGCATCCTGATCACTCCAAATCTGCTCTCCTCCCGTAAACTCCGGGGTTCGATACTCCATGAGGTAATACTGGTCCGTCCCGATACTTCCGTCGTAAATGATCACGGCACGATCGTTCGATGTGGAAATTTGCGGAGGACGAAGGTTGGCAAATCCGGGACCGTCTCGCAGATCGTAAATCTTCGGCCTGGACCACCCAAAACGCATCATGTGCCAGCCATCCAAATAGATCAAATCACTCTCTTCCTCTTCCCAGCGCAATGAGTCATTGGGCTCCCAACCTCGATTAAGAGCGTTGCAGTGCGCCAAAGTCGCGTTGTTGTTGTAACAGGAGGTCGAGTAGAGGTCGGCCATCCCAAAGTGATGAGCGACCTCGTGCGCATAAAGATCAATCCGACCCAAATGATCAGTTCCCGCGAATCGGGTCATTAAACGAATATTACCTCCGGTTTCGTATTCGACCGTTAAATCGGCCCACCAGCTCTGCCCTCCACCCACTCCAAAATTGGACACCGCCGCGATGCACAACTCGTTCTGCCGAACGACGCCATCGCCATCGACATCGAATAAACGAAAGTCAAATCCAGTATCTGCGAGCGCCTGGACTTGTGCCGGCCTGGCATCTCCCTCAGGAACATCGCCCATCTCGATTTCAAAGGTCCCGGCATCGCTAAAAGTGAAACTCTGACGGGACATCTCTGCGAACCAATCGACCAAATTAGGCTGACCCGGGCCAAAAAAGATCGAATCAAAAAAATCCCGATCTCTCCCCAACTCTTCTCCAAAAGCAGGACGGTCAGAGAAGGTAAACAATCCCAAAACCATGGGCACCTCCTGGCGCGGCGGCCGTGAATCAACAGGCGGAAGAACCTCTCTTCCCATCGTGCCAAATCCAAAGGTCACCGGATTAATCGAGTCCGGCGGAGCATGCCCGCCCGTGAGACCGATTTTCACATCCCCGTTATTTCCTCCCGAAACAAAGATCGCGAAATCCTCATTCTCATCTCCATTGAATTTTCCGACTCTAATATCTTCTCCGATGTTCCTCAGACGCTTTTGCCAGATTGAATCGTCAAATTCCCACAAAAACGAATCTCCTTCCGCCGGGATCATCCAGGTGAATCCCGAACGAAAGGAAATAGCCAGGTCATCACCCCCGCTCCCCGAAAACGGACCTGCCATCACTTCCGCCGATTCGCTGAATGGCACCAGTTCGGCCCAAAACTCCTCGTTACCGAATTCATCACCTTTCGACTTCGCCACCAGGACATCCCCGGTCACAGTCCCCCTCGCCTGGAATCCCGCCAGGTCATCGCGCCCATCTCCGTCATAATCGCCGACCACCACCCGATCGACTCCAAATCCGTCCCTCCAAATTCTCGCGACCCCAAAGGCACGACTTCCATCGGAGAGGGCCACCCGCACCTCCCCGCTCGTCGGGTCATGGGAAACAATATCATCCCGTCCGTCTCCATCAAAATCCCCTACATGCGGAACTCCTTTTCCTTCCGCAAAATCCCGAATCCAGATCGAGGACGCCCCGAAGCTACTCCCATTGGAAAGCGCCACGTAAACCACCCCGCTCGTTCCATGGAGAAAGGTAGCGATGTCATCCCGTCCATCTCCGTTGAAATCTCCAATCCTGAGCGTCTCATCATTGATGCCAAAAAAGGGATGCCAAAGCGTCCGGGTTCCAAATGAGCCCCCTTCGTTCAACGAGACATAAGCATCGCCACTCAAAGCCCCCCCGTATTCGCTTCGAAAAAACGTGATCAAATCATCCAAGCCATCCCCGTTGAAATCTCCCGTCTCCGCCACCTCTTCTCCAAAAGAAAACCCCGTCTTCCAAACCGTTGGAAGCGGCACTCCATACGGTCGGTAAGTCTGCCCAATCGCTGCCGCCCCGAGCAAATTCATGGCGCCCCCAAACCCGCCAACCACCGCAGAATGAGCGGAATACCAAAAAAATTCACTCCCCGACCTATCTGAAAGCATCGCGAAAGGCAATTTCATTCCTCGCCGCGAAATGACTCCGGCGATCTTCCCGACATTGAAGCCGGGACACCCATTTGAGCTCTTTCAGACCGTCTCCCAACGCACGGAATGTCGATTCTTGTCTTCCTTGGACGGATTTTGATTTTAAGTTCGCAAACACTTTCGGGCCTCGTTCTCCACCCACTGCCTCGCACCCCCGCCTTCCAGCACCCCCATTCGCTCTCTCAAATATTGCTTCAGAGCCGCTCTTACCTTGAGCTTCAAAACTCCCCCCCTGCCCAACCGGAAATCCAACTTCAAGGCCTCGATCCGCTTTCCCCACACCCGTGGGGATGCCCCGATTCACTGGCTTCCCGTTCTCCTCTGTGACGATGCTGATTTCCTCAGTTTTGGTGATAACGATCCAGAAGCCTTGAAAAAGATCTTCACCGAAATGTGCCAGCTCACGCCAGCACAAAACAAACTCTCCAAGCAAACTCTCCAAGCAAACTCTCCAAGCAACTCTTCGAGCAGGCGGAGAACTTTAAAGCGAATCGGAACACTTAAAATCTCCGGTAAAAATCGGCCCAGCATCTACACTACTCCCGCGACGGACTTCGGCGAGACCATTCCTCTCTCCCTGGCAGCCAAGAGCCTGATTCCCCCCTTGGCTTTTTCAGAAAATCGAGCAGGGTTTCGGCATGCTTCGTTCGACGCTTTTTACGCTGCCACGGATTTTAGTCCACCACCTTGCCAGAGTCGCCGCTCCGCTTCTCATCGCAGGGATTGCCCACGGCATGGGAGAAATCAAACTCCCCTCCACCGCAACCCTCACTCCTGATTCCAAGACCCTGGTCTTCGCCTGGGCCGGCGACATCTGGACCTCCCCCATCGATGGCGGGGAAGCCAGGAAGCTGACCCACCATCCCGCCCCCGATGACACGCCCAAGGTTTCCAAAGATGGCAAGTTCGTCTTCTTTAATTCCGAACGGACCGGCTCGGACCAGGTCTTCCGCATCCCCATTCAGGGCGGTAGCCCGCAACAAATCACCTTTCACTCGGAGGGCAGCGCCCTCGAGGATCTTCACCCGACCAAACCCGCCATCCTGGTCCGCGGATACCGTGATCACGGAGGCCGACGCCCCTACCGCCTCATCGAGAAAGCTCTCGATCCCAACAAGGACGAAGAAGTTCTTTTCGACGCCAATGCCCGATATGGTCGCTACTCGCCGGACGGCAAAAAGCTCCTCATCGTGCGCGATGGCGCTCCGACCTACCGCAAGGGATACGAAGGCGCCCAGGCTTCCCGGATCTGGCTTTATGATTTCAAAAAGAAGACCTTCACCGAACCCGTGAAGGACAAGACCGGCTGCCGCTACCCGATCTGGGCCCCGGACGGCAAATCCTTTTACTACGTCACCAGCCGCTCGGGCGCGCACAATATCTGGCACCACCAGATTGGCAAAAAAGGAGATCGTCAGGTCACCAAACATCCCGACGACAGTGTCTTCGCGCCCGACATCTCGAGTGACGGAAGCACTCTCGTTTACCGCCACCTCTTCGACCTTCACCGGATCTCCACCAAGAGAAAAGCCAGTCCGTCCAAAATCGATCTTTACCACCGCACCACTTTGGAACACCCGAAAAGCGAGGCACTTTCTTTTCGCTCCACGCGTGATGCCACCGTCACCCCGACCGGTCTGGAGTGGGCCTTTGAAGCGGGCGGCGAAATCTGGGCGATGGACACCGTCCTCAAGGAGCCCAACCGCCTCACTGATTCCCCCGCCCTCGAGTCGGACCTCTACTTCGCCAAGAACGGCAAATACATCTACTACAAGAAGGACAACGGAGTGGTCGTCAACTACTGGCGCATGTCGAAGACCGACCCCAAGGAATTTTGGTGGAACGCCGAATCATTTGATCACGAGCCCATCACGAAAGGCCCCGAGGAAAAATCCCGCTTCTCTCTGAGCCCCAACGAGGGACTGATCGCCTACGTGGAATACCCGGGCACTCTTTATCTCGCAAAGCCCGACGGCTCCGAAGCCCGCAAGCTCATCGAGGGTTGGGACTCACCTTCCTACGTCTGGTCACCGGATGGAAAGCACATTGCTTACGCGGTCGAGGACTACAATTACAACAGTGACATCTACATTGTCGCAACCGATGGCAAGAGCGAGCCGGTCAACGTCTCCCGTCATCCCGATAGCGACTACTCCCCGGTCTGGTCGCCCGACGGAAAAATCCTTGCCTTTGCAGGTCGTCGTCACTCCACCCAAACCGACCTATTTTTCGTTCACCTCAAGCGCGACACCCACTTCCGCAGCGACCGCGATGCACGCATCGAGTCCGCTCGGCGCGCGATGACCAAGGACCCGCAATACAAAGAGGACAAAAAGGAAGAGGCTCCGGCCGCCGAGAAAAAAGAGGAGCCTAAAAAAGAGGAAGAAAAGACGCCTGAAGATCCAATTGACTTCGAGGACCTGCACAAACGCATCCAGCGGATTCCTCTGAGTGGCATGAGCCCATCACGCATGCACTGGATGCCGGATTCCAAGAACATCACCTTCCAGAGCGGCGGCAGTATCTACCGCGTCCCTGCCAAGGCTGGAGCCAAGCCTGCAGCCATGGCAAAAGCCAGCGGTCCGATCATCCGCTACCGTGACAACGACAAAATCTATCTGGTCGCCAACGGCGTGCCGTCCTTCTTTAGCAAGGGCCGCCTCACCAGCTATGCATTTACCATTCCGATGGACCGCGACCGGGCACAGTATCAACGCATGGGCTTCAAGTTGGCTTGGCGGATTCTGCGGGATCGCTTTTATGATCCGACCCTCAACAACCGGGACTGGGATAAGATCCGCACCAAATACGAATTCGCCGCCGCCAACGCTCCCACCAAGGAAGAATACGCCCGCGTCATGGCCCTGCTGTTGGGCGAACTGAACGCTTCTCACATGGGCTTCTACCCCACCGATTTCCCAAAGCAGTGGAAGTTTAACGAAGCCTGGCGCAGTTATACTCCTCACCTCGGAGTTCGACTCGACGAGACAAATCAAGTCACTTTCGTACATCCCAATGGTCCCGCCGACCGTCCCGGCAGCCGACTGAATCCAGGCGATCGAATTCTGAAAGTCGATGGCCAGACCATCCGCTCAGATGTCTCCCTCACCCGCACACTCAACGGGCGTCTTGATCGGGACATCACTCTCACCGTGAAAGGCAAAAAAGACGAAGAGGCCCGGGAGGTCACCATTCGTCCAACCAGCTACTCACAGGCAAGAGCACTGGCCAACTCCGCCCATCTTGATGAGCGGAATGACCGCGTCAAAAAAGCCACCAAAGGGAAACTCGGCTACCTTCACGTCGCCCGCATGATGTGGGACGAGTTCGAGAAATTCGAACACCACATTTACGAGCGTGGAGCCGGCAAGGACGGCCTCATCATTGATGTTCGCGATAATGGAGGCGGCTTCACCTGTGACCACCTTCTCACCGTCTTGACCCAGCCACTGCACGCTTACACCGTGGGCCGCAACGGCGCCATCGGATACCCACAGGATCGCCACGTCTATGCGAGCTGGAACAAGCCCATCGTCGTGCTCTGCAATCAGAACTCCTTCTCAAACGCGGAGATCTTTTCTCACGCCATCAAGACTCTTGACCGTGGTAAAGTGATTGGAATCCCGACCGCCGGAGGGGTGATCTCCACCGGCTCTGCGACCATCCTTGGACTGGGTCGCATGCGCCTGCCAGGTCGCGGCTGGTTTCTTCCTCAAAACGGGGAAGACATGGAACTTTACGGGGCTGTTCCCCATTTCATCGTCGACGTCAAGCCGGGGGAATTGAACTCGGGTAAAGACCCACAACTCGACAAAGCGATTGAAGTTCTGAAGAAGGAAGTCAAAGAACGCAGTCTGAAACTGGCACCGCCGGTTTACAGATCTAAGCGATAAGCTGGACAAATATTAGACCGGCCTCAAAAACTCCATCCCCGGGACATTTCTGAGGAGCGCAAACACGACCAGCGCTCCCAGAATGGCCCAAAGGAACCAGAGCCGAAAGCGGAAGAAGCGAAGGCCTTTGACCGCCGGGAACCTTTCTCCCGCTGCCGCGAAAACAATCCAAATTCCGCCAAGAACAAGACCTCCTGCAAAGAGGGCATTGTTTCTTATCGCTCCACTCCAATTGCCTTCATGGACGGCCAGAGCCGATCTCGTGGCACCGCACCCTGGGCACAACTGCCCCGTGGTCTCATAAAACAGGCAATCCGGCATTCTCTCACCCAGCCAGGGAGCCATTGCAAGCACCACCGCTGAAAGTGGCACCAACAAGATCCAGCAAGGCCACCTTCCCCTGCCACGCGATAGGTTCATCCTGAATTCACATCCCCCGGTAGCTGCTGATGTTTCCACCAAGAAGCATCAGGACGAAAAAGCCAATTCCAAGGTAGCCACAGATCAATCCGGCAATTGCCATTCCCCGTCCCTCCTGTTGGTTCCCGGGAGCATTTAATTGATTCAGACTCAGGTGACCACAAATCACAGCAGGAACCCCAAGCCAAACTCCGCCGCAAAAGCAGAACAAGATCAAAGACAAGATGCCACAAATCATGCTCGCAATAGAGAGTCCATTGGTCACCGGCAGAGAAGGCCCGGGCGTGTAGGAAGCACCCTCGAGTCCGGCAACCGGAGGCGCGTATGGCGACTGAGGCGGCCCCGGAGGTTGGCTTCCCGGATCCTGGGACCGGGAATCACCCACCCCGGGAGTGAGATCGCGAACCTCTTGCAGAGGCTTCCACGAATCCATACCCTCGGTCCAGACAAGGTCAGCGGGACCAATCTCGCCCGTCGCGATGCGCGCGCTCAGAGTGACCTCATCGATGGGGCCATACTGTTGACCCTCCTTACCATAAAACCATTCAGCCATGAAACCGTCGGCGGATTACATTCCCATGATTTGGTAACCGCCATCGACGTAAAGAACCTGACCGGTGATTGATGCCGCGCCGTCGCTGGCAAGGAAGACACCGGTCGCTCCGAGTTCATCGGTGGAGCAGGAACGCTGCAAGGGAGCATGCTCCTCATAGTGTTTGATCATGGTTCCAAATCCGGAAATTCCACGCGCAGCCAGTGTCTGAACCGGACCGGCACTGATGCAATTCACCCTGATCTTCTTTGAGCCCAAATCGTAAGCGAGATAGCGGGTCGAAGCCTCAAGGCTGGCCTTGGCCACGCCCATCACATTGTAGTTTGGCACCACCTTGGCGGCTCCGTAATAACTCATCGCCACGATGCTGCCGCCGTTAGTCATCATTGGAGCGGCACGCTGTGCGAGAGCCACCAACGAATAAGCGCTGATGTCGTGAGAGGTTCTAAATGCGTCCCGCGTAGTGCTCAAGAAATCTCCCTCAAGCGCTTCTTTGGGCGCGAAAGCAACCGAGTGCAGCACTAAATCAATCGTATCGGTGTGGTCCTTCACCTTGTCAAAAAAAGCGTCGAGTTCCTCGTCGCTGGTGACATCGCAGGGGTAAAGTGGGACATCGTCGCCGAATGTTGCCGCCAACTGCTCCACATTGTCCTTCAGGCGCTCGCCCTGGTAATTGAAAATCAACTTCGCTCCGGCATCCGCCCACGCCTTGGCAATCGCCCATGCGATGCTGCGCTTGTTTGCAACTCCGAATACAACTGCTGTCTTTCCGCTCAATGGCTTGTCGCTCATGGGGGCGAGCATCCCCCAACCCGTTTACAAAAGCAATGATTTTGCGTCGCTGGAATCTCTCCAAATATACACGTAGACTCTAAAATCGGCCCTTCTGTTATCAAGCACTCGCGCTAGCCTCCAATCATGAAGATGATGCTATTCTTTCTTGGGTTGGGCGTTCTGGCGGCCTGCGCATTTTATTCCGCGGCCACTACCGACACCAGACTACCTCCTCAGCCCCCCGTTAACGTCGGCTACCTCCTCGTCGCCTCTTTTTGCTTTCTGGGAGCAGCCGTCTATCGGGAAAACAGGTCAACGGACTGCCACGTCCGATATGAAGTTTACCACTCTCTCAGCGAAAGCCCCCTCCCTTTCAACGATCTCCTTTCCTCCGTGCGTGAGCGCTTGGAGCCGGGCTATTCCAATGTTCAAATCAAAAGGATCGTTGGCGAAATGCTCGAAAGCGATCGCATCCTAGCTAGTGGAGGAAAACTCCATCTCCCGGAATCCTAGCCAGACCGGCTTGCTTTCCGACTCGAAAGACCCTCATCCCCCGGGGCGTAAAGTTCCCGTGCGCCAACTCGTTTCCATCCTCCTGAGCCTCGCCGGCGGCCTGGCCTTTGGTTTCGAAAACTCCCCCAAGCCCGGGAAGGTATCTCCTCCAGACAAACATTGGGCCTTTCAAATGCCGGCCTCGGACGGGCGGTCCATCGATCAACTCGTTGCCAGCAAACTCGCCGAAGTCAAGCTGACCGCCGTTTCAAAAGCTCCTCGTGAGATTCTCATTCGTCGCACCTTTCACGTCATCACCGGACTGCTGCCAACCCTGGAGGAAAAAGCCAAGTGGATTTCCGACGCTCGCCCCGATTGGCTCGCTCATCTTACCGACGACCTCCTGTCCCGCCCGGGCTTTGGCGAAAGATGGGGCCGCCATTGGCTGGATGTCGCCCGCTACGCCGACACCAGAGGTGCCGCCCTTCCCGACAATGAGGACTTCCCCTACGCCTTCACCTATCGCGACTGGGTCATTCGCTCATTCA
The DNA here is from genome assembly GCA_965657795.1 of Akkermansiaceae bacterium. Classification (GTDB taxonomy): domain Bacteria; phylum Verrucomicrobiota; class Verrucomicrobiia; order Verrucomicrobiales; family Akkermansiaceae; genus SW10. The sequence goes on from CBFHQJ010000012.1 coordinate 59,741, forward strand.
ACGAATCACTCCCTTACGATCAATTTCTCCAGCGTCAAATCGCGGCCGATCTCATCGACCTCCCTCGCGAGGAACTTGCCGCCCTCGGGTTCCTGACAGTCGGGCGGGCCTACCAGGGCGGCCAAAACCATCTCGTCATCGCGGATCGTATCGATGTCGCCACCCGCAGCACGATGGGTCTCACCGTCGCCTGCGCCCGCTGCCACGACCACAAAACCGATCCCATTCCCACCGCCGATTACTATGGCCTCTATGGAGTCTTTAATAGCTCGCTCGTTCCAAAGAAATTTCCAGTCATCGCAGAACCTTCACAAGAACCCGGAGCGGTCGCCTATCGCGCAGAGCTGAAAAAGAAAGCCATGGAGGTCCACCAACACGTCAAAAAGTGCGATCCCAATTATAAAACGCCCGAAGACTTCCTCGATTTCAATCTCCCCCGAGGGACTAAAATCAACCAAACACAACGTGGGAAATTTCGTCAACTCACCGGAGCTGTCACCCGGCTTCAGGCCACCTCCCCTTTCGCAATTCCACGGGCCATGGTGCTTCGCGAAAAACCCAGTCCCTTCACCCCGCGCATCCACGAACGGGGAAATCCCCGCGCCCAGGGTGACCCCGTCCCCCGCGCCTTTCTCTCCATTTTTCGCGAAGACAAGGAACACTTCACGCAAGGATCGGGCCGCCTCGAATTCGCCCACCGACTCACCGACGATCGCAACCCCCTCACCTCCCGCGTCTGGGCCAACCGCGTTTGGATGCATCTAACCGGCTCGCCTCTCGTCGATTCCCCGGGCGACTTCGGGCCGCAAACCGACGAGCCCATCCAGCTCGCATTGCTTGATCACCTCGCTCTTTTCCTGAAAAACAACCAGTGGTCCACCAAAGCCCTCATCAAACATATTGTCATTTCGGAGACTTTCCAGCGGTCCAGCCAGAGCACCGCCGAGCTCCGGGAGAAAGACCCTGCCAATCTTTACCTCGCCCGAGCCAATCGTCAGCGAAAAGATCTCGAAGCATGGCGCGATTCGGCCCTGCAAGTCAGTGGACGCCTTGTCAGCAAAATGGGTGGTAAGCCTTTTGAACTCGATCAGTCGCCGTACGAAGGGCGCCGTACCGTCTACGCCAAGACACGTCGCGGCTTCCTCCCCTCCATCATGCGGGCCTTTGATTTCCCCGGCTCCGAGGAAGCACAGATGAAGCGTACCACCACCACCACACCCACCCAGGCGCTTTACCTCATGAACAGCCCCTTTCTCCACGGAGAAGCCCGGGCTATTGCCAAACGAAGCCCATCGATCAAATCCATTTATGAAACGGTCCTGCAACGCGCCCCTTCGGCAACTGAAGCCAAAGCCGCCAAGGCCTGGCTCACCCGGGCTAAAACCAGCCGAACTTCGGGGACCTGGGACTATGGGTATCTTCATGAAGGGACTCTCGATTTCAAGCCGCTCCCCTACTTCGAAAAAGGCCAATGGAGGGGCTTACAAAACCTCCCCGACAAAACCCTCGGCTGGCTCAGTTGGACCGCAGACGGCGGACATCCCGAAACCGACGAACACGCCGTTCTCAAATGGACCGCAATCGAAGATGGAAAAGTCAACCTCTCGGGAAAGTTCGTAGCAACAAGGGACCAAGGCAACGGTCTCATTGCCCGAATTATGCGACCGGACGGAGCAGTCCTTGGTGAATGGACCCTGGAACCCGCCGAGAGCGTTCCCACCAATCTTAAAAACATCGAAATCAAAGCAGGTGGCGAATTGTGGTTCGTCGCCGATAGTCGGAACAACTCCGCTTTCGGTTCCTTCCAATGGGCGCCAAAAATTTCGGATCAAAAGGGCCTGATTTCAGATGCCAAAAACGACTTTGCAGGACCGGGGCTTCCTCCCCTCGCCCAACTTGCTCAGGCGCTCCTCCTGAGCAATGAATTTTTCTACCTCGATTAGACCATGAACGGACATCACACTTTTGGACACGGCGGTTTCGTCACCTCACGACGCGATTTCCTGCAGCGCTGCGGGATGGGACTCGGCGCCCTCGCAGTTCCGTCATTGAGCGGCCAATCGATCAGCCCGCTTTCCCCCCGGCAACCGCAAACGGGAGGAAAAGCGAAGGCCGTTATTCATCTCTTCATGAATGGTGGACCATCCCAGGTCGACACCTTCGACCCGAAGCCCGAACTCACCAAGTATCACGACAAAAAGATCCCGCTCGAACTAAAAACCGAGCGCCCCACCGGCGTCGCTCTCGGCTCACCTTTCAAGTTCCAGAAGCACGGGGAGTCCGGCATCGAGATCTCCGAGCTCTTTCCCAATGTCGCTAAATCAGCGGACGAGATTTGCGTCATCCGCTCGATGCACGCCGATGTCCCCAACCATGAGCCTTCATTGCTCCTGATGAATTGCGGTGACTCCCGCCTCTCCCGCCCCAGCGTTGGTTCCTGGGTCACTTATGGGCTTGGAACCGAAAACCAAAACCTTCCCGGATTCGTCACGATGTGCCCCGGCGGCTATCCCGTCTCACGCACCCAGAATTGGCAATCGGGATTTCTTCCCGCCGCCTATCAGGGAACCTATGTCGACACCAAGACGACTGATCCGCGCAAACTGATCGATCACGTCACCCCGACCCACTTGTCCCACAAGCGGCAGCGGGATCAACTCGACTTCCTTCGGCAATTGAACGAGGAACACGCTAGGGAGCGCAACTACGATTCCGATCTTGAAGCCCGTTTGGAAAGCTTCGAACTTGCCTACCGCATGCAGCTCGAAGCGACCGACGCCTTTGATGTCACTCTGGAGCCACAATACATTCGCGACCTTTATGGAGACAACTTGCAAGGGCGCCAAATGCTCATTACCCGTCGACTCGTTGAGCGCGGAGTGCGCTTCGTGCAAGTTTGGCACGGAGCTGGCCAGCCATGGGATAATCACGATGACCTGGAGAAGAATCACCGACGCCTCGCTCGCGAATGCGACCAGGCAATCGGAGCACTTTTAATCGATCTAAAACAACGCGGTATGCTCGACGAAACCCTTGTTCTTTGGGGCGGGGAATTTGGCCGTACTCCGGTTGTCGAAATGCCCAAGGAAGGAACCAATGCCGGCAAAATCAACGGCCGTGACCATAATCACTACGGCTTCACCACCTGGATGGCGGGTGGCGGGGTCAAAGGCGGACATGTTCACGGGGCAACCGACGACTTCGGCTTCCAGGCCGTAAAGGACAAGGTTCACGTTCACGATCTCCACGCGACCATGCTCCACCAACTCGGCTTTGATCACGAGAAGCTCACATACCGATACAGCGGTCGTGACTTCAGACTGACCGACGTCCATGGCCACGTCGTTCACGACTTACTGGCATAGCCACACAACTAATCCCACCTGCGGACCTGGATAAAGATCCGGTCAGGCTTTGCTCCCCCGAACTCCAAGGTGTAACTCCCGCCCTCGGCGCCAGCCAGGACACTGTCGTCCACCTCGCCCCAGGTTACGAGATCCGATGATTGCCAAACGGAGAAAAGCTCATCTTCCTCAGCCTCCCATGTGATCGTCACGCTATCCTCGCCAACTGTGACGGTTTCGATCTCAAGATCAGGTTTAGCAGGTGGATCAGGCGGCGTCGAAAGAGCAGTGATTTCTTCTTCGGTCAACACTCCGGAATAGATCGCGAAGTCATCGATATTTCCTCCAAGCCCCTTGGTGCCTGTCGTTCCAGTAAAATTGAATGACCCAAGATATCCTTCGGTAGCCATAGAGATGGGACTCGTAACTGCATCGGCGAATCCATCAACTCCGAAGCCATCAATGTGCACTTCCAATTGACCCTGCGGGTCGTAGGTTGCGGCGACCGAGTGCCACTCACCATCCTCCAGTGCGATCGGAACACGCACCAAGGCGAAATCAGGCCCCGGAAAATCGATTCGGAACGCGAGATCTCCCGCGGTGCCAATATAGAGTGATTGAACGCCGTCCCCCCCGTTTCCTGAGAAGTCAAAGATCCCTCGAGCATCGGTGGTAAGATCATCAGGCATGCGGACCCAGAAGAACATGCTGAATGCCTCGTCACCCGGCTGATACAACTCGTCTGAGTCAATGAAGAGGTGATCATTTCCACCACTGATTGAGGAGTTTACGCCCAGCGAGCCACCCTGCTCGCCAACTCCCGCTTCGACCACCAAGGTCGAAGTCTCCGAAGGTTCGTCACCATTTGCTTCGCCCGCCTTATCAAGCCACCACTGTTCTCCTTCAAAGTCCCATAAATGCACCAACTCAGCTGACGTTGCCACCGCTGAAAAGTGGGCGGCATAAAGTAAGATCAAACCAAACATCTTCTTTCTCATCACGGCCGACCTGTCTCTTGAATCTTGGACTCAGGCAAGGGAATTCTCACAAGAAACTCTCATATCGAAGATGAAAACCTCGCAAGCCATAAGTACTAATTGACTGATTGACAGGCCAGAAAAAGCTCATCACGATGGACTTGCCGATTGGATAAGCAGGGAACACTCAGAATATTCACTCCGCCTTTCTCACTCAAAAAAGAATCAATTTTTCACTGAACCTCATGAAATTCCAAACAATCGCGGCGACCCTCTTCACCGCCACCTACGCCCATGGAGCCGTCCTCGTTGACTGGGACTTCAGCGGTCTTGATTGGCGTGCAGGAGAAGGGAGCGGACTCGCTCTAAATGACCCGGCACCAAATCCAATTTTAACTGCAACCGCTGCCAATGCTGCCTTGGGATTGACCACGACCGACCTCACGCCCTCGGCGGGACTGAATGTTGTCATTAACGCCACCACTGCCGCCGGCGAAGCTGACATTCGCGATTTCGACTTCGGCGGCAATGGTTCGAACGAAAACTATATGGAGTTCACCTTGACTGCCGACACTCCCGGAAGCCTGAGCATCGAGTCCATCTCGATTTCCCAATGGCGCAATGGAGCCGGTGCCGTCGATGGCATGGCCTTCGACGTCAGTGTCGATGGCGGAGCCTTTGCTCTTTATGACTCGATCCAAGTCGATGCAAATCGTGGAGGAGGTCCTTCCTTTGATACTTTCACATTCAATGAAGCAATTCTCGGTGCTGACAGTGTTGCCATTCGCTTCGCTCCCCGGCACGTGAACGAAGGTTCGACCGGTAATATTCACGTGAACGGACTGCAAGTCACAGGAACGGTTGTTCCCGAGCCTTCCAGTTCACTTCTTGCAAGCTTGGCAGGAATGCTGATTCTGCTCCGTCGCCGCAAATAGACCAACAGCGGAACAATCCAATCTTCGAGAACGACTCCGGAATTTCCGGAGTCGTTTTTGTTCCAACTTCTTTGAGATTTTGGTTGGGGTTGAATTGTCGCGGTGATTCGTAGCGAAGGCCGAAAGAGCCCCCTGCACGAGCCGCAAGAAGTAGACCAAAGCCCCACGGAAAACGCATGTCCGCTAAAGTTTCGGGACCATATTCCAGCCAAGCTTGATGCCGTGGTCTGAGTTTCGACCCAAGCTTTCGGCACCAAACACTCAATCGACAGGATAGCCATAGCGCTCCAACAAGGGCTGATAAAGATCAAGAAATCGCTGGTTTAATTCAGGAGTAAAGAGCTTTCTCCACTGCTCGCTCTTTGGGTTTCTGACATGCCCCTTCTTCGCCTCCTTGGCACCTGCCCGAAAAGCGTACGCGTCTTTCTGGGCTTTCCTCACAAGCCACCCCGGCTGGTCAAAGAAAGTAAAAATCTCCCCAAAGATCTTGGCCTCGTTTCCCGGTAGATTCTCATACCGAAAAAGCAACATTCGCTCATCCTGTTCAGGCCACGCCAGCATACTTTCAAAGTGATTTTTGCGAAATTCGATCTCAGCCCAAAGCCCTTCCTCCTGTGACGCCTCATTTACGTATTCCTGCAAGGTCTGCCCCTCGCCCAGATCTGATGGCACACAACCATTCACCGCCTCAAAGTCGACATCGGTCGGATCCTGATATCGGCACCAACGTTCGCCAGCCTTCCGGTGATAAAAATAGCTGGAAATCACAAGATCTCTGGGGTCGCGAATAAAACGGACGGCCTTAATATCGTCGAAGCGATCCAAATCGAGATAATTACCGCTCAGCGAGGACATCCCAAAACGATGACAGTTATCGAGCCAGGCATCCTTACGATGATAGAAGTGACGAAACCTTGTTGGGCTTCCGCTAAAAACCATGGGCGAAAAACGCTTGGCCCGGGCCGCCCTGCGGTAAATCCGACGGGTGTACATGGTCATGCACTTGTGAAACCCGCAATGCACCCTGATTGGCGCCGAAATCCTTTTCGGGTCTTCGGAAATTTTACGTAAACCCAATCGATCTGCCCCACCTGGGACCACTTGATAAATGGTTTGCCCAACTGTCCATTCATCACCCGACTGGATCTCCTTCTTAGCGCCGACCCTTTTCCCATTTAAACGCAACTGACCCAGCAAACACATCTTGCGAGCCTCATTCCGACGCAACACCCTGGTTGCCATCATTACATGCTCAACCCAGCGAGGACTATTGTTGCTTATTCCTGGGAAATGAATGGAAGAATGGTCGGTAAATCAATCTGAAATCCATTCATCTTTATTTTGGAGGGTCCATGAATCCCTACCCACTCACGGGCAAGCAGGATCGAACAACGCCAGACTGATGAGCCTTCGCTTGCTGGACATCAAAGTCTTCAGGCACTAGTTCTCTGAATAGAATTTGTGTTTCCGAAGACCTCTCTTCCTCACCACTTCCACTTCCACTTTCATGATTCGCTCCAAATTCATCGGTATTACCGCGATGCTTCTCTCGGTCTCCCCCGTTCTCGCCGCCGGTCCTGCCGGCAAAATGACGCAGCCCGACTTCACCAAAGGAGATCGAATCCCCGAAGGTGCGGTTCACGACTGGAACCTGGGAGCGACCGGCGCACGTGGCTGGATGTTCAGCGACAAAATGGTCACTTCCGACGCCCGCCAAATCCGAATCACCCGAGTCGCAACCGGTTCACCCTCCGATGGACTTCTTGAGGAAGGCGATGTTATCTTGGGAGTCGGAGGAAATCCTTTTTCGTATGATCCTCGTACTGAGTTCGGCAAGGCTTTGGTTGAGGCCGAATCTAAAAAGGCCAAAGGAGCACTCCCCCTCATCCGCTGGCGTGATGGCAAAACAGAAAACATCACCCTCAAGCTTCGCGTTTTGGGCAATTACAGCAAAACGGCTCCCTACAAATGCGCCAAATCCAAAACCATCCTCGAGCAGGGATGCAAAATCCTCGCCGCTAAAATCGAATCTCCGGGCTATCGCGAAAACCCCATCACCCGCTCTCTAAACGCACTCGCCCTGATTGCCAGCGGCAACCCGGAGTATTTCCCGATCGTCCGTAAAGAAGTAGAATGGGCGGCCGCTTACGACGACAAGAGCTTCCAGACATGGTATTATGGCTACGTTATCATGCTCATCTCCGAGTATACTCTTTCCACGGGAGACAAGGCCTTCCTTCCCGACCTCAAACGCCTCGCCATGGAGGCAGCCAACGGACAAAGCATCGTCGGTTCCTGGGGACACCGCTTTGCCAATCCCGATGGGCGCCTTGGCGGATACGGAATGATGAATGCCCCCGGGCTTCCACTCACCACCTCGTTAATCCTTGCCCGTGCCGCTGGCGTAGATGACCCCAAGCTTTCGGATTCCATCGAAAAAAGTGCCAAACTCCTCCGCTTCTACAATGGGAAGGGAGCAGTCCCCTACGGTGATCACGCCCCGTGGATTGAGAGCCACGATGACAATGGCAAGAATGGCATGGCCGCCGTCCTCTTCAGCTTTCTTGGAGAATCAAAGGCCGCCGAATACTTCTCGCGCATGAGCGTGGCTTCGCACGGCCCCGAGCGCGATGGCGGACACACCGGCAACTTCTGCAACCTCCTGTGGGCCATGCCCGGTGTCGCCCAGTCCGGTCCCAATGCCACCGGAGCATGGATGAAGGAATTCGGTAGCTGGTATTTCGATCTCGCCCGCCAGTGGGATGGCACCTTTGTGCACCTCGGACCACCGTCTATGAAGAAGGACAGCTACGCCAACTGGGACTGCACCGGGGCCTACCTTCTTGCCTACGCCATGCCTCTTAAGAAAATCTGGCTCACCGGAAAACGCGACCCCATTGCGCCTCAGATCACATCAAAAGAAGCCGACTCCCTGATCCGTGCAGGTCGCGGCTGGAACAACAAGGACCGTAATTCCGCCTACGATTCACTGAATGGTGACACCCTCCTCGAAGCGCTCGGCAACTGGTCACCGGTCGTTCGAGAGAGAGCCGCGATGGCCATCGGCCGGCGTAAGGGCAACGCTCCGGCAACGGCATTAATCAAACTTCTCCAGTCAGAGAAACTCTACGACCAACTCGGAGCCAGCCAAGCCATCATCGCCCTTCGGGGACGCGGCGCTGCTGCCGTCGATGCTCTCGCAAAAAACCTCTCTTCCGACGATCTCTGGCTTCGCATCAAATCCGCAGAAGCTCTGGCCGCCATCGGCAAGCCTGCGACGAAAACTGCTCCCAAACTACTTCAACTCCTCACCGAGGTAGATACAAAGACCGACCCCCGGGGCATGCAACAGCGATATTTCTCCTTCGCCCTTTTCAACAACCGGGGTGGCTTGCTGAGCCGTTCTCTGGAGGGTGTCGATCGCGAAGTTCTTTACGAAGCAGTAAAGGCCGGACTTCAAAACGAAGACGGTCGCGCCAGGGGCAGCTTCGGCTCGGTTTACCGCAACCTCTCCCCAGCCGAAATCAAGCCGCTCCTCCCTGCCATTCTGGAAGCAATTGAAACTCCTGCTCCAAGTGGTGTTATGTTCGCCTCCGAAATTCGGGTCGAAGGCCTCAAGGTCCTTGCCGCCAATCATATCAAAGAGGGTATGAAAGCCTGTGTAGATTTCACCGGAAAACAAAATCCTTGGGCCAGCGAGAAACGGACTCCAAAAATCATGGATATTCTTCTCAGCTACGGCTCACACGCCAAGGAGGTCATCCCCGACCTCGAAGCAGTCGCCACCCGGTTCGACGGCGGCGAACCCAACTTCCCCAAGAGACTCAGCATTCAGAAAGCGGCTCTCCTGCGGGACACCATCAAGAAAATCAATGCTTCCACCGAAGCGCCTGAACTCAACAGTATTCGCTAAAACCTAAAAACCCCCGTCATGCTCCGCATTCCACTTATCATCCTCCTCACTTCACTTCTTTCGCTCTCAGCGCACCCGGTTCCCAAGAGTCCTAAATGGCTCACTTATCCCGGCGGGGATGGGCCCGGCAAAGGAAAACACATCGTCTTAATCGCCGCCGACCAGGAATATCGCAGCGAACAAGCCATGCCCATGATGGCTGGTATTCTGAGCAAGCACCATGGATTTGATTGCACCGTGCTTTTTGGCATGAATGCAAAAGGAGAAGTCGATCCCACCATGCCGGTCTATCCCAAGAAAGGCAAAGAAGACGAATTCGAAGAGCATGACATCCCCGGACTGGAACACCTCAAATCAGCTGATCTCGTCATCTTCTTTCACCGCTTACTCACCCTGCCGGACGATCAGCTAAAGCAAATCGTGGCATACCTCGATTCTGGAAAACCTGTGATTGCGCTTCGCACCGCCAATCACGGCTTCCGTGGTCGGATCCCTTACGAACTTGATGGGAAAAATATCAACTTTGGCCGGGATATTCTTGGTGGATCTTTCATGGGCCACCATGGAGGTTGGCACCGGGAGGCTACCCGCGGGACAGTTGTCAAGGAACTCGCAGACCACCCCATCGTCAAAGGAGTCAATGACATCTGGGGGCCATCCGATGTTTATCGTACTTACAAGGAGGGCACCGCCCTGCCAAAGGACTGCACCGCTCTCGTTTGGGGACAACCACTCACAGGTCGCTCGCCCAAGGACGAGCCGAACACAAAGAAGGAACCCCTGCCCATCGCCTGGTTCAAAAACTGGAAAACGAGCGAAGGCAAAGAAGCCCGCATTTTCAACACCACCATGGGGAGCGCTCGCGACCTTCAAAGTGAGGGCTTGAGAAGACTCGTCATCAATGCCGCCTATTGGGGAATGGGACTTGAAGGTCAGATCACTCCAAATCGCAGCGTGGAATACACCGGCAAATACGAGCCTCGCCCCAGTGGGTTCAACTACGAAAAACTAGGCGTACACCCGCAACTCCCTTCCACGCTCCGTTAGTCCGCTGCTGTCTCGCGCGAAAAATCATTGTGTGATTTTTTAATACCATTCTCGATCTTGCGGTAATTAGTCAAAGAATCACCAGAGTTAATCGGCTCAAAGCGGATTCGATTCCAATCATTTAGTTTCTGTGGGGCGAAACGCAGGATTTGTCGCCGCCCCCTGATCTCCACCTCTAGAACGACCGTGC